>CAZIKT010000120.1:0-2500 GCA_964539885.1 uncultured Ardenticatenaceae bacterium | reverse complement strand
TGCGGAGAAATCGTGGATGATTGACGTTACCAGACTGAAGGCCTTCATCTATGCGGCCGAGAGCTTAAACTTCACTGAAGCCGCCATCAAGATGCACCTGACCCAGCCAACTGTCAGCCATCATATGAAGGCCCTCGAGAAGGCGCTTGGCGTGGAATTGTTCGACCGCACGGGTCATGCGCTCAAGCTGACGGAAGCCGGCCGGCTGCTTCTTCCCTATGCCCATAAGCTGGTCCATCAGGTGGGCGAGGTGCAGGAGATGATGGTCTCACTGCAGCAGAACGTTGTTGGGCATCTTCGAATCGCCTGCAGCACGACGGCCGGCAAATATATTCTTCCACAATTGGCGGCCCGTTTTGCCAGCGCTTTCCAGGCATCCAGGTCACTATCTTATCCTGTACTCCTCAACACGTTGTCCCGCGATTGCTGGAAGGCGACGCGAACCTGGCCGTTGTCAGCAGCTACGATATCTGCGGCAACGGGCTTGAGTGCCAGGAGTTCTTCAGTGACATCATCACCCTGATCGTCCCGGCCGGCCACCCTTGGGCCAGAAGGCGCTCTGTCGAACCGGCAGACTTGTTGGATGAACGAATAATCCTTCGCGAGTCGACCTCGGGGACGCGCCGGGTGATGCTGACTGAATTAGCCAAGCACGACATATCACTGGATGATCTGAGCGTCCACCTCGAATTGGGTAACGCTGAAGCGATTGTGCGCACGGTAGAAGCAGGGTTTGGCATCTCCTTTGTTTCCACGCTGGCCGCTGAATGGGCCTTGAAGTTGCGTGAAGTTGTCGCGGTGCCGGTGGTCGGATTGGAGCTTCAGCGGACAGTCTATATGGTCCGGCGAACGCTGGAAGAACCCAACCGGCCGCAAGATGTGTTTTGGGGCTTTGTCCACCATCCAGCCAACGCCGACTTGCGGGGATTGGCCGGACAACAGCAATAGATCGTCCTCTGCCAAGACAATCGAAATCATTTGTATTATCATTCTGCCAAGCTTCCTTCGCATAGTCATTAACGGAAGAACAAAAAGACGTTATCCCTGTTAACGGGTCCAGGTTTTTGCCGCTCCTGCGCATCTCTTCCACTACGCTCTACCGCCGGCGCATTCTACCTGCTGCCATATTGCTTGCCGGCCGGCGCGCGAACGCGGTTCCCGCCAGTAACGTTGGCGGTCAACGCCTCGCCCCGACGCCTTTGCCGCCAGCTTGCCGTTGGGGTAATAGCGCTTCCCAGGCTTCGGCCCGGAAGTCGACGCGGCAGTCGCTGCGGCAGTTGCCGCGTCAACCGCCCGCGGCTCAACCGCGCCCTCACCGTTCCCCGGCGTCCCTTTAATCACCAGGTCTCTGAGCTTGCGATTGATCCGCTTCTGCCGCCCCTTGGGTTGCTGAGCGTGGGCGCCGATGTAGCTGTTGGGCAATTGCCAGGCCAGGTATGTCTGCCCCTTCCCGCCCTGCCGGCCGCGATGGTCTTTTAGTTCAAACAAGGCCCGGCCGTGTCGCCAGGCGCGGTTCTCCGTTGCCTCCTTGGTGGCTGCTTCGCCAACCGCGTAATTGGTCTGTACTTCCACACCGGCGCGGGCCTCGTAGGCGCGCTGGCTGGATCCCCCCACCCCACTGAGCTCAGCCAGCGCAGCGCGTGAGATGGGCATGGCCTGCGAGCCGTGAGCCGCCTCTTTCGTCCGGCTGCTATGGAAGGCGGTATACAGGTGGGCGCGGAAAGCGCCGATGCCGTTCAGCAACGCCGACAGCGGCAGCGCGACCGGCCGGCCGGTGAGCCGCTCCACCCCCAGTGCGTGCGCCACCCGCGCCGCCGAACGGAGCCAGATGCGGTTGTTGTCCCGCGTCCAGAAGACGCCTTCGCCGGCCTGTAACAGGTTGCGCAGCTGGCGCTTGCTGCAGAGGTAATATATTGAGGTGGGTGTGGTTAGGGTTTGTTGTGTAATGTCTATGCGAAGCACACCCTGGCCTACCCCATCCAGATGGCGCAACAACAGCCAGAGCCTGCCGGCAGCTGTCTGCTCGTTCCGCAACATGCCAAGGCCGATGTCGGGATAGAGCTTGACCTGCTCTCGCCGGCCGCTGCTGCACGAGTCGCCGGCATCGTCGACTTCGCCAACGGATTCATCAGTATGGTCAGCGGCACCCTCTGCGAGTTCGTCCAGCGCTACGTCAACGGCACGGCTACTGTCCTCTGGTGCCGCAACTGAGTCGACAGCGGCAGATACGGCGTCAGCCAGGTCTTCTGCCCCCGTGTCGTCCGTGGTTTGTTGCCGCCTCAGCCGCTGTTGCCTGCGGATGACGGTGGTGAGCGCCGCGCTCCCCCACCCCAGGTGTTCCGGCAGTGCGGAGATCTTCTCCGCCAACGTCCGCACATCGTCCGGCTGAGCAGGAGCGTTTTCCCAGGGTGCAGCAGCGTCAGCAGACCATGCGGGCTCTACAGGCGGCTGACCGGCAGCCTGTCTCGCGGCCTGAGCCTGAGCGCGCAGTTCGTAAAGT
>CAZIKT010000119.1:0-2518 GCA_964539885.1 uncultured Ardenticatenaceae bacterium | reverse complement strand
GGCCAGATGCAGCACTCCGCCACCGCCGACGACGGCTCCTTTGACACCGGCCTGTTGTCGGCAGGCGGCGAAGCGACCATCACCTTCGATACGCCGGGCACATACCCGTACTACTGCCTGCTGCACGGCGCGGCCGGCGGGTTGGGCATGGCCGGGGTGATCATCGTCGAGTAGTGTGAGAATGGACCAGTATTGCGGCCTTGTCCAGTCCAGCCTCGAGGTAGCGCCAGACAATGAAAACAACATTCACAACAACCGTCACTCAAGAAGAAGGCATGAACGCCACCGGACTGCCTGTGCCGGCTGAGGCGGTAGCTGCCCTGAGCAGCGGCAAACGCCCCAAAGTCAAAGTCAGCCTGAATGGATACACCTACCGCAGCACGGTGGCCGCTTATGGGGATGTGTTCATGCTACCCTTGAGCCAGGAACACCGGGCGGCGGCGGGCGTCAAGGCCGGCGACGAGCTGGAAGTGACCCTGGAGCTGGACACAGAACCGCGCACCGTCGAGGTGCCGGATGATTTGGCGGCGGCGCTCGAAGCGGGGGGCGTCACGGCCGCCTTCAACGCCCTGTCTTATACCATGCGCAAAGAACATGTGCGCCAGGTGACATCGGCCAGGGCCGCCGACACCCGGCAGCGGCGCATCGCCAAGATTGTGGCCAACCTAGCCGGAGAGTAACCGTTCGCTTGTAGGTTGACCCTGCTGAACTGACCGACTACCTTTGCATCATCATTGAGGTGAAATCCGATGAAGAAGAGACTCGCCAGATTCGTATTGCTCATCATCCTGATTACGCTGCTGGCGGCCTGCGGCGGGGAGGCGGCGGACGAAGCGCCGACAACCGCCCCCACCGCCGAAAGCCCGACCGCCGCCCCGGCCCCTACCGAACCGCCGGCTCCCGCCCCCACCGAAGCGGCGCCCACTGAAGCCCCGCCGGCCACGATGGAGCACACCGAAGAAGCGGCCCCCACCCCGGCCCTGCCGCGCGTGGGCATCCTGCGCTATCACGATACCGAAACCACCCGCAGCGGCGGCTATCAGTTACAGATGATTGACGTCCCGCCCCCGCCCGGCGGCAATCATTATGAGCTGTGGCTCTTCGCCGACGACGGCGCGCCGTTGAATCTGGGGCCGGTGGAGATCGTGGACGGCGTGGTCAACCAGAGCGGCGAGACCGAGGAAAACCTCATCGGCCGGTACAGCTTCGCGCAAGTGACCGTGCAGCCGGACGGCGAGACCAGCAGCGCCCCCGGCGAGGCGGCCTTCAACGCGCTGGTCGCCGCTGATACGCTGATCCACATTCGCCACGTCGTCTTCGAGTTTCCCGCCAACCCGGATGGGCAGGGATTCCTGATTGGGGCTGAGGCGCAGGCGGCGCTGGCGGCGCAACATGCCGGCCTGTCACTGGAGGCGCTGACGGCCAATGACCTGGACGGGGCCAAGCAGCACGCTGAGCATGTGATCAACATCCTGGACGGCGAGGCCGGCGAGTTCTACGGCGATTACACCGGCGATGACGTGGCCCAAAACCCCGGCGACGGCTTCGGCGTGCGCGCTTATTTGCTAGGGGCGCAAGAACATGCCCTGCTCGCCTCCGAGGCTGAGGGCGCCACCGACGAGATCCGCCTGCACGCCGAGCATGTGCGCATCGCCTCCGCCAACGCCCTGACCTGGCTGGATGAGGCCATTGACGAAGCGTTGCACGTGATCAGCGCGGACACCATCGAGGAAGCGCAACCGTTCGGGGAGGCGGCGGTGCAATTGACCACTGATATGACCGCCGGCCGGGATGCGGACGGCGACGGGGCGGCCGCGCCGGTAGAAGGCGAAGGAGCCATTGATACCGCCTACGAGCACGGATTGTACATGGGCGGCCTGGAGCTGTATGCGACCGTCGCCCAGACGCCGACCACCGAGCAGCCGGCGGCGACCGAGGAACCCGCCGCAGAGCCGCCGGCCGCGCCGGGTGAGGTGTTCATTGATATGACCAACTTCGCCTTTAGCGAGGCGACGCTGACCATCCCGGTGGGCACGACCGTTACCTGGCGCAACTTGGACACCGTGCAGCACTCCGCCACGGCCGATGACGGCAGCTTCGACACCGGCCTGTTTGACGGTGGCGCGCAGGCCAGCGTGACTTTCGACACGCCGGGCGAGTTCGCCTATTACTGCCTGCTGCATGGCGGGCCGGGCGGAACCGGCATGAGCGCCCGCATAGTAGTGGTCGAGGAAGGAGCAGCCGCGCCGCCGCCGGAGGAGCCGGCCGGTCAGGAGTTCGTCATTGATATGGCCAACTTCGCCTTCAGCGAGGCGACCCTGACCATCCCGGTGGGCTCGACAGTCGTCTGGCGCAACCTGGACACGGTGCAGCACTCGGCTACCGCCGATGACGGCAGCTTTGATACCGGCCTGTTAGACGGCGGTGGTGAGGCGCGGGTGACGTTTAGCACGCCGGGCACGTTCCCGTATTACTGCCTGTTGCATGGCGGGCCGGGAGGCGTGGGTATGAGCGCCAC
>CAZIKT010000118.1:0-2545 GCA_964539885.1 uncultured Ardenticatenaceae bacterium | reverse complement strand
CGGTCGGGCGCGGCGTCTCCGTCTGGGCGGTCCAGTAGGCGACGCCGTCCAGCCCCGCCGCCTGCTCGGTCAGGCCGACCACGCCGCAACTCAGGACAATCGCCCCAGGCAGGAGGAGCAGCCATCGAGGGAGCCGTCGTGGGAGCCTTAACGGGAGCCTCACGGCTGCTCCTCCATGTGCAGGAGTGGCAGGTAGCTCAGTCGCCGGACGAGGAGGTAGTGGGTGGCCCACAGCTCCTGCAGGGTGGGGTCCGGGGAATCCGTGACGGCGTGCACGGTGTTGATGACGTTCTCCGGAGCCGGGGCAGTGACGAGGGCGGTGTAGCGGAAGGTGTGCTGGTAGTCGTTCTCTCCACTGAAGAGCGCCGGCTGTAGGTGCAGGGTCGTGTGCGCTGCCGGCGGGGTACCGATGGGCGGCTGGCCGGACGCGGAATAGGCATGGGTCGCGCCGCGCAAGCCGAGCCGGTCTTCTATCCCAATGGTGTAACCGGCCGCTACCGTACCGGCCGGGTCGGCGATGTTGTCGTAAATGTAAAACGCGGGAGCGCTTAGCGGCGTCTCTGCCCCATCGTCGCTCTCCAGTACCAGAGCAATGGCATGCCGGGCCGTCTGGTCTGGGTGTAGCACATGCGGCGCGTCGTGCCATTGGACATAGAAGACGTCATGGCCTTCTATCAAGCCGCGCAGGACGGCGGCATGCCAGCGACCGGCGGTTGTCATCTCCACATCCCGCCACAGCCCCGCCAGGAGCAGGTTGGGCGACTCGGGATCCGGCAGCAGCTGGTTGCCGGTGGGTAATACCGCCGGTAACTGGCCCTCGCCCAGCAGATAGCCGTCCGTGGAAACCTCCAGCCGGCCGTGTGGCTGACCGTAGAGCACGGCCCGGTACCCGCTCGCGCCCAGGTTGAAGGTCACCGTCCCGTCCGCGCAGGGCCTGCCGGCGGCGATGAAGGCGTCGCACAGGTTGGCGACCCCGAAGCCGGCCAGGTCGATGTACGGCAGGGGCGTTGTTGCTTCGGTGATGAGGTAGTCCAGGGCGCCCGGCGCTATCTCCCCCTGCCAGGTTATAGTGCGCGCATCGGCGTCATAAAGCAGCGGCGGCTCGGTCGCAACGAATGCGAGGCCGGCCGGCAACGTGTCGGTAAGCGCCACGGTGCGCGTCACGCTCTCGTAGTTGGCGACGGTCAGCCGGTATTCGACAAGTGAGCCGGGAGCGGCATAGACAGGGCCCTCTTTGACCAGAGTTGCGTAAGGCATTTCGGCCGGGGTTACCGGCTGCCGTTCTGCCGGAAGCAGTTCTGAGGCAGCGACAGGTCGATATTCCAGCCGGCTGATATCCAGGACCGGCAACGACACCAGCGCGAAACCGTCTGCCCCACCGGCAGCGCCGGCAAGGAGTAGATGTAACAAACCCAGGGATGCCGGCAACAGGAACCGGTGCAGGGAGGATTGAAATCTGGATGACATCGCTCTACCTATCCCTCCTCTTCGCCGCCTCACCGCAGCACCACGTAGGTGGCATACACGTCCCGGCTCACGTAATCCGTCTGCAGCGCGTCCCAGGCCAGCAGGCCGCGCGCCGGGTTGAAGGGGTCCGACGTCAATAGCAGCCCGTATCCGGGCCGGGCCACGCCGGCCGGTAGCAACCGATCTCCCTCCGGCGGGTCGCAGTCGGTCGTAGCCAATGCGCATTGCACAAAGTGCGGCCGGCCGAAGCGCAGGAACTCTGTCCCCGGCGGCGGGTTTCCCGCTTCGTAGACGTAGAAGTAGGCGGCCGCCGGCGGCTCGGTTTCGACGGAGACAAAGGGATATACGTCCGGCCGGATGGCGCCGGTGACCGCGCCGGTCGCGTCTTTGTTCTCGGCCACCACTTCCGGCGCGGACCAGTTCAGGCCGCCGTCGCTCGACCAGGCGGCGTAGACGCGATAGATGTCGCGAGGGGGAGGCGGCCCAGCGCCGGCGTCGGCGTAATACGCCGTCCACCCGGCCGGCACTGAGAAGTTGCTCTGGGGGATGAATGGGCCTTCGAAGTCGCCGTTGAGCAGGATTCCATTGCTCAGGGTGACGGCATCCCAGGCGACAACAGCGGCGGCATCTGCTGCGTTCAGCGCGGAGTCCAGAAAAACAGTCGCGGTTGGGCCGGCGGCCGGGACGTCAACAGCCAGCACGCGAAAATCGCCGACTCCTCCAATTGCAGACCAGACCACGCTCGCGCCGTGCGGGTCTGTGCCGCCGGCCGGGTCCAGCCCGATGCGCAGGCGTAGGGCGGCTCCATCGGCCGCTTCCGCCCGGGCATAGGCGCGCAGCTGCAGCAGGCCGAACGAGTCTGTCACGGCGGTCGTCTGCTGCAAGCCGGCGGCAAACGGCGTCTCCTCCGTCCGCACCCGCACCGCCTGCAACCCCTGATAGATGTCCTGCGGATTGGCCAATGCATCTGGGTAGAGCGGGTTGGCGGCTTCAATGACCGGCGCGCCGTATGCCGGCGGGGGCGGCTCCGGCGCGGGTTGCAGCGTCGTCCAGGCCGCGGTCACCCAGCTGGTTTCGG
>CAZIKT010000117.1:0-2556 GCA_964539885.1 uncultured Ardenticatenaceae bacterium | reverse complement strand
TTCCGGCCGGGGCCGATGCTGACCTACCTGAAGATGTTGCTCTCCGACAGGTCGACGTTCCGGACGGCAATGGATGTGGGTCTGCAGCACCTGAAGTGGACCGGAAGCGACACCGGTCTGCCGGTCTCTGCTGGAGGTTAGCTGGATTGCGGTTGCGTAAGTTAATCGGCATCATATTGTTGGCCACGACGATGGTTCTGGGGGGCGTCGTGATCGCGCAAGAGGGTGAGGGCGTCTGGTCCAACCCGGCAAATCTTTCACAATCCGGCTCGGCCGGGGCCCCGCGTATGGTGGCGGATTCCAGCCGGCGGTACCACGTATTGTGGGAGGATGAGTTCACCGGCATCATGTATGCCACGGGAAACGGCACGACATGGGACGAGAGCATATCGTTGGCAGAGCTGCCGTTCGGAGAAAGCTTTCCGTTGATGACACCGGGGCAGGACTCCATGCACGCGTTCTGGGTGGCGCCGAACGAGGGAGCGGAAGGAGAGGTGACCCTGTGGCATAGCTCCGCGCCGATTACGCAGTTGACGCGAGCGTCTGCCTGGGCCACGCCGGTGGCAGTGACGACCGGCGCGCAGAAGATTGCGGCGCTGGAGGATGACCTGGGCCGGGTGCAGTTGTTATCCATCAGGGCGGACGAGAGCGTGTCCGGCGTTTACCACCAGTATGTGTTCCCCGGCGGCGCCTGGACTGAGCCGCAAGAATTGTATAGCTCGCCTTATTTGCGGCTGGCCGGCGAGGAGTCGAATCTGCAGCTGGTCAGCGGCCCGGGCGAGACGCTGTTCGCGGCATGGGACAATCCGGCCAGAGAAGAGGTGTTGTTGACCCGTTCGGAGAACGGTGGGGCCGGCTGGGAAGATGTGCGGGTGGTTGATCGGCGTCTGGAAGGCGACAGCCTGACGTCGGCAGGGCCGAGCATGCTGCGGGTGGCGACGCTGGGTAATGAAGTGCACCTCACCTGGCAAGCGGGGCACGCGGCGGCGGTGTGTACCCAGTACCACCAGTTGTCCAGGGATATCGGCGATAACTGGGAGGCGGTGCAGCCGGCGTTTGCGGCCGGCGGCGATTGCGCCGCCGATGTGCAGCTATTTGTGGCGGCATCCGCGCCGATGATGTTATTGCGGAGCGAAGCCGGGGCGTCGTTGACTGTGTGGAACGGGACGGCCTGGAGCGAGCCGACGGCCCAGCCGGAGCTGTCGGGCTTTACGGAGCCGGAGATATTACGGACGGTGAATTACAATTGCGGGCAGGCGCTGGCCAGTGTGGGAGATGTGCTGGTAACGGCTAATTGCGGGGAGAGTAATGGCCGTGATGTGTACGCTCAATCCCGGAACCTTGAGGCGTTTGTCAGCGAGGAGAGCGCACCGGCGCCGGTGTGGAGCGAGCCGGCGAATCTAGTTGACGATGAGGGTATGCTGTTCACACCACAGCTTGTGGTCGATCCGGCGAGTGGGCTGCACGCCTTCTGGACGAGTGAGCCGGCGAGTAATGTCGGTTCGCCGGACGAGTCACTCTTCGACGGTGTTACGTATTCGTATTGGAATGGGGAGGGCTGGTCCAATCCGGCGGAGATATTGAGCGGGGAGCGCATAAGCGGTTCGCCGGCGTTCGCGATGGCCGAGGATGGCCGGTTGAAGGCGGTGTGGAGCAGCGGGAACGGGCAGATCTGGTTCAGTCAGGTGGATGCCGGGCGGGCGGCGGTGAACGGGGAGTGGAGTGAGCCGATGGCGTTGCCCATTCCGCGGCAGGCGGGCAATTACCCGGATCTGGCGGTCGGGCGCGATGGCGTGGTGTATGTGGTTTATGCGGTGCCGCGCAATGAGGAGCGCGGGATTTATCTGACCCGCTCAGCGGATGGGGGGAGTACGTGGTCGTCGCCGCAGCAGATCTTTGATGGAATTGCCGCCGGATGGGAGGAGGTGGGCGCGCCCACGCCGGCGACGACGGATGAAAACAGTCTGCATGTCTTGTGGCGGCGGTCGGATGCGCCGGATACCGGCGACGATGCGAGGAGCGATAGCGCCGGCCGGCTGTATTATGCCCGCTCGGGGGATCGGGGCGACAGTTGGAGCGAGCCGGAACTGGTGGGCGCGGGAATTCTACAGGGGACGGGAACGGTGTTGCATCAGGAAATGGCCGGCGTGGGTGCGCAGATTGTGCATCGCATCTGGCAGGTGTGGGATGGAGAGCGACTGATTCTATGGCATGCGTATTCGGTGGACAATGGCGGCAGCTGGAGCCGGGCCGAGCGAGTAGGCGGTCTGGGTGATGTGGGTGGCGCGGCTGCGCTGACCGTAGACGGGGCCGGACAGACGCACCTGCTGCAGGTAACGGCGGGCGTGGCCGGCCCACAGCCGGAATTGAGGCATTGGCAATGGGAGGCAGAGGGCTGGAGGCAGATGGAAGGTCTGCTGCTGGGATCGTTGTCGGTTCCGGCTGTGGATGGGCTGGCGGCGGCAGTTGACGCAAATAGCCGGCTGGGGGTGTTGATGGCGGCCGAGGGAGGAGGCGACGGGCAGCAGCTCAATTTCGTCGAGCGGGATTTGCCTG
>CAZIKT010000116.1:0-2571 GCA_964539885.1 uncultured Ardenticatenaceae bacterium | reverse complement strand
CCGGCCTCGCCTTCACATTATTGGTCCCCTGCTTACAAAGCTATCTTCCCGGCTTCATCCGTCAACAGCGTCATGCTGCCGGTTCGAGAGCCTCGCCGAACGACCAGGTGGTTGCCGTGCATGTAGTACAGCTTCTCAAAGTATGGCCCGCATCCGCTGCACCGCCTGGTATCACAAGAAGGAACCGACCTTCTCCGATGCCCTGGCCGTGGTGCGCAGCTACCTATGGACCAATATGAAAACTACTCACTCCCGTTCTGACACGGGACTTACCACTTATCCACCACCGTCCATGCTACTTGGTCTGGTCGAGACGCTCTGCTACCCGACCTAAATGGACAAAGTCGAGAAGGGACAGTCAACTGGTCAGATCCGGCACATCACATCTGGCGAAACGTCACTCACCATATCAGTCTTTCAGTACGGGCAGAAGTCAGCAGTAGGTGTTGGCCTTGTGGCAAGCCCCGGCCACGGCCGAAGCTGCGCCACAAAATCATCGACTGAGACGCCGGGTGGCAGATCGTAGGCGACGGAATCCAACATGGTCTGTTGAACAGACTCGCGAATATGGCTCTCAAACAATTCAGGAATGAAGTAAGTTATCGCCTGTATCTCCGTGTCACTTGTGAGTACCTCTTCATTCCGTCCCCTCGTCGTATGCTCGACAGAAATCTCGATTCCCCGGCTAAGGTAAAACAGATGTGCATTCACGCGGTCACCAATGCCGCAGCCGGCAACGTAGAGCAAGGTATCGGGCTCGCCGAGAATATCGAGCACAAATTGAAGGTTCGAGCCCGGAAGCGAGAAAGATGTCTGATGTACCACCCGGGGAACACCCTGGTCGTCGGCCGCAAAGTAGATAATGCCGGATCCTCCAATCCCCTCTTCGTCGCTTCGAAATATCAGGCCGATCCGTGACTCACCCTGTTCAATCGCCTCCAGTAGCTGGCTGGATGAGAGGTCTAATAAGGCTTGCCCACGGCCGTCATCATAACCCGGACAGATACTCTCCAGACAAGGCGCCTGCGCCAATATGTCAGCATATTGCTTGTCTCGCGCTTTAATTCGTTGTTGTTGCCCGACATACAGTGCGCTTCCGACCAGCGCACAGAGCACCACCACAAGCACTCCCACCAGCAGGGCAATAGAAACTGCAGTAGATACTGCTTTACTATCTTTCATTCATCGCTCCGATGTCAGGGACTCGGTGTGCGCAGCGGTGTCACCATTGGTATAGTCGGCGGCTCTGGAACGGGGCGCGGAGGGATTATTGGGATGGGAAGGACGGCCGAAGCCGCCAGTTGGTTCATAAAAGCAGCCCGCAAGGGATTAGTTTGCTGGAAATCTTTCCCGTTCAATACAGACTGCTTGAACGCCTCAGCAAAGTCCTCCGAAGGCCCTTCAGCCGCGTATGAGTTAGGATCTATGGGTTCCTTAGGCGTCCTGTATCCGGCACATCGCGATCGATTTCGACAATTCGAGGGATTGGCACCCAAGAATCGTGACATATCATCGGCCGGTCCACCACCTAACAGAGCGGATCCAATTGGAAATCTGAATCCAAGTCGATTGTCTAGGACGTGAGCAAGCTCGTGTATAACATCGTCTAGAGTGAACCCTGCTCTGAGAAAGACCGTGCTGCCCGACAATAGATTGCCTCTAACGTGATGCACGCCTTGCCCGCGCAAGATGAGCTGATCAACCACGTCGATCTCAGCCGGGGAGAAAATGGTCCCTCCGAAGAACGCGCGCATCCGAGCAAGAGCATCTCCCCCGCCGTTACGAACAAACCAATTGAGGATCGACTTTCCGGCAGCCAGGAAAATGCGCATCTGCTCAATTGTCCAAACGCCCTCTATTCGCCATCCGTACTTCTCGTAGAGCTGATCGGCGAGGCGCCGACACGCATCATCTGCCATGGCGCAATGCCCCGTCGGGTCGACCATGTTGACAGGATTATTGTACACGTACGCATACCGGTTGTACGCCAGCGAGTTCTCCCCGTCGGCCACAATGGTGTCTGCCGAGATAAAGCGCCTAAGCAGCGGGTCATAGTAGCGCGCGCCCATGTATATCAGCCCCGTGTTCTCCCAGCCGAGGTTGTCCTGCCGGTGGCCGGTGAAGCCGATGTCCGTGATACCCTCCGTGTTGGTGAAGGGCGCTGTCGGCGACAGCCGGTAGTCGCCGAAGGGGTAGTAGCGCGCCTGCTCCACCACATCCCCGGCTTCATCCGTCAACAGCGTCATGCTGCCCAGGTGGTTGCCGTGCATGTAGTACAACTCTTCGATGTATGGCCCGCCCGGCGTCAGCTGCCCCTCCCGGTGCAGAGCAACCGTGCTGCCGTCCAGCCCGTAAGTTGTGCGCTGCATGATGGTAGTCATCACTATCGGCGCCGCCGGCGGTGAAGTGCTGTGCTCCGGCTCGTTGCTCACCGTCAGCGTGCGGGTCACCACCGACGTCCCATACTCATTGCTGCAGGAGAGCGCGTAGTCGTAGCTGCCGGCTTCGGTCTCTTCCGCCTGTTGGTTGCCGTTGGTTGAGGTCGGCGTCGCCGGCCAGTCGCCGCTGAAG
>CAZIKT010000115.1:0-2669 GCA_964539885.1 uncultured Ardenticatenaceae bacterium | reverse complement strand
AACTCCTGCTCCAGCACGAAGCGCAGGTCCTCGCACCAGTACTCGGGTTCGGCGCACACCGTGATGCGCACATCGAGCGCGACGTAGCGCGGCGCACGCAGCTCGAGATCCTCGCCGATCAGGCGTACGGCCTCGAGGTGCGCGGCGACCTGGCGACGCAGCGCATCGTCGACCACGGTGGTGCCACGCGGATCGATGACCACGCGCACCGTTCGCCAGCTCCCGGTCCAGGCGTAACGCGCCACCGCGCGCGCCACCCCCGGCACCTCCTCGGCGCGGCGCACGTAATCGTCCAGCGTCACGGCGCGCAACTGGCGTGCGCGCCAGGCCTCGGGGGCGTTGCGGCGGATCCTGTCCGGCGCTTCGGGGTCGCGGCCGTCGGTGACGTCGAAGGGGTTCCAGGCCGCGACCACGGCGCCGGCCAGCGGCGGCGCCAGCGCGCTCACCACGGTCAGCCGGTCCGCCCCGACGTTGCCGGCCAGCCCGCCGCCGACCTGGTATGCGCAGCGCACCACGGCCCCGCCCGGCAGCAGGCGGCCATTGCGGCCATTGCCGAAACGCAGCGTGCTGCGGCCATGCTCGTCGGTCTCGACCATGAAGTGGTCGCCGCGCTCCGGCGAGTCATCGCTGCGCACCAGGGTCTCGACCTCGTCCCAGATGTCCTCCACCCCGTCGGGGGTGGCCACCTCGACGCGCAGGGTCGAGCTCGGCGGCAGCGAGCCGTCCGCCAGCGTTCCCTCCGGGGCTGGCAGGTAGGCGAGCGGTGCATCGTCCGGCAGGGCGGCAAGCACCCAGTCCAGGCCATCGCCGAAGCGGTTCATGCGCTGATAGTGGCGATGCCTGAGGGTGGCCCCGTCATCGGGCAGGACCACGCCCGGCTCGTGGAAGTGCACCGTCATCGGCAAGCCGGCACGCACCGGCAACAGGTTGCCGAAGAACAGCGACACGTCGGTGACCGGCACGCCGGCGCAGAAGGTGGTGAAGCTGTAGTCGAAGCGCAGCGCGTCCTCGTCGCGCCAGTGCAGGCGCACCATCCAGGTCAGCGTCACCGGATCGAACATCGCCTCGGCCGCCTCCGTGCCATTGCGCAGGCGCAGCAACTGGCGCTTGCGCGGATTGCGCCCGGGCGCGGCGCCGGTCAGCGGGTTGAGCATCTCGGCGATGACGCACTCGCGCCACAGTCCGTCGCGTACCGCATCGCGCAGGGCCTCGGCCTGTGCCTGGGAGGCGAGACCGGCGAGCGGCACCACATCGGCGGAGGTGCTGCCGGCACGCAGCGCAGGCTGTGCGTCGCGCCAGGTGTGCAGGCGCAGACGGTTGCGCAGCGGATCGAAATGCTGGCGCGCCGCGTCGTCGAGCCAGCGCTGGTGGCTGGCGAAGAACACCGCCTCGTCCGCGCCGGCGGTACGCACCACCAGATCCTGGTCGCTCAGCACAAACGGCGCCTGCCCGGCGTCCAGCTCGAGCACCAGCCAGGTGCTGGCCTGGTTGCCCTGGCCGAGGTGGTAATCCATCAGCCGCGCATGGCGTGCCAGCGCCACCCGGCCGCGTGCGGTCGCCAGGTAGGCCTCGGCCATCACGCGGTCCTGGTAGTCCGACAGCTCATCGGCGGCGGCGGCGAAAAGGCCGATCAGCACCTGGTCATGATCCGCCTCGCTGGTACTGCGCCACCCCGGCACGCGCTGGGCGACGGCGGTCATCAGCACGTGGCGGAAGGAGTCATAGTCCTTCGCCAGATAGTCGATCACCGGCGCCGCCACAGACGGCCGGCCGCCCAGCCGTGGCGCGCAGTCGTTGGTGAAGCAGCCGGGACGGAACTTGAAGCCAAGGCTGCTGAAGAAGGGGTCGATGCGGCTGGCGTCCCACACCAGCTCGAGCGTGTAGGTCGAGTAGTCGCCGACGGGCTCGACGCGCAGCCGCACGCGCGTATCGTCGATCGCGGCGGCGGCCGTCACCCTGACCTGCCCGCTCGCGGGTCCGGCCGGTACGCGCGAACCACCGCGCACGCGGAACACGCGCGCCACCTGCGCCGGATCGCCAGCGAGCTCGGCGAGGAGGTCGGCGACATGGAGCGCATTGTGGAAATGCAGCTCGAGCTCGGCATGATCAGGAGCGGCGCCCGGCGCCAGCGTCACCAGCGCCAGTCGCAGCCCGTTCAGATCGCGCGCGGCGAGCAGGTCGGCACGGTCGTCCGCATAGTCCTGAAAGACGATGGCGCTCATTGTCCGGTCCTCTGGAATTTGACCACGCGCGCGTCCGCACTGCCTGCGAGCCGGTAGCGCACCGTCACCTCCAGCCCGCCGGTGTGCGGGTCGAGCAGCAATTCGGGCGCCATGCCGGGCGCCGCCGCCTCGTCACCGAAGCGCACGTCGATCATCTCGACCGTGAGCCGGTGGCCGAGCCAGCGCGACAGCGCCTGGGTGATGCGGGCCTTGACCACGCCGCGCAGCACGTCGGATGCCGGCTCGAACACCAGCCTGCGCACGCCGCCGCCGAACTCGGGCAGGAACAGCCTTTCGCCGGGCCCGGTGAGCAGCAGCTGCAGCAGCTCGTCGCGCACGTGTGCGGCATCGTCGGTCGGCGCAGCGCTGCGGCCGTCGTGTCCGACATGGAACGGAAACGCGAGATGACGACCATTCGACAGCGCCATGGCTAGACCCCCTTCGCCT
>CAZIKT010000114.1:0-2697 GCA_964539885.1 uncultured Ardenticatenaceae bacterium | reverse complement strand
GAATCTCGGGCGACACGAACCAGGCGATGTTGCCGCTGATGCTGTCCTTGCTGGCAGTGTTGGCGGTGGGCTTCGGCCTGATCGCCCGCCGGCGCTCGTTGGCGAAGTAACGCCTTCTGTCTTGGATTAATAGCCGCCTGAGCTAATTCAGGCAAGGGCGGCTATCAGTGATGTAACAGACGGGGCCTTTCGCATTATTGCGAAGGCCCCGTTTCATGTTGCGTTCACTTGCCATTCACACTCCTTTCATGTAACATCCGCCGCGTTAAGTGTCCAAACTGCGTTGTTTTCATCTTACCTCGCTCAGACAGGTATCCCTGGTTGACGAGGGTAAGCCGGGATTCAACAGGGTAGAGCAAGCTTTGCTGTTAAGCATCATCATGTCGTGACAAATCATCAGAGGTACCAAACGTCAAGCTCAGGAATCTGAAGTCTTAATTTTGGCTTCGCGCCTGCCGGTGGTCGTTCTCCGTGGTTCCGGTCACCGCTGCGCGAGACAATATCCGATTGTCTAGATGGAGATGTAAATGAAGAAATCCGCAGTAGTTCTAGTTGTCAGCGCCCTACTGATGGGCATCCTGTTTTTTGCCGCGCAAGCGCGCGCAAGCAGTGAAATTGAAGCTGGTTTGCGAGAAAGCATCGAGGCCGGCGGAAGCGGTCGCTATCTCGTCTATATGACGGAAAAGGCCGACCTCAGCCCGGCCTATTCCATGAATTGGAATGACCGCGGTCGCTTCGTCTATGATTCGCTGCGCGACACGGCGCAAAGCAGCCAGGCCGATCTGCTGAGCTATCTGCAGGATCAGGCCCAGCGCGGCGCTGTGACCGAAGTCAAGTCGTACTTCATCGTCAACGCGATTGAAGTTGAGTCTGACCTGGCTACGTTTGACACGATCGCGAACCGATCTGACGTGGCGGCCATTTACGCGCCCAAAGAATATGCCATACCGGCGCCGATCGAGGGGACTGAAACGGACTCGCCCTCAGCGATAGAGTGGGGCGTTCTCAAGATACGGGCCAATGAGATTTGGACCGACTTCGGCTCGACCGGGGAAGGGATCGTGGTGGCCAACATCGACACCGGCGTCCAGCACACCCACGCCGCGCTGGTGGCTCAGTATCGCGGCACCCTGACCGGCAACCATGACTTCAACTTCTATGATCCGTCAAATATCTGCGGCGGCGGAGTATGTGATAACAACGGCCACGGCACGCATACGATGGGTACCATGGTGGGCGACGATGGCGGCGCGAATCAAATCGGCGTTGCGCCGGGCGCAACCTGGATAGCCGCCAAAGGCTGCGAGACCAACTCCTGCAGCGACAGCGCGTTGCTCAACTCAGCCGAATGGATTTTGGCCCCCTGCGAGTTTGGAGAGGATCCCGGACATCCAAGCTGCGATCCCGACATGCGCCCGAACATCGTCAATAACTCCTGGGGCGGCGGCGGTGGCGACCCCTGGTATCAGGCGTCAGTGGACGCCTGGCAGGCCGCCGGCATTATTCCCGCCTTTTCAGCCGGCAACGCCGGCCCGGGCTCAAGCACAATCGGATCGCCCGGCGATTACTGCAACGTGCCGGCAAGCGGAGCCACCGACATCAATGACGTCATCGGCAGCTTCAGCAGCCGCGGCCCGGGCGACTTCCCGAATTGCACGGACAAGCCCGATGTGACGGCCCCCGGCGTCAATGTGCGCTCTTCGGTCCCTGGTGGTTATGGTCTCCTAAGCGGCACCTCGATGGCCAGCCCGCACACCGCCGGCTGTATGGCGCTGCTAATGTCCATTGACTCCAGCCTGACCTATAGCGATCTTTACGATCTGCTCACCACCACCGGTGTGGACCTCGGAGCCGCCGGCTTTGATTTCACCTATGGCTATGGCCGAATTGACTGCTATGAAGCGGCGCTGCTGCTGGAACCCGACTTCGCCTTGAGCGCGGAGCCGCAGACCGCGGCTGCCTGTGTGCCGGACGACGCACTCTATACGATCAACGTAGCGTCAATTAGCGGCTTCAGCAATCCCGTGGACCTGGACACCAGTGGCGAGCCTGCGGGCGCAACGATTGACTTCAGCGTTGATCCCGTGGTTCCCCCCGGCTCCAGCACCCTGACTCTCGGCACTGGCGCCGTCGCTGCCGGCGACTATACCTTTGACGTTACTGGCACTTCGACCACCGGCACCAAGTCGGTCGAAGTGGGGCTGGAACTGTATGACGCTGCGGCAACCGCCTCGCTGATCAGCCCGGCAAACGGCGCGACCAACGTGCCGTTGACGCCGACCTTCAGCTGGTCCGGCAGCGGCACCAGCTACTTCATCGAGATCGCCACGGATGCCGGCTTCACCAACATCGTTGATTCGGCGACCACCTCAGACACCAGCTACGCCAGCGTCCCGCTGAACGGCAACACCACCTATTACTGGCGAGTGACGGCCGACAACCCCTGCGGCGGCGGCGTCTCTCAGACCTGGAGCTTCACCACAGCCAGCGCGTCGCTGGTCTGCGGTGCGACCGAAGGTTTTGAAACGGGCGCTTTCCCGGCTGACTGGTCCATCACCACCAACGCACTGCCGGGCGGCGAGTGGGTCGTCTCGACGAACAACAGCAGCGCCTTCTGGGATCCGGGTCCGGCTCCTCAAGGTATCTACTACGCTTCGGCGAACGACGACCTGCCGGGCTCGGGCAGCAACGGCGCGA
>CAZIKT010000113.1:0-2703 GCA_964539885.1 uncultured Ardenticatenaceae bacterium | reverse complement strand
CTCGTCCCGACTGTGCAACCTGGCGCCGGACCAGGCTACCGTGGCCAACACAAGGCCGGTTTTGCCAAGGATATGGCGCAGGTAGGCAGACACGTCCGGTCGTTCACTATCGGGAACTTTCCCGCCATATCCCTGTTCATGTGCGGCAATTGCCAATGTTGCGGCATACGCCCCCTGTATGGCGTCCTTTGCCTCCTGTGAAGCATGCACGCGTACCAGACAGTATTGTGCGGCGGCTATCAATCCGAGGCCGACTCGCATGGCCTGATCGCCCTTCCATGCCATCCAAGGTCTGTCTTTTCCATCCTGGTCTACCAGGTCATCAAAGAGGTCTGAAGCCAGATTGTAGAAGATCCAGGCCCCAGCAAGTGGCACAGCATCGGAAGCATCGCCCCCACTGGCCGCACACGTCAGCATCGGCAGCAACTCGCCGTACTGCGGTCGGCGCTCTGCCCGCATTTGCGTTACATACCAGTCGAACGTCATCTGCAGGTTCGGCCATGCAAGCGCAGGCAGAATCTGCTGGTCAATGAATGAATAGGTGGCGTCAGCCAGCTCGACGAGCTGCACCGGTATCGACATTCTCTGGACCGACCTATTTCTCAGCCAGGTTTTGGAGTTGTGCGCAATTCGGGCATGACTAATCGCAGCAGATAGGCTTGGCGGTATAGCCGGCATCTATTATCGGATACAGATGGTATAACTTGACGCGCGCAGCCTCAGTTGTGAACCGCCAGTGTACAGATTGACGCCAGGCATACGTCGCTCTTCCATGGCAGCCACGTTCTCTTTCAAGGTGTTCCGGTCAGGACGGCACGCCCACAGATTGCCTTTGCTGACCAGAGCCACCACCTCTGATTGCCGAACTAGGTGTCCCTTCTGAAGCTCCCATCCGGCAACACACTGCTCAGAGACGGTAGGGACGCGCCCACAACACCGGCGCTTGCCCAGCTGATCCAGTCGAGCAGGTGTCCGTTTTCGGTCACAGAAGCCGGATCTTGTCGACCTCCGTCAACGCGCGACATGAGTAGTGAGGTGATCGCAAGCGCCTCCTCGACTGCTCGGTCCAGGCTGCTATGCATGCTCAATATCAGCTTCGTGGTCATATTCAGTTTCCTCCTGCATATACTGAATCAGGGCCCGCAATGGTATCGGGCACGAGCATCTCCAGTGTGACACAAGCATCGCGGATGCTCAACCTGAAAACATGATATTTATAACGTGTGGACACGTGATATTTATCATGTCGACGCTTATTGAATGTATTTCGTCTCAAAGGGGATGATACCCAGCTCCATACACCTCACGATACAGGCGCTTAGATTTGTCACATCGAGCGCCTTGAAGATATTTGTCAGGTGATTGCGCATTGCCTGTTCGCTGATTTTCAATGCCTCGGCATGAACTGCGTACGGGAGGTCCAGATCTGACGCCATCTGGTAGACAATCTCCCTCTGCCGACCGGTAAGCGGATTCTGTATGCCTTCGGTCTGGGAGCGGACCAACTCATCCCGAATTGCCTCAGAGAGAAAAAGCTGGCCGTTCGTGACGGTACGGATCGCTGTCGCCAGGTTTTCCGATCGGACGTCCTCTTTCAGGATGTAACCGCGCACCCCCAACTCAAAGGCGCTTTCGATCAGCGTAACCGAGATGTACTGTGACAGCACGATGACCACAGTCTGCGGGTGTTCTTCATGGAGCCTGGCAATGGCCGGCAAGGCGCGAAACATCTCGCGCTCGATTTCGTCCGATTCGTGCTGCCGCATGTTGAGATCCAATAGCACAACATCCGGTCGATACTTGCTGACCAGTGTGTGCAAATGATCTCCCACCCAGCCCAGGCCTACCAGTTGGATGTCGGCTTCCTTTTCCAGCAGGCTCCGCACCCCGGCTCGCAGCAGAGGCTGATCGTCTATCACCACAACTGTAATTGGTCTGGACAACTTGTCTTTCCTCGCGCAGTAACCGCATCGCCCAACGTTGTCGATTGCCTCACTTCTCGGAATGGGTCTCGACTACCATTGAGTGCCGGCAGTCGCGAAATTATACCGACGGGAAGGGTATCAACAAAGCGCGTGGGAGCGCCGGCTGTTGACGCAATGGCGGGAGGTAGGCTCGGGGTGTCAGAGGTTTATGCAAGACCGCTGCTATCTGGCCGAAACATTGTGGCCTCGATATGCATTCCCCTACGACCTGATTTGGGCCGGCCATCGCCCTACCCTGGGTGCTACCTACTGAGAGGCGAGGACAAGACGGTTGTGGCCGTCAAGTTGCAGGTAACGTTGTTGCAGTAGGATGTCGATCTGATAGGTCAGTTCCTTCCGGCCATACCCGGCCAACTGCCCATATTCAGGAAACTCTGTTTCCTGCCATGAGCGTGCCCCCACCAGCATCTGCGCCAGTCCGCTGCGCGTGAAGCGGCCGGGATACCGGCTGACTGCATCAACAAGGCGCTGTTGCTGTGAGGTGAGTTCCGGTCTTGTCATGGATTACATCCGGACCTGCGGGACTAGAACGCGGCATTCCCCGTCAGGCGCGCGTGCCAGTCACTGAGAAAGCCCATCGCTGCATCAAATTGGCCGGCAGGCAACTGCTTGTAGCCCGTGATTCCGAACCGGCGGTACAGCTCCCCGTACACCCCACCGTACTCATTACGACCGCTGCGGTCACTCAGCTTCATGGCGATTGCCTTCACTGCCTGGC
>CAZIKT010000112.1:0-2739 GCA_964539885.1 uncultured Ardenticatenaceae bacterium | reverse complement strand
GGCCAGGGCGGCTGGCCCGACTGGAACGCGGGCGGCACCTTCGTGAACATCCTGACCGACAGCGCCGACGCCCACGGCGTCGTGCCGATGTTCACGCTCTACTCGATGGCGGCGTGGGGCGAGGCGAACATGAGCGTCCTCACGAACGCGGGCTACATGGGCCCGTACTGGTCGGGCGCCCGCCTCCTCTTCCAGCGGCTGGCCGTCTTCGGCAAGCCGGCCGTCGTCCACCTCGAGCCCGACTTCTGGGCCTACGCACAGCGGCACAACGGGAACCCGGCCGCCATCCCCGTGCGGGTCAGGGCCCACGCTCCCGAGTGCTCCGACCTGCCGGACGACCTCACCGGCATGGGCCGCTGCCTCGTGAGACTCGCCCGCACGATCTCGCCGAGGGTCGTGATCGGCTTCCACGCGTCGTCGTGGGCGGGCACGCCGCAGGCGACGGCCGCCTACCTGAACGCGATCGGCTCCTCGGACGCCGACATCGTCGTGGTCGAGACCCTGGACCGCGACGCCGGCTGCTTCGAGGCGGGCCGGGACCCGAACTGCCAGCGCGGCGGCGGACCGTTCTACTGGGACGCCTCGAACCGCACGAGCCCGAACTTCCGCGAGCACCTCGACTGGGCGAAGGCCATCCACGAGGGGACGGGGCGACCCCTCCTGTGGTGGCAGATGCCGTTCGGCGTGCCGTCCGACACCCCCGGGGGCACCGCGGGCCACTACCGCGACAACCGGGTGCGCTACCTCTTCGACCACCCGGCCGAGTTCGCGGCGGCCGGAGGCCTCGGTGCGGTCTTCGGCGTGGGCGCGGGCAACCAGACCTACATCACGACGGACGGCGGGCAGTTCCGCGACGCGGTCCACGCCTACTTCGCGAGCCCCACGCCCCTGCCCGGCTCGCCGCCGTTTGGCGCCCTCGACACGCCGGCGAACGGCCTCGCGGGCGCGACCGGCGCCCTCGCGGTGACGGGCTGGGCCCTCGACGACGTGGGCGTCCAGTCGCTCCAGGTCTGGCGCGACCCGGTGGCCGGAGAGCCGGCCGGCCAGGTCTTCGTGGGCAACGCCACGTTCGTGGAGGGGGCGCGGCCCGACGTCGCCTCGGCGTACCCGGCGTTTCCCAACAACACCCGGGCCGGCTGGGGCTACATGCTCCTGACGAACATGCTGCCCGGCGGAGGCAACGGCACCTTCGAGCTCCACGCGAAGGCGGTGGACGGCGACGGGAACCAGACGTTGCTCGCCTCGCGGACGATCACGTGCGCGAACGCCTCGGCCACGAAGCCGTTCGGCACGATCGACACGCCGGCCCAGGGGGGGACGGCCACGGGCACGGGCTACGTGGTCTTCGGCTGGGCGCTCACGCCGCAGACGGCGTCGATCCCGGCCGACGGCTCGACCATCCAGGTGTACGTCGACGGCGCACCGAAGGGCCACCCCGTCTACAACCAGTATCGCGCCGACATCGCGACGCTCTTCCCGGGCTACGCCAACAGCGGCGGCGCCGTCGGCTCCTTCGTCCTCGACACCACGAAGCTCGCGAACGGCCTCCACACGATCGCCTGGTCGGTGACCGACAGCCTGGGCCGCGTGGACGGGATCGGCAGCCGCTACTTCTGGGTCCAGAACTGACGTCGCGGGCCGAAGAGCCCGCCCCGATCAGGCGACCGGGAGCGACGGATCGACCTCCTCCGCCCAGGCCCGAATGCCGCCCCGCAGGTTCATCGCCCGGCGGAAGCCCGCCTGGCGCAGGAGGGAGAGGGCGCGGAGCGAGCGCACGCCCGAGCGGCACTGCAGGACGTAGGTGCGGCCGGGGTCGAGCTCGGAGAGCCGGGCGGCGAGCGTGCCGAGCGGCACCAGGCGGGCCCCGTCGATGCGGCTGACGGCCCACTCGTGCGGCTCGCGGACGTCGAGGATCTCGAGGTCGTCGCCCGAGTCGAGGCGTCGCTTGAGCTCGGCGGCGGTGATCTCGTCCGCGGGCGACGGCGGCTCGCTCTCCCGCGCGGTCCCGCAGAAGGCCGGGTAGTCCTGGAGCTCCCGGATGGTGGCCGCGGGCGAGCACAGCGGGCACGCGGGGTCCCGCGGGATCGCCACCTCGTCGAGGCGCATCGCCAGGGCGTCGTAGAGGAGCAGCCGGCCGACGAGGGGCTCCCCGATCCCGAGCAGGACCTTGACCGCCTCGGTGGCCTGGATCGCGCCGATGACGCCGGGCAGGATCCCGAGGACGCCGCCCTCCGCGCAGCTCGGCACGAGGCCCGGGGGCGGGGGCTCGGGGAAGAGGCAGCGGTAGCAGGGGCCCCGGTCCGGCCAGAAGACGCTCGCCTGCCCCTCGAAGCGGAAGATGGAGCCGTAGACGTTCGGCTTCTTGAGCAGGTAGCAGGCGTCGTTCGCGAGGTATCGGGTCTCGAAGTTGTCGGTGCCGTCGACCACCACGTCGTAGCCGGCGAGGACGTCGAGGGCGTTGTCCCGGGTGAGCGCCGCGGCGTGCGCCTCGACTCGGACGTTAGGGTTGAGGAGCGACAGGCGCGCGACGGCGCTCTCGAGCTTCGGGCGCCCCACCCACGCCGTGTCGTGGAGGATCTGGCGCTGAAGGTTCGTCTCGTCCACCACGTCGAACTCCACGATCCCGATGCGGCCCACCCCGGCCGCCGCGAGGTAGAGGGCGGCCGGAGAGCCGAGCCCTCCCGCCCCGACGAGCAGCACGCTCGCTCCCTTGAGGCGGCGCTGGCCCTCGACCCCGAC
>CAZIKT010000111.1:0-2796 GCA_964539885.1 uncultured Ardenticatenaceae bacterium | reverse complement strand
TGTGACACTGACCAGCCCCAAGTGGAGAAGCGGGTCACCGTAGCCCGTCGCCGGCATGGACAATGGTTTATCTTCGAGGATGTTCCGGCGTGGGTATGCCCCAATTGCGGCCATCGCTATTTCGACGCCGAAGTGCTGTCCGCGATGGAAGCCGGCATGGAAGCCACCCCCGACGACGCCCGCCCGATCCAGGCATGGGCCATCTCGCTTGCGCCGGCCGGCGATTGACCGCAGAATGTGAACTTTCGCCCGGGCAGATCCTCTCCAGCGATGGCGACCCGATGATACTGAACAGCGGCTGGGGCGGGCCGCTACCGCAATTTCAGATGCTGGGCATTCAGTACTCACTCCCGCTTACAGACCGGCGAGAGGCCAGCCAGCGCCGGAATGATTCCTGGCTCTCCCCGCTGCTGCGACCGGCCAGGATGCTCTCCACACTGAGATGCTCGTCCAGGGCCGGCCAGCCGATGCCGGAACCCTGGCCCAGCAACTCGTACTGGTTGCGCTCTGCCGGCGTCGCGTGCGCCAGGCGCGGGTACCACTCCAGCGCGGTGCTAATCACCCGGCCGTCTGCCAGCCGAACAGCGAGCGCCTCGGCCGTGACTTCAACGCTAACGGCGATCGGATCGCGCTCAAGCACCAACGTAGTCATTCCACGCCTCCAGTAATTGTCCTTGCCGGGCCTCGACAATCCGGCGAGTTTCTCACAGTTCATGCGAAGAATAACCCCAATTGCTTGCCAACCGAACTTGGCACCATACCGGTCACGCTGTACGTGAATATGGGGCGGTTCAATGTGATCAGCGCTGTAGAAGCGGAAAGCGTAAGGTCCGTCGCGAAACACAGTCGGCATCTGAATTGGTTTCCATCGTATCTGGCAATGATACCACCATGCGCCGTTAAGTGGCAGGGCGCGGCTCCCATCCGGCCCGCAAAGACGGTCGACTCTTCGCATAAGTCGAATTTCCAACCGTCACCGTCAGGTAAAGAAAGATGCCGGCCCTCAATTAGCCGGCATCTTTTATGTCAATCTAACCTCCGGCACTCAAGAGCCGGCATGCCCGCCTACTTCAGGACAAGCGGAATAAACAGCGTCTCGGACCCGGCCGGCGGCGGTGGGGCCGTCTCCTCGAAGGTCACAAACAACTCCGACACATCTACCGTCTCCTGCTCGGCCACGTAGAGCACATGGTTGCTGTTCGGACTGATCTGGAAGGCTAGATTGACCCAGCCGTCTTCCACCAGCTCCCCGTTGAGCCGGGTGATGGCGCCGTCGGCCAGCGGCACGCTGTAGATCTCATACTCATGCCGCACCTGCTGGTCGGCCACGTAGACCACTCGCTCGCTGTCCGGGCTGATCTGGGCGCTGATCACATGGCCCAGCCAGGGCAGCGCGCTGTTCAGCTTGGCCACCGGCCCGCCGGCGATGGGCACGCTATACAACTCCTGCGAATTCGGGTCCTCCTGGGCGGCCAGATAGACCACCCGGCTGCTGTCCGGCGCGATGTGAAACTCCTCCACATGGCCGAACTCGACCATCGGCTCATTCAACGTGGCGACCGGGCCGCCGGTCAGGGCCACACTGAACACCTCTCGCGTGCCCTGATAGGTGGCGCGATATACCAGCCGGCTGCTGTCCGGGCTAATTTCGAATGTGTATTGCCAGCCCAGGATAGGCGCGCCGGTGGCGATTTGCGTCAACTGCGTCGCCGGCCCCCCGCTGATAGGCACGCTGTAAAAGAGGTTCACATCGTTCAGCAAAGCGTCGGCGACGTACACCACCGTGCTGCTGTCCGGACTGATGCGGAAGGTGTCGTAGATGACGTCTCGGTTTGCGGCCATCTCCGGGTTGAGCTGCACCGGCGCGCCCGGCGGATCGGTCAGGGCCACACTGTAGATCTCCCACTGCGTGGACACATCCTGGATGGCGGTATAGACGACGTGTCCGCCGTCCGGGCTAAGCATCGCCCGCCAGATGAGTCCTCCCGCTACCAGCGGATCGTTCAACTTCACATTGTCGCCGCCGGTCAGGGGCACAATGTACAGCTCGGTCATGGACGCGCTGTCCTGGCTGGCCACGTAGACGACGTTTTCGCCGTCCGGCGTGATCTCAAATCCGGCCAGCGTTCCGTTCACCGGCAGGTCGCCGTTCAAGCGCGTCGCTGTCCCGCCGGCCGCCGGCACGCTGAACAACTCGTAGTCGCTGTAGTTCTGCCAGTCAGAGAGGAACACCACCCGGCTACTGTCCGGGCTGAAGGCGAGTGTGCCGCTGTCCACGCTGCCGTCATCGTCCGTGATGGTCGGATTCAGCTTGACTATCGGTCCGCCGGTAATGGGCACACTGTACAGCTCCATCATGCCGGAGCTGTCCTGGTCGGCCACGTAAGCCACCCGGCTGCTGTTCGGCGAGACCACATAGGCCTGCACCTCCGCGCCGGTGGGCAGCAACCCGCTGCTCAGCAAGGTCGGCTCCTCAGAACCGTCAATGGGCACGCTGTACAATTCAAAGGCATCTTCGGTGATGATGTCGGCCAGGAACAGGGCGTATTGCCCATCGGGGCTGATCTGGATGCCGTGCAGACTTGAATGGGGCTGGAACGGGTCGCTCAACTTCAGGTTAAGCAGGTCGGCGTGCACCGGCGACAGCGATAACAGCAGGAAAAGGGCTAACAGGGCGGCGCCGAGCAGGCCGGCGCGAAGCATATGATGGTTCCGCATCTGGTTCATCTCCATGGCTATAAGGGTTAAGGGCTTGATTGCCTTTATGACATCCGTTGTCAGTGTACGGATGGCGCG
>CAZIKT010000110.1:0-2866 GCA_964539885.1 uncultured Ardenticatenaceae bacterium | reverse complement strand
AGTAGATGCCTTCAGGAGCCGGACCCGGATCCCAGAAGGCGCTGCTGTTGTTCGTGGAGACGACCCACTCGCCACCCGGAAGCGCGTTGGTGGTGATCGACCAGTCAGCCGGGAAGACACCGGCTTCGAATCCTTCCGTCGCGCCGCAGACGAGGCTGGCGCCGGCGGTAGTGAAGCTCCAGGTCTCGGAAACGTTTCCACCGCAAACGTTGTCAGCGGTCACTCGCCAGTAGTAGGTGATGTTGCCGCTCAGCGCGATGCTGGTGTAGCTGGTGTCTGAGGTGGTCGCCGAGTCAACGATGTTGGTGAAGCCGGCATCCGTGGCGATCTCGATGAAGTAGCTGGTGCCGGTGCCGGACCAGGTGAAGGTCGGCGTCAACGGCACGTTGGTCGCGCCGTTTGCCGGGCTGGAAAGGGCCACCGTTGCGGCTGCGTCGTACAAGGTCAACATCACGCTTGTCGAGTGCGTACTCGTCGGGGCCATGCCGGTGATGTCAATTGTGTAGTCGCCGGGGGCCGCCGCGGCGGTGTTGCCGATGGTTAACGTGCTGGAGCCGGGCGGATTCACCGGGTTGGGGTTGAAGCTGGCGGTTGTGCCCGCCGGATGGCCGGCAGCGGTCAACGTGACCGGATCGCCAAAGCCGCCGAATGAACCCAGGTCAACATCGTAGACCGCGTTAGCGGGGATACAGACATCCTGCGCATCCGGCGTGGCCGAGATGCTGAAGTCGTACGTGGCGCAGTCAAAGGTGAGCTTGCCGATGTAGTCGCCCCAGTTGGCGGACCCATTACCGTTATTTTTGCTGTATTCGCCCAGATACCAGAAAGTGACGCCGTCAGGGTCAATAGTCATGCCGGTGTAGTCGCCCCAGCGATTGGCGAAGGCGCTATAGACTACTTCGCCGGCCTTAATCAGCGTGTCCCCAGGAGTGAAGCCGGCTACCACCGGTCCCGCCGCGTATATCGAGGGCCAGGAGGTGGTGCTGGATTGTGTGTAACCAACCATGGCGTTGCCGCAATGATCGGCCGCGAAATCGGGGAAGTAGCGGTGTTGGCCATTGGTGGCGAACACGCCGGTCTGGGCAATGGTTTGGGTACCGAGATCCACCTCGGCCCATTGGACACAGTTCACGGTGCCGCTGCCGGGATTGCAGGAGACGGTCATGGCCGTCCAACCGGACCCGTTGCGGTACTCAAAATCCAACGGACGGGGATCGTTGCCGGTAATGCCCATGCCCCCTTGCTGCTGGGCATTGATGGGGGAAGCGACCGGCACGCCGTGAATGGCCTGCAGGTCATATGTTCCCTCCAGCGTGAGGATGTTCGCGCCAAAGGGGTCATCCCACGAATAAAGCACGTAGTTGCGCGCGCTGGAGAAGGTGCTGCCGGCAAAGATGTAGTGGGGACCGCCGGCCGGCCAGGTTCCCTGCAGCCATCCATGCAAATTCATCGGCTGCGGAGTCTCATGCGGCGAGTTGAGTGAGCGGCTCACCATGGTCGCCGCGCCGCCGCTGTACATGGCCGCTTTGTCCAACGCGTACACCCAGCCCTGGCCGGAGCCGAAAAGGTTCGCCCCGACATAGATGGCATCGTTGCCGACACCGGCATGCGGATAGTCAAAGAAGAGGCCCGGGTTCGTATTGAACTTGTACATATAGTACGGTCCCGTGGCATCGCTCGTCTGGCTAATGGCAATGCAGTAGGACGTGCCGTCGCCATCCACGCCGATGATATAGCGGTCCGCCGACTCGTCATAGATAGTGTTGGGATCAAAGCCGCCCGTTGAGCAAGAGGAGCCAAGTGGCGCGAAGAACGTGCCATAGGTTACCGGCCCCACCAGACTGTTGCCGTCCTTGTCGTAGATCTCCAGGGCCAGGTTCACGACGGCGATCAGATAATCCTGGCCGGCGGACATCTCCGGGTCGGGCGGAACGACTGTGCCGCCGCCGCAACACTCGTTTGAGTCGATGGAGTCGAAGCCGTCCAACAGAGACGGGCCGCCCATGGGAGAAGCCGGGTCCATTTCGGTCGCCGGCAGCTTCATCGCTTCGGCTTCTAGGAATGGCCGCATGGCCGGCGGAATGCCCTCGAATTCCATGTCGACTTCGCCGTTCAACCAGCGACGGTATTGGTCAGTCTCCGGAAAGTACTCGCCTACCGCCATGTCACGCACAGGGATCGAGAGGACGGGTTCGGCGACCGTGCGATAGGTCGTGCCGCCGGACTTTTCACCGACCACGCCCTCGCCCGCACCCGCCGGCGCCAGCAAACGCGCCAATGCACCGTGGCGGACAGATGTCTCCGCTGCGAGGCCGCTTCTGCCGGCGACAAATAGAGCGCCGGCAAATAACAGCGCTACTATCATTCCAATAGCAGTTATGTTTCTCAGTTTCACAACAACTTCTCCTTACACTGACCGATCACCACACACGATGAGGCTGAGAAGCGGGAATTGCTGTTCCCACTGCCCTGCCCCGCAAGAGACTAGACTGTGCTGCCGACTGGGATTGCTTATCTGCACGAGTAGAATGTAAGCAACGTCGGTAACAACGCTTGGCGAAGTTGATGTTACATGAACCGCAAATGAATGACAAGTAAACGAAAAGTGAACCGGGGCCTTTCCCGATTGGGAAAGGCCCCGGCCAATGGTTCCGCTATTACCGCCGTTGCCCCTTACGGCAACGGCGGCAAGCAGTGCTTTGCGTCTGGGCGTTATTTCGCCGACGAGCGCCGGCGAGCGATGAGCCCGAAGCCCACCGCCAACACCGCCAGCAAGGCCAGCATTAGCGGCAGCATCGCCGTAGGCGCGTTGCCCGAGATTCCGCTCAGGCCCACGTCCGTCGGCTGCTCGACCGTCAGCTCCAGG
>CAZIKT010000109.1:0-2996 GCA_964539885.1 uncultured Ardenticatenaceae bacterium | reverse complement strand
CAGCGCCGGCGTAGAGCGGTCAGGCTCTTGACGGCGCGCGATCGTCAAACAGGATGACAACGAAGCGCTTCGGGCCATGTACACCGACGGTCAGAGTCTGTTCGATATCCGCCGTCTTGCTTGGGCCTCCGACAAAGACAATGTTGGCCGGCCAATCCCGTTCGCGCGCGGCTGTCCAGCTGAAGATGTCTGTCGTGATCCGGCTCTGACCTAGCAGCACAACGTGCACCGGCGGCAGCAGACTGACCAGCCGGCTGCCGCCTGATTCGCTGCTGAGTACCACAGTGCCGGTTTCCGCAAAGGCCGCCAGCGCGCTGGTTACGCCCAGGTCGGCTGTCGCGCAGCGCTCTTGCCATGAGGGGGAGGCATCCGGCACATACCAGGTCAAATGCGGCCATCTCTGCTCCGGCAAAAGCACGTCCAGCGGCGGTTCGTGATTCGCGACGACCTGGCGGGCATCTAGGGTGGCGATGAAGGTCTCCAATTCGGTGAATGCCGCTTCCAGATCGGCTACCTGATACACCTCGCCTTCATTGCCGGTCAAGGCAGCTGTAAATTGCCCTGCCAGATCCGGGAAGCGGCGACGAGAACGCCAGATTGGGGGTCTATCTGCGCCCCGCTCCGCTGCCCGCAGGCGGCCAAGAATCTCATCACGGGCGGTCATTTCTGGTTCTCCGTTGAGGCAGTGGAGGCCGGATGAGCCGGCTGCCCAGCATCCGCGCCATTCTCGTCGGCCAGCTCTGTTTTCCAGATCTCCCGAAATGAACGCGGGGCCAGTGCCGGCAACGTACGCCCCCGCGCCGGATTCAGCCGCTCGGGCAACGCCAGCTGACCACGCCGGACCAATGGGCGCTGCAAAGCGCGCAACAAGCCGGCTGCCGCGCCGAAGAACCGCCTGTGTCCAATGCCGAAGGCCACAGAGCGCTCCAGCAATGCTTCCCGGCGCGGGACGATCGCCTGGTCCACCATATCAGCCCTGAGCGCGAGCAACATGCGCGGCAGATCAATGCGCACCGGGCAGGCGTCCAGGCATGCGCCGCAGAGCGAGCTGGCTTGTGGTAACGCCTCATATTTGTCCAGGCCGAAGAGCAGGGGGGAGATGACCGCGCCGATCGGGCCGCTATAAGGGCTGCCGTAAGCGTGTCCGCCGGCCTCGCGATAGACAGGACAGACATTGAGGCAGGCGCCGCACCGCAGGCATTGCAGCACTTCTTCGTATTCGCCGCCCAGAAGCCGGCTGCGGCCATTGTCTACCAGCACGATATGCACTTCCCGCGGCCCGTCAACATCGTCGGGCCGGGCCGGGCCGGTGACAATGCTGGTGTAGACGGAGAGCGATTGCCCGGTCGCGCTGCGGGCCAGAAGCGACAGCCATAAGGCGGCATCATCCCAGGTTGGAGCGATCTTCTCAATGCCCAGGATAGCGACATGCACCGGCGGAACGCTGGTGACCATACGGCCGTTACCCTCGTTTGTGACGAGCACGATGCTGCCGGTTTCAGCCACGCCGATGTTCGCGCCGCTGATACCCATTCCGGCGGAAAGAAAGGTCTCGCGCAACAAGGCACGCGCCGCCGCGGTGAGCGCCGGGATGTCGTCCGCCACCCTGTCGGGCACGAGACGGCTGCCGTCCGCTTTCGCGCGCAGCAAGTCAGCCACCTGAGCGCGGGTCTTGTGAATGGCCGGTGCGATAATGTGGTAGGGCGGTTCGTCCGCCAGTTGGATGATCCACTCGCCAAGGTCCGTTTCGACTGACTGGATGCCGGCGTTGCGCAGCGCTTGGTTCAGCTCGATCTCCTCGCTGGCCATGGATTTGGACTTGGCTGCCAGCGACACGCCATGCTTGCGGGCGATTCCGACCACGATTTCAGCCGCTTCGTCGCCATTACGGGCCCAATGCACCGTGGCCCCAGCCGCGACCGCATTTCGCTCAAAGGCCCCCAGATGATGCCCCAGCTGGGCCAGGGTTGCTGCCCGAACGGCTTTGAGGCGATCACGCATTTCATCCGCGTCAGGGAGCGCGGCCAGGGCCTGCAGCCGCGCCTGCGCGAAGCGCCCGGTCGCGCCATCCAGCGCACTCTGCAGGCGGACGTCCTGTATGGCAATGAACGCTTGCCGGCGGAATTCGGGGACGGCGCTCACCGGGTGCGTCTCTCCAGCATGACGGCCAGGTGCTCTGCCTGCGTCCCGTCCCTGTCCGTGAGGCCGCGCATTTGCATCAGGCAGCCGGGATCGGCCGTCACCAAGGTCGGTGCGCCGGTGTCGACCGCCTGCCGCAGCTTCTCTGCCGTCATGGCGTTGGAGACCTCCGGCATCCTCAGAGAGAAGAGTCCTCCGAAACCACAGCAACGATCCGATTCGGCCATCTCTTCGACCTGATAGCCGGCGCGACGTAACAAAATGCGCGGCTCTTGGCGGAGCCTGAGCATGCGACACATATGGCAGGAATCGTGATAGGTCACGCGGGGGTTGGGCCCCTCGCCGGGGATTGCGGGCGATTCCTCCGCCGGCCAGCCGGTGTGATGGACGAGGAACTCGCTTAGCTCAGCGGTACGCCGCGCCAGCCGCCGGGCGCGATAAGCATACCTGGGATCGTCCGCCAGCAAATGAGGATACTCGACGCGGATCATAGCGGCGCAAGAGCCGCTGGGCAGGACCGTGCGATCGTATTCGGCGAAAAGGTCCACGGTGCGCTTTGCCAGCCGGCGCGCCTCCTGATGGAACCCGCTGTTGAAGAAGGGCTGACCGCAACAGGTCTGGCCTTCGGGAAAGACGACCCGACAGCCGGCGCGCCGCAGGAGGGCGACGGTGGCGACGCCGACCTCCGGCATCACCTGATCGACAAGACAAGTCACACACAACGCAACGGTATTGGAATCGCTCACAATGTTCCTCTGTCGTCCGGGGCCGTGCCCACGTCTCTAGTATAGTCCAAGAGCGGGAGAGTTCCAGCGCACATATCGCCGGACACCTGGGCTGTAGGAATCCATGCTTAC
>CAZIKT010000108.1:0-3055 GCA_964539885.1 uncultured Ardenticatenaceae bacterium | reverse complement strand
GTCCACTATTCCGAGTTCGGCGGTGGGCACGGTCCCATGAATTGGTCACGTACACTGGCAGACGGACTGATAGCCCTCTTTGGTAGAGAAATAGGCAGACAATAATCTGCTCATGCAGCCAGGTGAGACAATGCGACCAGTGAAAGCGCAGTGTATCTCGTGCGGCATCACCGATGATCGCATGTCTACCCGTGTCTTGTTGCAGGCGCTCTCTCAAAAGAGGCGTAGGCCGCCATCAGCGGCGCCCAGAATCGGCGAAACGCCTGCGTGCTCAGACCCGCCGGTTTTCAGAAACTGGCAGGTCTGAACCTCATGTATGTGCTTACAACGACGCCTCGACCACGCGCAGGGGAAAGAGCGGCGATTCAGTGGGTATGATGACCCGGCGCATCTGCAGGCCGGCATCGGCCAGCAGGTCGCTCATCTCCGCCGCGGTGCGCTCGCGGCCGCCGATCTGCTGCAGCATGTGCAGGTCGTAGAAGCCGCTCATCACGTCTAGCGGCTCTTCCAGCAGCCGGTCAATGACCAGCAGGCGGCCGGCGGGCGGTATGGCCTCGCGGCAGCGGGCCAGGATCACCGCGCACTTCTCGTCCGACCAGTCATGCAGCACCGCCTTCAGGATCAGCAGGTCGGCCGGCGGCACATGTTCGAAGAAGCTGCCGGCGATCACCTCAACCCGGTCGCCCAGGCCCCCCAGCACATGGTTCGCTACGACGCCCTGCATGTCGAGGAGGATACCGCGCAGGTGGGGATGAGCCTCCAGGATGCGCTTGAGGAACGCGCCCTGGCCGCCGCCCACGTCACAGACGATGCGGAAGGGTGAGAAGTCATAGGCGGCGGCCAGGGGAGGGTCGGCTATCAGCGAGTAGGCTGCCTGTGTCTGCTGGAAGGGGATGCCCAGCTCCTGATTCTGCTCCAGATAGTCGAAGAATGGCCTGCCCATCACGTGGGTGAAGGCGCTCTCGCCGGTGGCCAGGGTATAGGCAAAGTTCTGCCATGGGCGCAGGTAGGCATCGGTGCCGAGCATCACCATGTTAGTGTAAAGGCTGCCGGGGGTATCCTTCAGCATCGCCTGTCCCAGGCCGGCCAGGCTGTAGCGGTCGCTGTCTCGCGCCGTGATCTCCAGGGCGGTGGTCATGCGCAGGACGCGGAATAGGGTGGGGCCGTGCAGTTGGCAGGCCGCGGCCAGCTCGTCCACCGTGAGGCTTTGGCCGGCCATCTGTTCAAAAACGCCGGTCTTGACCAGGCTGTGGCAGAGCATCAGGCTCGCCCAGCCCTGCACCCACTGGAAGAAGCGTGCCTGGGGTAGGACGGCGGGTGGGACAGTGGATTGGGTCATGGTGGACATATGACTGAATCTCCTTGATTTGAATTAGCAGGGTTATTGATCTGGGGCAGTCAGATAAGCATACAGCGCGGCCAGGTCGTCATCGGTCATCTTGCTGGCGTTGTACCAGGGCATGTTCGGCGGAAACGTCGTGCCGTCCGGCTTGACGCCGGTGCGCATCAGAACCGTGAACTGCTCCTGGCTTAGCGACGACGCGTAGGGCCGCGCGTTGGGGACTTCCGGCAGAATCATTGACGCCGCTTTGCCGGTCATATTTGGCCCGTGGCAACCACGACATTCGCCAAAAGTGGCGACATATTCGCCGTATTGCGCCGTGAAGCCCGGCTCCGGCGCAGCAATGGAGGCCTGCGCCGGGGGCCCCGACTCGCCAAACAACCCCGCTCCGACTAACAGCAGGCCGATGAAGTTGAGACGATCCCCGGTCGCGCCATCGTTTGTCGCCGGCGGCAGCGTGCGGATGTAGGCGATGATCGCCTGGATGTCCTCGTCGCTCAGATGGCTGTATGGCATGAAGGACATGGCGATCATGCGCCGGCCCTCCTGGGTGACGTTGTGGCGCAACGCCCGGAAAAGCTCGCCGTCGCTGTAGCTCGCCAGCTTGCCGTTCGGGGTCAGATTCTCAGTGATGATGTCTCCCACAAAGCCAAAACCTTCAGCCGCCGTCAAATTGGCGCCGCCGCTCAGCAACGGCCCGCCGCCCGGCATACCATCAGGCCCCGGCGCGCTGTGGCAGTTAGCGCAGGAGATGTTCATCAGATATTGCCCGCGCGCGATCTGCTCCGGCGCGCCGGCCACGGTCAAATCAGGCGCGGCGGGCGCGCCGGGAAAGTAAACAGTGGCCATCCCCTTGAGGCCGTAGAAGGTGAGTGCGACAAAGACCAGCGTCAGCAGCCCCGCGCCCAGGCCGCCGGCAATCTTGACCCACAGCCGTTGGGCGCGCACCGCCCGCCAGGTTAGCCAGCCGCAGAGCACGGCCAGGCCGATGACGACGAGTAGGATGAGCAGATTGGCGACCATTCTGTTTTCCTCCTGGAAGACGCACGCTGATTAGGGTGATGCGGGCGAGCGCGGGCTACCGCCGCCACAACAACGGGATAAATATATCGCGCGTCGCGCCGGCTTCAGGCGGCTGTTTGGGGACCGGAACCGGCGGATTGGGGTTGTCCGGCCCGCCCGGCGCTGTTGTCTCAAAGTAATCTACCATCAGCGGTCCCCAAGCGATGTCGCCGCCGGTACCCGAAGCGCTGCGCCATCCGCCTCCGGGCCAATCGGCGCCCACCGCGAAGTCATAGTTCGCCGGGTTGTAGAAGCTGCTGGCCGTCGCCGGGAAGAATATCGCCACGCCGTGGCTGTTGCCAAGATCATAATCATCGGCGCTGTGAGAGCGGTGCAGCAACACATAATCATCGAGCGCATCCATCACTCCTCCGGCGGCGGCGACGATTGCCGGCTGATCGTCCATGTACTGGCCGACCAGTTCAGCGAAATGATACAGGTCAATATTGTCATCCTCGGTGGTGATGCCGTCGCGCGCGCCCGGGCAGCCGGCGGCGACGCAGTCCACGTTAAAGCGCTGCACGTCCTCTCTCACGAAGGCCAGGTCGTCAACGACCTGGTCCAGGTTCTCCGCCAGGGCCAGGGCCAGGTCGTTGGTCGCGGCGACCACGCCGTCCAGGCCGGCCATCTCGACCGCGCTCAGGGCGTAAG
>CAZIKT010000107.1:0-3067 GCA_964539885.1 uncultured Ardenticatenaceae bacterium | reverse complement strand
GACTCCCCCCAGCGTGCCCAGGTCGGTGATGGTGTAGCGGGGTGTGGTGAGCGGTGCGCGGCGGGGTGCAATCGGCCGATTCGGCTCCGGCAGGGTCGACCGGGGCCGGGCAGCAGCGGTGGGCGGGGTCAGCAGCCCCAGCAAGAGAACGAAAAGCATCAGGAAATGGTTTGTCTTTTCGATCAACTCTGGTACGTATTCAGTCGGGCGGACACCGGGGTGCCTCCCATGGCCACTCCGTATCAGGAAAGTCCAATCACGCTCGTTGCATCACGGCTCCCATCAAGCCAGGCGCTGTACTGACTGTCATCCTCCATTCGGACGGACGGGGCAACCATGGCCCGACGAATTTGACCGGCGAGAGATCACCGACTGACACGCCTTGTATTCAAGCACAAATCGCCGGTTAATTGGTATCGCTTTCCGATACGGACACGCCTTTGCGCCGGCGACCCCGCGCAAGACTGAGGCGGGTAAATGAAATCGTTGTCTGGTCGCTCTTTTCCCCGTGCCTCTCTAAGCTCCCTTGTTTTCCTTATTTCCTCTGGACAGCCGGCCGCTATATCCCCCAAACATCGTCGTGCTCAGGCATAGCTCGGACACACGTAACCTCACTCTGCCAAGCATTTTGTAGCGCATGGCTGTGTCCCACTTGCCGGAATCCCTGGCGGATCGCGGAGCGTTGGGCGGGGCTCGCCGTCAGGGCCGGGTGTCAAGTCGGTCGCTCCACCAAGGTTACTGAGCAATCAGCGTTCCGCTACTGCCCAATGGTGCAGAAGGGGATGATCTTTGGTGCGTATGGCAAGCCCAGAAGCGCAGCTCCGGAGGTTCGACTTCTGCGAGAAGTCCCCTTTCTGTATCAGAAAGCGATACCTATCGCCCGGCGTTCTATGCTTTACTTCTGCCGGCGTGAGTTGATATCGTTCGAGACCCGCCCAACGAGTCAACCTGACAGAAGGAGTGGAACAAATGCGCATCGCTATTATCGGTAATGGAATTGTCGCCAACATGGGGGCGCTGTATTTCCGCAGACGCCTGCCCGAATCGGTCGACGTAGTTGTCATCGGCCCTGATGATCGCAGCGGCCTGCCGCTTGTTGGCGAATCCACCACCGAGATCACCGGCAACTTCCTCGAGAACCAGTTGGGCCTCCGGGAATACCTGCACCAGAATCATCTGCCGAAGTACGCCCTCACCTACTACTTCAAGCTGAACCCCGACGACCCCTGTGATCGCACCTATTCCGTCCACGGCACCGAGAGCCTGCCGGAAACCCTGCCCCCGGGAGAGAACGGCGCGCCGCCGACGCCGATCTCCTGGCAACTCAACCGCTGGACTTTTGATCGCGACCTTAAGCAAATGGTCGCCGAAAACGACGGTATCCGGCGCATCAAGGGCCTGGTCACCGATATTGAGATAGACGGCCAGTCGGGCCACACCCTGCAAATCGCCGGTTCGGACGGCGATTCGCAGACGCTGACGGCCGATTGGATCATCGACGCCACCGGCCGCAAGCGGCTGCTCGGCAAGAAGCTCGGCCTGACCGTCCGCCCGGCCGGGCAGCGCGATTGCTTCTGGTTCTGGGTGGCCGATTTCGACCGCTCCCTACTCTCCCAATTGCACGTGCTCGGCCCGCAGCCGCCGGCCCCCGGCGAGCCCGGCCATTATGACCGCTACTACACCACGCACCACTTCATGGGTCAGGGCAACTGGATCTGGATGATCCCCATCAAGGCCGAGGACAACTCCGAGCTGATCAGCGTGGGCTTCGTCTCCCATCCGGACCACTTCAAGGGCGAAGTGAAAAGCGTGGACAGCTTCATGGATTACGTCAGCGGCGTTCACCCGGTGGTGACCGACCTGGTCAAGAGCGGCCGCATCGTGGACACCCAAACCCTGCGCCACTACCATTACGTGACCAGCAAGGTCTATTCCCCCGACCGCTGGGCGATTGTCGGCGACGCCGCCTTCGCCCCGGACCCGCTGTTCAGCAACGGCCTGGCCTTCTGCGTCCTGCAGCTGGAGCAACTGGGCCAGATGATCGACCAGGATTGCGCCGGCACGCTGACGCCCGAATTCGTCGACCGGCTGGGCAGCGCTTTCATGGTGCCGGTGCTCTCCTCGCAGGGGACGATCACCAACTGGTATCCGACCATGCACGACCCGTTGCTCTCCTCGATGCGGATCCGCTGGATCGAGACGGTCTACTTCTACATGTTTCTGCCCCTGGTCGCCAACCATTGCCACTTCGACCCCGAACGGATGCGGATGTGGAAGGCGCTCGAGTTCCGCGATAGCCGGAGCGTGTATGACATCCCGCCGGCGTTGCTGGAGGCCAGGGCCATGGTCGGCGCGCCCGCCCCTGAGCATTTCATCTACAAGGGCGAGGACAAGGTCAATCCTCAGGCCCTCGACTACCTCGAAGACGTCAGACGCCTTTCCGACCAGATCGCCACCGGCCGGGACATCCTGTCTCGCTATCAGGAAATGGCAAAGGCCCGCCTGGTGAGCCAGGGCTGAATCTCAAGTGTGAATCTCAGTTGACTGTCACCTTCTAAGGTGACGGTCAACTCTCACCACCTGGCGCGCCGATTGAAGTGTCCGGGATGAGCGCAATTCGAGGACAATACTCGATAACCGGCGGGTAACAGGGAGCCGGCCGGCCGGTCCGGAGGTCATGGATGTCGCGCTTTCGCAGTGTCGCGCTGCTGTCGGTCCTGTTGTCGCTGTCATTCGGCTTGTCCATTGGGGCGACCGGCTCTACGGGCAGCGGCGCGCCTGTCTTGAATCCCCCGGCGAACAGCCATAACGCGTTGGCTTCCGCTGTCTCCATTGATTACGGCGCGTATATCGATCCCGGCAGCGTTGATGCGAATGCGTTCGTGGTGCATGGGCTCGCGGGCGGTCGCGCAGCCGGCGCGTTGACCGTTGACCTCGGTGAGGTGAAGCTGGTCAGCGACAGGTTGTTCTTCCCCGGCGAACAGCTATTTGCGACAGCCACGGATGCCATCCGCTATTTGAACGGCGGTCCGGTTGAGCCGATGGTGTGGGGCTTTCGCATGGCGGC
>CAZIKT010000106.1:0-3072 GCA_964539885.1 uncultured Ardenticatenaceae bacterium | reverse complement strand
GGCACATTCATCACTAGCTTATAGGAGGTGACCAGCGGCTGATTCTTCCGCCGGCCTTTCCAGGCTGCGCGAAGTGCTGGCCAAGGCGCACGTGGCCGGTAAGATTGACGAAATCCAGGGCGACCGCGACCAGGTCTACGCCCGCTATCAACCGCTCTTCAACTCGGCAGCCATCGGGGTAGATCAGCCCCGACGGCTTCGCTTCGTTTCTCTATTTCGACAATAACAGGCATTGGTTTGCCCTCGACGGGCAGCGCGCCCCCGCCTACGCCGCCCTCGTTGACCGCCTGGCCCGCACCGACCGGCTGATTGACCAGATCGTCTACAAGCTCTACGGCCTGACAGAGGAGGAGATCGCCATCGTGGAAGGCAGCCAAAGCTGACCGCGCGGTTATCGCAACTCTCCTATTCGCAGCCAATCGGTATCCCGGCGAGAAACGACTCACGCGAAGGCGCGAAAGGAATTGCGGCTGCCCATTTTGCGCTCCCGGGGGCAGCGGGAAGACGCGCCAGGGACACCGCGGCCCATCGGATTACTGAAAGGCCCGGTCATGATAGAGCATATTCGCGCGATTCTGCGATAATCGCGGCTCAGTCACGCCGGCCCTTTATTCGGCCCGATGGATGGTCAGCGCGGGACCGACATACCTGGAGGTAACGCATGAGACGGATATCGGGGTCGTTGCTGTTCCTTGCGGCGGTCATGTGGCTCAGCGGGCGGGCCGCGTCCGGCCAGGTAGCGGTGAGCGCGCCGGGCGGCCCCCCGCCGGAGCCGGCCTTCATTTACCACGACAACCGCTGGAGCCACAACGCCTTTTCGGCCGACGCCGCCACTTATCGCACCGTGGCCGGCGACTTTGACGGCGACGGGCAGGACGACATCGCCATGCTTTACCGCAGCGACGCCGACACCGTGAACTTCTACGTCATCCTGTCGGCCGGCGACCATTTCAACTGGTCGGGAAGCTGGGCGCAATTCGGCGGCTTCCTTAACGCTGATATGATGACCGGCCGGGTAGTCGCCGGGGACTTCAACAACGACGGCCTGGATGACGTGGCCGCCTTCGCCGGCAATAACTCCACCCTGGCCTACGTCTTCCTCTCCACCGGCTCCAGCTTCGGCAGCGATGTCTGGTGGTCCGGCAGCCTCGAATACCAGGAGCACATTACCGGCCGGGTGGTCGCCGGCGATTTTGACGGCGACGGCTTCCGGGACGACATTGCCGCGCTGTATGATGAGGGGGCCGCCGCCACCCGCGCCGACGTGTTCATCTCCGACGGCGCAGGCTTCAGCGAGCCGCAGGAGTGGTGGGACCACGACGCGTTTGCCGCCCCCAACACCACCTATCGGGTGGTGGCAGGGGACTTTGACGGCAGCGGCGCGGACGACATCGCTACTATTTACTTCTATAACGGCAACATCACCCGCGCCCACCTGCTGGCCTCCACCGGCATCTCGTTCACCTACCAGCCCAGCTGGTGGGAGCATTTCGACTATAACGCCGGCAACACCACCGGCCGGGTGGCAGCCGGGGACTTTGACGGGGATGGGGACGACGACATTACCCTGCTCTATCACTACGCCAATTTGCTGACTCGCGGCCACGTGCTGCTCTCCACCGGCGACCGCTTCTCCTACCAGGGCAACGAGGGCTGGTGGGAGCATCCCGTCTATGCCGCGGAGTACGCCACCGGCCGGGTGGTAGCCGGGGATTGGGACGGCGACGGGGTGGATGATGTGAGCATGATCTACCGCACCACCGCCGGCAGCGCCCGCGCCCAGGTGCTGGAAGCTACCGCGCTGCCGCCCGGCCCGCCGACGACCCGGCCGGTGGACGGCGACGACCCGGCCTGCGACGATGCCGGGGGCGCGCCCTATTGCACCATCCAGGCGGCGGTCTACGCGGCAAGCGAGGGCGACACGATCGCGGTGGCGGCCGGGACGTATGCCGAGCATGTCACCCTGCCGCGCTACGCCGACCCCGGCTTCAATCAGTCGCTGACCATCGCCGGGGCGGGCGTGGCGCAGACGATCATCGACGGCGAGCAGAGCCGGCCGGGGCTAACGGTCTATCCCGGCGGCACGCTGACCCTCAAGCAATTGACCGTGCGGAACGGCTACAACCCGCTGGCCGGCGGCGGCATCTACAACCAGGGCCAATTGACCGTGGAGGACAGCCTGATCCAGAACAGCGTGGCCCTCAACGGCGGCGGCATCTTTAACGATCACGGCATGGCGACTGTCAACCGCACGACGCTGGCGGGCAACGCGGCCGATAACGATGGCGGCGCGCTCCACAACTGGGCCGGAACGATGGCGGTCAACAACAGCGTGCTGAGCGACAACTCGGCCACTGACGGCGGCGGCGGCATCTACAACCTGGAAGGCATGGTGGAGGCGTTCGAGAGCAGTCTGAGCGGCAATTGGGCCGAATGGGGCGGCGGCATCGCCAATAGTGACGGCGACGTGTTGGTCCTGAGCAGCAGCCTGAGCGAGAATATCGGCTCAGTCTATGGCGGCGGCGGCATTTATAACTATGCCCAGGCGGCAACCAGCGTGCTGCTGATGACGGACAGCGTGCTCAGCGGCAACCTGGGCCCCTACGGCGGCGGCCTGTACAACGACGGCGACGACGCGCAGGCGACCATCCTCAACAGCACCATTCACGACAATCTGGCGACCAGTATCGGCGGCGGCATCTTGACTGCCGGCGGCGCGGCGATGCTGTACAACAGCACCGTCAGCGGCAACAGCGCTAATGCCGGCGGAGGCGGCGTGTTCAATGACGGCTCGGTGCAGGCGACCAACAGCATCATCGCCGGCAGCCTGACCGGCGGCGATTGCGCGGGCGAAGGGGAGTGGGAGGCCGGGGCCACGCCCAATCTGGCCGGCGACGATAGCTGCCCCGGCTTCAGCCTGACCGGCGACCCGCTGCTCGGCCCGCTGCAGGATAACGGCGGGCCGACTCACACGGTGGCGCTTCTGGAAGGCAGCCCGGCCATTGACGCCGGAAGCGACAGCGATTGCCCGGTCACTGACCAACGGGGGGTGGGCCGGCCGCAGGATGGGGA
>CAZIKT010000105.1:0-3084 GCA_964539885.1 uncultured Ardenticatenaceae bacterium | reverse complement strand
CATTGAGCGCCGGGAGGCATGATGACGGATTACGAGCTGTTCGAGAAGGGGAAGGCATACGAGAACCGGCTGGGCCTGTTCGAAGTGATCGCGATTGAGCCGGAGCAGGATCGCCTGCGCGTGCGATACCTGGAGAGCGGCGAGGAACAGTACCTGTCGCTTTCAACCCAGGCGCGCATTCTGCAGAACATGAACTGGGATGCGCTGGAAGCGAAGCGCGCTGAGGCGCGGGAGCGAGAGCGCCTGCAACCCGGTTATGGGGTGGATTTCGCGGGCCTGCAGGCGGCCGATTTCAGCGTGGACACCACGGGAACGACCTGGCGCAGCCGGCGGGGGTTGGCCGGCAAAGTGGCCCAACAGCTTGCCGCCGGGGCGGGTTACGCCTTCGTCTCCTGGGCGATCTACGGCTGGCCGGTCGCTTTCCTGACTCACCATGAAGATTACCGCATCGCCGCCTACGAGCTCGGCGTGCGCAAGGCGAAGTTCACCCTGGAGGTGGATGAGCAGCGCATCTACTACGGGCTGTATGTGGAGCGCAACGCCGGGGCGATGGACCGCACGTGGGATTGGCCGCGCCTGATGTCCGCCCTCTATCCCGGCTCTCCGCTGGCGGCGCAACTGGCGCAGGTGGAAGCGGATCTGCAGCTGCGTTGCATCGGTCGGGCCTTTGCCGGCGATGAGGAGACGCATTTTCACTTCGGTAATGGGCTTGAAGCCGGGGCGAGGTCGCTGTGGCCGGAGGAGAATCCGCGCTCAACACCGCTGAACAGCCGCCTTGAGTGGCTGGCGGCAGTCCCGGAGGACGAATGGGTTGAGCTATATGTCCTGGGTACGATGAGCAGGAATGTGGCTCTGGCAGCCCGGGCGAATCTGGCCACCCTGATAGCCGGCGTGATGAAGGCGCTGCTGCCGGTGTATGAGGCGGCGAGCGGGCGGTGATGTTTGCCGCCGAGCGATCGGCGTAGAATGGTCCAAGCTCTGAGATTGGACCAAGCGTGAGAGGTCCCAGGAGAACCAGTACCCATGCAAATCGGCGTCATCTTCCCGCAAACTGAATTCGGCCACGACCCCATCGCCGTGCGCGATTACGCCCAGGCGGCGGAAGCGCTGGGCTACACGCACATCCTGGCTTACGACCACGTGCTGGGGGCCAACCCGGATCGCCCCGGCGGTTGGCGCGGCCCGTACACCTACCAGAACCCGTTTCTGGAGGTGTTCGTGCTGTTCACCCACATGGCCGCGCACACCAGCCGCATCGGCTTCACCACCGGCGTGCTCATCCTGCCACAACGGGAGACGGCGCTGGTCGCCAAGCAGGCGGCCACGCTGGACGTGCTCTCCGGCGGCCGGCTGCGCCTGGGGGTGGGCATCGGTTGGAACGAGACGGAATACGTGGCCCTGAACCAGGATTTCCACGTGCGCGGCCGGCGGGTGGAGGAGCAGATCACGCTGTTGCGCCGGCTGTGGACGGAGGAGCTGGTCACCTTCCGCGGCCGCTGGCACGATTTGCCGGATGTGGGGCTGAACCCGCTGCCGTTACAGAGACCCATCCCCATCTGGCTGGGCGGGCACGCGGACCCGGTGCTGCGCCGGGCGGCGCGCATGGCGGACGGCTGGCTGCCCAATTACCGGACGCCGGCCGACGCCGCCCCTCACCTGGAGCGACTGCGAGGATACCTGGATGAGGCGGGGCGGAGCGAGGCGCAGTTCGGCATCGAAGCGCGGATGCACTATCGCGGGCCGGACCCCGACGGCTGGCGAACGTTGGCGGCGGGCTGGCGGGCGGCCGGGGCGACGCACTACACGGTGAATACGATGGGGGCCGGATTGGGGACGCCGGGGGAGCACATGGCGGCGATTGAGGCGGTGGCGGCGGCGCTGCTACCAGTTGACAGTCACTTCCGAAAGTGACTGTCAACTCACAGTCAGGTCCCTATCTTCCATTTCCCAGGAATGGTCCAGCGTGTGATAGGCGGTGTGCCGGATGAGGAAGCGCAGCGGCCACTTCGCCATTTTGCCCGCCGTCTTGCCCTGCGCATGGTACTCCCGAATTCGCTGACAATAGGCATCGCGATGCGTGTGCAGCCCCTCGTCAGTCAGCATCGCGCCATCGGGGATGAGCAACCCGATCATCTTCCCCCAATCCTTCACCGAGGCATTCGTATGCCGGACGATTTGGTCCCGGTCTCGCCCGCCGCCTCGCGGACCCCGCCGCATCTCAAAAGACACCCGCCGGCGCACCTCGTCGAAAAACGCCCAGCAGGCCTGCATCAGCTTCAGCTCGCGCTCCAATTCGTCGGCCGACATCGTCCGCCTGTCAATGCTCGAGAAGGCGAACGAGACGCCCCAGAAGTCGGTCGAGGGGGTTCCCGGATACTGCTCGACCATTTCAACATCCTGGAGGGCGTCAAACGTCGCGCTCATGCCGGCCAGCCCGGCCACCGGCGCATAGCGCGGCAAATAGGCGCGTAGCTTTTCGACGGCCGCTTCTCCCGTCTTCGCCCCGCGCTCCAGGCCGGGCCAATCCGGCGCCACCGCCACGACCTTCTTGCCCTTCGGTCCGATTTCCAAGGTCACACGCATAGGATCCGTCATCATTCCTCCAGTGCGCCGCTCCGGCCGTGAACCACCTCAGATGGAGCGGGATGCTTGCGATTCTATCTCATCGCGCCTATACTCCAATTAGCTAAATATATTGGCCATTCGAGGCGAAACATGGAGACAAAGACAGTCAGCGCGACGGAAGCCAAGAACCGCTTTGGCGGCGTTTTGCGGGAAGTGAGCCGGACGGATGTACCGATCGTGGTCGAACGAGACGGGAAGCCGGTGGCGGTGATTCTGAGCATTGAAGCATATGAGCGGCTGTTGCCGAAGGGGCAGTCCCTGGCCCTCAACGCATCGCCGGCTCAAAGCGCCTTCGGCCTGTGGGCCAATCGGGACGATATAGACGAGGCGTGGTTGGCGGATGGCCGGTCGCGTTGGGAGAGCCGCTGGCCCGTTGAATGAACCGACCTACGTTTTCGACACAAACGCGCTCATCGACATTTATCGGGGCCGGCGGCGCATCAAGGCCATCTTTGACCA
>CAZIKT010000104.1:0-3137 GCA_964539885.1 uncultured Ardenticatenaceae bacterium | reverse complement strand
CTCGCCGCCGGTGGGGCGGCGCTGGCCCTGCAACAACGCTTCAACCCGGTCATCTACCAGGAGACAACTTTCGACGCCTGGTTCGACGCCGACATCCCGCGCATCTTCCTCAACCTCACCGACCGGCTCAGCGACCATTCGCGGGCGGACGTGCACCCGCTCTTCTCGCTGCTGGCCTATCCGCCGGCCCGCTTGTTGGCGCTGCTGCCCGGCGTGGAGCAGGTGGACGCGGTGCATCTGCTGGTAAGCGCGACGGCGGCCCTGTGGGCCGGGCTGCTCTACCTGTTGATGCGGCTGATCACCGGCAGGCCGCTTGCTGGCCTGATATTCGCCCTCGCCGGCCTGACCAGCGCCTCGGCCATCTTCTGGCTGACCGTGCCGGAGGTCTACGCGCTCAGCTCAGTCACCATCATGGCCGCCCTGATTGTGGCGGCGGCCCTGCAACGGGGGCTGCTGCGCGGCGAAACAGGGGCGGTGGTCGCCGGCGTGCTCACCTTGAGCGTGCTGATCACCAACTGGATGGTCGGTCTGCTGCTGGCCTTCCTCAACTTCCCCTGGCGGCGCGCCCTGCAGATCAGCCTCAACGCCCTGGTGATTGTGGTCCTCCTGTGGAGCGTCCAGAAGCTGCTCTTTCCCAACGCCGAATTCTTCCTGGGCAGCTTCGGCGGCGAGGAGCGCTTCCTGCTCACCGAGCGCTCCGGCGGGCCGCTCGCCGTCTCCCGCTCCTTCTTCCTGCACACCATCGCCATGCCGCAGCCGGAGCAGATCACCCGCCATCAGGGGATCCCGCCCTTCCCCACCCTGATGACCACCCAGCCGGCGGCGCTCGGCTCCGGCGGACTGTCCGGCGTCACCGCCCTGCTCCTCTGGCTGCCGCTGCTGCTTTTCGGGGCGCTTGGCATGATCACGCTGCGGGCCTACCGGCGGCTGGCGCTCCTGCTGGCCCTATTGCTCGCCGGCCAATTGGCCCTGCATATCCTCTACGGCGACGAGACCTTCCTCTACAGCCTGAACTTCCTGCCCGTGTTGCTGTCTGTGGCGGCGATGGGCGCGCTCACCCGCTGGCGGCCTCTGGCCCTGGCCCTCGCCGGGTTGCTGGCCCTGACCGCCGGCCTGAACAACCTGCCCCAGTTCCGCCAGGCGGCCGCCTTCTTCGACGCCCCGCTCGTCGTCCAAACGGCGCAGCCCCCCACCCTGCCCATCCCCGGCGACGAGGCCGGCCGGGAGCGGGTGCTGGCGGCGATGCGCGAGCGCCCGGCCGACCCCTGGCCCCGCGGCTCCGGCCATGTCGTCCTGGCCATCCCCGGCAGCCCGGAGATTGAGAAGGGTTACCATGAGCCGGGTGGCAGCTTCAGCCCGGCCGCCGGCTCCTTCGGCCTCTCCATCTGGGCGCTGGACCAGGCAGGCCAAATCCTGGCCACCAGCGACAGCCTGCCCCTGGCGGACGTGCCGGCGCGGCTGGTCTGGCCGGAGGGTGCCATGTGGCCCGGCATCGAGACCACCACCCCCTACTACACCGCCGCCTGGCATCCGCTGGCCCCCGGCGAATGGCAATTGCGATTGACCCCGGCGGCCGATTTCGAGGGGCAACTGGCCCTGCTGGTGCGCGGCGTCGGGCCGGCCGGCGGCCCGATTAACCGGCTGGAGTTCGCCGACGGCGCGTTGCGGGTCAACGACCAGTGGCGCCTGACCCCCTCCGTTCCGCCGGAGGTGCGGCTGGGGCATGAGGGCGACCCCGGCTGGATGGACGCCGGCACGGGCGAGCCGGCCTGGCAGGGCGACGACGGCTGGGGCTACGCCCGCCTGACCCTGCCCGCCGGCGAAGCGCTTACCGTGGACGTCGCCCGGCAGGAGCCGCCCTTCGTCGCCGGCCCGGCCGCGCCGCCGGCCGGCCGCGGGTTGAACCTGCAACTGCCGGACGCGGAGTTTGTCGCTTCCCTGGACGCGCAGGCGGCGCACCTGCTGATGAGCCTGGTCGGGAACGAGACCCGCCCCGGCGACCCGCTCAACTACCCGCTCACCTGGCAAAGGGACGCGGCCTACATCATCGTCGCCCTGGCCCGCGCCGGCCACGTCGAGCAGGCCACCGCCCTGGCCGATTACCTGGCCGAGCACGACTTCTTCGGCGGCTTCGGCGCGGAAGCGGACGCGCCGGGGCTGGCCATCTGGGCGCTGAACGAGCTGGCCCTCATCCGCGATGACCCGGCCTTCACGGAGCGCATGTGGCCACATATCGCCCGCAAGGCCGGCCTGATTGAGCAGATGTTGGCCGCCGAACGGCCGCTCTACCAGCCGTTCAGCGGGCCGGTCGTCCCGGCGCTGGCCGGCAATTCCGACGCCGGCCGGGTCGCCGACGCGGCGCGGGACGGGCTGATTGTGGGCCGGATGGACCACCACCGCCCGCTGCTTTATGTCAATGCGGTCAGCTATCGCGGCCTGCGCGACGCGGCCGAGTTCGCCGGGCGGCTGGGCCACGACGTTGAGGCCGCTCGCTGGCAGTCGGCGGCGATCTTCCTGCAAGAGGCCTGGCGGGAGGCGCTGGATTCGCCGGAGGCGGGCAATGAGCGCACCTACATCAGCGGGCTGTGGCCGTCGTGGATTGCCGGCGACGTGGGAGCGGACGCCTATCAGGGCAACCTGGAGGGGCGCTGGGCGGCCCGGCGCACGCCGGAGGGCGGCTTCCTGGAGCGGCCATTATGGACCTACTTCGAGGTAGGCGAGGCGCACCAGTGGCTCTATTTGGAGCGGCCGGATAGGGTCTGGGCGACGTTGCGCTGGTCCTGGGACAATCAGGTGTCGCCCGGCCTGTTCACCTGGTGGGAGGGGGCCGGGGAGGAGAACAGCGCCCGCCAATGGGAGAAGGTGCGCGGCTGGGTGGCCCCGCCCTATGTCACGCCGCACTATTGGACGACGGCGGAGATGTTACTGCTGCAATTGGAGATGCTGGCCTACGCCCGGCCCGATGGGGCGATCGTCATCGGGGCGGGCGTGCCGGAACATTGGTTGGATGGGCCCTTGAGCGTGGGGCCGTTGCCCACCGCCCTTGGGCCAGTCTCCTGGAGCTGGGATGGCGAGCGCTTGTCCGTGGACGCGCCGGCGGGGGTGGAGGTCGTACGCGGGCCGGCGTTTGCCGGGCG
>CAZIKT010000103.1:0-3160 GCA_964539885.1 uncultured Ardenticatenaceae bacterium | reverse complement strand
CGCAGCGCCCCTCGCCCTACATTACCCCTTCCCTGGCAAAGAGGGCGGGATTACCCGATTATTTTCTTAATGTCCCAAAGCGGTTACTACAGGCGGGGTAGTTGGGCCACATGGGTTCTTGGGGGGGCTTAATAGGGATTGGCGTGGTGGCGCTGGCGTTACTTTTGCCGGCATTTAGCGACATACAAAGTAGAATTTGTTGACAAGCTTAGTCCATTCCCCCTTTTTACTGCGAGGAACCCCTTCATGTTATCTTTTACAGCCCATTTCCGCTTTTCGCAGAAGGCGCTGGCCTTCATTGCCGTCTCGCTTTTCCTACTCATGGGGAGCGCCTTGTTTTGGCCGGAATCTGGCGCTGCGGCGCAGACCGACTTTTTGCCGCCTGCGGTGCAAGCAGGCGACATCTTCAGCGTGGCTGATCGCCTTTCTTGTCAAACAGCCATTGAAGCCGTTTACTGGAACCACCGCCTGTGGCCGGCCGAAAACCCCACACCCAAACCTGCCCTCAATGAGGTCGTTTCCGCCGCCGCCATCCAGACCAAAGTCGAGATAACCCTCAGCCGCTCCCACGCCCTGGCCTCCCTCTGGCAGCACCCAATCACCGGCGAAATGCTCCAGGCAGAAATCAACCGCATGGCCGCCGGAACACAGGAGCCGGAGATTCTGGCCGAGTTATGGGCGGCCCTGAATAATGATCCCGTTCTGGTAGCTGAATGTCTGGCTCGTCCATCATTGGTAAACCGCCTGCTGCGCAATTTCTACGAAGGCACGGCCGAGAACCAGGCGGCCTCTTTCAGCGACTGGTGGGCCGTCAACGCGCCCCAGTATGCTCCGGAACCGGTCATTAACCCTGCCTTCAACTATACCCTCCCCGACATCTCCGCCGGGACGACCGCCGGGCAGCCTTCAGCGGGCAACGATGATAGTTGGGAATCTACCCCGGCCATTCCCTTTTATACCGATGGCACGGCCGTCTGGAGCGGGGTAGAAATGCTCTATTTCGGCGGCAGCGGCTCCAATCAGGGCTATCTGTACAACCCGGCTACCGACATTTGGGACCAGATGAACTTGTTCAATGTGCCCGTGGGTCGGCGGGAGCATACGGCCGTCTGGACCGGCACCGAGATGATCGTTTGGGGCGGCTGCACCGGCAGCACCCACGGCTGCGACATGGACTCCGGCGGCCGTTACAATCCCATGACCAACACCTGGACCCCAACCAGCGAACCGGGCGATGTGCATCCGCGCACGCGCCATGCGGCGGTCTGGACCGGGGAAGTGATGGTGATTTGGGGTGGCTGCAGCTACCTCTTCACCGACTTCTGCACCTATAATCCCCCTGAAGGAGGTCGTTACGACCCCTCTACCGACACCTGGCAAACGACCACCACCGTTGATGCACCGGAAGGACGAACCGAACCGCGCTTAGTCTGGACCGGCAATGAAGTGATCGTCTGGTCCAGCGCGACGTTTCCCGGCGGACGTTACGATCCGGTAGCGGATTCCTGGCAGTCAATAAGCAGCGTCAATGCCCCACCCGGTACACTCGGCTCTTTAATCTGGACCGGAACCGAAGCCATTGCTTTTGGCGGTTGTACCGGTTCTCCCGTCTGCCAGACCCCGGAAAATACGGGCGGCCGGTATAACCCGGTGACGGACACCTGGATACCAACCAGCACGAGCAATGCCCCTGCCGGCCGGTGGTTGCATGGCGCTGTCTGGAGCGGAACGGAAATGATTGTCTTTGGCGGCGCCAACGGGCCTGATTACTTTAACACCGGGGGCCGTTATAACCCGGCTACCGACACCTGGACCGCCACCAGCACAGTGAATGCCCCCAGCGATCGCTATGAACTATACCCCGTCTGGACCGGCACGCAGATGGTTATCTGGGGCGGAGGGGTCAGCAGCCGCACCGGCGGCCGTTACGACCCGGCCACCGATACCTGGACGCCCATCAGTAATATGGACCCCGGCTCTAACCGCGCCCGCCACGCGGCCGTCTGGACCGGGACGGAAATGATCATCTGGGGCGGCGAAGTAGGCGTGCAGCACTACGACTTCGGCTCGGTCTATGACGCCATTCTCGACGAATGGTGGCTCACCAGCAGCGTCAATGCTCCCTTTGGCTATACGTCCCCGTCGGGCGTCTGGTCCGGTGTCGAAATGCTCGTTTGGGGCGGCAACGGCAGCAATTTCGTCAACAGCGGCGGTCGTTACAATCCCGCCACCGATACCTGGACCATGATGACCTTTACCAATGCGCCAGAAGGCCGGGTCAACCACGCCGAGGTCTGGTCAGGTACGGAACTGATCATCTGGGGCGGCAGCACCTGGTTCGACGAGACGGACAATACCGGCGGCCGCTACAATCCCACCACGGACACCTGGACAGCCCTGAGTTTGTCAAACGTCCCCGAAGGCCGCCGCTGGCATACGGCCGTTTGGGCCGGTGACCAAATGATTGTCTGGGGTGGCCGGGGGCCGGCGGGCGAGCTGAACAGCGGCGGTCGTTACAATCCCGCAACCAATAGCTGGGCGCCGGTAACCACCTCCGGCGCGCCCTCTCCCCGCGAACTGCAATCGGCCGTCTGGAGCGGCAGCGAAATGATTATCTGGGGCGGCGGTCTGCAAGCCGACGGCCAGGCTGTCTACAATGATGGCGGTCGTTACGACCCGGCCACTAATTCCTGGACGCCCACCAGCCTGACCAACGCCCCCGAAGGCCGGATTCAGCAGAAAACGGTGTGGAGCGGAGAAGAGATGATTATTTGGGGCGGCTGTGCCGGAAGCATTTTCTGCGTCTTTGAAACCAGCGCGACTGGCGGCCGTTACAATCCGGCGACAGATTCCTGGGAGGCGACAACCCTGTTCCATGCGCCGGAGGCGCGCCAGGCACATTCGGCTGTATGGACCGGATCAAGCATGATTGTCTGGGGCGGCATCGCCCAAGAAAGCGGGTTTGCCCACACGGGCGGGATTTATCAGCCGCTAGTGAGTCCCGCTTTTACGCTGGCGGCGCAGCCCCAGGCGCGTTCCGTCTGCGTTGGCGGGCGCACGGCTTATGGCCTGAGCGTGAATGGACTGGGCGGGTTTGCGGATGCAGTGGCGTTAAGCGTGAGCGGCGCGCCTGCCGGCACTTTCTTCTACCCCGCCAATC
>CAZIKT010000102.1:0-3186 GCA_964539885.1 uncultured Ardenticatenaceae bacterium | reverse complement strand
CTCCCTCGCCCCGCACAACCTGATTACCGCCTGGTACTGGGTCTATCAGGAGAGCGCTTCCGGCCAGGAGCGCCCCGTCCCCCTCCGCGATCTCCAGGCCGCCTGGCTGGAAGACGGCGCGTACCCCGCCGCCATCATCACTCTATTTGACGCCGACAAGAACGGCAAGCTGGAGGAGGGCGAGCTGGTCATAGACACCGCCGAGAAGGAAGCCCTCATCGCCTCTCGCCTTGAGCAATTGGGCCTGGACAACCCCCGCATCGCCGGCGAAGTCCAGCCCTACAGCATCAACCACAACGTCACCACCGGCGAATGGGCCACCCGCGACTGCGAAACCTGCCACGCCGGCGAATCCCTGGTCACCAAGCCGGCCCTGCTCGCCGATCGTCTGCCAGGCGGCGTCATGCCCGAATTCGTCGGCGACAGCGCTGCCGGTGACGCCGGCTCCTTCTTCACCACCGAAGCCGGCGACCTCTACTACCAGCTGGAAACCAACGACAGTCACCTCTATGTCCTCGGCCACGACAGCGAAAACCACGTAGACCAGCTTGGCGCGCTCCTCTTCGCCGGCACCATCGTCGGCGTGGCCCTGCATGGCGGCCTGCGCGTCATCTCCGCCCGTCGCCGCCCGGCCGGCCACCAGCCCCAGACCCAGCAAGTCTACATGTACACCTTTTACGAACGGCTCTGGCACTGGCTGCAAACCCTGGTCATCCTGCTGCTGCTCTTCACCGGCCTGATCATCCACAAGCCGGACACCTTCGGCATATTCAGCTTCCGCTACGTCGTCCAGGTGCACAACATCCTGGCCCTCATCCTGGTGGTCAACGCCGGCCTGGCCGCCTTCTACCACCTGGCCAGCGGCGAGATTCGCCAGTTCCTGCCCCGGCCCCGCGGCTTCTTCGACCAGGCCTTCCTGCAGGCCAAATACTACCTGCGCGGCATCTTCCGCGGCGACGAGCACCCCTTCGAGAAGTCGCCGCAACAAAAGATGAACCCATTGCAGCAAGTGACCTACATCGCCATCCTCAACGTGCTCCTGCCCCTGCAAATCATCACCGGCATCCTCATGTGGGGCGCGCAACGTTGGCCCGACATCGTCGCCGGCCTGGGCGGATTGCCCTACGTCGCCCCCGTGCACACCCTGGCCTCCTGGCTCTTCGCCTCCTTCATCGTCATGCACGTCTACCTCACCACCACCGGCCCCGAGCCGCTATCCAGCATCAAAGGCATGGTCGCCGGCTGGGACGAAGTAGAGCTCCACCCCGCCGCCGATTTTCCCGGAAACTTCCGCGGTTTCCGGGAAAATGCGGACACAAACCTGACTGAAAACTAGAAACGAGAGACCGAACACCATGACCACCTACTCCCCCACCGAACTCGACGCCCCACCCGCCATCCAGGAAGGCGCGAAAGCCCGGCCCGTCGCCAAACCCTACATCAACCCCTACGCCGCCGCCATTCTGCTCGGCATCGTCCTCTTCCTGGCCTTCTTCCTCACCGGCAACGGCCTCGGCGCGTCCGGCGGCCTCAACCGCATCGTCGTCTACATCGAAGACCTCATCGCTCCCGAGCACATAGACCGCACTGCTTACCTGCTCACCATGGCCGGCGGCCAGCTCAACGCCCTCGACAACTGGATCACCTTCATGATCCTCGGCTCCCTCATCGGCGGCTTCGTCTCCGGCCTCATCCACCACCGCGTCAAGCTCGAAACCAACCGCGGCCCGCGCGTCCCCGTCCGCCTGCGCTGGGTAATGGCCTTCCTCGGCGGCTCGCTCATGGGCTACGGCGCGCGCTTCGCCCGCGGCTGCACCTCCGGCCAGGCCCTCTCCGGCGGCGCGGTCCTCTCCGTCGGCAGTTGGGCCTTCATGATGGCCGTCTTCGCCGGCGCGTATTTGCTCGCCTACTCCCTGCGGAAATTCTGGAACTAGCACCGCCACCAACGAGGCTCACATGACCATCTTCCCCCTCCCCCTCGCCGACCTTTTGGGCCACTACGGCCAGTACATCGTCTACTTGCTCCTCGGCTTCGGCTTCGGTTTCGTCCTCGAGATGGCCGGCTTCGGCAACTCCAAAAAGCTCGCCGCCCAATTCTATTTCAAGGACCTCACCGTCCTCAAAGTTATGTTCGGCGCCATCGTCGTCGCCATGATCCTCATCTTCACCGCCACCGCCGTCGGCCTGCTCGACTACAATCTCATCTGGGTCAACCCCACCTACCTCTGGCCCGGCATCATCGGCGGCCTGATCATGGGCTTCGGCTTTATCATCGGCGGCTTCTGCCCCGGCACCTCCCTCGTCGGCGCGGTCACCCTTAAGCTCGACGCCGTCTTCTTCGCCCTCGGCGTCCTCTTCGGCATCTTCCTCTTCGGCGAGACCGTCGGCCTCTTCGACGTTTTCTGGAACTCCTCCTACATGGGCCGCTTCACCCTGCCGGAGCTATTCGGCCTGCCCACCGGCGTCGTCGTCTTCCTCATCACCCTCATGGCCCTCTTCATGTTCTGGGGCGCTGAGCAGCTCGAAAAACGCTTCGGCAAGCAGGACCCCCTCACCGCCCCCCGCTGGCGCTACTTCGCCGCTGCCGGCGTCCTGCTCGGCTCCGTCGCCCTCATCTGGATCGGCCAACCCACCAACGCCGACCGCTGGGCCGCCATCGCCGAAGAAAAACAGGCCCTCCTCGACGAGCGCGCCGTCCAGATTCATCCCGGCGAGCTGCTCGCCCTCATCCATGACACCGGCGTCAACATGGTCATGCTCGATGTCCGCGACGAGATAGATTACAACCTCTTCCACATCCTCGACGCCCGCCGCGTCAACATGGAAGACTTGCCCGCCATCGTCCCCGACCTCCATTTCGAGCCGGCCAACACCGTCTTCGTCCTCATGAGCAACGACGAGACCCGCGCCACCGAAGCTTGGAAACAGCTCAGCGCCGAGTCCATCCCCAACCTTTACCTGCTCGAGGGCGGCGTCAACAACTGGATCGCCCTCTTCGGCGACGACGACCTCACCAAAGGCTTCAACGCCGGCGCCGGCGACGACCAGCTCTGCTACATCTTCGACAGCGCCGTCGGCTCTCGCCGGGACGCCGCCCAACCTGATCCTGGAGCCTTCGAACTCCAATTCACCCCCAAAGTCAAGCTCGAAGGCAAACGCGCCCCCACCTCCGGCGGCTGCGGCTAA
>CAZIKT010000101.1:0-3250 GCA_964539885.1 uncultured Ardenticatenaceae bacterium | reverse complement strand
CCACTGTATCAGAGCATTGCCGAGAAGGCAGCTTTGAATTTGCCAACAAGATCCAGTTGGCTTTCGCTATGCGCCGGATGACCAAATCATCCTCGACCCACACCAACAGGTGCAGGCGTCTATCCACTTTCTGTTCCAGACCTTCGAACATACCGGTTCGGCCAGCGCAACGGTGCGCGTGTTTCGCGAGCAAAAGGTTGCCTTTCCCGGTCGCGTTCGCAGCTGGGCACGTCGCGGCGAATTGACGTGGGGTGCACTGGGAGATGAGACGGTTTTGCGCATCCTGTACAGTCCATGTTACGCTGGTGCCTATGCCCTCGGCCGCACGCGCACCCGCAAAGACGTCGACGGTCGTGTTCGCATCACGCGGCTGCCGATGGACGAGTGGCAAGTGCTCATCAAGGACGCGCATGTTGGCTATACTGACTGACCGACGTACGAACGCAATCTGGCGCAGCTGGGCGCTAACCGGCAAGCGTATACCCCCGAGCGTCTTAGTCCCCCTCGGGAAGGACCGGCTTTGCTGCAAGCGATTGTCATCCGTGGCGTGTGTGGTCGGCGGATGACCGTCCGTCACCGTCAACGTGGCGCCAACAAAAAGATAGACCCCGACTATCTGTGTCAGAGGGAGGGTATCGAGCGCGGGGAGGCACCCTGTCAGCGTATTCCTGGTCTTAGATGCGGCACTCTCGCACTATTTGCTCTCGGCGATCACGCCGGAGATGATTGAAGCAACCCTCATAATTCAGGACGAACTGATAGCGCGTGCTGCGGAGGCGGCCCGATTACGCCAGCTCGAGGTCACACGTGCCCAATACGAAGCGGACCGTGCTCCGCGGCGTTATATGCGCGTCGACCCCGACAACCGGTTAGTCGCGCTGTCCTGGAAGCGCACTGGAATGACAAACTGAGAGCACTGGCCGCAGCGCGTGAGCATGCCGAGCAGCAGCGCGACGAGGATGAACACCGCTTAACGCTGGCTGAACGATCACGATTGCGTGAAACGCCTGACCTCTTCCGTCGCGTCTGGTGTGATCCCGCCGTCACTCACCGTCAGCGCAAGCGCATCGTGCGCTTGATCGTTGAAGATTCCACACTTACTAGAGACCACGAGATCCGGGCTGCACTCCGCTTCAAGGGCGGCAGTTGCCATACACTGATCGTACCGTCGCCGCGACCGTTCCTGGAGTCACGCACAACACTACCAGCCACTGTGCAGATGATGGATGGGTTACTCGAAACATATACCGATTCCGAAACTGCACACAAGGTCAACGAGCTAGGCATTACCTCCCTCGAAGGGATCCCTTTCACCGCCGAACGTGTGGCGGCACTTTGTCAATCACATCAGCTCAAGAGCCGCTTCACTCGGTTGCGAACAGCCGGCTGGCATACCGTGGGTGAAGTAGCCAAGCATTTTGGGGTCATACCACCGACTGTTTGGCGTTGGTATCATCGTGGCCTCATCGAGGGGATTCACTATAATGGCCGCAATTGGCGTCTGTTCAAAATGCCTGCGGAACGGCCCAAGATTGGCCGGAAACGATCATCTTCAAACTGCAAATGAGGTGTAGTATGCAACCAAATCGTTGCTCCATGGCAGCTCGATACGCCGCAGCGTCTCGCTTGAGACCGAGCGCGAAGTTCTTGAGCTCCTTTGCGGCCGACTGCTGCGCGCTGGTTAGCCATGCCGGCCATTGATTACTGAGTCGGTTGTGGACCATGTGTGTGAACTTGTGGGCAAGTGTCACCAACCTATGCAAGTAACCATGTTCGATTTTGAGCCGTAATCTTCACAAGTCTGATATGCTGTTTGATGGGTTCGCCGGATGGGATGGTGAGCGATTGTGTGTGGAGTCTTCTCAAAGTAGTGGGGAAAGAGGGTGTAGCGATGATCATGAGAAAATGGGGTCTTGTGGCCGGATTGGCGCTCTTTGTCGCCTTGATGCTGCCGCTGCTTGTTGTCTACAGTGAAGCTGATGTGGTGGTGGCGGAAGACACCTTCTTTCTGGGCGAGATCCCTGGCGAGACCACCGCAGTAGATGTGGCGGGCGGCTATGCTTATGTGGGCTTTGTTGATGATTTTCATGTGGTTGACGTGAGCGATGTCGAGAAGCCGGTCAGTGTCGGCAATCTGCTGATGTCCGAGGAGATACATAGCATTCAAGTTGAGGGCGGTCTGGCCTTTGTAAATACCACGAACTCATTGGTGGTGGTGGATGTGTCGCTGCCGGAACAGCCGGTGGCGCGGGGAAGTTGGACTGACGCCATTGTCACCGATTTGGTCGTAGTGGAACCCTATGCCTACCTGTTAAACCTCACCGACCTGATTGTCGTTGATGTCGCGGATCCGGACGAAATCTACGAGGTCGATCGTTTGTCGCTGGTCCCACCGGACATCTTTGGTTATTACGACCTGGCGGTAAGTGATGACGTCGCTTTCGCCGCTAAGAGGGCTGGTACAATGAATGTCATAGGCACCTATCTAGTTGACGTTGCCAACGTAGCCGATTTGGAGCTGATAACACAATGGGAAGAATATCCGTGGTCCATCAGCGTCTTGGGAGACATTGCCTATGAGGGATCAGGCGGTTGTTCAGCGACCATCTGTCTCGCTGTGTTGGCCACATACGCCGTCAGCGATCTCTTCAATCCGCAGTACCTCAGCAGCGATCAGACGCTTGGCCTTCGTTCGGACATCGAACTCCATGGGATATTCGCCTACGTGACAACAAATGAAGCTCTGTCAGCATTCCATGTCGGCAACCCATATGACGTCCGACTCTGGGAGATCCACCTGATCAATCCGCTGGGCAGCTCTTTTTCCTTAAGGGACAGTGTCGTACAGGGCAAATATGCGTACTTAGCGAACGACGATGCCTTCAAGATCATCCAGGTACACGACTTCTTCTACGTTCATCTTCCCATCGCGCGAATGGCCGGGCCGGAGTAGATCGATGTCCAATCCCGGCCCGGCCTGCATAGAAGTCCGGTTGCCGAGCCTACGGCTACTCGCAGTTTGCACCGGTACCGGTTATTTCGCAGTACAAAACACTCCGCAGCGTGATTCCCGCTCGACTCAGAGATGTTCGCGATTCCTTACAGAAACCATTGTCGCCCCAGACCCCAGGCCGTAGTGACGTTTGTCATGCGTCTTACGTGATGATGTGCTATTGACATGGGCAATAGCTGGTAGGTTAGACTATGGGCAGTTGGCATTGTCCACTTGATTAAGCGGAGCCAGGGGCCT
>CAZIKT010000100.1:0-3270 GCA_964539885.1 uncultured Ardenticatenaceae bacterium | reverse complement strand
CTATATCATAAACCCAGTTATCATAAACTCAATTATCATTCAAGGCTCGCCATGCAATCCACCTTCATCGGCCGCAAAGAACAACTCGACGTCATGGACCGCGTCTGGAACTCCAACCGGCCCGCCCTCATGATCCTATACGGCCGCCGCCGCGTCGGCAAAACCCGCCTCCTCACCCACTGGATCCAGAGCCCCCCCGCCCACGGCATCTACTGGATGGCCGAAGCCACCTCCGCCCTCGACCAGCTCCGCTCCTTCTCCCAGGCCCTCGCCGACTTCGAGGACCCCGGCCACGAAGCCCCGCCCGACTTCACCTATCCCAACTGGGACTACGCCCTTCGCCGCGCCGCCCGCCTCGCCGCCGACCGCCGCGTCGCTCTCTTCATAGACGAAGTCACCTACCTCCTCGACGTCACCCCCGCCATCGTCGGCACCCTGCAAAAAGCCTGGGACCAATGGCTCAGCAACGCCAACGTCTTCGTCGCCCTCTGCGGCTCCCAGATGGGCATGATGCAAAAAGAGCTCCTCTCCTACGACGCCCCCCTCTACGGCCGCGCCACCGTCCAGATGAAACTCGAGCCGCTCCGCTACGGCGCCACCAGCCGCTACTTCGAACAATACAGCGCCCACGAGCGCGTCATCCTCTACTCCATCTGGGGCGGCATCCCCGCCTACTGGGAGCGCCTCGACCCCGACGCCTCCCCACTTCGCAACCTCAGCCTGCTGCTCCTGCCGGCCAACTCCTGGATGATGGACGAACCCCGCCTGCTCCTCCAGGACTTCGTCAACGACCCCCACAACTACGTCGGCGTCATGCGCACCATCGCCAAAGGCGACCACACCTTCAGCTCCATCGGCCGCCAGACCGGCCTCTCCATGGGCCACACCTCCCAATACCTCAGCCTCCTGCGCGACACCGGCTTCGTCGAGCGCCGCACCCCCGTCACCGACGACAGCCCCACCTCCCGCCAGGGCCGCTACTTCGTCACCGACCCTTACCTGCGCTTCTACTACCGCTTCCTCGCCGCCTACCACTCCAAGCTCGCCATGGGCCAACAACAACAAACCCTCGAAACCATCAGCGCCCATCTTCCCAGCTTCATCGAAGAAAACACCTGGCCTGAGCTTTGCCGCGAATGGCTCCTCCGCGCCAGCGACGAAGGCAAGCTCCCCGTCCAAATCGAAGAAGTCGGCGGCGAATGGCGTCGCAACTTCACCGTCAGCGTCGCCGGCATCAACCTCACCGCCAAAACCCTCATCCTCGCCGTCACCCAATGGGACGGTGAACCCGCCGGCCCCGAGCTGCTCGCCGACCTGCCCGAACGCACCCGCGCCATCGTCCCCCGCGACGACGGCGAATGGACCGTGCACTACGTCGGCTTCTCCGCCAACGGCTGGACCCCCGAGGCCCACCAGCGCGCCGAAGCCGTCACCGCCGCCCGCCCCGGCGCTCGCTCCCGCACCCGCTGGCGCAACGCCGGCATCACCCTCCTCGACCTCGAACAAGTAGACGCCGACCTATCCGCATGGACTAACTGACCGGCCGCCATAACACACTCAGCCCTGCTCAGCGTGACCCACCGCCATGGACAAGCCCGAGCCAACTACCTTCCACGCATTTCACACCCTTGCTTATCACGTCCTGATCCGCCCCGGCCAGGTCTGGAAGATTTCCAAATACTTCCTCCGCCGCTGGTCCGCCTACCTCACCCCCAGTGAGGTCTGGCTCATCATCGGCGCCCGTCAATTCAGCTACTTCAACGACCGTGAGCCCTGGTTCGAAGCCTACGACATCGCCCTCGCCCGCGCCGCCGGCCTGCACGTCAAAGTCTATCGCCGCACCATCAAACAAGAAATCGTCGCCGGCGCCGGCCCCATCGCCGCCTTCATCGCCCGCCGGCGCGAAGGAACCTACCGCCGCAGAAACGACATCACCCGCCAGACCGCCGCCGAATACACCATCCGCCTCGATGACCCCCTCACCCCCGGCGACGCCAACCACCTCGCCGACATGCTGCGCCGCACCGTCCCCCCCAACGTCCGCGTCGACGACCTCATCCGCATCCTCGACAACGCCCGCCATTTCCCGCCCGAGCGCCTCCACGCCCCCGACCTCACCCCCGTCCAGCCCCAGCGCGAAGGCCTGCACTCCGTCGCCGACATCATCGAATACCTCTTCCCCCACCTTGCCGATGAATACTCCTGGCGCGAGGCCGCCGAAGCCCTCCACCTGCACATCACCAGCCCCGACCTCGCCCACTACGACACCCAATACTTCCGCATGCACTGGCTGCCCATCCTCGGCCCCGGCCCCGCCCTGCTCCTCATCCACCTGCGCAGCCTCTGCTACTACAACGAAGACACCGCCGAGCTCCGCGATCACATCCACCTCAACTCCGGCGAGCTGGAACAAAGGCTCCAAATCTCCAACCGCACCCTCCGCCGCTGGTTCGACCGCCTCGACGAAATCAGCGCCGAACAGGCCGTCCACCTCGGCCCATTCCTCCGCCGCCTCGAAACCCGTAAGCTATCCAATCAGCAGGTCGCCTATCAATTCTGGGTCAACGTCAAAACCCCCATCGCCCCCGTAGACCATTCCGCCTACGAACACCTGCTTACGGAGCCGGACAACCTGTTCCCCACACTCCCGTCCAACGGCAACGGTAACGGACACAATATTCCCCACACCGCGCCCGCCGGCGGACAACAAGTTCCCCACACCCTGCCGGCAGACGGACAAAAAGTGGTTCACACCCTCGCCGCAGCCGGACAATCAGTTCCCCACACCCCGCCCGGTAACGGACAAATCGCGCCCCACACCCCGCCCCCAAACGGACAACCCGTTCCCCACACCCCCCCGGGTGACGGACAACAAATGCCCGGCCGGCGGACAAATGGCGCCCCTCTTAAACCCCAAAAGACACCCAACGGCCGGGAAAAGACCATCAGCAACCAGCAGCAAATACCCGCGTCGCCGGCGATTCCCGACCCAACCCCCGCCGGCTCCCTTGCTGCTGCTGCCGGTCCCCTGCCCACTCTACTCGAGCAAATCGGCATCCAGCAACCCACCCGCGGCCGCCTCCTGCAGCTCAACCCGCCCCTTGAGACTGTCGTCGCCTGGCGTCTCTACGCCGCCCAGGAGAACGGCCTGCAACGCCCGCTCCCCTACATAGTCAACCGCCTCACCGCCGGCGACCCCCCGCCCGAACCCTTCCTGCGCCTCGCCCGCCTCGGCCGGGACCAGTGGCGCGACTTCGCCGCCGCCGCCCA
>CAZIKT010000099.1:0-3676 GCA_964539885.1 uncultured Ardenticatenaceae bacterium | reverse complement strand
GCGCGGTTACCCGACGACCACGAGTGCGCGCAATGGAATGCGCGGCTACCCGACCGCGCGGCAAATTGACACGGGGTAGGCGCGTGCTACACTCAGCCGCGTTTGGTTCAGTCGTCCCCACAAAAGGATCCGCGCGATGAAACACAAGGCCCTCCGGCTTCTGGTTGTATTGATGGCTCTGGCGTTGACCGCCGCCGGCTACTCCTCGGCGCGGGCCGGCGGCCTGATAGCCATGAAGGCTGACCAGCCGGCTGCTCCCATGGCCACGATCACCGTCGACTCCCTGGCGGACGAGCAGGCGACCGATGGCAACTGCACGCTGCGGGAGGCGATTCAGGCGGCGGCGACGAATCTGGCGGTGGATGGGTGCGCGGCCGGCGACCAGAACGACATGATCACTTTCGCGCTGAACGGCGTCATCCCGTTGGCGCTGGGCGAGTTCACCATCAACGCGCCGCTAACCATCCAGGGCAACGGCCGGGCGGAGACGGTGATAGACGCCGGCGGGGCCAGCGCGCTGTTCTATGTAGACGGGGTGTCGCTTTCGCTGCAGTCGCTGACGCTGCAAAACGGCTTTAGCGAAGATGGCGGCGCGGTGGAGGTGGGCGGCGATACCGGCGCCGGCGCGCTGGAATTGGACGACATCGTCATTCAGGACAGCGTGGCCCAGGCCGATGGCGGGGCGCTCGCCCTTCCCGGCAAGCGGGCCAGGATCTTCAACAGCTTGTTCCAGCGAAATAGCGCGAGCCGGGGTGGCGCGATATTCGCCACCGGCAATGAACTGCTCCTTGACAATACGGTCTTGGGCGACAATCAGGCGCTCTCCGGCTCCGGCGGCGCGCTCTATTGCGATGAGTGCGACCTGGACATCAAGTTCAGTCAGCTGGAAGATAACAACGCCGTTGCCGTCCAGGGCGGGGCGATATTTTGCCGCGACTGCGTCGGTGAAATCCGCAGCAGCACGCTGACAGACAATGTGGCGCACTTGGGCGGCGGGGCGGTCTTGTTCACGATCTCGGGGGATTACCCCGGCGAGGGAGTCCAGATCGTGCGTTCGCTGATCGCCGGCAACAGCAGCGTGCAGGGCAATGGCGGCGGTATCTTCTGCCAGTGCGACCTGACGCTGACGGACAGCACGGTGCGGGCGAACACGGCGCAGGCCGGAAACGGGGGCGGCCTCTACGCGCAGCAGGCGCTGCTGGAAGTGGACGGGAGCACGATCAACGGCAATTTCGCCCCGCAGGGCAGCGGGGGCGGCGTTCACTATCAGGTAGAAGGGGCGGAGCGGCTGTTCCTGCTGTACAACAGCACCATCAGCGGCAATAACGCCCTGCTCGGCGGCGGGTTGAGCCTGGATGCCGCCGGCGAGACGCAGGCGACCATCCGCTACGCGACGATTACGGGCAACACGGCCACGGCCGCGACGGACGCCGGCGGGGCGATTTATGTCGATCCGGCCGGCAACCCGCTGGTCATCTCGCGCAACATCATCAGCGGCAACGTCGGCAGCCCGACCTGCTATCCGGCCGGGGACGCGGTGTCCAACGGCTCCAATGTGCTGGAGGATAGCTCCTGCGGCGCGCACCCGGCCGACAAGTTGGGCGTGGACCCGCGACTCGGGCCGCTGGCCGACAACGGCGGGTTTACGGAGACGCACGCCCTACTGCCGATCAGCCCGGCCATCGACGCCGCCGTCTGCTTCGACCTGATCCTGGTTGACCAGCGGGGGGTGGCCCGGCCGCAGAACGAAAGCTGCGACAGCGGGGCGTATGAGTTCGAGGGTCGCAGCGGGTGGAAAACCTACCTGCCGGTGGCGCTCAATTAACATACGCCCATGCGTGACAAAACCCCGCAGGTCCTTCGCAGGTTGGTCGCAGACCATGTTTATCCGGTGAGACCTGCGGGGTTTCACTCTAATCCAACCCGAATAACCTGGAGCGGCACGTGATGAGCGCAGTCCTTGACCCATCCCCAACTCCCACCCTCACCTTCCTCTTCACCGACCTGGAAGGCAGCACCCGGCTGTGGCAGCAATTTCCGGAGGCGATGAAAGAGGCGCTGGCCCGGCACGATGAGGTGTTGCGGGCGGCGGTAATGGGGGCGGGCGGGCAGGTGGTGAAGACGACCGGCGATGGGATTCACGCGGTGTTTCGCTCGGTGCGGGAGGCGGTTGAAGCGTGTGTGCAGGCGCAACTGGGACTGCTGGCCGAAAGCTGGGGCGAGGTCGGCTCGATCAAGGTGCGCATGGGGCTGCACGCCGGCGAGGCCCAGCAGCGCGGCGGCGACTACTACGGCACGGCGGTGAACCGGGCGGCGCGGTTGATGTCCGCCGGGCATGGCGGGCAGGTGTTGCTGTCCGGCGCGGCCGCCCGGCTGTTGACCGAGCCGCTGCCGGCCGGCGTCTCCTTGCACGACCTGGGCGAGCACCGCCTGAAAGACCTGTTGCGGCCGGTGCACGTCTACCAGCTGCAGCACCCCGACTTGCCGGCTGACTTCCCGCCCATCGTCTCGCTGAACCAGTTGCCCAACAACCTGCCCGCTCAGGCGACGGTGTTCGTCGGCCGGCAGCACGAGCTGACCGATATCAACAGCCTGCTGACCGCCGAGCGGGTGCGCCTGCTGACCCTCACCGGGCCGGGCGGCACGGGCAAGACCCGCCTGGCCCTGCAATCGGTGGCCGACTTGAGCGATAGCTTCCGGGACGGGGCCTACTTCATTGACCTGGCCCCGGTCCGCGACCCCGGCGCGGTCCCGGCGCTTATCGCCCGCACCATCGGCCTCAGCGAACGGAGCAACGGCGCGCTATTGGACGAGCTGAAAGGCCAACTGCGCGAAAAGCGCATGCTGCTGCTGCTGGACAACTTCGAGCAGGTCACCCCGGCGGCGGTGCAGGTGGCCGAATTGCTGCAACATTGCCCGCGCCTGAAGCTGCTGGCCACCAGCCGGGAGGCGCTGCGGGTGCGCGGGGAGCATCTTTACCCGGTGCCGCCGCTGGGGCTGCCGAAGCTGAACGGTCGCCGGGCCGCGCCGGCCGAGTTGGCCCGCGCCGAAGCGGTGCAATTGTTTGTGGAGCGGGCGCGGGCGGTCAAACCCGGCTTCGAGCTGACCGAGGAGAACGCCGGCGCCATCGCCGAATTGTGCCTGCGGCTGGACGGCTTGCCGCTGGCGATTGAGCTGGCGGCGGCGCGCATCCGCCTCTTTTCACCGCAGGCGTTGCAGCAGCGATTGAGCAGCCGGTTGACTCTATTGCGCGGCGGCGCGCGCGACCTGCCGGAGCGGCAACAGACGTTGCGCGGCACCATCGAGTGGAGCCACGAGCTGCTGTCGGAGCCGGAGAAGCGGCTGTTCGCGGTGGTCTCCGTCTTTTCGGGCTGCACCTTTGAGGCGGTGGAGGCGGTGGCGGCCGGCATAGACCCGCTGATGTATGACGGTCTGGACAGCGTCGAGGGGCTGTCGTCGCTGGTGGATAAGAGCCTGGTGCGCCTGGTGGAGAGCGCCGACGATGGCGAGCCGCGGCTGCGCATGCTGGAGACGATCCGCGAGTATGCCGGCGAGCGGTTGGAGGCGGAGCCGGCGTTGCAGCAGGCGGCCCGCGCGGCGCACGCGGCGTACTTCGCCGATTTCGCCGGCCGTCAGCGACAACGGCTGGTCGGCCGGGAGCGGGAGACGGCGCTGA
>CAZIKT010000098.1:0-3795 GCA_964539885.1 uncultured Ardenticatenaceae bacterium | reverse complement strand
CCGTGCAGTACACCACCCATTACGAATACAACCTGCGCGGCGACCTGGTCGAGGTTACCGACCACGCCAGCAACGTGACGGGGATGAGCTACGACAAGCTGGGTCGCAAGACGGGCATGAGCGACCCGGACATGGGCGTCTGGCAATACCAATATGACCCGGCCGGCAACCTCACCGCCCAGCAAGACGGTCGCGGCTGGTGGCTTTACTTTAGCTACGACGCCCTGGACCGGCTGACGGCCAAGCGGCGGGATAGCGTCAACGGTCCGCTGGCGGCTACCTATAGCTATGACACGGGAGATAAAGGGTACCTGGATAGCAGCCGGGCCTACGACAGCAGCGGCGCTACGGTCGAGGTGGAGGTGCAGCTCGCCGGCCGCGATGAGCGCTACCAGGTAACGGAAAAACGCTGGCTGGTAGATGGCGCCGGCAGCTTCCGCATGGCCTACGGCTACAACGCCGCCGGACAGATGACCAGCATCCAATACCCGGCGGACAACGGCGACGGTCTGGGCGAGGTGGTCCAGCGCAGCTACGACGCCGTCGGGCAGCTGGAAAGCGTGGCGTCGCTACTAGACGGTACGCGCTTCCTGGATAGCGCCGCCTACCTGGCTACCGGGCAGGTAGAGCAGTTGCGCCTGGACCAGGGAAGCAACGAACGGGGCCACGCTGGACTTCACCTACGAGCCCGGCAGCCTGCGCCTGGATGAAAAGAAGGCCAGCAGCGGCGGCGGGAGCAGCGCTGACTTGCAGGATGTATACCTTGCCTACAATGCCGGCGGCAGCGTAACCAGTATCGTGGATGCCCTGAACAGCGGGCAGAGGCAATGCTTCGGCTACGACTGGCTGGACCGGCTGACCCGCGCCTTCACCGGGGACGGCGATTGCAGCGCCTACAGCGCCGCCGGGACCGGCCCTTACGAGCACGACTACAGCTACGACCCTATTGGGAACATCTCCAGCTTCGACGGCGCGAGTTACACCTACGGCGGCAGCCAGCCGCACGCCGTGACCGCCGCGCACGGCAACAGCTATGGCTATGACGCCGCCGGCAACCAGACCGGCCGCACGATTGACAGCACCACTTACACCCTGGTCTATGACTATGAGAGCCGGCTGACGGCCGTGCAGGAGAACAGCAACGTCCTGGCCGAATTCATCTACGACGCTGACGGCGCGCGGGTGCTGAAGAGCGACGCCGGCGGGCTGACCGTCTATCTGGACGGGCTGTACGAATATGCGCTGCCGGCGGCTGCCGAGACGGTGATGGGCGAAGTGGGCTTCATCCCGGACGCCCTGACCCACGCCGACACGACCGTGGTTTTGGGGCGCAGCTACAACAACCCGGTGGTCTTCGCCCAGCCCATTTCGCAGGACGAGCTTGATGTGGCCGTGGTGCGCATCACCGACATCCAGGCCGACCGCTTCACCCTGCACGTGGACGAAGCGCCCAACCATGACGGCGCGCATACCACGGAAGCGGTCAGCTACATCGTGCTGGAAGCGGGGAGTTGGGAACTGGCCGACGGGACCCTGTTGGAAGTGGGCAGCGTCCAGACCGCGGCCACGGTCGGCTCAGCCTTGAGCGACCAATGGGAGCCGATTGTCTTCAGCCAAGCGTTCACCGCCGCACCGGCCGTGCTCAGCCAGGTGCAGACCGATAACGACCCGCATTGGGCCAAGACGCGGCAGCAAATAGCGACGACCACGGGGGTGAACATCGCTCTGGAGGAAGAGGAAGGCAAGAGCACGCCGCATGGGACGGAGACGGTCGGCTGGCTGGCCATTGAGCCGGGGGCCGGGAATTGGAGCGGCCGCCTCTTTGAAGTCGGCCTCACTGCCGATGCGGTAACGCACAGCTGGTACAGCTTCAGCTTCGGGCAGAGCTTCTCCGCCGCGCCGCGTTTCCTGGCCGGGCTGGCCAGTTATGATAGCGACGAGAGCGCCCATCTGCGCTATCGGCGCGCACAGCTGACCGCCGCCGGCGCGCAGGTGCGGGTGGAAGAAGATTCCGTCTTCGACAGTGAATATGGTCATACCACCGAAACGGCGGCTTACCTGGCCATCGAAGGGAGCGGTGAGCTGAGCGCGACCGGGGGTACAAGCGGCCCGGCCAGCACCACTTACTACGAAACCCAGGGTGGAGCGCTGGCTATGCGCCGGGCCGGCTACCCGGCGGACAACGGCATCTTCTACATCCTCAGCGACCACCTCGGCTCCAGCAGCGTCATCCTGGCCCAGGACGGGACGGTGGTGAAGCGGGATTACTACTACCCCTACGGCGGCAACCGCGGGACGCCGTACACGGACATAACGACGAAACGCTTCACGGGACAATACCACGAGGCCGGGCTGCCGGGTGGCGAAGGGCTGTCCTTCTACAACGCCCGCTGGTATGACCCGCAGCTGGGAAGGTTTGTCAGTGCGGACTCGATTGTGCCGGAACCAGGCCGGCCACAGAGCTTCAACAGGTACAGCTACGTTTTGAATTCGCCGCTAAAATACCGTGACCCATCTGGGCATCGAACATGCACAGCGCAGCAGGCGGCCACTGGTGATGAAACGTGTAATCAAAACATTACGCCCTCTAGTTCATACGTTACACCAGGACGCCCGTCCCGCTTCAATTCATGCGGTGAAGTTTGGTGTCAGGTACGCCCCGTTCGTCCTCGTGGTATTTCGAACGGTACCTGGAATACATATCATAAGCTTTGGTGGCGGTTAATGCAGGAAGACTCCCCATACTTAACATCACATGGCCGAATTGATGATCAATACCTCGTGGCGATTCTGATTCATCTCGAGCTTAAAGATGCAAGAGGACGGGCCTATAATGCGGCGCTCGAAGCCGTGTCTTATCACTATCATGGTTGGGCATGTGCAGGGGGTTGTTCCTCGTTAGCTCAACAGTTGAGGTGGATGGATAGTATGGAATCGTGGCGAGAGAGAACTCAAGCAATTCCGGAGACACTTTGTGACTTTTGTTGGCAGAGCGCCTCCCAAGCCATCGCAGGTTATGATGACGGTGACGCTTATCAAGCCGTGTGGTGGGGTAATCCTTTTCGTGGCTCTGAACTTCATCAGTACATAAGTGATAATTACCCGCAGCCTGTTTACAAGACAGGCGCCCTCATGGTTGATGGTAGTAGATTCATTGTGGGCATCAGAGGCAATGATGATCGTACATCGCCACTTACCCTGAGCTTCGTGGTATTAACATCCGATCAGCTCCGATCCTGCTACTCATCAAGACCAAATTGCATGGGATTCACTTTACCATAGAAGAATCGGAGTAGATAATGGCTAAAACTAACATAATCTTTGTACTTCTAGTACTTGGTCTGCTGATTCTTTTAGCTATTGGCTGTTCTTCGCTGCTGGGAATATCAGAGGAAGGTAACGTTTCACCATTGCCACCAGCTACAGAAATGCGAATGGGTGTGGGGACGCCTGTTGCTGAATCTGAAGCAATTCCCCAGAGCACAGATCCAGTAACGACTGTACCAGAGCCATTAGTCTCTCCCACAATGCTGCCTGTTCCCGCTACTGTGACTACAGCGGCCACAACTGCGACTACAGCGCCCAGTGCTACGCCGCCGCCGCCACCGTCAGCTTTGGAGCTCCATCCTGTTGCGACAGCTATGCCTACATACTTATCCTTATTGTGTGCTAGTCAGAATCTGAATACAGTAGAAGTGTCAACCGGAATCGAAGGTACCATTCGCGGCTTTGTACCGGCGTCAGCTTCTGCTGCAACAGCCAGTTCAGATGGCATCATCGGAGGCTCACCGCTGA
>CAZIKT010000097.1:0-3858 GCA_964539885.1 uncultured Ardenticatenaceae bacterium | reverse complement strand
TGCTCAACCGAGATGACCTCAATCTCCACGTCGCCAAGGCCGAGAATCTGCGCCACTTGCGCCCAGACCGCGGCTTGGATTGCTTCCGGCAGCTGAGTCACGTCAGCCGATTCGCCGGCGACCCGCACATTCTGGCCGCTCTCATCCGTATGCACCTCGTACACCTGGCCCTGAACATCCAGCATGATCAGCCAGCCGGGGGTAATCACCTGCAGGCAGCTTTCGGCCGGACCGCCAAGGCCCAGGCAGGAGTCGCTAAACTCCGTCTGCTCAAACGAGACGACCTCTATCTCTGCCTCGGCCACGCCGAGTTCCCGCGCCAGATGCGCCACGGCCGCTGCCACCGCCGCATCGCCGGCGTCCACAGCTTCCGGAGTTGCCGTAGGCCGTGCTTCGTCCACGTCGGACGTTCCGCCCGTCGGGTTGCACGCCGCAATCAACACAATCAGCAGCATAAGCGCCGCCACCACTTGTTTAATGTAAGACATGAGTCGTTACTCCTTTGCGAACTCAATCGCAATTCATTTTCTGTCCTGCCCCCGCCGGGGGCTGACCACACTGTAACGCATTTCTCTGCTCATTGGTTCCGAGTGCGGGAATGTATATGACCAAAATGTGCCCATTCTTAATCGCGGGCTAATTGATTGCCCTGTTCGCCGGGCAAACTCCGGGTCGCCTCCTCAGCCGGCCCGCGTATAATAGGCGCATAGCCGGACAGAGCGCAAGCGCTCTGCCGTCCACGGGAGTGTGCTCATGGATTCTACCCAACTCAACTGGATCGCCGGCATCGAGGCGCATGATTAGGCGAAGGATCGCCTGCTCAATGAGATCCTGATAGATATGGTGCAGCAGGTTGTCTGTTTCTCGAGTGAGACAACGGGCTGGACAGTATGACTAAGAGCGTCGAGGAATTGAGCGCTGAAGTCGTCGACGCGGCCTATCACCTGCACGTTGAGCTTGGCCCCGGCTTGCTGGAGTCAGTCTATGAGGCTGTGCTGTGCCGGGTGCTCGAACAGCGCGGCCTGACCGTAGAGCGGCAGAAACCTGTGCCCATCGTCTACGCCGGCCTGCACTTCGACGAAGGCTTTCGCGCGGACCTTCTTGTGGATAGCCGCTTGCTGGTAGAGCTGAAGTCTGTCGAGTCACTTCAACCGGTTCACGGCAAACAGGTGTTGACCTACTTGCGACTATTGAACCCGCCTCTTGGTTTGCTGATTAACTTCGGAGCACCCACCTTCAAGGAGGGTGTCCGCCGGATCGTCAACAACCATACCGACCGCGCCGGTTCGCGTCTGCGAATTAACGACATGCCGCCCGGGGATGCAGAATGAATTACCCTCCCAATTCTTCCTCGCGCCTTCGCGTCTTCGCATGAGATATTGCCTCGACTGTTGAACATCTCCCCCATTCATGCGACAATCCCCTTCCATCTCTCTCGTCACGCGGAAATCTCATGAACAATAACCATCCTCTCTCCACCGGCGCCATGCCCTACCGCCGCCGCTACCACGGCCTCATCTCCGTCCAGAGCAAGGTCCCCGTCAAAGACAGCCACGCCCTCAGCCTCGTCTACACCCCCGGCGTCGCCGAACCTTGCCTGGAGATCGCCCGCGACCCCCGCCGCTCCTTCGACGTCACCTGCCGCGGCAACACCGTCGCCATCGTCTCCACCGGCTCCTCCGCCTGGGGGCTGGGCGACGTCGGCCCCGAAGCCATCCTGCCCATCCTGGAAGGGACCGCCGTGATCATGAAGAACTTCGCCGGCGTTGACGCCCTGCCCCTAGCCGTCAAGGCCCGCGACGTCAACGAATTCGTCGAGCTGGTGCTGAACATCGCGCCCACCTTCGGGGCCATCAGCATCGAGGACGTGCGCTCCCCGGCCAGCATCGCCGCCACCAACCAGCTCGAGCGCGCCCTGCTCATCCCGGTGATCAACAACCACCGTGAGGGCGTCGCCATCGGCCTGCTCGCCGGCCTGATTAACACCGCCCGGCTGCTCGGCAAGCGCCTCTCCGATATGAAGGTGGTCATCAACGGGGCCGGGGCCGCCGGATTGGGAACCGCCTTCCTGCTCCAGCGCTACGGCCTGCAGCGCGTCATCGTCTGCGACCGGGCCGGCGCGATTTACAGATACCGCCCCCTGCACATGAACTGGGCCAAATGGGAGATCGCCAAGGTCAGCAACCCCGACGGCGAGACCGGCTCCCTGGCGGACGTGATCGCCGGGGCCGGCGCGCTGGTTGACTTCGCCGGGCAGGCCGGCGTCACCGCCGAATGGCCCAAACGCATGGCCCCCGACCCGGCCCTCTTCCTATTCGGCGCGCCGCTGGAATTGACCCCGCAGGAAGCCTACCGGGCCGGCGCGGCCGTCGTCGCCACCTCCCAATCCACTTACCCCAACCAGATGGACATCGCCTCCGTCATCCCCGGCGTCTTCCGCGGCCTGCTCGACGTGCGCGCCACCCGCTTCAGCATCCCCGCTCAGATCGCCGCCGCTGAGGCCATCGCCGCCCTGATCACCGACGACGAGTTGCACGCCGACTACATCTCGCCGCGCATCTTTGACTATCGCGTCGCCCCGGCCGTCGCCGCCGCCGTAGCCGAGGCCACCATCGCCGGCGGTTACGCCAAGCGCCCCGGCGTCTCCCCGCAGGCCGTCGCCGAGCGCACCTGGGCCTACGTCTACGAAGGCAAGCTGCCCGTCCCGCCCAAATCCGATCAGCCGCTCACCGTCGCCCAGGAATCGCTGGAATTGCACGAGCGCTTCCAGGGGCTGCTGGAGATTCGCAGCAACATCCCCGTTAAAGACGAGCACATCCTGAAGCAGATCTACCTGGTGCCGGGAGCGATGGAGCCGGTGCGCCTGATCCGCGATCAGGTCGAGCAGGTGTACGACATCACCGCCCGCGGCAACCTGGTCGCCGTGGTCAGCGACGGCAGCGCCGTGCTCGGACTGGGCAACATCGGCGGTCGGGCCGCCCTGCCGGTGATGGAGGGCAAGGCCATATTGTTCCACACCTTCGCCGGCGTCGAAGCCTTCCCCATCTGCCTCGCCACCCAGGACCCCGAGCAAATCATCCAGATTGTCAAGTGGCTGGAGCCGACCTTCGGCGGCGTCAACCTGGAGGACATCAGCGCCCCCCGCTGCTTCGACATCGAGGAGCGCCTGAAAGCCGAGACGGACATCCCCGTCTTCCACGACGACCAGCACGGCACGGCGGTGGTGGTCCTCGCCGCCCTGACCAACGCCACCCGCCTCACCGGCAAGAAGATGTCCGACCTCTCCGTAGCGGTCAACGGGGCCGGGGCTTCCGCCATCGCCGTCACCCGCCTGCTGATGGCCCGCGGCCTGCGCGATGTGGTGCTGCTGGACACCCGCGGCGCGGTCTGCGTCGGCCGCGACGGGCTGAACCCCATCAAGGCCCAGATGGCCGAGATCACCAACCCCGACCGCATCCAGGGCGACCTGACCGCCTGCGTGTGTAACCGGGATGTCTTCATCGGCCTCTCCGCGCCGGGGGTGCTCACGCCGGAGATGGTGCGCTCCATGGCCCCTAACCCGATCATCTTCGCCCTGGCCAACCCCACGCCAGAGATCATGCCTGACCTGGCCCTGGAAGCCGGGGCGGCCATCGTCGCCACCGGCCGCAGCGACTTCCCCAATCAGGTGAACAACTCCCTCGCCTTCCCCGGCATCTTCCGCGGCGCGCTGGATGCCCGCGTGCGCAACATCACCGACGCCATGAAGATCGCCGCCGCCGAGGCCATCGCCGGCCTGGTCAGCGACAAAGCCCTGAGCCCCGGCTGGATCATCCCCAAAGGCACCGACTTCACCGTCGCGCCGGCCGTCGCCGAAGC
>CAZIKT010000096.1:0-3965 GCA_964539885.1 uncultured Ardenticatenaceae bacterium | reverse complement strand
CCCAGCTACAAAGTGCGGCAGACGTTGGGCATCAGCCTGACCATGAGCAACAGCGACTTTAACCTGACGCCGCTGTTGACGCTGACGATTCCCGACCTGGGCTACACCGAGGTGCAAACGCTGCCCTTTACTGCCGGACAAACGTCGGTCCTGACCTACTCCTTGCCCCTGCCGCCCTCTCTTGGCCCCGGTTTCCACGCCGTGGAGTTATCCCTGGCGCTGAGCGATGTGGTGACGGACAGCAACCGCTTCCTGCTGCCGCCGTCGCGGGTGACGGCGTTTGCGCCGCAGACGGATTTCCTGGCGGGTGACGTTATCCCTGTCGAACTACGCAATCTGGGCGGCGTGGACGCGCCCGTGACTGCCACCATGACGCTGGTGGATCAATACAATGTATTGGTAGCTTCGGACAACATGACAGTGACCGTCCTGGCGGGCGAAGTCAGCACCCTGACCCTGCCCATTCCTGCAGGCGCGGCTTCGGGTCTTTATTACCTGGACGTCAATGGGCAAAACCTGGCCAGCGGCGCTGCCGTGCAGCAGCAGGCGGGCATTCACGTGGACGGTGTTTCCGCTTCGCTGCTGGTACAGACGGGGCAGCCCGAGTACTTCAGCAGTGACGACATCGCCGCCATGGCCCAGATTTTGATGAATTCGGGCGGGCTGGATGGCGAAGACCTCAGTCTGCGTATCTGCTCGGACAACAGCAGCAACGGCACGGCGGATACCTCCCTACCGGAGCCTTCTTACCAGAGCCAGACTGTGCCCCTGGACTGGATAGACATTGCCGCCGGCGGCATGGTTGTCGCCGCCGCTAACGATACCAATACGTTGGTGAACATCGGCTTCCCGTTTGAGTTTTACGGCACAAGCTACACGCAGATGTACGTCAGTTCCAACGGCTTCATCAGCTTTGGCGCCGGGTATACGAACAGCGCCAACGGCAGCATTCCCAGCCTGAGCACGCCCAATAACGCCATTTACGCCTTGTGGGACGACCTCTATCCCATTGGCGGGGCCAATGGCACCGTTTTTGTGCAGCAGATTGACGCCACGCGCACGGTGGTGCAATGGCAGCAGGTAACCCACTGCTGCAGCAGCGGCGCGCCGGAAACGTTCCAGGTAGTTCTGGACGGCAGCGACCATAGCATCACGCTGCAATATCTGGACGTAACCTTCCCTGAAAGCGCCACGGTAGGCGTAGAAGATGTGACCGGCTCGCGCGGCATACAGATTGCCTACAACCAGGCCGGCATTATCAGCGACAATCTGGCTATCAAGCTCAATCCGGGGCAGGAAGTGGTAGACCAGATCCTGTACGATGCCGTCAATGTGCCGATGGATTGGGTGGACATTGCCGCCGACGGTATGGTGGTGGCGGCGGCTGACAATACCTCCACGTTAGTGAACATTGGCTTCCCGTTCCAGTTCTACGGCACGAGCTACACGCAGATGTACGTGAACTCCAACGGGTACATTGCCTTTGGCTCTTCCATTAATTCCAGCAGCAATGGGGCAATTCCCAGCGTGAGCACGCCTAATAACGCCATTTACGCCCTGTGGGACGACCTCTACCCCATTGGCGGCGACTATGGCAACGTGTACATGCAGCAAATCAGCCCCACCTTAACCATCGTGCAGTGGGAACGGGTGATGCATTGCTGCAACACCAATTCGCCTGAAACGTTCCAGGTGTTGCTGGATGGTTCCGACCACAGCATCACGCTGCAATATCTGGATGTGTCCTACACGGGCAGCGCTACCGTCGGCGTGGAAAACGCCAACGGAACCTACGCTATCCAGGTGGCGTATAACCAGGACGGGATCATTACGGACACGCTGGCGCTGCGCTTTGCGCCGCAGTTGGAGACGGTTCCCGACATTTCCTACAACAGCGCCGCCGTGCCCATTGACTGGATGGACATTGCCGCCGAAGGGATGGTGGTGTCTACCGCCGATAATACCTCGACGCTGGTGAACATCGGCTTCCCATTCGAGTTTTACGGCGCGAGTTACACGCAGATGTACGTGAATTCCAATGGGTACATCACCTTTGGCTCTTCCTATAATTCCAGCAGCAACAGCCCTATCCCCAGCGTGGGCAGTCCCAACAATGCCATCTACGCCTTGTGGGATGATCTGTACCCGATTGGCGGCGATTATGGCGTGATTTATGTGCAGCAGATCAGCCCGACGCTGACGGTGGTGCAGTGGGAGCGGGTGGCGCACTGCTGCAGCGCGGGTTCGCCGGAAACGTTCCAGGTGCTGCTGGATGGTTCCGATCACAGCATCACGCTGCAATATCTGGATGTGTCGGCGACGAACAGCGCCACCGTGGGCGTGGAAAACGCCACTGGTTACTATGCCATTCAGGTGGCGTACAACCAGGACGGCATCATCACCGATGGTCTGGCGCTGCACTTTGCGCCGCAGCCAGAAATGATTGCAGACGTCGTCTATAACAGCGCGGCGGTGGCTCTCAATTGGGTAGACATCGCCGCTGGCGGCACGGTGGTGGCGGGTGAGAACGACACCACTAGTTGGGTGGAGATTGGCTTCCCGTTTGAGTTCTTTGGCATCACCTACACGGAAATGTACGTGGATTCCAACGGGTACATCACCTTTGATCCGCCGTACTACTCGAATCCGTACAACGAACAATTGCCCACGCCCAACTTCCCCAACAATGCCATTTACGCCTTGTGGGATGACTTGTATCCAGTGGGCGGGGATGCCGGCAGCGTCTTTGTGCAGCAAGTCGGGCCCACGCGCACGGTGGTGCAGTGGGAGCGGGTGACTCACTGCTGCGGCGCGGGCACGCCCGAAACCTTCCAGGTGGTGTTGGACGGCAGCGACAACAGCGTGACGCTGCAATACCTGGAGATGACCATGCCGGATTACGCCGTGGTGGGCGTGGAGAACGCTGCCGGCAATCTGGCTATCCAGCACACCATCACCCAGACAGGCGTCATCACTGACGGCCTGGCCTTGCAGTTCCTACCCACGCCCCAGGTTGTGGAACAGCTTAACTATGAGGCTGTGTCAGCAACCATCAACTGGCAGGACATCTCTGGCACAGGCGTGATTCTCGCTGAAGGGGACGACACCTACTCCCTGTTCGACATTGGCTTCCCGTTCAGCTTCTATGGCATCACCTACACGGAATTGTACGTGGGCTCCAACGGCTACGTCAGCTTTGGCGCGGGTTACAGCGAGTATTACAACGAACCCATTCCCACCCCCTACGAGCCGAACAACGCCATCTACGGCCTATGGACCGACCTGTATCCCGTCGGCGGCGCTTACGGCAACGTCTACGCCGAACAGGTAGACGCCACCCACACTATCATCCAATGGGAGCAGTCGGCGCACTGCTGTGGCCTGGGCGAACCGGAAACGTTCCAGATCATCCTGGACGGTTCCGACAACAGCATCACCCTGCAATATCTGGCCCTGACCACGCCCGACTATGCCACTGTCGGTGTGGAAAACGCCGATGGCTCCATTGCCACCCAAATCGCTTTTGATGGCGGCGGCGGTGGCGGCCCGGCGGCCCCATTAGCCTTAACTGGAATCATTACTGACGGCGCGGCTTTCAGGTTGACGCCCATGACCCAAACGGTTACGGTGACCTCGTACCTGATGAGCAGTGTGCCTATTACCTGGAGCGAAATCGCTCCGCCCGATGGCACGAACGTCGTAGCCATGGGGTCAAATACGTACACGCAAGTGGATCTGGGCTTCCCGTTTGAGTTCTATGGCAACAGCTACGAGCAGATGTACGTCGCTTCCAACGGCTTCGTCAGCTTTGGCGCAGGCTACACCAACAACGGCAATGGTTCCATCCCCAACACCAGCACGCCCAACAACGCCATTTATGGCTTGTGGGATTACCTCTACCCGCTGGGTGGGTACTATGGCGCGATTTACACGCGCCAGATCAGCCCCACGCTGTACGCCGTGCA
>CAZIKT010000095.1:0-4296 GCA_964539885.1 uncultured Ardenticatenaceae bacterium | reverse complement strand
CCATGGCGCGCCGCCGACAGCCGTCCTGCCTCAGGTCGTCGAGCACTACCACCGGGCCTTCTGCGCGCGCGAGGATGCGCAGCAGTACCTCGCCAAGCGCGGGATCACGGATGGCGCCCTCATCCAGGCCCTCAAGATCGGCTACGCCGACGGCTCACTGCTCAAGGCGATCCCGAAGGGCGGAGACGTGCGCCGCCAGCTCGCCGCGCTCGGCGTGATCACGCCCGAAGGCCGCGAGCTCCTCGGCGGCTGCGTCGTCGTGCCGATCCCCGACCCGCTCACCGGCCAGTGGACAAACCTCTATGGCCGAGGCCTTCGCACGCCTCGGCACTGCTATCTTCCCGGCCCTCTGCGCGGCGTCCTGAACTTCCAAGCTGCGCGACTCTCTCCCGAGGTCGTCCTGGCCGAGTCGATCCTCGACGCGCTCTCGTTCCATCAGGCCGGCGTCGCCATCGCGATCCCGATCTACGGCACGAACGGCTTCACGCCCGACCACCTCGACACGCTCAAACGGGAAGGCGTGAAGCGAGCGATCCTCGCCCTGGACAACGACGACGCGGGGCGCAAGGCAACGGACGCATTGAAGGGGAAGCTGGAGGCGGCCGGCATCTCGGTGCGGATCGCGCGGTTTCCTGAGGGCGTGAAGGACCCGAACGAGCTCCTCGTCTCGTGCAACGGGAATGCCCCCGAGGCCTTCCGCCGCATCCTCGACGAAGCGGAACCCAGGCCCGCGCCGCCGGCGCCACCGCCGCCTTCGCCCTCTGTCTCTCCCTTAACGGAAGGAAGCAGCTCGATCGTGCGCGAGGACGGCCAGCTCGTGCTGCGGCGCGAGGGAGTCGTCTACCGCGTGCGAGTCGCGGCGAACCTGGCCGGCCGGCTCCGCGCGACGGTGAAGGCCGAGCGCGGGACCCTCTTCCATGTCGATTCGCTGGACCTCTACGCGTCGCGCAGCCGAGCCGAGTTTGCGCGGCGCGCGGAGAAGGCCCTCCAGCTCGAGGCCTCCGCCGTCGAGGCCGATCTTCTGGCGGTCGTCGTCAAGGCCGAGAAGGCGGCCGAGGAGAAGGACGCCGAGGACGAGAAGCCCGCCGTACCCGCGATCAGCGAGGCCGAGCGCGTCGAGGCGCTGGTCCTTCTCAAGCGGCCGGATCTCCTCGAGCAGCTCGCTGCCGACATCGACGCGCTCGGCTACGTGGGTGAGGAGATGAACAAGCGGCTCCTCTACCTCGTCGCGGTCTCGCGCAAGCTCGCCGACCCGCTCTCGGCCGTGATCCTCAGCCAGAGCGGGGCCGGCAAGAGCGGCATCACCGAGGTGATCGAGCGTCTGACGCCGCCCGAGGACGTCGTCCTTTTCACGCGCCTCACGCCTCAGAGCCTCTACTACACCGCTCCCGGCTTCCTCGATCAGAAGCTCGTGATCGTCGAGGAGCGCTACGGCTCGATCGAAGCCGACTATTCGATCCGGGTGCTGCAGAGCCGGAAGAAGCTCATCGCCGCGGCCCCGATCAAGGACCCCCAGACCGGCAACATGCGGACGAAGGTCTTCACGGTCGAGGCGCGCGCCGCCTTCATCGAGGCGACGACGGCCTCCGCCGTGAACCACGAGAACGCGACCCGCTGCTTCGAGCTGACGATGGACGAGTCGGCCGAGCAGACCCGCCGCATCCACGAACGTCAGCGGGTCATGCGCACGGAGCGTGGCCTTCGGTTCCGCCAGGAGGCGGAGGCGATCGTCCGCCGGCATTGGAACGCTCAGCGGCTCCTCGAGCCGCGGCCGGTGATCATCCCCTACGCGGACCGGCTGACCTTCCCCTCGGCCTGGATGCGGACGCGCCGCGACCACGCGCGATTCCTGAACCTCGTCGAGGTGTCGGCCTTCCTCCACCAGCACCAGCGGGAAGTCCGGGAGGGCGCCATCCTGGCCGCTCTGGCGGACTACGAGGCCGCCTACGCGCTCGCCACCCAGGTCCTCGCCGAGACCCTCTCGGACGTGAAGAAGCCGCTCAGGGAGGCGTACGAGCGCGTCCGCGAGCTCGCCCTTAAGGGCAACGGCTCCGTGTCCCGACGGGAGATCCGAGAGGCCCTGCAGGTGCCGGATTCGACCGTGCGGCGCTGGCTGCAGGACCTGGTGGAGCTGGAGTACCTGGCCCAGGTCGAGGCGAGCAAGGGCGGAGCCGGGAAGACGACGCGCTACCGCGTCGTGGACCGCGAGCCGAAGGGTGAGGCTCTCGTCGGTCTCCTCACCCCGGCCGAGCTGCGGGCGCGGCTGTGAAAAACCCGCCACCCGCCAAAACCCGCCAAACCGCAGTGGCGGGTTTTCTTCCGAGCCGAGTCAACGAGATAGCCCCGAACCCGCCACCTCGCCACGGAAGCCAGCGAGGCAGTGTCTCAGCGAAGACCGCCCGGCTGCTGAAGCTCTACGCCGAAGACCTCCGCACCCGCTGCGCCGAAAGGACGGGGCCGCAGTACGTGGCCGAGATTCGCGTCTTCCTGGCCTGGCTCGAGGAGCGCGGGCTCGAGCTTCACGAAGTCCGCACGGAAGACGTGCTCGCCTATCAGGCCGATCTCTACGCCGCGCGGAAGAAGGACGGTAAGCCGTACGCCGCCAGCACGCACCATGGCCGGCTCCTTGGCCTCAAGAGCCTGTTTCGCTTCCTCCAGAGCCGCGGCTACGTCCTCACGAACCCCGCCGCGAGCGTGCCTCTCCCCCGCCGTGAGAAGCGCATCCCCAGGACGATCCTGAGTCAGGAGGAGGCGCGGCGCATCCTCGATGGCGTGACGGGAAAGAGCCCGCGCGAACTCCGAGACCGAGCGATCCTCGAGACTTTCTACGCGACGGGTATCCGAGCAGGCGAGCTGGCGAATCTCGAGGTCGAGGACGTCGACACGGAGGAGCGGGTCCTGCGTGTCATCCTCGGCAAGGGCGGCAAGGACCGTAACGTCCCCCTCACCGCCGCCGCCTCGGAGGCGATCGACGGGTACCTCGCCCGAGGACGAAGGAGCCTCGTCGGCCCGGCAGGATCACGCTTCCTCTTCCTTGGCCTGCAGGGGAAGAAGCTCGACAGGGCGCGGCTCGGCCGCATCGTCCACGAGTGGGCGCAAGCCGCGGGCGTCAAGAAGCCCGTGAGCTGCCACACCTTCCGCCACAGCGTGGCCACCCATCTCCTCAAGGGGCACGCCGACATCCGCCACATCCAGGCGCTGCTCGGCCACGCCTCGCTCTCGACGACCGAGCGCTACACGCGCGTCGAGATCTCGGACCTTCGCGCGGTGCTGAAGCGTGCGCACCCGCGGGGCCGGTAGCGACGCCGGCGATCCCTTCACCGCCGCTCTCAGAGCCTTCCTCGAGGACCTCCGTGCACGTGGGTACGCCGAAGGGACGGCGAGGCACGTCCGGTACGAGCTCCCGCACCTCTTCGCTCACCTCAAGGCGCACGGCGTCCGCGAGCCTCGGGGGGTGCGAGAGGAAGACCTCGTCTCCTTCGCGCGAACACTCGCGACCAGGCTGAGCAGCCGGGGGCTTCCGCTCTCCCCCGTCACCATCGGCTCATACCTCGGGACGGTCCGTGCTTTCTTCTCCTTCCTTGCGAAGAAGGGCGTGCTCCTCACGAACCCGGCCGCGCGCCTCCCACGGCCGCGCGCACGCAAGCTGCCCCGCGTGGCGCTTACTCGAGCGGAGGCGTGCCGTCTCGTGGAGACGCCGTCCGCCCTCAGCGCGGTCGGTCAGCGGAACCGCGCCCTCCTCGAGACGCTCTACGGCACCGGCGTCCGGCTCTCGGAGTGCGTGCGCCTCGATCTCACCGACCTGGACCTCGGCGAAGGGACGCTCCTCGTCCGCTGCGGGAAGGGCCGGAAGGACCGACTGCTGCCGCTACCAGCGCGCGCAGCGGGAGCCCTCGATCTGTACTTAAGAGACAGCCGTCCGCGGCTCGTCCGAGGGGCGGCCGAGCCGGCGCTCTTCGTCTCGCGCGACGGCCGGCGCCTCAAGCCGATCTCGGTGCAATTCGTCGTCTGGTGGCACGCGAAGCGGGCCGGCATCCGGGCCAGGATCGGGCCCCACATGCTGCGCCACGCATGCGCGACCCACCTGCTGCAGGGCGGCGCCGACGTGCGCCACATCCAGGAGCTGCTCGGCCACGAGCGCCTGGAGACGACGGAGGTCTACACCCGCGTGGAGATCGCGGACCTGAAGGACGCCCTGGCGCGTGCGCACCCGAGACAGCGGGCCCGCAGGTGATGCCAAGGGCGAGCTGGGCATCAGACACGAGGACACCGTCGCGGTAACCGAGAACGGCTGCG
>CAZIKT010000094.1:0-4341 GCA_964539885.1 uncultured Ardenticatenaceae bacterium | reverse complement strand
GGTCAGGACCCGCGTCCGGCCCGACATGGAGCGGCTGGTCGAGCTGGTCGAACGCCATACCGGCAGCCGGCCGGAGGTGTTGGAGTGGGCCGGTACGGACTATCGCTTCCGTGCCCTGCTGCCGCGCCACGTGTGGGCGATCGTCCTGAACGACATGGTCGCCGAGCTGACCTACACCAATTTCAAGAACGCCGCCCACAAGGTGCAGGATGAGGGCGCGGCCGGGCGCGACCACACGTATGATGCCATCTGGCAGGCCATGTATAGGTTTCAGAGCATGAACAAGTCAAAGTAAGCCGGGGAGCGTTGCTGCCGGTGATGGCGAGATGCAATCTCCGGCCCTGCCCCGCCGGTCCTGCGGGACTTCTCTGCGCCTCGCAACCGTGTTATCATGTAATCAGTTGATGATGTCATGGAGACAGTGATGATCCGCACCCAGATTCAATTGAAGGAAGAGCAATCCGCGCGCCTGCGGCAGATCGCCGCAGCCGAAGGCGTGTCCGTCGCGGAGCTGATACGGCAGAGTATTGACGCGTACCTGCAAACATGGGCCGAACCGTCCTATGAGGATATGGTGCGCCGCGCGCTAACCGTGGTAGGGAAATACGCCGGTGGTATGGCGGACATGGCGGAGAACCACGACCGTTACCTGGCTGAGATCTACGCCGAGACCGGTGCATGAGCGTCTTCGTCGACACCTCCGCCTTGATTGCGCTGTTCGCCCGCGATGACCGCTTTCATCTCCAGGCGCGGGAAATCTGGCGGGAACTGTTGTCGAACCGCCGGCCGCTGGTCACTTCCAATTATGTCCTGCTGGAGTGCTCGGCCCTGCTGCAGAACCGGTACGGGCTGGAGGCGCTGCGCGACCTGCATGAATCGATCACACCGCTGCTGTCTGTTCATTGGGCCGACGAGACGTTACACAATTTGGGTATGGCTATTCTGTTGACCGCAGGCCGCCGCCGACTCAGCTTGGTTGACTGCATCAGCTTTGCTATCTGCCGGCAGCTGGCAATCACGTCCGCCTTTGCCTTTGACCCGCACTTTGCCGAACAGGGTATTCAGCCGTTAGCGGATCGCTGATGGCAGATCGCGCCGCGTGCTGGAACACCCACCTACCCGGCCTCCCCTGCAATCCACCTTTACAGCCCATCATCAACCGTCTACAATGTAACCGGGAGCATTGATCGCCGCCGGGCGGGTCATTCAGCCCCGGCAGCGCTCGACTCTCGCGAGAAGTCGGGCCGCCGGACGCGCATTAACAGAGGAAGCCGTTATGTACCGCCTCAGGCAATGCCTGCTTGTCCTGGCGACCGGCCTGCTGCTGGTCGCTGTCTTGTTGCTGGCCATGCGCGCCGCCGCGCAAACGCCTCAACCGCCGGCGCGCGCCGGCGCTTACGGCGGCAATTTCCGCTTTCCCACCCTGGAGCCGCTCAGTCTGGACCCCATCGAGTTTGACGGCAGCGGCCCGGATTTCCTCATCGGCGGGCAGGTCTACGAAGGGCTGACCCGTTGGGATGACAACTTCTTCGTCCAGCCGGCCCTCGCCCAATCGTGGTCCTCGCCGGACGCCCGGGTCTGGACCTTCATCATCCGGCCGGGCGCGCGCTTCCACAGCGGCCGGCAGGTTGTCGCTGAGGATGTGGTCTTCTCTTGGCAGCGGCTGGCGGCCAGCGGCAACGAGTGGTACGGCTACATGCTCGCCGACCTTATTGACGAGGTGAGCGCCGTCGCGCCGGATACCGTAGAGGTGTCGCTCAGTGAGCCATTCGCTCTCTTTCCCGAGCTGTTGCCGATGCCCATCATGGCCATTGTGCCGGAGGAGGCCGCCGCCAACCTGGCCACTCAGCCGGTGGGGGCCGGCCCGTTTCACTTTGTGAGCTGGACGCCGGGTCAGCAATTGGCGGTGGAAGCCTTTGACGACTATTTCTCCGGCCGGCCCTTCCTGGACCAGATCACGTTTAAGTTCTTCCCGGACGCCGATGCCATGCTGGACGCCTTCCTGCTCGGCAATGTCGAATACGTCATGGTCCCGGATGACCGCCTGGCGGAGGTCGCCAGCGACCCGCACCTGCGCTTCGTGAGTGAATTCAGTCTGTGCGGCTTTTGGATGAAGACCGACCGGCCGCCGCTGGATGATACGCGCGTACGCCGGGCGCTGAATCATGCCGCTAACCTGCCGGACATCCTGGCCAATGATGTAGCCACCGATATCCTGCCTATTCCTGCCCAGGGAATGGTGTCGCCGGGGATGCAGGCCTATGACCCGCCCATGCCGGCCTACCCGTACAGCCCGACCCTGGCCCTGGATCTGCTCGCCGACGCCGGCTGGAGCGATACGAACGGCGACCTGATCCTCGACGACGGCATGGGGAATGACCTGGCGCTGGAGCTATGGTATCCCACTGGCCGGCCGGGCCGCGAGGCTCTCTTTAACGCCTACGCGGTCATCGCCGAGTCGCTGGCCGAGGATTGGAGCAATATCGGCGGGGCCGGCCTGGGGGCGACCGTGGTTATTACCCATACCGCCTGGGCCGACTATTTTGGCATGTTGGACGAGTTGCCGCTTTACGCGCTGCAGTGGTGGCTCGATTATCCCAGCCCGGAGAACATCCTCAGCCCGCTTGCCCGGCCGGGAGCGCCGTTCTACGGACACTATGACAACCCGCAGGTGCGCGACTGGATGGAGCAGGCGCTGGTCACACAGGACCTGGGCGCACGACAGGCGTTGTTTGAGCTGGCCGAGGAGCAAATCGCGCTTGACGTTCCGGTAGGCAACGCCTTTCACCTGCAGCGCGGCTGGCTGCACGCGCCCGATGTGCTGGGCATGACCCTGCCGGAGGGTGAGGTGTTTGGGCAGGCGGCCATCCAGATGGAGCGGGTGCAACTGGTGCAATACCTGCGCGACATCGCCCTGGATGACGTGCTTTATCCCAAGCCGATCGCGCCGGCCGGCCCGCTGACCCCCACCATCCGCGTGCGCAACGCCGGCCTGACCACGGAAAGCGGCGCGCCGTTAAGCTGTCGTATCCTGACCCTCGGCGGGCAGGAATTGTACAACGATACGGCGGCCTTGCCGGCCATCGCGCCCTCGCAATCGCTGGTGATCGCCTTCGCCCCTGCTACTGACTTGCCGCCCGGCGAATATCGGCTGGCGTGCATGGCGCTGCTCGCCGGAGACGAGAATCCGGCAAACGACGCTCTGGAGCTGACCTTCGAAATCAGCGACACCGCCGACGGCTACACCCGCGACCATCCGGCCGACAGCGGGGCCACGCCCACGCAAGAGTGGTGGCAAAGTCCGGATATCGTCGTCCGCCACGCGCCGGACAACATCCATATCCACCAGCAGCCCATCCTCGGGCAAACCAACTACGTCTACGTGCGCGTGCGCAACATCGGCGGCGCGACCCTGCAGGGCGGCGAGGTCAATGTCTACTGGCACGAGCCGTCGTCCGCCATACTCTGCGACAGTTGGGCGGCGATTAACGGCAGCCCCATGCCGGTGGCCCCGCTGCCGGCCGGCGAGTGGCAGTGGCTGATGACCACCTGGACGCCGCCCATCGAAGGGCATACCTGCCTCTTCTCCACCTTCTCCGCCGCGGCTGACCCGGTTACCGCCGCCTGCGATGTCTCCTGGGACAATAACATCGCCCAGCGCAACGTGGAGGTTGTGCCGCTTGACGGAGAAGTGGGCGCGCTGCTCGCGGCAGGCGTCCGGCCGGCTGGTTCGCCGGCCGGTGCGCAAATGCGCTTCGATTTGGCCAACATTTACGACGTCTCCGTGGAAGCCGAGCTGACCGTGCGCATAGTGGAGTTCCCGCCCGGCGGACAATTGTTGCTGGAGCTAGGAGACGGGCTGTTTCAGCGCTGGCTGGCCGCCGGAGGGGGTGTGGTCGGCGGCGAGATCGTGGCCGGCTCGACGATGATCGCGCTGACCGGGCCGGCGGAGGCGACCGTCTTCGGACTACCGCTTGACCCGCGTGAGGCGCAGCGCCTGCGACTGGTCCTGACCGCGCCGGCCGGGGGCGACTACCGGCTGGACGTGCGCCAGTTGATTGACGGGCTGGTCGTCGGTGGGATGAGCTATCTCTCCGCGCTGCCGGGTGAGTTGTATCTGCCGGTGATGGTGAGGTAAGCTATTACTTGACGATGCTGTCGTCGTCCAGAAACTCCACCGGCGGCGCGTCCTTGCCGTGCTCCCACATCAGCGAGAAGAACCAGATGCCGCTCTCGCCGATGCAGAAGTCGGCCGGCGTGAACGTCATCTTGGAGTCAGGCGGAGGCGTGGGCAGCTCCGGATGGTATTCCGCCTGCCATCCGTACAGCTCGCCTTGCCAT
>CAZIKT010000093.1:0-4492 GCA_964539885.1 uncultured Ardenticatenaceae bacterium | reverse complement strand
GACCACGCTGCCGAAGTAAATCAGGGCCAGCGCGCCGGTGAGCAAGCCGTAGACCGCCGTGCGCCGGATAATCAGGTCAATGTCCCACAGCCGGTAACGCAGGATGGAAAACATCAACGTAATCGGGAAGAGGGTGAGCAGAACAAAAAGGCCGCTGTAGGTGAACACATTTGTGATCAGCCGGGCACGGCCGGGTGGCGCCGGGGCCAGCTCGTAGACATAAGAATAGACGAATATCGCCAGGATCATCCCGGTCAGGCCGCCGATCACCCATTTGGTCTGCTGGCGTTCGAGGGATGTCGAGACTCGGCGATAGCGATAAATCTGTCCGGCGATGCCCAGAATCAGAGCGCCGAGCATGGTCAACATGAGCACAAGGCTAAGCTGGCCGGTTGCGGTCTCTCCCACGACCACGCGCACCAACGGGTCTATCAGGGCCAGCACAGCAAACAGCAACGCCGGCCAGCGCAGCCAGCCGGGGACAAAGCGACCGTCCGGGAACAGATACAGCAGAAGCACAAAACTCAATGTGGCGAGCGCCGAAAGCAGGTAGAAAAGGCCCAGCCACGAGGGATAGCGCACGACGAAGGAATGGTCGGCCTCCACCAGGAAATTCAGCGAGAAGAGCAGCAGCGCGTAGGCCACCAGCAGGCCCATCCAATCGTTGGATCGGCGCAGAAAGACTATCAGCGCCGGCCCGCCGACCAGGATCACCGCCAGAATTTCCACGGCCAGGTGGAAAAACGCGTACGTCTCCAGGGCAACGCCGACGGCGTCCAGCGCGGCCGCGTCCTCGGTATTCAGGACAAACACCGCGCACTCATCGCCCTGGCAGAGGGTGACCAGCTCCTCAAAGCGCGGCGCCTGCCCGGCGATGAAGATGCCCGTCAGCAGAACGGCCAGTAACACCCAGCCGGCGCGGGCCAGGCGGATCAAGCGCTTCGGTCTGGGGCTGCCGGCAAGTTGCTCAGTTATGGGTGCACTCATCATTCGATAGTCGGGGTCCCGGCTGCCACAGTCCAATGGCGGCCGGCAACGCCAGCTCAGAAGGACAGGATACCGGCCCCTGTTTTAACCTCGCTTGTCTGATTGGGCAAACAGGGCGGCCGGCCGGCAAAGCCCTTTGTGGGAAGATCGCTCTCACACCCCCATCATACTCGCCGTCCGTCTGCTATTCGTTACGGAATCGTTACGGGCCGGCGGGCCGGGAATAGAAGTTCAACTTCTCACAGAAGTTGAGCTTCTATCCTAGCCATTCACCCGGCTGACCTGACACACATACGCCCGGTGCGGCGGCGAGGCGCTGACCGGGTCTACGTTCTCGACGCCAATGAGCAGGTTGTAATTCGCGCCCTCGTCGCTGAAGGGGTCGTAGCCGGGCGCGCCAACCTCCGGGCAAGCCTGCCACCAGCCGTGCTGCCCGCAGACGACGTTCGGATGCAGGGTGGGATCCAGCCGGGCGCGGGCGCGCACGCTGCCCACCGGCGTCTCAATTTGCACCCAGTCGCCGGGGTAAATGCCTCGCTCCGCCGCCGCCGCCGGGTGCAGCTCTACCTCCGGCTCCATCGCCTGCCGGCGCAGCGATGGCAGCGCCCGGTGCTGGCTCTCGCAAAACAGGGTGTGCTTCGCGCAGGTGAGAATCAGCGGATAAAGGACAGCCAGATCCGGCCGGGAATGGGGGCTGACCAGCGGCTCTTCATACTCCGGCAACGGCGGATAGCCGTGCTCCAGCATCGTTTCGGAATAGAACTCGATTCGGCGGGTGGGGGTGTTGAAGCCTACTGGTGCGCCGTCCTGTATGGCGGCATATTTGCGATAGCGGGCCTCTAGCGGCAGGCGGATCCCGCCTGGTTTCGCGCGTAGCTCGGCCGGCGTCAAGCCGGTCGGCTCAAGCTGATATGCGTAAGCCGCCTCGATGTCGCCGCCCCAAAAGTGCGCGCCCAGACCAAGCCGGCGGGCCAGCTCGAAGACAATCTCCATATCGGAGCGGGCCTCGCCACGCGGGGGGACAATCGGCCGGCGCATTTGCAGCAGCGACTGCGCCTCCTGGCTGACCTCGAAGCCGACTTTCAGCGCCTCGCTCTCGAATGGGCTGGTTACCGGCAGCACCACGTCCGCCAGCTCGGCGGTGGGGTTCATGAACAGGTCGGCGTGCACGTAGAAGTCCAACGCCGCCAGCGCCTGCCGGCCGCGCCGGCCGTCCGCGTGCGAGAGTAAGAGATTGTGCCCGAAGCCGACCATGCCGCGCACGGCATATGGCTGCCGTTCCAGGATGCCGCGATAGATATCTTCGGACGCGACCAGTTGCCAGCGGGCCGGCCCCAGCGGCCGTTCGCGGAGGCCGAGAGCCAGCGCCCGCTTCCCGGCCGGCAGCAGCTCCTCACCCGCAATGGCGCGGGTGGGCGGGGCGGTGAAGCGCACGTTGCCGCCCGGCGCATCGAAGCTGCCGGTGAGGGCGTATAGCTGGCCGATGGCCCGGGCAATCTGGGTGGCGTTCGACTGCATCTCCACGCCGCTCCAGGTGTAGTAAGCGACCGGCCGCGCTTCCCACAGCAAGCGGGCGGCGCGCTCGATTTCGGCCGCGCCAACCCCGCAAATCGCCTCCGCCCGCGCCGGGGCGTATCGGCGACACAGCCCGGCCACATGGTCAAAGGCGGGCCGGCAGGCGACCGGCCCGCCCGGCGTCATCACCAAGTATTCGCCGAAGAGGGCCGGCTCGCCGCCATCCGCCTCATAGCCTGCGGCGGAGACGCCTGCGGCGGAGACGCCTGCGGCGGAGACGCCGGCGGCGGGGACGCCAGCGGCCGGGTCGTAGATCAGCGGCCTATCCCGGTGTGCATCCCAGGCCACGTAGCGCCGCGGGCTGCCGGATTCGGACAGGTCGCGCTCGCGCAGGAGCCGGCCGCTGTCCCCGCGCACCAGCAACGGCCCGTTGGTCCATTCGCGCACGAAGGGCTGGTCATACCAGCCGCCCTCTATCATGACGTGCGCCAGGGCGAGAGCCAACGCCCCATCTGTACCGGGCCTGACCTGCAACCAGGCGTCGGCACGCTTGGCCAGGCCGATGCGCCGGGGGTCCACGATGATTAGCTTCGCGCCGCGTTTCCGGGCCTCCCGGGTAGCGACGGCGTGGCTGAGGCGGGCCAGGTTGGGGTTGTAACCCCAGAAAAGGATGCAGCCGGCGTTGTCCAGGTCGGGCATATAGCTGCCGGGCACGCTGGTCCCATAGGTGTAAATGGGGGCCAGATAACGGCCCCAACCACACAGCTCCATTGCCACGCAGAGGCTCGGGCTGCCGAAGGCGAATTGCAGGCGTTGAATCCAGTCCACGACATCAATCGAGGCGGAGGTGGAGGGGGAGACGACGGTGAAAACCACGCTCTCCGGCCCGGACTCGTCGGCCAGCCGGCGCAGGTTAGCGGCGGTCAGGTCAAGCGCCTCATCCCAGGAGATGCGCTGCCAGCCGGGGTCGGGGTCGCCCTTTGGCCGGGTGCGGCGCAGGGGGTAGAGCAGCCGGTCGGGGTGATAGACGAGTTCGGGGGCGGCGCGACCTTTGGCGCAAAGGGCTTTGCCGGTGGGGTGGCTGGGGTCCGGCTCCAGGGCGACAAAGCGACCCTCCTCCACCACGGCGAGTGCGCCGCAACGGGAGACGCAAAGCGCGCAATAACAGGGAACGTGCTCGACGGATGGGTTGCCGGTGGTCATTGTCAGACCTCCTTGTTGAACGGAGCGCCGGCCGAGGGCGGGGTGGGGGTGGTGGGCCGGAGAGGAGTTGCCCGCGTCAGTGATGGAATCATTGTAACATGAAAGTCAGCCGGCCGCGCAAGTCACATAATGGTCCCGGCACCCCTGCCGCGCTCTTCCCCGTATCCCATCTTCCACCGGGCCCCAATCTGCGCTATCATTCCCGTGCCGGCGGCTACATTAACCCGCAGCAACCGCCGGACCCGGCGGGGCGTCAAGGAGATTCATCTGACATCGCGGCTCAGGCGACCATGTCAATAGCTATGAGCGAGAGTTCGCCAATCACAAGCATTACGTTTCAATGCAGCCGGCTCATCCCATACACCCCGGCTGAAATTGCCGCCGCCATCGCGGACACGTCCCGCTGGCCTGAATTCACCGGCTACGGCCCAATGCCCGGCATTCTTTCAGCCGAGTACGAGACGCGCACGCCGGAGATGAGCGGCTCGCGCATCCGGGTGCACAACAGCGACGGCTCCTCCCATGTAGAAACGATTGAGGTGTGGCAGCCGCCGGAGCAGATCGTCATGCGGCTGCACGAATTCACCCCGCCGCTCAGCCGGCTGGCCGACCACTTCCTGGAGTCATGGCGCTTCACGGTCGGGCCGGACGGGACAAACACCACGCGGCAATTGCAGCTCTATCCGCGTTCGCCGGCGACCCGCCCGTTGCTGTGGCTGATATCGCTGCTGCTGCGCCGGGCGATTGCCGCGCACCTGGAGCAAATGGCGCGCCCGACCGTGTGACG
>CAZIKT010000092.1:0-4506 GCA_964539885.1 uncultured Ardenticatenaceae bacterium | reverse complement strand
ATGTTCGGAAACACAAACATACGCGAGGCTGACTGCATACGAAGTCTCCTCTTGGTTGCTATTGGCAGCATTCTGCTTGCCACCCTTGGAACCCTTGGTGTGCTCTTCGGGGCAGGCTGGCTCACCCTCCCGGAGGACAATCGACAAGCCACGGTTCACGACATGGGCGCCCAGGTCATGCCTTTCGATTTAGGCCAGACCACGCATATTTTCGAGATGACCGAGAGTGGTGGTGTCCAGCAGGTGGTGGCAAACGACCCGGAGGATAGCGCGCAGATTGCCTTAATCCAACAACATCTCCAACACGAGGCTCTGCGGTTTAGCGCTGGTGACTTCTCCGATCCCAGCTCTCTGCATGGCGGCGACATGCCAGGCCTGGAAGCGATTGCAGCTGGCGTTGGCCAGGTAGAAATCGAATACTCAACTCTTTCCGCCGGGGCGCAGATTAACTTCTCGACTGAAGATCTTCAACTCATCACGGCCATACATCGCTGGTTTGGCGCACAATTGTCGGATCACGGATCCGACGCCACTTATAGATAGGACACCTGAAAAGGCGAACGACGAAATTCTCATGCGCTGCTGCATTTGACAGAGCGGCTACCCAATAGCCGTTACGTGGACCAATTCGCAACCGTCGTGGTTCACAACTTCCTGTGTTTCACGGCACCCAATTAGACAGTACGGTGAGTGTGTGTTCCGATTGCGTGGGATCGTTGCTGGGTAGGTGAACGCGGAAGTTGTGTTTGCCGCCCATTTCACCATGCATCATGAACTGCATGCTTACAGTCGTCCGTTGGCCAGGTTCTAACACCATCGAACCGATGGTAGGATTGGGCGGTCAGCACCCCTCCACGACTTCGATGTACGGGGCCTCCGCGAATCGGAGTGGCCGGTCGCCCACGTTGGTCAATTCAAAAGACGCCTGGACCGTTTGTCCGAGTCGTACGTTACCCAAATCAATCGTCTCTTGACTGACTTTCAGACTGGGCCGGCCTGAAACCTCTATAGCAGCGCCGGGCCGGCTCTGGCCACGCCAGGACAGGAAAGTGGTCAGTCCCAGCAGAATTAGCCCGGCCAGGATGGTGATAGCGAGCCAGGGTGTGTGCGCCCGTTGCCGGTGATTACGGTGCTTATATCTATTACTCATGGTTGCTCCTCTTATTGAAAATCCTGTAGATAATTGTCACGGGTCCGCGTTTGAACCCCGGTGAAGGGTCGTCGAGCGACCGTCATCTCTTACACCTGAGAACCGGTTGCCTTCCAGGAGACAATCGGTCCGAAAATGGTTGTAAAGCAGCGGTTCCCTTCCACGTTCGCAAAGCCGTTCCGGGCTAGCAGGGATGGCATCTGGCCAGCCAGTAGTTCAGCTGTTTCTTCAAAGTGGCGCATGACTGCCGCTGCCAGGTGTGTATACAGGTTATGAGGCTTGCCGAAGTCCAGGATGTGAAACTCTCCAAGGGGGGGCAGCACTCGCCGTGCCTCCAGAAAAGCACGCTGCTTGTCCGGCATTGCCAGGTGGTGGATAACAAGACTGCTGACTACGCGATCAAAGGAATCGTCTGGGTAAGGCAGGTTGGTTGCCAGGCCTGAATCCAGGCGGATTGAGACGCCGGCCCTGGTCGCCTTTTCTTGAGCAATCTCCAGAACGGCCGGGTCGCCGTCGATGCCTATGACTTCGACATATGGGTGAGAGGTCCTGATCATGATCGCCAGCGTTCCCGTGCCACAACCCAGGTCAAGCACCTGCATCCCCGGCCGGAGGGCCATCTGATCCACCAAATAGCGTTTCATTACCTCCTCGCGCATGCCCCAGCGCAGCAATGGGTCATACAGCGGCGTCAGCCAGTGAAATCGCAATGCTGGAATATAGCGTGTCCCCTGTGCGTTCACCGTGTTATCTCCTGCATGGCTGCCTAGTAGTGGTTAACCCACTCTTCCGCCCCACAACCAGGTTCTCACTGTCGGATCGTCTCAGCCGGGAATCAATAGTCGGGATCCATGAACTTGGCGGTAATAGATAGGACACCGTCTGGTTTCAGTACCCGGCGCAACGCGGCCATGGCCAGTAGGGGGTTGGGGTCCTGCTCGCCCTCTTTACTCGACGATCACCTTGCCGCGCAGCATGCCCATCTGACACTGAAAAGGGATTTCTCCCGGCGCTTCAGGAGTGAACTCAATGGCCACCGTTTCCCCTTCCGGCAATCTGGCAGACTGGCCAATCTTGTCAAAGATGACCATCTCACTGCACAGGGCCGATTCTTGCCGACTGAAGTACAGCCTGACCGGCACACCTTGCTTGACCACGATCACGTCGGGATCGTAGCCACCTTTCACGGCAATTCGAACTTCCTGCACGCCTGCAACTTCGGCTATCCTGACCCCTTCCCGGCGGTAAAGCCAGAAGTGCCAGACAATGAGGGCAATGAAGGCCAGTCCGGCGCTATTGACGATAAGCTGTGTTGTGCTCATGCGAAAAGCCTCCTTAAGGAACGGCATCTGGAGCCTCAGAGAAGCTCCTGGCTTTGAAGAATCGAAGCCGATTGGCGTTGAAGACCACCGTAATGCTTGAGGCAGCCATTGCCGCACCGGCTATGATGGGTGAGAGCAAGACACCAAAAAATGGGTAGAGTAAGCCGGCCGCAATGGGAATGCCCAGGGCGTTATAGATGAAGGCTCCAAAAAGGCTCTGCCTGGCATTGCCCATCGTGGCCCGTGAAATCTCAATAGCGTAGGCCACACCCTTCAAGCTGCCGCTCATCAGGGTGATGTCGGCTGCCTCGATAGCGACATCTGTGCCCGTGCCAATGGCGAAACCCACGTCGGCCTCGACCAGCGCCGGGGCGTCATTGATCCCATCACCCACCATGCCTACTTTGTTGCCGCCCTGCTTGAGCATATGGACTTCACGGGCCTTGTCCTCCGGCAATACTTCGGCCAGAACATGGCTGATGCCGACTTGCCGGGCTATTGCCTGGGCTGTGCGCTTGTTGTCGCCGGTGAGCATGATCACCTCCAGGCCCATACCCTGTATTACTTTGATGGCCTGGACCGAATCGTCCTTGATCGTATCGGCCACTGCCACCGCTCCAACCGCCCTACCATCCACGGCCACATACATGGCCGTCTTGCCTTCGCCTTGCAGTCGCTGCACGTCCGCCTCTACTGCGGCGGTGTCAATGCCATGGCGATGCATCAACTTGATATTGCCAACGAGAATCGGATGACCTTCCACTATGGTTTCCACCCCATGGCCGGGCACGGCCGCAAATTCGCTGGATTCGGCCAGTTCAATTCCTCGGCATCGCGCGCCCTCAACGATGGCCTGGGCCAACGGGTGCTCACTAAGCTGGTCCGAGCTGGCCGCGTAGCGCAGTAGTGAAGCAGCCTCGAATCCCACAACCGGCGCTACATCGGTTAGCTCCGGCTTCCCCTTCGTGATGGTGCCGGTTTTGTCCAGGACCACCGTTCTGAGCTGCGAGGCCAATTGCAGCGCCTCGCCGTTGCGGATGAGCACGCCGTGCTCGGCGCCCTTGCCCACACCAGCCACCAGACTCATCGGCACCGCCATGCCCACTGCACATGGGCAGGCGATGATCAGTACCGTTACCGCCGTAACCACGCCAAAGGCCAGCGCCGGGCTCGGGCCGAGGTTGAACCAGATCAAGAAGGTCAGGATAGCGATGATCATTACCGCCGGTACAAAATACCCGGCAACCACATCCACCAGCCGGGCTATGGGAGCTTTGCTGCCCATGGCATCCTGCACCATCTTGACGATCTGGGCCAGGGCGGTATCTTTGCCCACTCTGGTGGCCCGAAATCTGAAGCTGCCAGTGGTGTTGACGGTAGCGCCCACGACCTCGTCGCCCGCCTTCTTATCTACCGGCAGGCTTTCGCCAGTGATCATGGACTCATCCACCGCCGAGCGCCCTTCTTCGACGACCCCATCAACTGGAATCTTCTCGCCCGGACGGACGACGACGATGTCCCCCGACAGAACTTCTTCGACCGGGATCTCTACTTCCCGGCCATTGCGTATCACGCGGGCCGTCCTAGCCTGGAGACCGATCAACTTGCGGATGGCCTGACTAGTCTGCCCTTTGGCCCGCACTTCCAACGCCTGTCCGAGGACGACCAGGGCAGTAACGACGGCGGTAACGTCATAGAAAGGTTCGGCAGTTCCTTTAGGAAACAACTGAGGCACAGCAAGGGCTACCGTCGAAAACAGCCAGGCTGCACTCGTGCCCAGCGCGATGAGCGTGTTCATATCGGCCGAATGATGCTTGAGAGCAGCCCAGGCCCCGGTGAAAAAGTGCCGTCCGGAGTAGGCCATCACCGGCAGGGTAGCGATGGCGGAGAGGATGAAGAGCAGCCGGATGGTACTCTCTGGAACGGCCCGCACGAACAGATTGGGCAAGTATAGCCAGCGAATACTGGGATATGCCACCAGAAGCACAGGAATGGCAATCAAGGCCGCGAACCAAAACTTGCGCATCAGGCTGT
>CAZIKT010000091.1:0-4705 GCA_964539885.1 uncultured Ardenticatenaceae bacterium | reverse complement strand
CCAACCATGACGGCGCGCATACCACGGAAGCGGTCAGCTACATCGTGCTGGAAGCCGGCAGCTGGCAATTGCCCGACGGCGCGCTGTTGGAAGTGGGGACGGTAGAGACCGCAGCCACGGTAGGCTCAGCCTTGAGCGACCAATGGGAGTCTGTTCTCTTCACCCAGGAGTTTGCCGCCGCGCCGGTAGTGCTCAGTCAGGTGCAAACGGATAACGACACGCATTGGGTGAAAAGCCGGCAGCAATTGGCTACGACCACGGGGGTGAACATTGCCCTGGAGGAAGAGGAAGGGAAGAGCACGCCGCACGGGGCGGAAACGGTCGGCTGGCTGGCCATTGCGCCGGGGACCGGGGAGTGGAGCGGCCGGCTCTATGAGGCGGCTACGACTCCCGACGCGGTGACACACAGCTGGTACAGCTTCAGCTTCAGCCAGAGCTTCAGCGCCGCGCCGCGTTTCCTGGCCGGGCTGGCCAGCTATGACAGCGACGAGAGCGCCCAGCTGCGCTACCGGCGCGCGCAGTTGACCGCCGCCGGCGCGCAGGTGCGGGCGGAAGAAGACTCTGTCTTCGACAGCGAATATGCTCATACGAGCGAAACGGCGGCTTACCTGGCCGTTGAAGGGAGCGGCGAGCTGAGCGCCTTTGGGGGTATGAGCGGTCCGGCCAGCACCAGCTACTACGAGACGCAGGGCGGGGCGCTGGCCATGCGGCGGGCCGGCTACCCGGCGGACAACGGCATCTTCTACATCCTCAGCGACCATCTGGGTTCGACCAGCGTCATCCTGGCCCAGGACGGGACGGTGCTTAAGCGGGATTACTACTACCCCTACGGCGGCAACCGGGGAACGCCATTCAGCGACGTAACCACGAAGCGCTTCACGGGGCAGTATCACGAGGCGGGGCTGCCGGGCGGCGAGGGGCTGTCCTTCTACAACGCCCGTTGGCATGATCCGCAGCTGGGGAGATTTATTAGTGCGGATTCACTAGTGCCGGAACCCAAGAATCCCCAGGATTATAACAGGTAGGGGTCTGGGGCGCAACCGGCGGAAAGTTTACGGTGGCCTTGACATAACAAGTCAGGTGATATTGGCCGGGTCATCCGGGTTATGAAAGGGTCGCAGCTCTCCGCGTTTTACCTCCTCCGGCAATGAGAAGTGATACTTGCCCACAAAGTTGATGTGTTCGCTTACCAATGGGGATAAGCGCTCTACGTCTTCATCCCGCACATCAACCCCCATATCCCTGAGGTAGTTGAGCGCCGCATCCATGTAGCGGGTAGTCCACAAATCGCCCGCTAATTGATAATGCGTTGCGCTTCTTTACCTTTACCGCATTTATCGTTCATGGGGTTCCCGCCCCGTCTTCACCGCGGAACCCTGTTCCGCAAATGCTGCTATAATCTCCTCGTGCCCGATGGAGATCGGGAGAGCAGCGAGTACCAACCCCGCTGGGATGAGCTTATCACGCTCCCAGAAGCTACTAAACACAGCGGGCTGTCGGAAAGCCATCTACGTCTTCTGGCCAGTAGCGGGGAAATCTGGGCCAGAAAACTAGGCACAAACTGGTTTACGACGGAAAAGGCAGTCCGAGAATATCTCGCCCGCGATCGCCGGCCAGGGCCAAAGCCGAAAGAAGAAGACTGACCGGCTCAGAAGTGGGTTGACAATTACCAGCGCCGGCGCTTATAATTCAGATCGACTTCTGACATCGGGTCTTTGCTGTGGCGGCCGCCCAAAGGAGTGTATCCATGAGCGGCGGAACCGGAACGTAAGAAGTGTTGCAAGGCGACAGGCGCCGCGGGTCTGTCGTCTTTTTCTTTGCACCGGCGGCACCGAGATCACCACTCCCACCTGAGAAAATAGCGCTCATTCAGCCGCGGCCGCTTTACCTCCCAGGAAACCAGCCAACGACCATCCGGTAGCTGCTCGATGGCCTTCTGCGGCAACAATGTCTTTCTCCGCTGCAGCTCCTCGACCAGCCAGGCGCGCCTGGGCGGCCGCTCACCAGGAAAGAGCACTTGTAAGGCCAGCCGTTTCGTCCTGTGATTTATCTCACTCCCCCACTCCTCTTGTGTGCGCAGGAAGCCGTCCCGGAACTGCCACTCGATGCGGAACTCGTCGGTCTCCCCGCGCCGCTTCACTTCCCGCAATGAGATAAGGATGTAGGTCTTGTGGCCGGCTTCATAGCGGTCCGCCTCAACACCCGGCGTGCAGCGATACTCCAACAAGATCTCCCCGTCCCCCCACGCCTGGTCCTGGAATGCCAGTATCTGGTCCTGCAGGTAACGCACACGTTGTCGCTTCCGCACCTGCGCCCGTTTCCCGCGGGTGTCGAGTAGCTCCAGTGTTGCCTCGTGCTCAAGCACTTCGTACAGCCCTTCGTCGGCCATGCCGCGCCAGAGCTGTCGGAGGAGTCTCCATGCCTCGGCCGATATCTCCAGCCAGGGCAGCTTCAATACCGCCGGCATCAGCACATCAAGGGCGCGCTGCAAACTCGCGTGGTTGCTATTCATGGTACTGTGTGCATCGGCAGGCTACCGCTTTGCCTTCCTCGTGATCAGGAACCCGCTGCCGGCAACAACCAGTGTGCCGCCAGCCAGCTTGAGGATTTGCGCTATCACCCTCCCCCACCTCCTCTCAGAATGAAGTAAACCACTGCATCGGCAGCAGCCACCGTCACGAGGCCTGCGGCCGCAATGCCAAACTGGAAGTGGCCGGCCACCGGCACTATCTGCCTTTTCACCAGGCCCGCAAAGGCCGGATTGCCCCGATCCACGCGCTTTTCGGCGAACGCCTCACACCGCACAGCTTTCAGTGGTCTCGTGGTATTCATACCTGACACATTGCCTCGACCCGAGCCCCTGCTCCTAATACTCGAGAGGGGTAAGCAAGGTCGTGACACTCCTGTCCCACTCGGTTATCACCCAGATCTTCTCCCCTGTATTGAGCTTGTAAGCCGAAAGGATGCGCAGTCCCTGCTCCACTGCCCTGTCGTTGGCTTCCCTGTCTTCTTCCGGCACCGTCCCCCAGTCGCCGGTTACATGCCGGAGGATAAGCTCCAGCGGCGACTGCTCGGCAGCCGCCAGCGCATCCAGCGCTCCCGGCGTCCCCACTATCTGCCCCAAAGCAAATAACGGCCGCAAGGCGCGCTCATCGGTTTCTCGGCCCCGTTCTTCTTCCGATGATATTGGCTCCATCTCCCCCATATTACCCGGCAGTTATCGGTCACCCGACAGTTCTGCCACCTACAGAGATCATCATAACATATCGTCTACCGGCAAAGCGATAGCCTCTCTTGCTAATCAGGAAACAGATGGCCTGGTTTTGGCGCAATCGGAGGGGGTGGGTCCCGCCGCCCTCCTACAGTTTCTTGCCTCTGACTTTCTCTCCCGGGACAACTCACCCGCATCGCCGACCATCTTCAGGCGCTCCTCCACTCGGCAGCCCATGTCGCGCGGCAATCCACAACCTGGCCGCAATTGCGGCCGCCATACCCTACCCCAACCATCGGCTCTACTTCACCGGCTAGGCCCGCGACTGGGCAGCCTTCTTCCCTGACAGCTCCAGCTTCTCTAATATCCACATACGGGCCAGCGTGGTGGCCCCCAACCCCTTGCTGCCGGCTATTGCCCGCAGCTGTATCAAAGTTCCCGGCTTCAGTCGGACATGGATACCTCTGGTCTTTGGAGCCGGATTCAACGCCTCCGGGCCGAATTCAACCTGCACTTCCTTGAGTTCACGCAGATAATCGGCTGTGTCGTGCGACTCCCACCAATGGGCCTCCTCCTCCTTGCTCATCTTGCTGAAGTCAGGCAGGTGCTTTTTTTCTTGCTCTTGTTTTGTCATCTGGTTTCACCCCCTTTCGTCTTCCTCCTGTACAGACGCTGTATGCCAACGCCGGCGTCATAGGCGGTCAACGCATAGAACTCACCGCGGCCCAGCCGCTGCAACACGACTTCCAGTATGCGCCCCTCAGCCGTGGGGCCGACGATGATGAGCCGTTTCTGCTTGTAACCCGCCAGCACAAGACCATGCGCCCGCACCGCTTCTGCGACTTCCTCTGGAATAACCTCGTGTTTGGCGATGTGGTAGCTGTTCCAGCCATCCCAGACCAGGCGACGGACTTTGACGGTCATGCTATACATACGATACCATTTGTGTAATATTATGTCAACTATGTATCTCGAACAGATCGCCCCACCGGCAACCAGGCGCCCGCCGCCACCTGCCGGATTCCCCTCGCTGCATTTGCCGCGGCGGGGGACCCGAAGGCCCCCGCTGCTTCCGGTCACTTGACGCTTTTGGCCTGCCTTTTCGGCTGCGGCTCCACGCCCAACCTCACGCGGTCGGCGACTACGTTGAAGTAGCCTTTCTCGCCTACCGTGATCCGGCCGTCCACCAGGAGCTGTCGCCCCTTGGTGACATGCGGCGCTATCTTCTTCCCGTATTCACCGAACACGGTCACTGAGAAGAACGTCGTCGCATCCTTCGCCTCGCTGACGCCCAGGCCAAAGGTCGTGAAGCTCACGTCTCCTTTCTTGGATGTCTTCTGCTCGGCGTCGCCGGTGGCGTTGCCGACCAGGATTATTCTCTGGTAATTCATCGATATCACCCCCTTCCGAAATGACTGACAATAATAAACAATTGGAATAGGCTAAGGCCTTGGTGGCGCAGCCGGCTGCCACATCGGCTGCGCGCCAAATACT
>CAZIKT010000090.1:0-4757 GCA_964539885.1 uncultured Ardenticatenaceae bacterium | reverse complement strand
AATCGAATCCGCACTGACAAACCGGCCCAGCTGCGGGTCATACCAGCGGGCGTTGTAGAAGGACAGTCCCTCGCCGCCCGGCAGCCCGGCCTCGTGGTACTGGCCCGTGAAGCGCTTCGTGGTCACATCCGTGTACGGCGCGCCGCGGTTGCCGCCGTAGGGATAGTAGTAATCCCGCTTTACCACCGTCCCGTCCTGGGCCAGGATGACGCTGCTGGAACCCAGGTGGTCGCTGAGGATGTAGAAGATGCCGTTGTCCGCCGGATAGCCTAACCGCCGCATCGCCAGCGCCCCACCTTGCGTCTCATAATAGCTCGTGCTGGCTGGGCTGCTCATACCCCCCAGGGCGGTCAGCTCACCGCTCCCTTCAATAGCCAGGTAAGCCGCCATTTCGGTCGTATGACCATATTCGCTGTCGAAGACCGAATCTTCTTCTGCCCGCACCTGCGCGCCGGCGGCGGTCAACTGGGCGCGCCGATAGCGCAGCTGGGCGCTCTCGTCGCTATCATAACTTGCCAGCCCGGCCAGGAAACGCGGCTCGACGTGAGCTCGCCGAACCGGCGCGGCGCTGAAGCTCTGGCCAAAGCTGAGGCTGTACTAACTGCTGGTGACCGCGTTGGGCGTAGGGGGTGCAAAGGAGTTCCGAAACTTTCTCTTATTTGTGGGCTAAATACTGCCACTTCGTTTAGAGCAATACACGATCACTCGTCCGTCACCACCTAGACCGCAGCCAGGCAATGGCGCCCATAACGAACAGAATTACTGCCAGACTTACCAGACCAGAGGCGACATGAAGCACGATTGTTTCTAAGGCTGGGCTAGGGTCTAGGCTGGCCGGTCCTAATTGCCATCCTGAGCGTAAGAAAAGTACTAATCCCAGAATTGTTGCTAGTGCGCCGGAGAGAAAAGAAGCAAGCCTTTTATGAGAAACTGCCGGAGGGGTTAAGAGACCGGCGACGACTCCAATTGTGATTGGAGCCCAGATTACACGTAGAACCATGAAGTAAAGTACTTCCCAAAAAGTGGGACCAAATGAGATGAACCAGAACATGATCCCACAACCGAGCTGGGCAGATACGGCGCCGGCCACCCCGGCCAGAATGGTTCGTCTTCGTCTTTGTAAAAATTCCATAGTGAACCCCTACATGGCCAAGGCTTTATTCCAAGGCCCACCTCCACCTCCACCTCCTCCCCAGTAGCTGCTGCCCATGCTTATCCGAGGAGGCCCAAATAAGAAGCGTGTTTGTATAGAGCTGATCCAAGTGCGCGGCCAATTTTTCCCTGGTTCGATCGCAAAAAGATCGTGCGGATTACCTCGCGCCGCTCTATCCTGGAACAATGTCTGCACCTTATTGTTTCCTCTGTAAAGATAGGCTTCTGCCCAGGGAAATGCATCACGGTGAAAGGAGTAATTGTAGCCGCCCTGCCCATCGGGTGTAAAAAGCATAGTGCCGTTGATGTGAGGCGCCAGGTTAAACCAGTCGAGTGGTCCTGAGATGACTAGATCATAAGTGACTTTGATACTACCATCCGAACGAACGTCGATGTTCCACTTATTGCTAGAGCTGGGCGGCGTCCAAATGATGCGCTCTGCCGGGACTAATACGCACGGAGTCCTTATTCCGCATGTAGAAGCCAGCGAAGAGTAGTAGTACCCCGTAGGATTCATTACTGAGATTGATTCGCCAGTTTGCACATTTACCCAGACATAACCGCGCGACTGACTCGGGTCGCTATTACTACCGAAAGTCCGGCCATCTCCATGCAATTTGAAGGGGCCGGCCGTCACAGTCGCCGGCTCAATGAACAGTGCAACACAGAGAACCGATTGCCCCTGCCAGTCATCAGGGGGACTCGGGCAGTGTCCGCTGTCGTCTTTGAATCTCAGAGGGTTGTTCAGGACATAGGTAAAGCGGTTTAGCGCTTGGGGGTCGCCCGGGTCTGGGACGACGGAATCGGCACTGACAAACCTTCCCAACTGCGGGTCATACCAGCGGGCGTTGAAGAAGGACAGCCCTTCCCCGCCCGGCAGCCCGGCCTCATGGTACTGCCCCGTAAAGCGCTTCGTGGTCACATCCGTGTACGGCGCGCCGCGGTTGCCGCCGTAGGGGTAGTAGTAATCCCGCTTCACCACCGTCCCATCCTGGGCCAGGATGACGCTGCTGGAACCCAGGTGGTCGCTGAGGATGTAGAAGATGCCGTTGTCCGCCGGGTAGCCGGCCCGCCGCATCGCCATAGCCCCACCCTGCGTCTCGTAATAAGTTGTGCTGGCCGGGCTGCTTGTACCTCCGGTCGCGCTCAGCTCGCCGTTCCCTTCAATAGCCAGGTAAGCCGCCGTTTCGGTCGTATGACCATATTCACTGTCGAAGACCGAATCTTCTTCCACCCGCACCTGCGCGCCGGCGGCGGTCAACTGGGCGCGCCGATAGCGCAGATGGGCGCTCTCGTCGCTATCATAGCCGGCCAGCCCGGCCAGGAAACGGGGCGCAGTGGAGAAGCTCTGGCTGAAGCTGAAGCTGTACCAGCTGTGCGTCACCGCGTCGGGAGTGAGGGCAGCCTCATAGAGCCGGCCGCTCCACTCCCCGACGCCCGGCTCGATAGCCAGCCAGCCGACCGTTTCCGCCCCGTGCGGGGTGCTCTTCCCTTCTTCTTCCTCCAGGGCAATGTTCACACCGCTGGTCGTCGCCAATTGCTGCCGGCTCTTCACCCAATGCGGGTCGTTGTCCGTTTGCACCTGGCTGAGCACCACCGGCGCGGCGGTAAACTCCTGGCTGAAGAGGATCGACTCCCACTGGTCGCTCAAGGCTGAGCCTACCGTGGCTGCAGTCTCTACCGTCCCCACTTCCAACAGGGTCCCGTCCGGCAGTTGCCAGCTGCCGGCTTCCAGCACGATGTAGCTGACCGCTTCCGTGGTATGCGCGCCGTCATGGTTGGGCGCTTCGTCCACATGCAGGGTGAAGCGGTCGGCCTGCACATCGGTGATGCGCACCACGGCGACATCATTCTCGTCCTGCGAAATGGGCTGGGCGAAGACCACCGGGTTGTTGTAGCTGCGTCCCAGGACGACGGTTGTGTCGGCGTGGGTCAGGGCGTCATTGATGTAGCCCACTTCGCCCATCACCGTCTCGCTCGCCGCCGGCAGCGCATATTCATACAGCCCGTCCAGATAGACGGTCAGGCCGCCCTCGTCGCTCTTCAGCACCCGCGCGCCGTCGGCGTCGTAGGTGAATTCCGCCAGGACGTTGCTGTTCTCCTGCACGGCCGTCAGCCGGCTCTCATAGTCATAGACCAGGGTGTAAGTGGTGCTGTCAATCGTGCGGCCGGTCTGGTTGCCGGCGGCGTCATAGCCATAGCTGTTGCCGTGCGCGGCGGTGACGGCGTGCGGCTGGCTGCCATAGCTGTAGCTCGCGCCGTCGAAGCTGGTGATGTTCCCAATAGGATCGTAGCTGTAGTCGTGGTCGTAAGGGCCGTCGCCGGCGCCGCTGTAGGCGCTGCAATCGCCGTTGCCGGTGAAGGCGCCGGTCAGCCGGTCCAGCCAATCGTAGCCGAAGCATTGCCGTTGCCCGCCGTTCAGGGCGTCCACCATGTCGGTAATGTTGCCCCCGTTATCGTAGGCAAAGGTCAGCTGCTGCAAGTCGAAGCCGGAGCCGCCGCCGCTGCTGGCCTTCTTTTCGTCCAGCCGCAGGCTGCCGGGCTGGTAGGTAAAGTCCAGCGTGGCCCCGTATGTTCCCTGGTCCAGGCGCAGCTGCGCTACCTGGCCGGTAGCCAGGTAGCCGGCGCTATCCAGGAAGCGCGTACCGTCCTGCTGGGAGACGACGCTCTCCAACTGGCCCAGCGCATCGTAGTCGCGCTGGACCACCTCACCCAGGCCGTCGCTGTTGTCAGCCGGGTATTGAATCGTGGTCATCTGCCCGGCGGCGTTGTAGCCGTAGGCCATGCGGAAGCTGCCGCCGCTGACGCTAATGCCGTTCACCAGCCAGCGCTTTTCCGTTACCAGGTAGCGCTCGTCGCGGGAGACGGATTGCACTTCCACTTCGACCGTGGCGCCGCTGTCGTCGTAAGCCCGACTGTGGTCCAGGTAGCCAATGTCCCCCATATCGTAGCTGTAGCTAGCCGCCAGCGGCCCATTGGCGCTATCCCGCCGTTTGGCCGTCAACCGCTCCAGGGCGTCGTAGCTGAAGTAAAGCCACCAGCCGCGCCCGTCTTGCTGGGCGGTGAGGTTGCCGGCCGGGTCATATTGGTACTGCCAGGCGCCCATGTCCGGGTCGCTCATGCCCGTCTTGCGACCGAGCTTATCGTAACTCATCGTGGTCACGTTGCTGGCATGGTCGGTCACCTCGACCAGGTCGCCGCGCAGGTTGTATTCGTAATGGGTGGTGTACTGCACGGGGCCGCCGCCTTCGTCGTTGTACTCCACGACCTGCGCCAACTGGCCGAAGGCGTCGTAATGGTAGTCCGTCTGCCGCCCGTTGGCGCCCAGGTGCAGCTGCGTCCAGACGTCAAATGTATCGCTGACCGACCAGAGGACGCCGCCGCCCGACAGCAGCTCGTCCAGCGTCTGGTTGCCCAACTCGTCGTAGCTGAATTGATGGTAGCTGTCCAGGTTGCTCCAGGTGGGTTGGAGGTAGCCGCCGCCGGCCGTCCCACTGACTTCATAGGCCTCGCTGCGAAACGCCAGCCGGCCCAGGTTGTCGTACTGGGTGCTGGTCAGCGCCCGCTGCCCGCCCGTCTCCACTGGGCGCTGGCTCTGGATCTCC
>CAZIKT010000089.1:2361-5418 GCA_964539885.1 uncultured Ardenticatenaceae bacterium | reverse complement strand
TGATCATGTGGGGCTGCATCATCGCCATCGTGATTACATTCCCACTCGTGTTCGGCTGGCTACATTTTGAATCTGTCCCGGATGATTTGTCGCTCTATCAGGCGTTTGTCTTCGGCTTTCCGGCCTTCACCTTTCCCGTTGATTCTATCTTCGCATTCTTCGCCTTTCATGGCCTGGTCTGGTCTTCCTTCATCGTTATCGCCGGGGTGATGCTGGCCATGCGCCGGCGCATGCGCGAGGAGGGCGCGGCGGCGCTGCAATTGTTCACCGAGGACTTCCTGCCGCTGGTCCTGCTCTTTGCCGTCAGTCTCAGCGGCCTGATGCTCACCGCCAGTTACACCTGGCTGCGCGGCTACGCCTACGAATTCATCGCCATTCTGCACGCCATTACGGTCATCGCCACCTTTCTGTGGCTGCCCTTCGGCAAGTTCTTTCATATTTTCCAGCGGCCGGCGCAGACCGGCGTGCGCTTCTACAAAGAGATCGGCGAGCTGGAGGAGCAGGCCCATTGCCGGCGCTGCGGCCAACCCTTCTCGTCGCTCATGCACATCACCGACCTGATTCAGGTAGAGAAAGAGCTGGGCTACGATTACCGGCTTCCCGACAGCGATGTCGGCCATTACCAGTGGATTTGCCCGCCATGTCGGCGGGCGGCCGTAGCTCAGGCCCAGGGGCAATTGTGGCAGACGGCGCGGGGCGTTCCAGCCGCATCCCAACCGGCACCGCCCACGATGCCCACTTACGTGAATCCCGGACTGGGCGAAGGCCCGCTCGGCGAAGAAGACGCGCGCAACTTCCACGCGTGACGGAGGCAGAGAGATGACGACTATTTCCCCCGCCGCCATCCATGTGAAAGACCCCTTCGGCCCCACCCTGGCTTATACGCACGGCGTACGCCTCGACACCGGGGTTGAGCCGGACAAAGTGGTCAAGACCCATTGCTGTTTCTGTGGCCAACAGTGCGGCATCCAGCTCATAGTTAAAGACAACCAGGTGATCGGCTTTGAGCCGTGGTACGAGTTCCCCTTCAACCGGGGCAAGCTTTGCCCCAAGGGCGTCAAGCGCTACTTGCAGGGGGCGCACCCCGACCGGCTGTTGCGCGCTTACGAGCGGGACGCGACCACCCCCGGCGGTTTCCGGCCGATGGACTATGAACAGGCCGTCCGGCGCGTCGCCGCCGAGATTGAGCGCATCCAAAGCACATATGGCCGCGATGCGTTCGCCGTCCTCAGCGGGGCCAGCCTGACTACCGAGAAAACCTATTTGATGGGCAAGTTCGCCCACATGTGCCTGCGCACCGCCAACATCGATTACAACGGCCGTCTCTGCATGGTCAGCGCCGCCGCCGGCAACAAGAAAGCGTTCGGGGTCGACCGCGCCGCCAACCCCTGGAGCGACATACTCGGGGCCGAGCTGATCTGGATCAGCGGGGCGAATGTGGCCGAATGCGCCCCGATCACCACCGATTACGTCTGGCAGGCGCGCGAGAACGGGGCGCGCATCATCGTGGTCGATCCGCGGATCACGCCCATCGCCCGTACCTGCGACCTCTTTCTGCCGGTCAAGCCGGGGCGGGACGCTGCCCTCTTCAACGGCATCCTGCACCTGATGATCGAAAACGACTGGCTGGATCACGATTTCATCAACAACCATACCGTAGGCTTTGAAGCGGCGGCGGAACATGCGCGGCAGTGGACCCCGGCCAGAACGGCGCAGGTCACCGGCATCGCTGAAAGCGCCATCCGGCAGGCGGCCGAATGGTGGGGCCCCGCCCGCACCAGCTTCCTGATGCACGCCCGCGGTATCGAGCATCACAGCCACGGCGTGCAAAACGTGCTCGGGGCGATCAACATGGTGTTGGCCTCGGGCCGCATCGGCCGGGAATACTGCGGCTATGCCACCATCACCGGCCAAGGCAATGGCCAGGGCGGGCGCGAGCATGGGCAGAAGTGCGACCAGTTGCCCGGCGCGCGCGACCTGGGCAATCCCGACCATCGCGCTTATGTGGCCGGCGTGTGGGGGATGGATCCTGCCGACCTGCCCCAGCCGGGCGTTGACGCATACGAGATCTTCCGCAAGATTGACCGAGGCGAGATCAGGGGCCTGCTCTCTCTGTGCTTCAATCCGCTGGTGTCGCTGCCGGATAACAACTTTGTGCGTGCCCAGCTGGAGAAGCTGGAGTTCTATGTGGCCATTGATTTCTTCCTGAACGATACCGCCCGCTACGCCCATGTCGTCCTGCCCGGCTCATTGCATGAAGAGGACGAAGGGACAGTAACGACGGTGGAAGGGCGGGTGATCCGCATCAACAAGGCGATTGATTGCCCCGGCGACGCCCGCGAAGATTGGCGCATCATCCAGGATATCGCGGCGGCGCTGGGCAGGGAAGCGGGATTGACGTTTGAAAGCCCGGCGGAGATGTTCGCCGAGCTGGGCCGGGCTTCCAAAGGGGGCATCGCCGATTATTCCGGCATCACCTATGAGAAAATCGAGGCGCAGGACGGCGTCTTTTGGCCCTGCCCGGAGCCGGAACATCCCGGCACGCCGCGCCTGTTTGAGCCGGGATCGTGGAACCCGGTGGCGCAGGGCAACGGCCCGTTTTACTTCCCGGACGGCAAGGCGCGCTTTAACGTCGCCGCTTACTCGCCGCCGGCCGAGGATGTTGACGACGAATTTCCGCTGATGCTGACCACCGGCAGGGTGGTCAGCCAGTTCCTTTCCGGCACGCAGACGCGGCGCATCGGCCCGCTGGTAGACAACTACCCGGAGCCGCGCATCGAGATGCATCCAACACTGGCGGCGAAGTTGGGTGTGGCCGACGGCGACTGGGTCACTGCCGAGTCGCGGCGCGGCAGCGCCACCCTGCGCGCCCTGGTGGTCAAAACCATCCGTCCAGACACGATCTTCATTCCCTATCATTGGCCGGGCCGGCAATCGGCCAATCAGCTCACTATCGCGGCTCAGGACCCCATCTCCAAGATACCGGAGTACAAGGTGTGCGCGGTGCGGGTAAGAAAGGCGGACGGCAATGGACGATAAAGCGTTGCCAGCTGACAG
>CAZIKT010000089.1:0-2261 GCA_964539885.1 uncultured Ardenticatenaceae bacterium | reverse complement strand
ACACGCACAAGGGGCAGTCCATGATTCAGTTGGACTACGTCGATCGCAGCGACTCGCCGCAGACCGTGCCTGTTATTTGCATGCACTGTGACTCGCCCACCTGCGCCGAAGTGTGCCCGGCGGATGCCATCAAGCGTACAGCTGACGGCGTGGTGCAGACGGCGCGCAAGCCACGCTGTATCGCCTGCAACAACTGCGTGCTGGCCTGTCCCTTCGGCGTGCCCAAGATGAGCAACCGCATGAACCTGATGATGAAGTGCGACATGTGCTATGACCGCACCTCGGTCGGGCTGAAGCCGATGTGCGCCTCGGTCTGTCCCAGTCAGGCGCTGTACTACGGCACGCGCGAGGAAATCGAGCGGCTGCGGCCGCGCTCCCGGCCGGTAAACGGCTTTCAGTTCGGCAACCAGCTCGTGACCACGAAGGTGAGTATGATGGCGCCCCGCGAATCCCCGGTGAACCTGGTGGACGTGGCTGCATCCCTGTATCAGGAGCTTGCGCCCCGCGCGATGGTCCCGGTGGACGACGTATTGCTGGCCAATCTCTTTGTGGAAGCATGACGAAGGATGTGGGCGATGAACACGGAAGAGCCTGAACAATTGACGGCGCCGCCGGACGGCCGTTCGCCGGAAGAGCAGCCGCGCTGGCGGCAGGATTTTCCGATTGATTGGCCGCAGGATGAATATCTCTCCCGGCGCGAGTTCATCAAGTTCCTGTTGCTCACCAGCGCCGCCTTCAGCGCCGGGCAACTGTGGTTCCTGGGCGCTAATTTTCTGCAGTCGCGGCAGCCGGCGCCGGGTGAGGAGGTAATTGCCCGGGTGGATGATGTGCCGGTGGGTGGCTCGCTCATCTTCCGCTACCCGGCGGACAGCCCGGCCCGCCTGCTGGTGCGGGTCGACGAGGAAGCATTCGTGGCTTACGAGCAGCAGTGTACCCACCTGACCTGCCCGGTCATCCCGCACGTTGATGCCGGCGAGCTACACTGCCCGTGCCACGAGGGGATATTTGACCTGTTGAGCGGGCGGCCGTTGTCCGGTCCGCCGCAGAGGCCGCTGGCCCGCGTTACGCTGGCGATCCGGGACGGCAACGTGGTGGCCACCGGCATCGAGAGGAGAACCGTATGAAACGCCGTTCCCGCTTCGCTCGATCGCAGCGCATGACCATTGCCACCGGCATCCTCTTTATCGTATTCATTGTTATCATCCTGCAGCTCTGGCTTTTCACGGCCACGATGAACGCTTTTTTGGGGGGCGATACAGGCATTTTATGGCCGGCGGCCATCGCCAGCCTGGTCTGCCTGGGGCTGAACGTCGGATTGCTCTGGTATCTATATGGCCTTGAGAAGTAGCCGGCTCAGTCGCAGCCGGCTCACCGCCCAGGTCGCCGACCTCTTTCCCGGCTACTTTGCTCTGGTCATGGCCACCGGCATTGTCTCGATTGCCGCCTTCCTGCTGGATATGCCGCTGATAGCCAACGGGCTGCTGATCATCAACGTGGCCGCCTACCTGATTTTGTGGCTGCTAACGCTGTGGCGGCTCCTGGCTTTTCCTTCGCGCTTGCTGGCCGACCTGCGCAGCCATATGCGCGGCCCCGGCTTCTTTACCTTGATCGCCGGGAGCTGCGTCCTGGGCGCACAGCTCATGCTGATTACCGGTAGCGCGCGGGCAGCCTGGCCGCTGTGGGGGTTGGGCCTTGGACTGTGGTTGCTGGTGATGTATGCGTTTTTTACAGCCGTCACCATCAGCCGCAACAAGCCCTCTTTGGAAGTCGGCATCAACGGCGCGTGGCTGATCGCGGTCGTGGCCACCCAGTCGCTTTCGATCCTGGGTACGTTGCTTTTGGCCCGTTTGGAGAACCCGCCTGAACCCGGCTTCTTCTTCACCCTGTGCATGTATCTATTGGGCTGCATGCTCTATCTGAGCATTATCACCCTCATCTTTTACCGGCTGACCTTCGTGGAGCTGACCACGGCGGCGCTCACTCCGCCTTACTGGATCAACATGGGAGCAGTGGCGATCACCACGCTGGCCGGCTCAACTCTCATTCTCAACGCCGCCGAATGGCCTTTGTTGCGCGAACTCGCGCCCTTTCTGAAGGGCTTCACGCTGTTCTTCTGGGCAGCGGGGACCTGGTGGATACCGCTCCTTTTCATCCTGGGTGCATGGCGCCACCTATATAAGCGCTATCCCTTGGCATACGATCCACAGTACTGGGGCATGGTCTTTCCCCTGGGCATGTACACAGTCTGCACCATTCGCCTG
>CAZIKT010000088.1:1474-5668 GCA_964539885.1 uncultured Ardenticatenaceae bacterium | reverse complement strand
TCCCGGCTATGGCGGTGGGAACCACAGGCCGATTTTGGTATGAGTACCTGACCAACGCCTTATTGGGTGTGTTGCTGCCGGCGATTATTCCCCTGGCAATTGGCATATCCATTCTCCGTTACCGGCTGTGGGACATTGATGTCATCATCCGCAAAACCCTCGTCTATTCGGTGCTGACCGGCCTGCTGCTCATGCTCTGGTTCGGCATGGTGATCCTTCTGCAGACGCTGATAGGCTCGTTTGTCGGCGAACAGTCGCCGGTGGTGATTGTCATCTCCACCTTGGTCATCGCCGCCCTCGCCGGCGCCCTCCACCGGCGGGTGCAGAACTTCATCGACCGCCGCTTCTTCCGCCGGAAGTACATCGCCCAGCAGGTGCTGGAGCAGTTCGCCCGCACCGCCCGCGACCAGGTATCGTTGGAAGCGCTGACAGCCGAAGTGACCCGAGTCGTACAGGAGACCATGCAGCCGGAAAGCGCCTTTCTGTGGCTGCGAGGCGAGGGGCCGAAGTGAACGCCAAGGGCGGATCCGAACCGCGTGGGCGAGCCGGCTATGCCGGCTGGTTGGCCTGGGGCGTCGTCGTGTTGGTGGCGCTCGCCGGCCTCTTCTCCCTTGCGCTGTTCACCGTCAATCGGCATACCAGCCTCCCTGAAGCCTGGGGCTCTGCCGGCGGGCCGCGCGACGCGCCGTTGAACTGGCTGAACGCCTTCGTCTTCTACCTGCAAGCGCTGATCGCGGCGATTATTGGCGCCCTGGTCATCGGACGCCAACCGCGAAATCGGGTGGGCTGGCTCATACTGGCGGCGAGCATCGGCGGCTGCGTGTTGCTTGTATTAGAGGAGTTGGTCGTCTTTACCGCCTTTACCATGGGCTGGGAGTCGCCGGCTGTCCAGTTGATCTCCTGGATGAAGAATTGGATTTGGGCGCCGTTAACCGCTGTCGTTTCTTTGTTGCTGGCGCTGTTCCCGACCGGCCATTTCCTCAATCGGCGCTGGAACTTGATTATTGGGCTGCCGCTTCTCCTCTCTCTGGGGCTGACCACGTTCGCCATGGTCGTCCAAAACAGTATGGCCAGCTCCTTCCAACTTCCCAATCCCTACTTCAACCCTGCCTCGCCCGTCCTCCCGACCTCGATGTATTTTGTCGGCAGGCTGATGACGGTCCTGACGCTCCTCGGCGTGCTTGGGCAAATGGTCGCCCGCTATCGGGTCGGCGGTTTTGTGCAGCGCCAGCAAATCAAGTGGCCGGTGATCGGCATCGCCGCCATGCTGGTCGCCGACACAGCCGGACTGATTCTCGACCTGACTGTGGGAGGGTTGTTCGGTGCATTCTTGACCAACTGCTCCACCATCTTTCCCATGTTAGGTCTCGGTTTCGGCATGTTGCGCTACCGGCTGTATGACGTGGACCTGATCATCCGGCGCACGGTGTTGTACGGCCTGTTAACCGGCGCGCTGGCGGTGATTTATTTCGGCAGCGTGATCGTCATGCAGGCGGTGACGCAAAGGGTGACCGGGCAGGCCGGCGACTCGCCGTTGATCATCGTCGCCTCCACCTTGCTCATCGCCGCCCTGTTCACCCCGTTTCGCCGCCGGCTGCAGGTGGGCATTGACCGCCGCTTCTACAGGCAACATTACGACGCCCAGAAGACATTGGCCGCCTTCGCCCGCACCGCCCGCGATGAAGTGGAGCTGGGCCAACTTAGCGCCGAGCTGCTGCGCATCGTGCGGGAGACGATGCAGCCGGAGCACGCCTTCCTCTGGCTACGCAAGGACGGGCCGGAGAACAGGCCATGAGCGCCTCCGAATCCCGCAGGCCGGCCGCCTATGCCCGCTGGGTTACCTGGGGCGCTATCGTGATAGTGGCCCTGGCCTGCCTGACCGCCATTGTGCTGTTCACCGTCAATCGCCCGGCGAGCCTACCGCAGAGTTGGGGGGCCGGCGGCGGCCCGCGCTTCGGCATACTGTACTGGCTGAACGTCCTGCTCTTCTCCGTGCAATCTTTGCTCTCCGTCATCATCGGGGCGCTGGTGATTTCTCGGAATCCGCGAGACCGGATCGGCTGGCTGATTCTGCTGGCCGGCATCGGCGGCGGCCTGTTGCTCTTGCTTGAGGAGCTGGTCGTCTTTACCGCTTTCACGATGGGCTGGGAGTCGCCGTCCGTCCGGCTGCTCTCCTGGTTGAAAAACTGGATCTGGGCGCCATACAACACCCTGATCATGCTGACCTTGGCGCTGTTCCCCACCGGCCATTTCCTCAGCCGGCGTTGGAGCCTGATTGTCGGTCTGCCGCTGGGCCTTCTGACGGGGCTGGCCATGTTCGCCATGCTCATCCAAAGCCCGATGTCCAGCTCCTTCCAGTTACCCAATCCCTACTTCGACGCCGGTTCGGAGTTGCTGCCGGCGGCGCTGTACGGTTCGGTCAGGCTGCTGATATTGCTGACCCTCCCGGCAATCCTGGCGCAGATGGTGGCCCGCTATCGCGCCGGCGGTTTCATCGAGCGGCAGCAAATCAAATGGTCGGTGATCGGCATCGCCGCCATGTTGGCCATGGCCATTGCCGGATACATCGTGCAATTGAGCACCGGAGCGCTGCTCGCCAGAATCCTGGCCAACTCCGCCACCATCTTTCCCTTGCTGGGCCTCAGCTTCGGCATGTTGCGTTACCGGCTGTATGACGTGGACCTGATCATCCGCCGCACGGTCGTCTACGGCCTGTTGACCGGCGCGCTGGCGGTGATCTACTTCGGCAGCGTGATCGTCATGCAGGCGGTGACGCAAAGGGTGACCGGGCAGGCCGGCGACTCGCCGTTGATCATCGTCGCCTCCACCCTGCTCATCGCGGCCTTGTTCACGCCCTTGCGCCGGCGGCTGCAAAACGGCATTGACCGGCGCTTTTACCGCCCGAAGTATGACGCGCAGAAGGCGCTGGCTGCCTTCGCCCAAACGGCGCGGGACGAGGTGGAATTGGAGGCGCTGACCGCCGAGATGTTTCGCGTCGTGCAGGAGACTTTGCAGCCGGAATGCGCCTTCTTGTGGCTGCGGGAGGAGAGGCCGGCGTGAGCGCGGAGATGGCCAAACCGGTCAGCCGGCCGCTCTACCTGCTTTCCCGGCTGGTGGCCTGGACGACCATTCCTATCTTCCTGGTCACCATGCCGGTCAGCTACTGGCTGAACGCGCAGCAGGGAGTGGACCCTATACCCGGCACCTTCGTGATCATCACCCTGCTGGGGTTCGCCTCATTCGCGGTGGTGGGATCGCTGCTGGTCGCCCGCCGGCCGGGCAATCTGGTGAGCTGGATTATGGTCGCTGTAGCCCTGTACGGCAGCCTGGCCACCGCCCTGGAGATGTACGCGGCGCGACTGTTGGCATCGGGGGCGGAGCCGAATGGCCTGGCGTACCTTGGCGGCTGGTTGGCCGGCTGGTACGGCTATGCATTGGTGGCGCTGATCATCATCTTCCTGCCACTCTTCTTCCCCACCGGCCGGCTGGTTTCCCGCCGCTGGCGGTGGGCGCCGCTCATAGTGGTCATCGGCCTGGGCGGCTTCATCGCGCTCAGCCTGTTCGCTGAGACCTTCACCCTCTTGGTCGGGGGGCATACCATCGCCAATCCGCTCGGCCGGCCGGGTATGCCGCCTGCCGATCAGCACCCCCTGTACACCGTGCTGCTGGGCATGATCCTCACCGGGTTGCTGGGGTCGCTGCTGTCTGTCTTCGTGCGCTACATGCGCTCCGGCGATCTCGAGCGCCGGCAGTTGCGCTGGTTCCTCTTTGTGCTGGCCTTCTTTCCAATCAGTTTCGTGATGGGGGATACGCTGGGCGATGTGCTAGTCGCCGCTGTGATCATCGCGTTGCCGGCCGCGGTGGGCATCGCCATCCTGCGCTACCGGCTGTACGATATTGACATCATCATCCGCAAGACGCTGCAATACGGCCTGCTGTCGGCCTTGCTGGCCCTGGTCTATTTCGGGAGCGTAATCTTGCTGCAGGCGGCGGTAGGGCCGGCGATGGAGGATTCGCCGCTGCTGATCGTGTTCTCGACGCTGCTCATCGCGGCGTTGTTCGGCGCATTGCGGGTGCGCGTGCAGCGCTTCATTGACCGGCGCTTCTACCGCTCGCGCTACGACGCGGCGCAAACATTGGCCCAATTCGCCCAACACGCCCGCGATGAGGTGGAGTTGGAGGCGCTGTCGGCCG
>CAZIKT010000088.1:0-1374 GCA_964539885.1 uncultured Ardenticatenaceae bacterium | reverse complement strand
GCCCAATTCGCCCAACACGCCCGCGATGAGGTGGAGTTGGAGGCGCTGTCGGCCGAACTGGTGCGGGTGGTGGAGGAGACGATGCAGCCGACGGTCGCCTTCCTGTGGCTGCGGCGAGACGAGCAGAGCCGATGACGACAATGGAAAGGCAACCGGAAGCGAGTAGGCCCTGGTGGCGCCTGGCCCGCGCCGGCTTTTTGGCGCTGATCTGTTTGCTGGCCGCCGTCTTTGTCGTGGGCCTTGTTCCCCGTTTCGGCGAGTTGGCCCGCGTGTGTGACGTAGGCCTCTGCGCTCCGCTCATGTTGTCCCCGCCCGATGCCGCCGCGCTCAGCGATCTGGGCATCTCGCCGCAATGGTACGCCGGGTACCAGTTGGCCCTCGATGCAGTGATTGCGGGAACTGCCGCCGCATTGGCGCTGCTCATCTTCCGGTTTGGAGCCGCGTCCGGCTGGATGGGCTTGCTGACTGCGTTCGTGCTGATCCTGCTCGGCTTAGGTGGAATGGTGGAGTCGGACAACGCGCTGGTGCGGCTGTATCCGGTTCTGGTGCCGGCTTTCAACTTTCTGACCATCCTGTCCACCATGCCATTCCTGCTCTTGTGCCTGCTGTTCCCGAGCGGGAGCTTTGTGCCCCGCTGGACCCGCTGGTTTGCGGTTCTCATTCTGGCGCCGGTTATCCTCGACCCGCTGATAGGCTCGATGGGCCTGACAGCGTCCAGCGGCCAGTTCAGTGTGATTTCGGTGGTGATATTACTTGCGATTCTGGCGATCGGTATCTGGGCCCAGCTTTATCGCTACCGCGCCGTCTCGACCCCGACCGAGCGACAGCAGACAAAATGGGTCATACTCGGCATGGCCTGTCTCGTCGGCCATATCATTATCTGGACATGGTTTGTTGAAGTGTCGCCGCCTGAGCCGGGCTACGCGACCGTGCGCTTCACACTGCTGATCTATACGCTGACCATCTTCCTTTACCTGGCATTTCCCGCCTCGATGTTCCTCGCCATCATGCGCTACCGGCTGTGGGACATTGATGTCATCATCCGCAAGACGCTGGTCTATGCCACGCTGACTGCCTCGCTGGCCCTGGTCTATTTCAGCAGCGTGATCGCAATGCAGAACATAGCGCAACGCCTGACCGGCGAGGCCGCCAACTCGCCGCTGATCATTGTCGCGTCCACCCTATTGATCGCCGCCCTGTTTACGCCGTTGCGCCGGCGCTTGCAGCGCTCCATTGACCGCCGCTTCTTCCGGCAGCAATATGACGCGCAGAAGACGTTGGCCGCTTTCGCCCGCACCGCCCGGGACGAGGTCGAGTTGGATGAGTTGTCGGCCGAATTGGTGCGGGTGGTGGAGGAGACGATGCAGCCGGAGA
>CAZIKT010000087.1:0-5862 GCA_964539885.1 uncultured Ardenticatenaceae bacterium | reverse complement strand
GGATGTGCGCGTGACCAAGAGCCAGGTGGCCTTTCGACGGCGGCGGGCGTTCGCCTGGGCCTGGATGCCGGGGATGTACCTGCGCGGCGACCATGCGCCGCTGGTGCTCACCCTGTCATTTGCCGGCGCGCAGGAGTCGCCGCGCTGGAAGGAGATTGTGGAGGCCGCGCCAGGGCGGTTTACGCATCACCTGGAGTTGTGGGCGGAGTCGGAGATAGACGAGGAGGTGCGCGATTGGTTGCGGGAAGCGTGGCTGGGCGCCGGATGACCTGTTCAAACGCCGCGCAACTTGCCGGCCGTGACGCCGGTGGGTACGATTCGGAAACGTCGAACTGAGTGAGGTGACAGCAATGCGCATCGCCTACATAGGCTGGGGCTCGCTAATCTGGGACCCGGGCGACCTGCCGATTCAGGGAGAGTGGCTGGCCGGCGGGCCTATCTTGCCGCTGGAGTTCTCGCGCATCTCGACTTCCCGCAATCGCGCACTGACCCTGGTGATTGACCCGGACAACGGCGTCATGCTGCCCACATGCTTTGCTCGTTCAAGCGAAACGGATCTCGATAAGGCGATCGGAGCGCTGAGAGATCGCGAAGGTAACCCAAGTAGGCAGAACATCGGTTATGTCAATGTTACAGCGGGTACGGCGCGCTGCACTGTCTGGCCCAAGGCCAAGGAGACTATCGAACAGTGGGCTCGCAACGCCGGCTTTGACGCCGTTGTCTGGACGGATCTACCATCAAACTTCGACAAAAAGAACCCGGATGGCGTTACATTCACGGTTGACGCCGCATTTAGCTATCTGAAACGACTGCCTGCAGACGGCCAGGAAGCGGCGCGCGAGTACATTTCCAAGGCGTCGAAATTCATCCGCACACCCCTTCGTGACAGAGTAGAGGCTGAGGGCTGGCTGAACGTCCCCGCGGCAGGAATGGAGTAGCGCGAGTTCACATCTCGCCTGTCCAATAGTAATTTCGAATTTCTGGAGAATCCCATGTTGAAAGTCCTCTTCATCGGCGGCACCGGCATCATCAGCTCCGCCTGCTCCCAACTGGCGGTGGAGCGCGGCTTCGAGCTGTATCTGCTCAACCGGGGCAGCAGCCGGCGCACCCCGCCTCCCGAGGCCCGGCTGCTGAACGGCGACATCCGCGATCCCGATTCGGTCCGCGCCGCCATCCAGGGCCGCGACTTTGATGTGGTGGTGGATTGGATAGCGTTCACGCCGGAGCACATAGAGACCGACCTGCAATTGTTCCAGGGACGGACCCGGCAATACATCTTCATCAGCTCCGCGTCCGCTTACCAGACGCCGCCGCGCAGCCTGCCGGTGACCGAGTCCACACCCTTGCATAACCCCTACTGGGAATACTCGCGGAACAAGATCGCCTGCGAGGTGCGCCTGACCCGCGCTTACCGGCAGGACACCTTCCCCTTGACCATCGTGCGCCCGTCACACACCTATGACCAGACGCTGTTGCCGATGCACGGTGGCTGGACGATTGTGGACCGGATGCGGCGTGGGCTGCCGGTGATCGTGCACGGCGACGGCACGTCGCTGTGGACGTTGACCCACCACCGCGACTTTGCCCATGCCTTTGTGGGGCTGCTGGGAGATAGCCGGGCCATTGGCGAGGCGTACCAGATTACGTCGGACGAGTGGCTGACCTGGGACCAGATATACGCGATGACGGCGCGAGCGGCCGGCGTCGAGGCGCAGATTGCGCACGTGCCATCAGAGCTGATCGCGCACTATGACTCGGAGTGGGGGGCCAGCTTGCTGGGGGACAAGGCGCACAGCATGATCTTCGACAACAGCAAGGTGAAGCGACTGGTCCCCGACTACGTGGCCCGCATCCCCTATGAGCAGGGGGCGCGGGAGATCATCGCCTGGTATGACGCCGACCCGGCCCGCCGGCAGGTAAACGACGCGCTGAATGTGATCATCGAGCGTATCTTGCAGGCGTATGGGCGGGCATGGGGGTAGCGAACCTGATCACCTGGCTTCATGAGAGCGTGGTATCTGTTTGGCGGCCGCGAATCGGCCAGGAGAAGCGCCTGGCTGTGCGCTACAGGCAGGATTGTTAGGGAGGGGAAAGCGTTCTATAATGATGGTCGTGGGGCGGTGTTTTCTGGGGCTTTGACAGGGGTATTGTTGGCCGGTTTGTCGCCGGACGGATTCCTGGCCATCGTTTAGCTAACGCAGAGGAGAGCAGTAATGAGCGCGGAGTCAGCCGTTTCCACCGACATCATGCAGCGCAAGTTCGAATCGTTGAGGCGGTTCAACCTGATCATGGGCTTCCTGCATCTCGTCCAGGGAATCTTCATGTGGGCAGTCAGTAATGACACCACCTATCCCATCTACACAAACTTTCTGAACTTCAATACCGAGACCCTCTCGCTTCAGCCCTTGCCGGAACTATTCTATGAGCTGCCCTTTGGGCCGGCCACTGCCACGTTCTTGCTTATTTCCGCCGTGGCCCATTTTTACCTGGCCACCATCGGTTACCGGCGCTACACGCGGAACCTGGAACAAGGCATGAACCCGGTGCGCTTCTACGAATATGCGCTCAGCTCGTCGCTGATGATTGTGCTGATCGGGATGCTGGCCGGCGTGTGGGACCTGGGAGCCATCATCCTACTGTTCGGCATCAACGCCACGATGAACCTGTTCGGCATCATGATGGAGTACCACAACCAGGGGCGGGACAAGGTTAACTGGACGTCGTTTATATATGGCTGCATCGCCGGTATTGTGCCCTGGATCGTGATTGTGATCTACTTTGTGGGGGCGGTGAATTCGGGCGAGGCGAAACCGCCGGCGTTCGTGTACACAATCATTCCCACCCTGTTCGTGTTCTTCAACATCTTCGCGATTAACATGGTGCTGCAATACAAGAAGGTCGGCCCCTGGCGCGACTATCTGTTCGGCGAGCGCGTCTATATCATCCTCAGCCTTTCGGCCAAGACCGTGTTGGCCTGGCTGATCTTTGCCGGGACGCTGGCGCCGGTGTGATTCTGCCGCCTCGGGTGACAGCCGCTCCCGCTGAGCCAAGGCGGCAATTGCCATGTCAGCCAAGTATCCCGGATTCCGCGAGGGTCCGGGATACTTCTCCGTGACTCTTCCCACTTGCCGCCGGCCTGCCCAATCTGCTATGATGCTCGCCAGGGAATGTCTCTCTGCCGGGCCGGTCACGGGTGGCCCGTAGGCCCTAAGACCTGGGTGTGGAGGTTGCGCCATGAAGTCGAGAGCCGGACTGCTGATCCTTGTCGTATTGGTATTGTTGGCCGCCGGCCTGAGCAGCGCTCGGGCCGCCGAGCAGCCCGCTACCCCGTCGCCGCTGTTCATCGAGAATATGGGCCAGTTTGCCGAGGGGGCGCGCTTTATGGCGCACGGCGCAGGGCGGGCCTTCTGGCTGGCCGACGACGCCGTTTGGATTACGCTACTGGAGCCCGCCGAAGAAAGACCGCTGAATATGAGCGTCGCTTCCGCCGGACGGCCAACTGCCGAGCGTGCCGGCGACACCCCCCGGCGCGGCGTCAATCTCCGGCTGACCTTCCCCGGCGCGAACCCGCAGGCGGAGCTGATCGCCTACGAGCCGGTGCAGACGACTATCTCCTACTTCCTGGGCAGCGATCCCGCCGGCTGGCGACCGGCGGTGCCGGTGTGGGCCGGGGTCCGTTATCGCGACCTGTATCCCGACCTGGACCTGGTCTGGGACAGCGCCGGCGCGCGGGCCGGCCTGCGCTTCATTTGTCGCGCCGCTGACTGCTCCGCCGCGCTGGCGAACGTGCGGCTGCGCGTGGATGGGGCGGACGCCCTGAGCCGAGATGGAGATGCCCTGCTCATCGCTGCCGCCGGCGGAGAGTATCGCCTGCCCCTGCCCATTGTGCAGGATGCGGCAGGACATCCTTTATCCCTTGCTTCTGTGAGCCCCGGACTGCAAGGCGACACGCTCACCGCCCCGTTCGCCCACGCTGACGCCGGGGCCGGCGCAAACGCCCCTGCCGACGACCCCGACGACCTGCTCTACAGCACCTTCCTCGGTGGCGGCACTGACGAACGGGCCATTAACCTGGCTGTGGACGCCACCGGCAACGCCACCGTTGTCGGCTTCACCTTCTCCATTGGCTTCCCCACTACGCCGGGCGCTTTCGATTCCGACTTTAACGGTTACTATGACGTCTTTGTATCTCGCCTGAACGCCGCCGGCAGCGCACTGATTTACAGCACTTTCCTGGGAGGCGAGGGCTATGATGAAGGCAGCGGCCTGGCGCTGGACGATGCCGGCAACGCCACCCTCATCGGCCTTACCGGCTCGCCGGACTTCCCCACCACCCCCGGGGCCTTCGATACGACGATCAACGGAGATGGAGACGCCTTCGTCGCCCGGCTGAACGCCGCCGGCGATGACCTGATTTACAGCACTTTTCTCGGCGGAAACACCGACGATTTCGGTCATAGTGTGGCTCTGGACCCCGCCGGGCGGGCAACCGTCACCGGCGATACCCTCTCCGGGAACTTCCCCACCACCCCCGGCGCGTTCGACACGACCCACAATGGCCTGCAGGATGTCTTTGTCACCCGCCTGAACGTTTCCGGCAGTAATCTGCTCTTCAGCACCTACCTCGGCGGCAACGATTACGACAATCCAACCAGCGTGGTCCTGGACGGCGCAGGCAACGCCGCGCTCCTGGGTTATACCAGCTCTACCAACTTCCCTACCACCCCCGGCGCGTTCGACACTGGCTACAACGGCAGTGGCGACGCCTTTGTGGCCCGACTGAACAACGCCGGCGACGCCCTGATCTATAGCACCTTCTTCGGGGGCAGCGGCGCCGAACACCTCACCGGCGACTCCCTGGCCTCGGACGCTGCCGGAAACGTCGCCTTCGCCGGAGGCACTAGCTCCCCGGATCTGCCCACCACCCCCGGCGCATTTGACAGCAGCTTCAACGGCCTGGTAGATGCATTCGTCGGCCGGCTGAATGCCGCCGGCAACGACTTGCTCTACAGCACGTTCATGGGCGGGGTGAACTGGGACAGCGCGTATGGCCTGGAACTGGACGCGGCCGGCAATACCACCTTGACCGGCTTCACCAGTTCCTACAACTTCCCCACCACTCCCGGCGCGTTCGACACGGGTTTCAATAGTGTGGCAGATGTCTTTGTGTCCCGCCTGAACGCCGCCGGCAGCGACTTGCTCTACAGCACCTTCCTTGGCGGGGGCAACGACGATCACGGCTATGGCCTGGCTTTGGGCGACTCCGAGGACGCTTATGTAGCAGGTAATACGTCAGGCCAGGGTTTCCCGACAACTCCCGGCGCGTTCGACCGAAGTCACAACGGATTCCTGGACGTCTTCGTTGCCAGGCTGAACCTGGAGGAGCCAACGGACGTTGGTTTGAGCGCTGTAGGCGGCCAGGCGAATACACACCTGGATGCTTTTCTGTCCGCCGGCGTCCTGGTGGGCGCGCTGACGTTTGTCCTGCTGGTAGCCGGCTGGCGACGCCGAACGAGCACAATTGATTCGCTTGGGGGATAGGCGGCGGTTACCTATGGGGTTCGGCCGGCCACAATGGGAGCTCCAGGCCGGCCTGCTGGACCATTTCGGGGAGCAAGCAGCTATCCGCTGAGGGTGGGCCTCATTCAACGCCATGGTCGCGCTCATTAGCTGGTCTGAAACGCGCGAAGTCTCCCGTAGCTCAACAACCATTCCCGGCCGCAGATTGTCCAGCACTTAAAGCGGTGAGATCCCACTGCTCTGCTGCTTCTCCGTGAATCCGGCACGGGCCGGGAACGATCTTGGAACGCGCCATCCGTACACTGACAACGGATGTCATAAAGGCAATCAAGCCCTTAACCC
>CAZIKT010000086.1:0-6174 GCA_964539885.1 uncultured Ardenticatenaceae bacterium | reverse complement strand
CACTCACAAACCGCCTGAGCAGCGGGTCATAGTAACGCGCCCCCATGTATATCAGCCCCGTGTTCTCCCAGCCCAGGTTGTCCTGCCGGTGGCCGGTGAAGCCGATGTCCGTGATGCCCTCCGTTGGCTCAAGCCGGTACTCGCCGAAGGGATAGTAGCGCGCCTGGTCCACCACAGCCCCGGCCTCATCCGTCAACAGCGTCATGCTGCCCAGGTGGTTGCCGTGCATGTAGTACAGCTCTTCAATGTAAGGTCCGCTGGGCGTCTCCTGCCCCTCCCGGTGCAGCGCCACGCTGCTGCCGCCCAGGCCGTAAGTCGTGCGCTCCATGCTGGCGCCCATCTGTATCGGCGCTGCCGGCGGTGGGTCGCCGGCTGCCGGGTCGTTGCTCACCGTCAGCGTGCGGGTCACAACCGACGTTTCAAAGTCGTTGCTGCAGGAGAGCGCGTAATCGTAGCTGCCCGGTACCGTCTCCTGCGCCTGCTGGTTGCCGTTGGTTGTGGTCGGCGTCGCCGGCCAGTCGCCGCTGAAGCTGCAATCGCTCATCAACGCCCCGTATGCCGCCCAGGTGACGGTGAAGGTCTCGCTCGGCGCGACCTCTACCGGCTGCAGCACGATCTGCGTCCGCGGCCAGCTGGTCGCTTCCAGCTCGTAGTCCGGGAAAGGGTAGAAGGTCGTCCGGCCGTCCGGCCTTATCTCCAGCACCCGGTTGCCGTCCGGGTCGTAGGCGAAGTAGGTCGCCGCCTCCCCGTCACGCACCACCGACGCCAGCCGGCCCAGAGCATCGAACGCCTGCTCGAAGTCGCCGGCCACACTCTCCCGGCCGGTCATCTGCCCCAGCGCGTCATAGGTGAAGTCGTAGGGAGAACCGCTGCCACCTATTATTACCAGCTCTTTCACCGCGTGCGGCTGGTTGCCCCCCGGCGCGCCCATATTATAGCTAACCTGGGTACTGCCGCCGCTCTGCACTGCGATCAAGTTGCTGAGCGTGTCATAGACGTACCCGTAGTCATATGCTTGCGGGTCGCCCGAATCTGTGCCGGCTGTACCCAATCGGCCCAGGGTGTCATATGTGAAGCTCTCCGTGGAGTCCACGCCCCCAATTTCCGTCATGGCTGTCACAATCTGGCCGACGTAATCATACGCATAGTCGAAGCGGGCGACGTAGCCGCCCCCTGATGGGGCGTTTACGTCCACGCTGTCCAGCCGAAAGCCGCCGGTCCGGCCGAAGTAGGCATATTCGGTAGCAACGCCGTTGCCGCGCGCCATCTCGCTCATCTGCCCCCGGTGATTCACCGTCACGTCGGAGACCAGTGTCGCCGGCATACCGTCCAGCTCTGCCACCAGCTGGTCCCCGCCCCAATCATCATAGCTGGTCGTCACCGTGACGCCGGCGGCGTTGACCACTTCCAGCGGCCGGCCCAGCACATCGTAGCTCAGCGCCTGGTTCGTGAACAGCTCGCCGTCTCCACCACATCCCCATGCCAACTCACAAAGAAGGCTGTGCAGCCCGGGTCATTCGTTCGTGAAGACAACAATCGTCTTGCGTTGCATTTCGGTGACGTTGACTACATCTATGCGATAGTTGTTTTGTTGCTCCACGTAGTAGGCCAACCACTCGCCATCAGGGGACCATGTTGGGATGGAGGGGTGTTCGGTTAGAACCTGCGTGACGCAACTCTCGTGAAGAGTTGCCAATTCAATCCAGCATACTTGCTGTTGTTCATCATCCACATCATTCTCAGCTCTTAGTTTGAGGTAGGCGATCTGAGCCCCATCTGGCGACCAAGTCGGATAGAGATGCTCTGCCTGTCCGGACGGCAGACTGGATAGTTCTCTGGAAGCCAAATCATATATTGTTATCTGCCAGTGCTCCTCTTCAGCCATAGACCATCCCAATCTGCTGCCGTCGGGCGACCATTCTATTGACATAACACAATGCGTTGGCGGCTCCAATAAGGTTGTCTGGGCCCTTGTTTCGTCAACAACGTAGATCTCCTGTTCGCTGACGGTCACACTATCCACATAATCGGTTTCAAGTGTAAACAGCGCGATCCGATCCCCATCTGGGTGCCAGCTTAATTGGCCACTATTAATGGGTATATCTGTAGCCATTAGCTGCTCCCCCGTCGCCACGTCGATGACTTCCAGTATCTCTTGGCCAGCATAAATATCGATATCTAACTGCTCCCCAGTTACCACGTCAGTGACCTCCAATAATTCACCAGGAAGGCTAGTAATGACCCCGATTTGTCGCTGAGCAGGATTCCAGCGCAAATCGTCATAGGGAGAGAAGGAAGACGACTCGTCTGGAGCCTCTGTCAAAAGGACTGACCTATTTCCATCATCAAGGTAGATGTACCGGCGAGATAGACCGAGCGTGCCATCTGGTGCGCGGTTGGAGAGGTAGGCCACTTCAGTCCCGGACTTGGAGAGGGATGGCACTTTGGACTCCTCTATCGTGCCCGTCGGTAACTCCAGGGGCTCTGGCGACAGCAGGACATCACTTGCAGGAATCCACAGGTAGTCAAGATAAAACACCTCGTCGGTGATGTCTCTATGTTGATACTGCTCTAGCTGCCAAGGGGGCGGAGGAGTGAAGGCAATCAGATTCTCTCCCTGCCACTGTAGTGTGATTAGTGCTCCTTGCGCTGGACTCCGTGGAGGACACAAAAGAACTCTTGGAGAGCCAGGGTTTGTCCATTCGGTTGGCCTTGGCGTCAGCCCCTGACTTGGAGGCTCGGTTGCCTCACCGCTAGATAAAGTCTCTCTTGGAAGAATGGTTACTTCAAGCGCTTCATCCGAGGGTGTGCACGCAACAAAGCACCAGAGTAAAGTCAAGATAATTGCCCATAATAGAGACCTCATGCTCTTTGTCTCCTTTCAGCCGGCCTCTCGACAGCTCGCCCATCCTTTAGAATAGGAATATAAGCAAGTCTACCTCTTCGAGGGCTTGCTTGCTGTCTTTGCGCCATCCTTAGGGAACACCACAGCAATCCCATAGCCTTCAATTACCGTGGGGCGCGCTGAAACCAATCTAGTGGGCTCAGATATGCTTGCAGGATATCTATCACTGTTGCATACATGGTCTGAAATAGACCTTCAGACTCGTCGGCCAGTGGATTAAACAACCAGTTTTCCCTCTCTGTAAAGGTGAGATTTCGTCCCCGATCCTTCTCAAACACCATCGCACCAAATGCGTCGGCCCACATTTCGTCAATTCCAGCTCTATGCCAATAGTCCCGCCAAATCAGATCGAGATCGTCGCTTCTTGGGTGAAAAAGCACATATTCATTGCCGAGAGAACGAGGAGTACCTTTCAGAGATGCAGCAACTGCATGCCCAATCTCATGGCCTATGTAGAAGAGAGCAAGATCAGGCCCCTGGTCGATAATGTTCTCAACCTTGATGATGTTTGCTGGGTAAATGTAACATGCATTATCTCCCCCACAATCTGCGCGCTCAAACTTCAGTCCTTTTATCAACAGATTCACCATCGCGACGCCTGCCTCTTTGGCAATCTTCTTTGTCGCTAGTAATGCGGCCCGAATCGCCTCTAATTCCTCTCTTACCCAAGGATTCAAGCTGTCGACCTTTATCCACTCCCTCCAATCAGCGCAGAGTCCGCCGCCGCAGAATTCGTAAAGGAGATAGTTCCAACAATCCCAATCCACATCTGGATGATCATACCTACCAGAAGGATCTCCGGCGCAATGCCCCATCGGGTCAACCAGATTAACCGGATTCTGGTTCACATACGCAAACCGGTTGTAAGCCAGCGTGTCGGTAGCGCTGGGCACAATCGTATCCGCACTAATGAACCGCCTCAGCACGGGGTCGTAGTACCTGGCCCCCATGTATATCAGCCCCGTGTTCTCCCAGCCCAGGTTGTCCTGCCGGTGGCCGGTGAAGCCGATGTCCGTGATGCCCTCCGTTGGCTCAAGCCGGTACTCGCCGAAGGGATAGTAGCGCGCCTGGTCCACCACAGCCCCGGCCTCATCGGTCAACAGCGTCATGCTGCCCAGGTGGTTGCCGTGCATGTAGTACAGCTCCTCAATGTACGGTCCGCCCGGCGTCAGCTGTCCCTCCCGGTGCAGGGCAACCGTGCTGCCGCCCAGGCCGTAGGTCGTGCGCTCCAGGCGGGCGGTCAACCCTTGCGCTCATTATGGCTACCCTTAAGTCGCCGCGATTGACGACTATTCGTTTAGGTCAGGGACGTCAATAATGATGGCCCGATTGGGCTCTTCGTGCATGTCAGACGCAACAATAAGCACTATTCGACTGCCATCGGGAGACCAATCGTAGGCCGTACGCGTAGTCCAGACGCGCGTCAGTTGGCCCGTTTCCACATTCACAATCCAGACTCCCGGCACGTCGTTAAGCGTTCCCGAGAAAGCGAGCAAGCTGTTGTCGACCGGCGACCACTTCAGCCCGCCGAAACTCCCGATCTGTGTCAACAGGATTTGGGTTTCCTCTGTTATCGCGTCCATCAAGTAGAGATCCCAAGGGAATAGCACCCTGGAGGTAATCTCGCTCCATTTGAGATACTCGCCCGATTGCTCTCGTTCATACCTTTCGGTGCCGGCGAAGGCGATGAGCTTGCCGTCAGGAGACCACGCTGGCGCCCTCGCTCGCTCAAAATGCGGCACGAGTTCAACCATTGAGCCGTCTGCCCGCACCCGCCACAGCTCGTTGTTCAACATTTCGCCTACACCATCCTCCTGTACCAGCTCGCTCATGTCAGGTGAATAGGCAAAGGGGCGCATCACCCAATGTTCATAATCCTGAAGCACATCGAACCCACCCGTTCCGACCTGCAAGGCGTAGATTAGGCCGCCGAATACATCTTCTCGCCCGCAGAAGTAGGCAATACCCAATCTTCCATCCGGTAGACGCGCTATTCCATAAGGCCAGCTGGCAGCAATTTTGCAGTCTTCGGACCGTGGAATCTCAAAGCTATCCACCCACTCATGCTCCACCAGAGAGTAGATTCCGACAGGCGTTCTTGCCGTCCGATAGTATAGGAGAAAAGCCACTTGTTCCTCATCAATCCAGGCAACATCGTCGAGCCGGGCATGCTCGGCGCCATCTTGTGGCAGCACATTGGTATCACCGAGCTCAGGTCCCGGCCCCAACTCTTGAACAGTTGCTTCGCTGAGGCGTGACAAATCCGTGTAATTCAGCGAATCGCAACCGCTTAGAAACGACCCTGTCAGTAGGACAAAGAGCAAAAGGAGTGTCGACGTGATTGGTCCCCTGCTGAACATAGCTGTCCTCCTGACTTCAATAAGGATACCTCGGAGGCATTTGTGACCACAGAAAAATGGATAGTGGGCCAGGCGCTGGAATAAGCACCTCTCTAAACAGCCACGTGTCCGTAGCTTGTCGCGGATCGGTCCAAGCATCGAATAGAGTAGAACAAACGCCCGGACTCCGGCGGCATCCTTCACCGGCCCAGCGATAAGTGTCGGCGCCCCAGAGGAAGATGTCGATCTGTATCTGAACGCGAACGTCCTCATCCTGATATCTTCTAATAGACTCTGGGAGCGAAATGGCATAATCCACCCCCTGTTGTTCCGCAGATAGCCGCAATGCGATGACTTCGTTCTCGGTCCACATAGGGAGGCCGGAATCCTTCTGAGAAACAAACTCCTGCCAAGCCCTAAAGAAATCTCGCCAACCTCGCGCCCCGTTTACTAATCCGAAGGCAGAGTTTCCAATTGCATCCTTGCCCTTGACAAGACGCATCCCATCGTTAATCGCCTGCAGCACAGCCGCATCCACAAACGCGGCCCAGCCGTCCATGTCGCTAAGTCCAGGAGTGGTGGAAAGTGACATGATGGCGTCCATTATGTCATTGAACCAATCCCCCAATTCGTACTGCTGGACAAAGATCCGTAGCCATTCTAGTCGTTGCGCCCAACTTAGGGCTTGGAAATCGCGCACCGTGCAGTCCGTCTTGGAAAGATAGCCCCGGCCATCCACTTTAATATGCCCGGCACCATCCACAGCACAACGCCCCGTCGGGTCAACCAAATTGACTGGATTCTGATTCACATAAGCGAACCGATTGTACGCCATCGTCTCCTCCGGCTCCGGCACAATCGTATCGGCCGAGATAAATCGCCTGAGTAGCGGGTCATAGTAACGCGCGCCCATGTATATCAGCCCCGTAT
>CAZIKT010000085.1:0-6201 GCA_964539885.1 uncultured Ardenticatenaceae bacterium | reverse complement strand
AGGGCAACCGTGCTGCCGCCCAGGCCGTAGGTCGTGCGCTCCAGGCGGGCGGTCATCGTTATCGGCTATACACTCTACGAAAGTATTTCAAGGATCAATTGCCAGCAGGCAGTTAATAGCAGGATAATTGTGAGGATTGTCGCAAGCGTAGTGTTTAGTCGCCACAGCCAGAGAACGAAAGCAGACCTAGCGTGTCGTTTACCTGAATCTGAACCAAACACCTTGGAAAACCGCTCCCTGAATAGGTCAGGTCGAAACCAAACCAGATATGCTGACCATGCACTCACTATTGCAGCCACGATGAGTACAATAAATGTCACAAGCCTACTATGGATCATCTGAGAACCCTTAGCCAGGGAAGCGCAGACCTAATTACGAAAGCATACCCTACATTACCGGCTATCCCTTTTGATCCAACTCCTGCCTCGACTCTAATGAATTCAACTTCTTGCAGCGGAATTGCTACTCCCATTGACCAAACATAAGATACGTCCAGTCCGGCACCCCAGCCTGACAAAAGGTCGAGGAGAGTTCTCTCTTGTTCCTGTTCTGAGAGTTGATCGAATTCCGGCGAATCGCCAAGAGCCTCAACTTCACCTATTACTAGAGCGGTGCCAGGCATTGTCATGAATTGAAAGGTGAAATACGCATTACCAAACTGGTCGACTGCTATGGAGACACCTATCAATGAGCCCGGAGGAAAACTGAAGGTGAGCATAATATACTCCCCTAGGTCAATTGGTGGTCCATAGTCAAAGGCGTTAATTTGTGCTGCGAGAGCATCGCGAAAGGCGTCGCTGTCGCTGTATGCCAACAACATCAACTCCCAATACTCAGTGTCGAGCGCTTCCATTCCGGCAAGTTTCCAGAATGTCTCCAGGTCCCCATAAATGCCGGCCCAATAATCGTTCCACATGTTGGCAATCGTGTGCACCTTGGTCCAGCATTCCTGCTCTTCACGACTGTTGCCGATTCCGTCCGGGCTGCCGGTGCAATGCCCGGTTGGGTCAATCAAATTGACTGGATTCTGGTGAGCATAAGCAAAGCGATTGAAGGCGATGGTTTCAGCCTCACCGGGGACTTCCGGCACAATCGTATCCGCACTCACAAACCGCCTGAGCAGCGGGTCATAGTAGCGCGCGCCCATGTATATCAATCCCGTGTTCTCCCAGCCCAGGTTGTCCTGCCGGTGGCCGGTGAAGCCGATGTCCGTGATGGCCTCCGTGTTGGTGAAGGGCGCTGTCGGCGTCAGCCGGTAGCCGCCGAAGGGATAGTAGCGCGCCTGCTCGACCACAGCCCCGGCTTCATCCGTCAACAGCGTCATGCTGCCTAGGTGGTTGCCGTGCATGTAGTACAGCTCCTCGATATATGGCCCACCAGGCGTCAGCTGCCCCTCCCGGTGCAGGGCGACGCTGCTGCCGCCCAGCCCGTAGGTCGTGCGCTCCAGGCTGGCGCTCATCTGTATCGGCGCCGCCGGCGGTGGGTTGCCGGCCGCCGGGTTGTTGCTCACCGTCAGCGTGCGGGTCACCACCGACGTCCCAAAGTCGTTGCTGCAGGAGAGCGCGTAATCGTAGCTGCCCGGTACCGTCTCCTGCGCCTGCTGGTTGCCGTTGGTTGTGGTCGGCGTCGCCGGCCAGTCGCCGCTGAAGCTGCAATCGCTCATCAACGCCCCGTATGCCGCCCAGGTGACGGTGAAGGTCTCGCTCGGCGCGACCTCTACCGGCTGCAACACAATCTGCGTCCGCGGCCAGCTGCTCGCCTCCAGCTCATAGTCCGGGAAAGGATAGAAGGTCGTCCGGCCGTCCGGCCTAATCTCCAGCACCCGGTTGCCGTCCGGGTCATAGGCGAAGTAGGTCGCTGCCTCCCCGTCACGCACCACCGACGTCAGCCGACCCAGGGCATCGAACGCCTGCTCGAAGTTGTCGGCCGCGCTTTCCCGGTTCGTCATCTGCCCCAGCGCGTCATAGGTGAAGTCGTAGGTAGGACCGCTCCCATCCATTACCAGCGTTTTCACCGCGTGCGGCTGGTTGCCTCCCGGCGCGCCCATGTCGTACTCAGCCGACGGGTTGCTTTCGCTCTGCGCCGCGATCAGGTTGCTGAGCGTGTCGTAGGCATAATCGTACTCGTATGCTTGCAGGTCGCCCGCATCCGTGCCGGCGGCTGTGTCCAATCGGCCCAGGGTGTCATAGGTAAAGCTCTCCGTCGAGTCTACGCCCCCTATCTCCGTCATGGCTGTCACAATCTGGCCGACGTAATCGTATGCATAGTCGAAGCGGGCCACGTAGCCACCCCCTGAGGCGGCGTTCACGTCCACGCTGTCCAGCCGAAAGCCGCCGGCCGCTGCGAAGTAGGCATATTCGGTAACGACGCCGTTGCCGCGCGCCATCTCGCTCATCTGCCCCCGGTGATTCACCACCGCGTCCGAGACCAGCGTCTCGGACGTGCCGTCCAGTTCCGCCGCCAGCTGGTCCCCGCCCCAATCATCGTAGCTGGTGGTCACCGTGATGCCGGCGGCGTTGACCACTTCCAGCGGCCGGCCCAGCACATCGTAGCTCAGCACCTCGTTCGTGAACTCCTGGCCGTCTATCTCGCGCGTCACCGTCTCGAGCCGGCCCAGCCAATCGTAGGTAAAGGTATCCCGAAAGTAAGGGTCCAACAGCGCGGACATGTGCACATTGTAATCAATCCGCTTCACCTGGCCCAGGGCGGGGCCGTCCTGCTGCGGGTCGTCGTAGTAGGTGTAGTGAGCATAGGAGGGCGTTTGGTTGTACAAGGGAATATTGTTACAGGACGCGGTCGGCGTGTCCCTTCGCCAACGGTCGGTCAGCCGGCCCAGGCTGTCGTAGGCTGCGCAGGTGGTGGTTTCATCCGCTGTGCCGAAGGCCCCAACCTGGCGCTTTACGTTGTTATCCGGGTGATAGGTATACTTCCACAAACCCATGTCCGGGTCGTCCAGCTCGGTCTTGCGCCCCTGGGGATCGTAAGCGATGGTCGTCTCCACAACCATATTCAAGTGCTTCAGGATGAAGTCTCCATTCGCCTGCAAACAAAGGGAGGCGCCGCGCTCGACGCTCGTCGGCCGGCCGTCGTAATCGTATTCATAGCTGGTGATGAGGTACCGCACGCCCTGGGAGCATACGTTGGTTGGGACTCTCTCGTACTGCCCGACCCAGGCCAGACGACCGATTGCATCGTAGGTTTTCACAGTTCGGCGGTGGGTGATCCCGGCAGTGTCGTCGCGAACTCGGGTGGCCACCTGAAAGACGCCGCCTAACTCGCGGCCCACATCTTCTACCCAGCCATCCATTTCATTGTCAATATAGAATACCTGCTCCTCCGCGCCGTCGACGGCGATTGTGGAGGTCACCACCCGGCCCACCACATCATAGCTGGTGACGACGTGGGCCTGGTTGGCGCACTGTGGGTTAGACCCGATGGTTTTCAGCGGCGCGCTTTCGCACGTAATGCGCCCCAGCCCGTCAAGCTCATAAAGCGTTGTGACATCTATCTGCCCGCCGGCTACTTCATCCGTCACCCCCAGCCGTTGCCGTCTCACAACCCGGCCCAGGCCATCATACAGCACCTTGTTCGACTCGTTCACCGACGTGCCCTCTTGCGGGTAGCTCTCCACGGTGACCGCGATGGGCATCCCGAGCGCGCCCAGGTCGGGCAAAAGATAGTCGAGGGATTTGTGCGGGTAAACTTCCGGCCCATACTCGGCGCGCAGGCGGCCCCAGGCATCGTACTGGTATTTGGTGGTCAGGCCGGTCGGCCGGTCAACGGAGCTGAGTAAGAGGGCGTTCGGCGGCTGCACGCCGCCTACCGTTCCGCCATAGTTGAACGAAGTCTCGTTTCCCTGCGGGTCGCTGACGCCGGTGATCAGCAGGTGAAGGTCATCGTCATAAGTGAGGGTGGTCGTGTATACGGCGCTGCCGTTGCCGGCGGCATAGACAGTGTCCCAGCCGTCGCCGTTGTCCTCCCACTTCACTCTGCCATAGCCGGCAAAGCGCGCCACTTCCGTCACGTTGCCGTAGGCGTCGTAGGCGAAGCGCGTGTCGATGGTGTCCAGCAGGATGACAAAATCTGTATCATCAAGGTCATCGCTGGCCTGCGCCCGGATTTCCCGAAGTTGGCCGGCGGTCATCCCGTCATTCGGATGTAGCTCATCATCATACAAAGAGAAGGTACGCCGTTGCGCTATCCACTCGTCGGGGATTCCCACGTTATCTATGACCTGATAGTGCGTTTCCTTCCAGAGACGAACGAGCCAATCGGCGGCCTGATACTCATAGGTGTCCACCAGGTAAGTGACATACGCGCCGGAACCGCTGAGATAGCGGTAATCATGGCGGGTCAGTTGACCGCGCTGGCGCCATTCCGACTGTATATCGCCTTGCCGGTTGGGCTCGTAACGAAACTGCTCTTGCTTGCCGGAAACCAACTCGCTCCCGGAGCCGCTGCCATCTTGCTCATACAGCTCTTCGGTGACGGAGAAGAGGCAGACCATATCGTAGCCCGTAGGCGATGGAATCCCATACCGGGAACAAGGGCCGTCCGGGTCATCCCCGCTGCCTTCGTTTCCACCGGACAATCGGGGATCATAGACCCAGGTGGTAATCGAGTAAGGTATCTGGGCCGCTTCGTCGAAGTAGCGCGTGTGCGTCTCTTGCCGGCCATCAAGCAGCGGGTGGCCGGTCTCGAACTCAAAGACGTCCATGGCCAGGTGATTGTCACCGCCGACGTCATCGTATTCCCAGGTCTGTCGTGTCGTTTCCTGGTAGCCGACGACGCCGTACTCCTCGCCGGCCATCTGGTCGCTGCAGGATCCTTCGGCATAACATGTTCCGTTGTAACTATATGTATAGTGCAGGGTGGGATTGACGCTCACGCCGTATTCGCGTTCATACCCGTCCCATATGCGCAGATCCGATACCGTCCAACTCGTATAACCATACTCATCACTATTGATGCCCCACTGCGCATAAGTGAATTCATAAACTGCGCCGTAGCCGTTCTCCACAAGTTCAAGAATCGGGTAACTGAACCGCTCCTGATCGTAGCGTGGGTCGCAAGGGGGTTGCATATTTGGTATACAATAATTGTCCGGCGGCCATTCACCCATCTCTCGGACATCATAAGAAAACGCTGCCGCCGGCCAGTTGGCGTCGGGCGTCTGCTCGCCTTCCTGACGATAGATGCTGTCCAACTGGTGAATCTCGCAAATGGCGCAGTCGTCCGGCTCGGGTGAGACATCCGTGGTGGCAAAATGATACGACCAGACGGTCGTCATCGCTGCTGAGTCCTCGCGGTTCGACATAGTCACCGACTCAATCAAGCTGGTGGTCTTGAAGATGGGGGTGAGCCCTACACTTTGCTCAAAGTCGCTCCACTCAAACGCAACTTCGCTGTCCCAGTCATCGGGGTCGCTGATTAGGGGGTTGCTGTTTCTGGCATTGTAGCGGATGTACAGCGGGTAAGCGGAGATTTGCCGGCAAGTGCCCAGGTAGCAGCCACTGGAGCCCTGCGCCACCTTGAAGACATATTGGACGCCCATCCTGTTGCCATGGGAGTCCTCGACATATTCCAGCAACCACTTGCCTGTATCCGTTCCGCCGGTAGTGTTCGACACCGGCGCCATCAGCTGTTGAGTCGCTCCGTCAATCCCAAAGTGATAAATCAATCCGTCCGCCGTCTCTAATTTCCAGCCGTGCGGCAGCAGGCTCGTAATCCGCAGTTCAGGCGCGTCCGTCACCCGCAGCGCGCCGTTGTCATTATCAATGCGATAGCTCTGGCCGCCAAAGCTGAGCATATAGCGCTTGTGGCCTCCGTAGCCGTTCCCATCGCTCCCATCTCCGTCACCGGCGCAAAGCTTAGTGTTTGCGGAAGGATGTCCGCACACATGAATGTTTTGCACGTAGATAAAGGGCAAGCCGGCCAGCGCCCACCCCTCGCCCCACTCGCTGCCGTCGCGCCAGGCAACCGTCGCGTCTGTGGCCCGCGAGTTGTAGACGACCGCCAGCTCCGGCTGCACGCCCCCTCTGCCGGGCGGCGTCTCCAGAGGGTAGTTGTAGGCGGCCGCGCCGGAGAATAGTGATGTATACGGCTCTATCCCGCCGGGCATCCACGGGCGCGGCAACGCCGGCATCGAACTCTCTTCTTCGTTCTCACTGTTGAGAGCGATGACGCCGCTATCTTGCAGAT
>CAZIKT010000084.1:0-6209 GCA_964539885.1 uncultured Ardenticatenaceae bacterium | reverse complement strand
CGGTGCGCAAGAGGCCCAGGCCAATCGCAAAGTAGACCAGAAAGATCATGGCCACATAGAAAAAGCCGAGCTTCAGCACCTGGCTCCGTGATTTGCGCAGGGTGAATAGGAAGGCGATCAGGAGCAGGACGACAGCAAATGCACAAGGATTGACTGAGTCCAACAGACCGGTAACGATCACCGCTGGAAGGAGACCTCTCAGGTTTGCGCGCTCCAACGGCAACGGTCCGACGGCTGTCTCTGATCTAGCCAGCGCTGCAGCGAAGGGCGTGTCGATTGGGAAACTTTGCACATCGCCGGACCAGGCCCAAAGGCGATATTCAGTCGGTTCCCCATGCATCAGCGGCTGCCATAACAGCAGCCGCGGCGGAAGATCCGAGGCCGTGAGGGCCGCCTCTACCAGCCGCGGCGGTACATGGCCCAGGATGAGCAATGTGCCCGCGCCAGTCGGTACAAAGGCATAAAGCGAGTCGGCGATGGTCGTGGGCAGAGCGATTGCCTCGCTCAACTCTCCGAGTGCGGCCCGACCTTCAGGAGCTGTATAGTCATGAATTTCAGCTTCACTGGTCACGCCCTGGGCCTGAAGAGCAGGAATGAGACTATCTTCGGTGTAGGGCCAGCAGTCGGCGCAGCCGGCGCTGAAGAAGATGTGAGTGGTCTGCGCGTCGGCGGCCTGCTGGGCCATGGCCGATCGGTTTGCCATGGCCAGCAGGCCGGCCAACAAAACGAGGAGGAAGATGAAACGCCGGTAGTTCCTTAGGGTTAGCATGAGCGCCTACCTGGCACTGCTCCAGGTAAAGATCCGCTCCGGGGCATCTACGCCGCGCATAGCTAATGTGAGCTCAGTGGCGCCCCCCAATAAGGGCTGCCCGTCTATGGCCGCCGGAAACGAGAGGATGCCGGATACATGGTGTCCGCTGCCCGTTGCTGCGTCCCAAGCCGCAGGACTTACGCTGAGGCCGTTATCAGTTGTAAGAGTTGCCAGCGTTGCCAGGTCCATATTCAGTTCTACCGAGTGCGTGTCCATCGTCACATCAAACTTCAACGTCCCGTCTGGACCGTTCAGGTTCAATGGCGTGACAACGACAGTCACCATGCCAAGATCGCTCGTCTGGGACCGTCCATCGGGCCAGGCGCTTCCGTTCGGGACCTCTTCCAGAATGGCTCCCGAAGGGGCGGCAGTCGGCTGGCCCGTCGTCGTAACCCCGGCCGGCGGTCGTGATTGGTCTTGGGTCGCCTGAGTACCAGAGGTTTGCGGATTGCCGGTTAGCGACCGTCCGCAGGCAGCGAAAAACAGGCTCAAAGTTATGAAGGCGATCATGGAGGCGACGCGTCTGCACTTCATATGCGTTCCAAAGCGGGCGCCAGGCTTCGCAGCGCTTTGCGCCGCTCTCTAGTCAAGATGGATAACATAAAAGCGATGCCCAGCAGCGTCATACTGAGGCCAGCGATCATGAACGGGACGCGATACCGCGCCAGGAAGATGGCGGCCGCACTCAGTCCGAGGATTGGCAGCACGTCAGTTACGTGGTGAACGCAGCAGGCGACCATTGCCACGGTTGATATCCCGCCACTTGCTCCGGTCAAACCGCCGCTAGGCCCGGCGCTGGCCACCGGCATATACAGGCCCTTCTTCAGAATAGTGTACAGCGATGCCTGCACACCAAAGCCAAGAATGATCGGCGCCACGATCCATCGGTCTTGCCAGAAGTACTCCAGGGCATGCTTAGGACTCTCGGCCCAGGATACGATCGCAAAGTAGAGCAGGCTCAGGAGCGCGGCTCCTGCTAATCCGACAGCCAGAGGCCATAATAAACGATTTCTGCGACTTGATTCTTGCACAGTCTTACTCTCTATCCCCAGATCCACGTTTAGCATAGCCGATCACTTTCCCGTTTCGTGAGCGCCAAATGGCCTATGCGCACACCCGGCATTCGACGCTAGCGATTGCGGCCATCCTTCCCTTACAATCTCTTCAACTTACGACTCTCTTTCGAACGGCAATGTGGCAAGAGACCGTGAGGGTGGGCGATGACCGACCGTGAAACCAATCTCGAACTTTACATTACCGGCATGAGCTGCATCTCCTGTGCTGGCCAGGTCGAAAACGCCTTGAGAGCCGTACCTGGCGTCTCCCGCGCCGCAGTGAGTCTGGCCACGAGCCGGGCCGGGGTGATGTATGACCCGGCGCGGGTGACGACGTATGATATGGTCAGGGCTGTCGAAGATGTAGGGTATGGTGTTGAAACGGCCGAATTGATGCTGGATGTGCGTGGCATGACCTGTGCTTCCTGCGTGGCCTATGTCGAAGGTGTGCTAACCGATCTGGAAGGCGTGACCGGAGCGGTCGTCAACTTCCGCCTGCGCACGGTCCGAGTGCAGTACATTCCCGAACTGACCACTGCCGCCCAGATGACACGAGCGCTGCGCGAGGCCGGCTACGAAGTCAATGAGCGCGGCGTGGGCGAGGGCGCGCGGGGCAGCAAGCGCCAGAGCCGCCAGGGGGAGATCTCTCGCTGGCAGCGCAACCTGATCATCGCCGGCGTCATCGGCGTTCCGGTGATGCTGGGCGTCTTTTACGACATGTTTGGCCCCCTGCAGATGGTTGTTCCCAAATGGCTCACCAACCCATGGGTGCTGGGGCTGCTTACCACACCTATTGTCTTTGGCGCCGGCCGGCAGTTCTTCACAGACTCCTGGCGCGGCCTCAGACATGGCGCAATCGACATGAACTTGCTCTGGGCCGCTGGCCTCAGCGCTGCCTACGGAATCGCAGTGATTAACACTGTCTCCCCCGGCGCCGGATTGGGAGGTGAAGGGGCGACCTTTTTCGGGAGCGCGGCCCTGCTGACCTTCTTCCTGGCTCTCGGCCGGTGGCTGGAGACGCTGACCCGTAGCCACACGCCTTAGGCGATAAGCAAGATGATGAAGTCCCGGCCCTGAGCGCACCAGCTAAAGAAAGCTTAACGAAGAAAGGTATCCTTCTTAGCTGCTGTGCAAGCGCACCGACCGGCGGCCATAATCTCCGTGACGCACACAACATTCGGAAGTATGGCAAAGACGGAAAGTGGACAGTACGGGCGGGAAGCCCGAAATACTTTGGAGGTCGAAAAATGGCGCGGGATCCTGTCTGTGGGATGGCTGTGGACGAAAAGTCAGCCGAGTTGAAGTCAGAGTGCAACGGTATTACCTACTACTTTTGCTCTCCTGACTGCAAATACTCCTTCAACATGGAGTTCGAGAAAGCGCCGCCAGGTGGCCAAGCCGTAAGCAAGGCATCATTAGAACTGAGCACAGGGGCTGCGGCTGTCTCCTCCCCGCCCCATGGCGTAACTCGATTCATGGCCGATTGGATCAGTCGCTATTGGCTACAAGCCTCTATTTTACTCCTGGTCGTCTACGCCGGGCTGCCCTGGTTGGCCCCGCTGTTTATGCGATTGGGATGGGAGCAAGCCGGCAATACGATCTACTTGATCTACAGCACTCAATGCCACCAACTCCCGCAGCGCTCCTTTTTCCTTTTTGGCCAACAGCCGATGTTCTCCCTGGCCGAGGTGCAGGCCGCCTGGCAGAACACCACCAACCCGATGCTCTTGCGCCAGTTCACCGGCAATGTGGCAATGGGCTGGAAAGTTGCCTGGTCGGACCGTATGGTGGCGATGTACGGCAGTCTGCTGCTCTTCAGCCTGCTATTCTGGGCTGTGCGCCGGAGGCTTCGACCACTCCCCTGGTGGGGGCTGGTCCTACTGCTGCTGCCAATGGCCCTTGACGGCGCCAGCCATATGATCAGTGATATCGCTGGTGGTATCGGCGGCGGCTTCCGTGACAGCAATGTCTGGTTGGCAATCGTAACCGGACAAGCATTACCGACCGATTTCTACGCCAGTGATGCGCTTGGTTCGTTCAATTCCTGGACGCGGCTGATCAGCGGTTTCCTCTTTGGGCTGGGTGCGATCTGGTTCGCCTATCCTCGGCTTGAACGCAGCTTCTCTGCCGCAAACAAGACCAAGACGTTGTAGTCCTTACCCAGATTGTCCCGAAAAGATTGAACGATGAAATAGTCTCCCTATCTCCCGTAGACGCCTAGACGACCCCGATCGTATTGCTATCTGATCGAACAACCCGCTCATGAGGTCATGAATAGGGCAGAGACACGAGGAAAACAGCAACTGCGCGGACCGGGTAAGTTGACACATGGTTATCCGGCAATCGTACGGTTGAACAACGAGTGACGTGATACTCCAGGAATAGAATAAACGGCACTTCCTCTCAACAGGCGACTTCACGATCTTTGCACTTTTCGTTATTGTCTCGAGGTGACAGTGATTGCCGATTGCATCTATCACCTCTGGAGAAACTGAAAACTGCAAAGATAGTGGACTTATTGAACAGACCAGTATCATTCTTGCGAGTTCTCTAATCACACATTGATTGGCTAGATTTTGGACTGGTTCAACTACCTTCAAGCAGACTGATGAGCGAAAAGATTCGGATTGAACCCAACACAACCCTTTATCCGGTGCCGGTAGTGCTGATTACTTGTGGCGCGGCCGGGCGCTTCAACGTGTTCAGCCTCAATCGGATTGCCAGTTGTAACGCCGAACCGCCGATGATCAGCGTCTCCATCCGGCCCATGCGGGTCAGCCACGACATCATTGACCGAGCGGGCGAGTTTGTGGTAAACATCCCCTGGCCGGATATGGAGATGGTCAGCGACTTCGTGGGCACGACCACCGGCCGCGAGACGGACAAGTGGCTGGAGTCGGGACTGACCCGGTTGCCGTCGGCGGTTGTCCAGCCGCCGTTGATAGGCGAGTGCCCGGTCAATATCGAGTGCCGGGTGGTCGAGAAGCTACGCCTGCCCTCACACACCCTTTTCGTGGCCGAGGCGCTCGCCCTGCACGTGGAGAGGCGGGTGCTGAATGAAAGCGGCGAGGTTGACTTCGACCTGGCTCGGGGCGGTCTGCCCTATCGCGCCGGAGTCGTGCGGGAAAGGCCGGTTGCCAGATTCCGGCCTCATGACTTGCTCCGGCAGGTGCATGAATGGCGAGACGCCGGAGTGAATCGCAAAATGTCACTCTAAAGGGTCTGATACCCTTATCAATCTATTCACCAAACATGGAGGTTTCGCATGGCAATAGACCCGGTATGCAAAATGGAAGTTGACGAGGCGACGGCCCAGTGGACGTCGGAGTACAAGGGGGAGAAATACTACTTCTGCGCCCCAGGCTGCAAGGCATCCTTCGACAAGGAACCGGAGAAGTACCTGGATGCGGGGGCTGAACATAGCCATCATCACCACCATTAGGTAGCCTGCGCGCTTTTGACATGGCTGGCGATTTTCGATAGCCGCCCGGATTGAGGTGATTGAGCGCGGCGAAGAGTGAGATCGTGCGGAGAGAGGCCTTACCGGACTACGCCGCATGTCTGGTGAAGGGCACAACTTCTGCTGTCGTCATCCTCCTCACTACTTTGTTCAAGGCTCTTGAGAAACTGTTCCAGTGTAACCACCCGTGAAGGTAGAAATTCTGTCGTCGCAATGAAATCACTCGCGGCCCGGCTTGCTGACCGACCTGCCGGCTGAGATGGTCGAGAGCGTAGGACACTCCGAAGAAGCCAGATGTCGCAGGTTCTCGCAGCTGGATGTCGCCACACCCCCTGTAGATGCGAACCAGTCGAACTGACCCAGCGGGGTGCTAAACGCGCCCAATGGGGTGAATCTCTCTCAGCGGAGGCACCCCGTGATCATCCAACGCCACTCCCCTACCAGTACATAGACGCGGAGCGACGACCGCGACGCCGGGTCTACGATTTGCCGGCTGAGGAGCGACCACTCTGTCGCCTCCACCAGCTAGGCGCCGGCACGCTGGCCGCTACTGAGCCGCTTCGGCGGCGCTACTGCTGGGGAGAGTTGGACCGAGTATCTCTGGATCGCCGGCCGGGAACGGAAGCTAATCCAGCTGCTGGACGATGGCCGGGGACAGGGCTATGCGGCATGGCGGGTGTTGCCGGCGCCGGATGAGTGGCAGCAAGTCGTGCAGATGAGGTTATTGGCGAGACAGATTGGTTTCTAGCGTGCGCGAAAGCAGGTTGTGACTTAAACCATAAAATGGCCGTTTGGCCACTTTATGCTTATATTTGGGTGCGGCCATTTTGCGTAATCCGGGCCATGTCGATCACCGATTCCGGGCCATGGCGATCACCGATTC
>CAZIKT010000083.1:0-6418 GCA_964539885.1 uncultured Ardenticatenaceae bacterium | reverse complement strand
CCAGGCTGTAGCCCACTTCATCATGGCTCCCGCCCAAGTATGTGCTGTAAAGCAAGGCGCTTCCGGAGGCATTCAGGCGGGTGACGAAAACATCATCGAAGCCATTGTAGCTTGTGTCGAACGCGCCGTGGGTGGTAGGAAAGTCGGCGGACTCAGTCCAGCCGGTGAGTGTGGCATTGCCGCCGGCATCCAGGGCCAGGCTGTAGCCATAGTCCCAACTGCTCCCGCCCAGAAATGTGCTGTAGAGCAAGGCGTTGCCGGCGGAGTTCAGGCGGCTGACGAAGATATCAGTGTAGCCGCTGTAGCTACCGTCGAATGCGCCGCGAGTGGTTGGGAAGTCGCTGGACCCGGTAATTCCGGTTAGGGTGATATTGTTGGCGGCGTCCAAGGCCAGGCTGTAGCCATAGTCTTCATCGCTCCCGCCCAGGAATGTGCTGTAGAGCCGGGCGTTGCCGGCGGAGTTCAGGCGGCTGACGAAGATATCCGTGTAGCCACTGTAGCTACCTTCAAACGCCCCGGGGGTGGTGGGGAAGTTGCTGGACTGCGTATAGCCGGTGACAGCGGCATTGCCGGCGGCGTCCAGAGCCAGGCTGTCGCCCGCGTCTTCACCGCTCCCGCCAAGGAAGGTGCTGTAGAGCAGGTCCTCGGGCTCGTCGGCCGGCATGGCGGGGATGGGCAGGGCCGCGGCGTGTGCCGCGTATGGGACGGTAATGGAATCTCCGTGCAAGCGAGGGCTCAGCCCGGCCAGGCGCAACGGTCGCCGGGCAGCGTCCGCCACGGCGAGCAACGGCAGGCGGAAATCGCCGGCTGCCGTCTCGATTAATAGCCCGTCGCCCTCCAGGGCAAGCGCGTCCGCCCCTTCCACGCGCAAATGCACATCCGCCAGCGCGGCGGCGCAGTCGGTTGCGCGACAAATCAAACGCAGGCCGGGCCGCTCTCCGGCGCTGTCCCAGACCAGGTCCTGGCCGGGATAAAGGTCGCGGTATTGCACCCCGGCCCACACCGGCACATCCGGCCGCCACTTCTCCGGGTCGTTGCCCAGGAAGTAGGAGATGGTGGTGTCGACCGGCCCGTAGGCTGACAGCTCGGCATCCGGGTTTGAGCCGGGGAAGGTGATGCGCAGGTTCACGCCGAGACGCGGCGTCTCCGGCTGCTCGGCCGGCTGCATCAGGGCATCCGGGGCAAAACGGTCGCGGATGTCGGCGGGCGGGGCCGGCTCCATAATCGTGATCCAGAGGGCGTCATCGGCCAGCCAGAAGGCGCGGTCGGCTCCATGCACCTTGAAGCGCGCTCCTTCCGCGAACTGGCCCACGTTCTCGATGAACATCAGCGGGCTGCTTGGCAACGCCGGCTGTGCCTTGCCAGAGGCGGTTGCACTATCGGCCGCAGCCGTGGCAGCCGGCTGTGCTTCTGCGGCCCGGCCGGCGTCGGACCAGGCGCCAAACAGAGCCAGGGTAAGAATTAATCCGACGAGTATCAGCGGATTACCTTTCATGAGGAGTTTCCTTCAGTCAACTTGTAGCGACAACTCCAGATTGCTCAGGCAACCAGAGAAGAGCTTCAACGCCATGAAACGTCCTGTGCTGGACAAAAGATACCTGTTCAAATGAGAGGGTTCCTAAGCGCGCCCCCATGTAAATCAGCCCCGTGTTCTCCCAGCCCAGGTTGTCCTGCCGGTGGCCGGTGAAGCCGATGTCCGTGATGCCCTCCGTCGGAGGCAGCCGGTAGCCGCCGAAGGGATAGTAGCGCGCCTCCTCCACCACATCCCCGGCTTCATCCGTCAACAGCGTCATGCTGCCCAGGTGGTTGCCGTGCATGTAGTACAGCTCCTCAATGTAAGGCCCGCCCGGCGTCTCCTGCCCCTCCCGGTGCAGCGCCACGCTGCTGCCGCTTCATGACATGTGTTTTAGTTCTCAGCTTCGTCATCCGCCGATTGCAGATCGGGCGCTGGTATACTTGCCACTCGGACAGGTGTCCCGCCGGCTGCCGAAATGAGATTGAGGTTCCACGCTCGCCTATCAAACGTCAGGTACGCGATGTATTTTCCATCTGGCGACCAGAGCGGCAAGGACTCATCCACCCCGCGGGTGTCTGTGAGTGCGCTGATCTGTCCGCTATCGCTGTCGACGAGGTATATTTCTTGCGAGTAGTTATCCCATGTGCCGATATTACCAATTGCCGCAATCTGCTCACCGTCTGGTGACCACGCTATTTGACCAAAGTCAACCGTACTATCCGTCAGCTTCATCGTGGTCCCGCTATCGCTATTCATGAGGTAGATGTCGGCAACGCCGTCGGGCGCTGCCAGGTAAGCGATAGTCTGGCCGTCCGGCGACCAACCTGGCGAAGCCTCGCAGAACTCTGTTTCCGTTAGCTGTCTGTGATTCGTGCCATCTACATTGATCACAAATAGATCGTCATGCGAATCCTCCGAAATGTAAAGCAACTGCTGTCCATCCGGTGACCAACTTATGTCGAAGGGGGAATCTCTCGTTAGCTGAAGCGCGTTTGTGCCGTCGGGGCTCATCACATAAAGCTGGCCCACTAAGCCATCATCATCAGAGGAGGCACGGAAGAAGGCGATCTGCCCGCCGTCAGGCGACCAAAGCGGGTCGCCATCCCATTGCTCAGTCGCTAATTGATCCGTCGTTAGCCGGCGAATTTGCTTGGTAAGCAGATCGTACAGAAAGATAGAAGTCTCTTCATTGGGGCTTACGAAAGCAATTTGTTTGCCGTCCGGCGACCATTCCACGCCAAAAGCATTGCGCTCGGAAAGCGGTGCGATTTCTTGAGAATGCGAATCCTCAGGAAACCGGGATAAGTCCACAAGCTCAACCGACGCCCACGAAACACGAAACAGGATGCTTGTTCCGTCCGGAGCCCAGACGAATTCCGCGTTGCCTTGACCTTCTGCTCCCTCTCCCCCACCATACAACGTGATTACGCCGTCGCAGGGCGGGGGAGGTTCGACTCTCGTGCAAGCCACTGTGAATAACACCACTACCATAAGCGCAAAAAGACACCAACACGCTAAGTCGGCCTTTCGTATGTTAGTAAACATCAGGGTCTCATCCATGGTGGCAGGGATGGCTGCGGGAATGGCGTCGGATCAAACTTCCACTTTAGCGTATCGATGACAGTATTGGTCATGACACTGAAGCTTATATTGCGCATGTATATTGGTTCGATTCTGCGCCAGTCGCGCCGATCTGGATACGATCCTGTCCAACTATGGAAGAGCCAGACGCTGAACGCATCCGCCCATCCTTCAGCGTCAGATATTCCGTAATCACGAAATCGGAATCGCTCCGGAGTTTCACAGTTCCACGAAGTACAACCAAGCGCAGATTGGAAGTGGTCATGGAGATCTGTGAACGGAGAAATGGTGTCTATTGCATGGCCAAGCTCATGAAAGAGCGTCGCTATTCCATAGTATTCATTCTCGAATACCTCGTTCCCAAGGCGTATGATGCTGGTGAGTGGGTTGTGGAATGCCGGGTGCTCCCTACCGCCGGTGAGGCTTTCACGAGCTAAAGGATTGTTGTCTCGCTCAAAAACCGTGCCCCAGATTCCGGTGTCCCACAAGTCGATACCTAACTCGGCGAGTGCAAGCATGGCACGCAGAATTGCGTCCTTCACCATCTGCAGTTCTTCAATGGTCCAGATACTATTCTCGTTGACGACTATCCATTGACGCCAGCCTTTAGTACCGCAATAGAGTGACACACAGAAGAGGCGGTCTAGGTAATCCCAGCATTCAGCGTCATCATTCGCGCAATGCCCCGTCGGGTCAACCAGATTAACCGGGTTCTGGTTTACATAAGCAAACCGATTGTAAGCCATCGTGTCGGTGCCGTCCGGCACAATCGTGTCCGCCGAGATAAACCGTCTCAACAGCGGGTCATAGTAGCGCGCCCCCAAGTATATCAGCCCCGTATTCTCCCAACCCAGGTTGTCCTGCCGGTGACCGGTGTTAACAGAAGCTAGACAGCGTCCTCAGGCCGTAACATGTATTTCAGTGCTCAGCTCCGTCACGTCCAGAGTATGGCTCGGACGCCGGGATGCTTGCCACTCGGACAGGTGTCCCGCCCGAAGACGGAATAATATTCAGATTCCAATTTCCCCCATCAAATGTCAAATACGCGACGTATTTCCCATCTGGCGACCAGAGCGGCAGCGACTCATTCACTCCGCGTGTATTAGTGAGTTCGGTAATCTGTCCGCCGTCGCTGTGGACGAGGTAGATTTCTTGCCAGTAATTGTTCAGTACGCCGATATCTCCAATAGTCGCTATCCACTCGCCATCTGGTGACCACGCTATTTGACCGAAGTCATCCGTACTATCCGTCAGCTTCACCGTTCCGCCTCCACCACTATTCATGAGGTAGATGTTTGCCACGCCGTCCGGCGCAGCCAGGTAAGCGATACGCTGACCATCCGGCGACCAACTTGGCGTGGACTCGCAGAACTCTGTATCCGTTAACTGTCTGCGATTGGCGCCATCTGCATCAATCACAAATATATCGTGAGGCGAATCCTCCGAAACGTAAAGCAACTGCTGTCCATCCGGCGACCAACTTGCGAAGAACGGAGAATCTCTCGTTAGCTGCAGCGCGTTTGTACCGTCGGGATTCATCACATAAAGCTGGCCCACCGAGCCATCACCATCGGAGGAGACACGGCGGAAGGCGATTTGCCCGCCGTCAGGCGACCAACGCGGGTCGCCATCCCATTGACCGGTCGTTAGCTGGCGAATTTGCTTGGTAACCAGATCGTACAGAGAGATAGAATTCTCTTCATTGCGGCTCATGAAAACGATTTTCTTGCCGTCCGGCGACCAGTCCACACTAAAAGCATTGCGCTCGGAAAGCGGTGCGACTTCTTGAGAATCCCATTTCTCAGGAAACCGGGATAAGTCCACAAGCTCAACCGACGACCGTGAAACACCAAACAGAATGCTTGATCCGTCCGGAGCCCAGGCCAACTCCACATCGCCTTGACCTATTAGCGACGTCTCCCCACCATACAAGCCGATTCCGCCGGTGCAGGGAGGGGGAGGCTCGACTCTCGTGCAAGCCGCGGTGATTAACGCCACGAGCATGAGGGCAAGAGGAAGCCAATGCGCTATCTCAATCTTCCGTGTGTTAGTTAACATCAGGGTCTCATCCATCGTGGAAGGGGCGGCTCCGGGAATGGGTTCGGATCAAACTTCCACTTCAGCGTATCGATGACCGTATTAGTCATGACAGTGAAGTTTGTAAAACCTATATACCTCAATTCGACTCTGTGCCAGGCGCCTTGACCTTGACCTTGATCTGGATACGATCCTGTCCAACTATAGTAGAGCCAGGCGCTGAACGCATCCGCCCATCCTTCAGCTTCAGATATTCCGTAATCACGAAATCGGAATCGCTCTGGAGTTTCACAGTTCCACGAAGTACAACCAAGCGCAGATTGGAAATGGTCATGGAGATCTGCGAACGGAGAAATGGTGTCTATTGCATGGCCAAGTTCATGAAAGAGCGTCGCCATTCCATAGTATTCATTCTCGAACACCTCGTTCCCAAGGCGTATGATGCTGGTGAGCGGATTATGGAATGCCGGGTGCTCCCTACCGCCGGCGAAGCCTTCACGAGCTAATGGGTTGTTGTCCCGCTCAAAAACTGTGCCCCAGATTCCGGTGTCCCGCAAGTCAATACCCAATCTCGCGAGTGCGAACAAGGCATGCAGGATTGCAGCCTTCACTATCTGCAGTTCTTCGACGGTCCAGATACTATTCTCGTTGACGACTATCCATTGACGCCAGCCTTTAGTACCGCAATAGATTGACACACAGAATAGGCGGTCTAAGTAATCCCAATATTCGGCGTCATCATTCGCGCAATGCCCCGTCGGGTCAACCAGATTAACCGGATTCTGGTTTACGTAAGCAAACCGGTTGTAAGCCATCGTGTCAGTAGCGCTGGGCACAATCGTATCCGCACTAATAAACCGCCTGAGCAGCGGGTCATAGTAACGCGCCCCCATGTATATCAGTCCCGTATTCTCCCAGCCCAGGTTGTCCTGCCGGTGGCCGGTGAAGCCGATGTCCGTGATGCCCTCCGTCGGAGGCAGCCGGTAGCCGCCGAAGGGATAGTAGCGCGCCTCCTCCACCACATCCCCGGCTTCATCCGTCAACAGCGTCATGCTGCCCAGGTGGTTGCCGTGCATGTAGTACAGCTCCTCGATGTATGGTCCGCTGGGCGTCTCCTGCCCCTCTCGGTGCAGCGCCACCGTGCTGCCGCCCAGCCCGTATGTGGTGCGTTCCAGGCTGGCGCTCATCTGTATCGGCGCCGCCGGCGGTGGGTTGCCGGCCGCCGGGTTGTTGCTCACCGTCAGCGTGCGGGTCACCACCGACGTCCCAAACTCGTTGCTGCTG
>CAZIKT010000082.1:0-6450 GCA_964539885.1 uncultured Ardenticatenaceae bacterium | reverse complement strand
AACTTACTGACGGCTGGTGGTAGCGGCGAATAACGCGGAAGAAAGCTCAGGTAAAGCATGATGAGCGGAAAAGAGAAGATGAGCACCTGCCCGACGATCCAACCGCCTGGGGCGCCCATCTGTGAGGGACCCGGACTGATGATGCCGGCAGCTATCAGCTGAAAACTGAGGCCGGCATACAGCGGCGGTGGATGGTCCTGGCGAGAAAAGAAAACGATCAGAAAGCCGATGGACCAGAAGGCAAGCGCCAGAACGGTCAAAGACAGCTTCCATACCTGCGTGACCGGGTTTTCGGCGGCAATGACCACTTCCTGAGTGACTATTTCCTCGCCGCGGAGAATCGAGAAGGTATAACTTGGCTTGATGGGTGGAAAGAAAACGGCATCCCCGCGACGCACAGGGCGATCATCCACTTCCAGAACAATATCGCCGGGGCTGACATACTGCCGGTACTCCTCCTCCACAACCTGAAGCACAGAGAGTACTGTGTCCGGTCTCCAACCCAGAAAAAGCGCTGGAGGAGGCAGTGTAATCCACGTATACACCGCGAAATAGAGAATCACCGCTAAGAGGATTAGAGATAAGGCGACTCTCCCTCTGTAAACGAGCGCCTCAAGATTCGTGGCCAACATAGTCAGCGAAATAGATCGCCAGATCGGGCAGAACTTCAAAGGCGGCTGCCGCCTGCACCTGAAAGGCTCTGGCCATCCGCCTGGTCAAGGCTACTGTACCCATCCGCTCCAGGAGCGCCGCGACATCTTTCGCCTGCGGCGTGGTGAGAGGTCCATTTCTCAGCAATCGCTTCAGTAATGGATGATCCGGGTGGTCTTCCATTGCCAGTCCCTCGATTACCGGCAGGGTATACGTGCCGTTGGTCAGATCCTCTACGAGATCGAGACTGTCGTCGGATAGCTGCATCGCCATTCCCAGCGCCAAGCCGAACTCCTTCAGTACTGTTAGGGTTTCATCATCTTCAGTTGCCAGCCGGCCACCGATCCAGGCCCCGGAAGCCATGATGGCTGCCGCCTTGCCGCTCACATACTGAAAATACTCGTGCCGTGACCAATACTGGCTGCGCCTTGTCTCACTGACCTGCGCACTGATTCCCATTGCCGTGACACGTCCCAGGGCGTCAAGAATATCACTCAGGGTGTCACGATCTGCGTCCAGTCCAGCAAGTGCGACATTGGCCAGGCCAAGTGCAAAGATGCCAACACCGTCCGATGGCGCCTGCTTGTCCTGAGCCTGATCCAGCATATGAGAGGCGGCAAGGTACAGCGTCCAGCAAGCAGCCAGAGGGAGGGCCTTCGCGAGATCCTCTCCCCCTGAGGAAGCGTAGACCAGTAGAGGCAGCAGATCCTGCTTTCTGGCCCCCGGATGAAGGCGCCGCTTTTCTAGATACTCGCTGAGGGTATCGGTGTGGCTGTTGGCAAAGCCGGCGGCGATGGCTTCAATGTGCTTTTGCAGGGCGTCAAATGCGACTACCAGATCCGATTCTGCGCTTGCCTCTAGCTGCTCCTGCTCAAGGAGGGAGCGCAAACTGTTCGTTTGTGCCACAGAGTGTCCTCAGAGCGCTGCCCGGCAGCTTCAGAAGCTACATGAACCACGCGTCGGGCAATTGCAGTTCATCAGCCGGTTGAGTCATTCATAGTGTACAGCCACCCAGCCAGCACATGCTGTCCGGAATCAGGGGGTCCAGGAATATGGTGGCGTACATCAGCGATGTGGCAGTAAGAATCGTGAGTTGTGACGGGAGCCTTATCCGGCCGCCCTTTTCCTGAATGGCGCATTGGACTGGCTCTTCTTCAAGCCAGGCGCAAAGACCGTCAGCCTTAGTTGCCAATTCCTCGAGGTCAGATTGTGAAAAGTCAAATGGGTGTTTCATCTCAGGGCCTCCTCAGTGTCAAAACTGCCTGGTGGGTTACGCAATGCACAATTCATTGTGCCCACTTCACCAGAAGTAGCAATAGCACCTGGCTACCATTTTTGGCATAGCATCTAGCTGCTATCTGAAGGTGTCCACACCGCATTGCCATCTGCGTCGACCAGCCCCATCCGCATCACTCTCAATATACAGGATTCCATGTTTGTCACGCCCAGAGCGGTGAACGTCGCAGTGACATGCTTTTGTAGTGTGTTCTTGGAAATGCTGAGTTTCTCTGCAATTTCCTCACGAGATGCTTCGGGAGATCTGATGATAGCCTGGAGCACCTGGAACTGTCGTTCAGTCAGCTGAGGTTTCCTTGTGAGCCTGGGAGCAGAGAAAATCACCTCCTTCACTTCCGGCGAGAAGTATGTTGCTCCCTTGTGGATCATCTCCACTGCCTGGTCCAGGACGGCCGTGAAATCGTCGGTCTTCAGCATATACCCACGCACACCCATCTCTGCCAGGCTTTGAATGGTCTGGATGTCGTCATCCTGTGTGAGTACAAGAACTGCTGTACCGGGATACTTTTTGAGAACTTGCTTTAGCGTGGACAGCGGTTCAAACGGCGGACCCTTCGGTTCATCCTCATGCGCCGGCATCTGCAAGTCGGTCACCAGGACATCGGGCTTGTGCAAATCCATAAGCGCCAATACATGATTGCCTGCCGACCCTTCGGCAATAACTTGGATGCGGTTACTATCTTCAAGCAGACTGATAACACCCTTTCGAGCGACCAGGTGATCGTCAATCACGACCACGCAAATGCGTCTGTTCATACACACCTCCAGGCTGAGGGTTACGGCGCGGGAGCATACCCGATTCTTCGCTGAGAGGCGAAAGTGGCCTGTCGGGCGGCGCTCACAACAAACGCGGCATGGAGCTATGCTGCTTGATTGCAGTCAAACGACGGATTGTGGTAAAAGATAGCGGCCCGTTCAGATTTGGCTTTTGCTGACCACCCAGGGTGCAGATGATGGACAACGTGCATATCCGACCCTTCCGCTACAGCGATATTGACGCACTTGTGCAGATCGCGACCGTTGCCTTTGCCGAGGAAATGCGTGCCCAGGGCATGACGCCGGAAGGTTTCATAGGTCAGGTACGGATGATTACGCGAGGTCGAATGATCCCCTTCCGCCTTGTAACCGCCATGGCCGGCATCCACTGGGAAATGTTGGTGGCTGAAGTCGACGGCCGGGTCGTTGGTTGTGGTGGCTATGTCGGCAGGCAGCAAATTGACCTGGGCAATTTGATGGTCGTTCCGGATTATCGCCGCCAGGGTATTGGTCAGAAGCTGCTGGAATACAGGCTTAAGCGCCTGACGGACCTGGGGTATGAACGGGTGACAACCATGGTCCTGGCCGGCAATGAGGCTTCGTTAGGAAACCTTCGCAAGCAGGGCTTTGAGCTGTTTGACGAGTACACTGTGCTGGAAACCGGCCTTCCCTGGTCTAAGGGAGAAGAGAGTGACGCCCCAGACATCGTTGTCCGCCCCGTGACATCGTCGGACAGGCATGCCTTTGAACGCATTGAATCTCAGACCGTCAACCCGGCCTCCCTGCAGTTACAGGGTTCCTCCTGGCCCCATTACTCCCCCTCCCCTATTGAACGCGTTCTTAATCGCTTTATCGGCGCTCAACGCTGGTCCCGCACGTTTGAGCAGGCCCGTCAGACTGTTGGCTTCTTACTCGCGAGCTCCAGCCGGAACCAGCGCACCGGCTTCATTGCGCGTCCCGTTATCTCAGATGAGCATCTCCAGCTGACCCCTGCTTTGACCGGCGAAATGATGTCTGGACTCGCAGAATTGGGAAAGTCGAAAGTGCAGATCGCAATTCCGACGAGTCGCGTAGAGCTCATCGAAATACTGCAGGAGCACGGGTGGGTCCCCACACATACGTGGTACCGGCTGGTCAAATGGCTAAATGGAAGGTCGCAATCCAGCAGTTAGTTCACCCCTACTTTCGTCGAAGTACTATGCGAAGCACCTTTGCCGCGGAGTATGGCCGGGGCAAAGCTGTTGGCTGGTAGATGCATGGCCGCGCTGATCAGAATGCGGCATTCCCCGTCAAACGCGCGTGCCAATCGTTGAGAAAGTCCATCGCTGCGTCAAACCGGTGGGCCGGCAGTTCTTTGTAGCTTGTGATACCGAACCTGCGGTACAGCTCCCCATACACCCCACCGTATTCATTGCGGCCGCTGCGATCACTTAGCTTCATGGCGATGGCCTTCACCGCCTGGCTGATCTGGCTCGCCTGCTCCGGCGTCACGTGCCGGCCGGGATCGCCGAGGATCGTCTCCACAAGTTCCAGGCGCTCCTCATGAGAGTCCAACCGAGAGGCGTGCTGACTTATTTGTGCTTCTAGAAGGATCTGCTGCCGCGCCATTTGCATGATCGCCGAGGCCATCCTGTACGCTTGTACTGCCGGTGAATCGCTGATAAGTAGGTCATCGAAAGTCGGCTCGGTGGTTAACCGTCCTTCCCGGAACGCCTCTGACAAGACCTTATGACACTCGCGCTGATAGCGGATTACGCGCTCCCTAAGTTCCGGCTTGACCCGATCTGCATTAATGCCGAAAAGAAATCCACTGATGTAGTCAAGTGGCAAGCATTGCATATCGCGCGTTACCTGGCGATCGCCTTCTGTTGTCGTAACAGCTATGCCAACCATCTCTACTTCGAGCACTGGGTCGCGATTGATGCGTCGACGTTGCCCTGCCCAGTCTACGCCGAGCAAATCGCAGATCGGTCGAATAGGTACATAGACGGTGTCGTCGGCAATACGAACCGCAATAACATCATCACCATAGAACTCAACCAGCTTTTGTTCAACCGGCACAAGCGCTTCCAATTCAGCCATTCTAGTTATCTCCTACTTGTGACCCTTCTACGAAGTTGGACTTTCCCTATGCGCACAGCAACTGGAGGGATTTGAACTGTGGACGTTACGTCCACGGTTCACTTCATTCTCTTGTGAATCAGTGTCTACGGGGCTGTGTGTCGTTAGCAAATTCATGATCTGACGAGCATAAGCCTTCATCGGTATTATTCGGGCGGTTTCAGTTTCTTACGCACAACAACTTCCTCAAACTCCGGTCGCTCGCCCAGCTCCAGCGCCTGCAGGCCTCGATAGAAGCAATACCGTTGTAGGTCCTGTTGGGTCATTCCTAAGTCGGCTGCCCATTCACGCATTTGATCTACCACTTCTAGCGGCAAGCGGGTGGTGAGTTGATACAGGTTGCCATGCATCACACTGCCGCCAGTACCGGTAGCCCTGTACACGTCGCGCTTGGAAACATCCAGAGGCCGATCGAACTTATCTTGGGGCCGACCTCGACGTGGCTTCGGTTTCCTTGAGTCGGGCGGTTCATCAATGCTGGCAAAGGGATCATCAAAAGACATCAGTCACCTATCCTTGCGCATAAATGCGATCTACCAGATCTTGATAAGCGACAGCAGCCGGCGAATCCGGCATATATTCTAGAATGGTCCGGCCTCCACTGGCAGGCGCCTCAGCTACCCTTACTGTATTTGGAATGGGTTTGGCGATCACCTGCTTGCCGTAGACTCGGGTGAGATCCGACATCATGCTCTTTGTAAGATTGTGGCGTGCGCTGACAAAGGTCGGGACAATCGCAGCAATGGTGATATCGATCCCTTCCGCCTGGTCCTGAACAATATCGCTGGTGTGCCGACCGGTGGCACTTGCCCCGTGAAAATCAACCTTAACTGGCACGATGGCATAATCTGCATACTGGTGTACAGCTTGTTGCAGTAGATCCAACGTCGGTGGGCAATCGATGATGATGTACTCAAAGACCTGTTTTGCCAGAGCCAGCTTATCATCCAGGACATCCACAAGATGCCGCTCGTTTTCGCTGCGTCGGCTGCGCATTGACCGGGCAGCGAGCAAGGCGAACTCGGTTAGAATATCCTCCTTGGCCTCACTGAGCCTGTCGGTCGCAGGCAGCACAAATAGGTTCGGCCGGGATGGACCGCCATCAGCCGAGCGATCGGCCGGCATCACGTTTGCCCGCAATACATCCACTTCACCGTCGCTTAACAACACCTTACTCACACACCGACCGTTGGGATTGAGGCCCAGGCCGCGAGCCGCATCACCTTGCGCATCCATGTCCACGATCAACACATTACCGCCATCGTCTGCGTGAAGATGCCGCGCCAAACCCACGCCAAGCGTTATGGCCGTCGTGGTCTTTCCAACTCCTCCCTTGCGATTCTCCACGGTATACACTACTGCGGTCATTTCTTTTTTCCTTTCGTGTACCATTGTGTACATGAAAATGTACCAGTGTGTACCATTATACACAGTGGTACACCAAATGCAAGAGGTTGTTGGTTTCCGGAACAATTGGGCGTGATTGGGGTGGGATTTTCCTTAGAACGGATTGTAGCCTGCGCTTTCAGCTATGGTTGCTGAAATCAGAATGTCGCAAACGTAAGCTCAGTGCAGGCTCTTGGCGCAGATTTACACTTGCAGTATACTGGCCCTGGCTCCCCCCCC
>CAZIKT010000081.1:0-6868 GCA_964539885.1 uncultured Ardenticatenaceae bacterium | reverse complement strand
TTCCTGGCCTGCCTGGCCGGCGTGGCCCACGCCCAGGCCGAGACGCGGGTGGCGGTCAACAGCGCCGTCACCCACGACGACGGCGACACGTTGCTGGTGCAGCTCAATTTCAACATTCTGGACGCCGAGGGCCGGCCGGTGGTGGACGCCATCCCCAGTCAGGCGACCATCCACCTGGATGATGGCGGCGTCTATCCCGCCCGCCTCGGTCGCGCCCCCGGCGACCTCTACATCGCCCTGCTGCTGGACACCAGCACCAGTATGGAGCCGATGGCCGACTCCATGCGCGCCGCCGCTTTGCAGGCCGTCGAGGCCGCCCCGGACGGGGCCAACTTCGCCGTGCTCACTTTCGACGATGACCTCTCCATGTCCCTTGACTTCACCGAAAACGTCGGCGAGGTCCAGAACGCCATCGCCGCGGTCGAGCCGAGCGGCGAGCTGAGCTGCGCCATCGACACCGCCATCACCGCCGTGCAATCGCTGCAACAGGTCTCTCGCGACGGCGCGCAGCGGGCGATCATCATGCTGACCGACGGCCGCGACCAGACCACCGCCGGCCAGGCGGAGCGCTGTAACGTTGTCACCCGTGATGAGTTCGCCGCCGCCGTAGAGGGCGGGCCGGTCAACGTGCCGATTCACATCGTGGCCCTGTCGGACGAATCGCTGCCCGCCGATCAGGAGCTGCTGGAGGTGCTCAGCGGCGACCTGGGCAGCCTGGCCTATTCCGCTGAGACCGCCGACCTGACCGCTTACTTCGACGGCATCATGGCCGGCCTCAGCGCCGAGTGGCAGGCGGAAGCGGACGTCTACACCTCCGCCGGCCAACACGGGGCCGCCCTCTTTGTCACCCTGGCGGGCGGCGAGCAGCCCGCGCCCGGAGTGACCACCATCGTCGCCCCCCGCGATTTTGACCGGCCGGTAGACGCCGCTCAGCCGGTGGCGGTCACCGTCGCCAACCTCCAATATGACCCGGCGGACGACGAGCTGCAGATGCAGGTCAATCTGAACAACCCGTCGGCCATCGGCCAATTGCGCGTGGAGTTGTGGGACCGGAACACCAACGAGCAGGCGGACAGTTACATCCAGAATTTCCCCTCGCTTCCCGGCCGCCAACAGACCATCACCCTGCCCACCGACCAGCTGCAGCCGGGAGGCGTGTACACCGCCCGCGTCTATCCCCTCAATCGCATCGGCGTGGAGATAGTGAACGACGCCGGCCAGCCCGTGTTCACCGAACACGCCTTCCAATATACCCGCCGGCCGCCGCTGGTCTTTGACATGGAAAGCGTGCGCGTGGCCGAGGAACAGGGGCTGCTGGTGCTCGAGTTGAACATCGAGAACGGGCAGGAGATTACCGAGTTCGCCGGCCGCTTCATTAACACAGACAGCAACATGATCGTGGAGTCCTTCGGGCCGATTGAGCGGGTTGGCAATCTGCTGTTCCTGCCCCTGCCGGAACGCTCCGGCGCGTATGACGTGGTGGTCAACGGCCGGGACGCAGACGGCAACATTCTGGCCACGACTGACTACACCTTTCGCTACAACGAAGCCACCAGCGGCGCGGTTCCCCGCGCCTGGGAAGCGCTGAACGACAACCCGCTGCTCTGGATCGCCAATCTGGTGCTGCTGCTGGTCATCGCCGCCTTCCTGGCGCTATTCATCTGGCTGATCATGCGCGCGCGGCAAAGCCGGGCGCTGGCCCGGCAGCGGGCGGAGATGCTGGCCCAGATGCCGCAAGCGACCGTGCCGGCGGCCGGCTCCGGGCGCAGCGGCGCGGCGGCGGTGCGCATCGTGCACACCCTTAACCCGCGCTTTAACGGCCAGGAGATGGAGATCCGCGTCTCGCCCTTCGTCATCGGCCGGGAAGACGCCGCCCTGACCATCACCGGCGACCGCCAGATCTCCCGCGAGCACGCCGCCATCAACTATGAAGCCGGCTCCTACACCATCACCGACCTGCGCAGCAGCAACGGCACCTTCCTTGACGACATTCGCCTGCAACCCAACGAGCCGGCCCCCTTGCAACCCGACTCCCTTATCCGCCTGGGCCAGGTCACCCAGCTGCGCTTCATGGCCGGCTCCGCCAACGGCGACGCCGCCTCGTAACGCGCATCAGCCGCCTGCCGGACCCGGAAGGAACACAGAGTTACACGGAGGACCACAAAGGGCCACAGAGAAAACCCTCGGCTTCTACACATGAATCTCCGGCTGCATCCTGTCCATCCTGCTCATCCATGTTCCCCTTCTTCCCTCCGTGAAACTCCGTGCCCCGCTGTGCACCTCCGTGTTCCTCCCCCAGCTGTCATTCCTCCAGGACTATAGACAATACGCGAAGGTTCGTGTACACTATCGTTAGTGTACATCGACCAAATCGTGCCCTGCGAGGAACAATCATGCTCAAGAACATCACCTTCAGCGCCGACGCAGACGCCATCCGCCGGGCGCGAGAGCGAGCTGAGGCCGAGCACACCACGCTGAACGACGAATTCCGGCGTTGGCTCGAAAAATACGCCTCCAGCCCGCGCGACGCCGCCGCCTTCGCCGAATTGACCGCGCGCCTCGGCTACGTGCAGCCCGGCCGCGCCTTCTCGCGCGAGGAAATGAATGAACGGTAGCTACTTCCTGGATACCAATATCCTGGTCTATTCCTTCGACAGCAGCCAACCGGCCAAACAGGAGCGTTCTCGAGCGCTCATTCAAGCCGGCCTGCTCACCGGCCTGGGCGTGATCAGCACCCAGGTCATCCAGGAATTTCTCAACGTCGCCACCCGCAAGTTCGCCGTGCCCATGACAGTCGAGGACGCCGCCCTCTATCTGCGACAGGTGCTCAATCCACTCTGCCGGGTATACCCGGATCTACCGTTGTATGAGCGCTGCCTCCAGTTGCAGGCCGAGACCGGCTACTCCTTTTACGACTCGCTCATTCTCGCCGCCGCCCTGCACGCCGGCTGCGACACCCTCTACTCCGAGGACCTCCAGCACCGCCGGACCATCCACGGCGTCGCCATCATCAATCCGTATCTCCAATGAGGCGGAAGCAAGGAGCACAGAGATACACGGCGGACCGCAGAGGACCACAGAGACGATCCCCCCTATATATGTGTTTCTCCGGCTCCATCCTGTCCATCCTGCCCATCCATGTTCCCGTTCTTCCCTCCGTGAAACTCCGTGCCCCTCTGTGCACCTCCGTGTTCCTCCCTCCCCAGCCCGGCGTGCGACAATTACGAGAAGCCGCACATCTGCCATACAATCCGGCCCATGCAAGAAATCTCGCCGGAGGCTCCACCCTCCACCACTCACCTGATCGCCATTCCCGTCCTGGCCGACCTGCTCGGCATCGCCCTCTACTTCCTGCTGGCCCCTGCGCTGGCTGACCGGCTGGCCCAATTCGGCATCGGTAACTCCTTGCTGCTGGGCCTTGTCTTCGTCCTCTTCTGCCTGGCCGTCTACGCCCTGAAGAAGCTACCGCCCCTCCCCGGCCCACCCTTCCGCCCGGCCGCGCTGCTGGAGAATCGCCGGCTGTCGGCCGCCCTGGGCGTGCTTTTCGCCCTCTGCTACGCGCTGATCATCGCCTACGTCACCGGCTTCCTCGATTCCGTCGCCAACCTCAACCGCGTCGTGCTTGATGAGCCGTCCTCCACCATCTACCTGCTGCTCACCCCGGCCAGCTGGTTCGGTCTGGCCCTGGTCTACATGCTCTTGCTCAGCTCGCCGGTAGAGCCCGGTCCGGCCCCCGGCTCGCGCAACTATCAGATCGCCGCCCTGCTCGGCCTGCTCGGCGTCAACCTGATGGCCGTCGTTCTGGCCGCCTTCCGGCTGACCGTGGCCGGGCGCTTCGGGGACGGCGGCTGGCCGGCGAGCGTCATCGTGTTGCTGTTGCTCCTACTGCTCCTCCTGCCGCCGCGCCTGGTCCACGCCGGTCGCACAGCCCAACCGCTCTCCTTGCTCACCTTCCTGCTGCTGCTGGCCTTCCTGGCGGCCGGCTGATAAACTGGCCCGCTTCCTGCTCGCCATGCCGCCGTCCGCCATCTCCCGCCTGCGCCTGTTGAACCAGCGCCTCATCCGGCCCTCCGCCGCCACGCCCGCCGGCGTTGTCTCCCACCTCGTCGCCTCGCAGGCACAGGACTGGACCGGCGCGACCTGGGCGCTGGCTCTGCGCATGGCCGACGCCCGCCTGCCGGACATTGAGGCCGCCTTCAATGACGGCTCTATCCTGCGCACCCACCTGTTGCGCCCAACCTGGCACTTCGTCGTCCCGGCGGATATTCGCACTCTGCTGGCCCTCACCGGCCCGCGCGTGCAGCAGGTAAACGCCGGCCTGTACCGCAACCTCGGACTGGACCGGGCCGCCTTGCGCTGTACCAACGACGCCCTGGCCGACGCGCTCGCCGGCAACCGGACGCTCACCCGCGACGAGTTGCGCGTCGAGCTGGAAGCCCGCGGCCAGACCGCCGGCGACGGCCTGCGCATGACCTATATCATGATGTGCGCCGAGCTGGACGGCGTGGTCTGCAGCGGCCCGCGCCGGGGCCGGCAATTCACCTACGCCCTGCTCGATGAACGCGCCCCGGCTGCCATTTACCCCGCCGAGCCGGACCGGGAGCGGGCGCTGGCCGATTTCGCCGCCCGCTACGTCGCCGCCCGCGGCCCGGCTTCCGCCCACGACTTCGCCGGCTGGTCCGGCCTCACTGTCACGGACGCCCGCCGGGGACTGAACGCGGCCGGCGAGCGGCTGCGCGTGGAACGCATTCAGGGACGGGAAATGTGGCTGCCGGCGCATACGCCGGATGACAGCGACGACGCCGCCGAACCCTTCGCCCTTCTCCTCTCCATCTATGACGAATACATCTCCGGCTACAAGGAGCGCTCGGCCATGGTCAGCGAGGAGGTGGGCGGCCGGTTGCTGGCGATGGGCAACGCCCTTCGCTTCAACATCGTCCTCGATGGGCAGGCAGTGGGCGTCTGGCGACCGGATGTTAGCCGGAAATCAGTGCGCATTGAGCTGACCCCCTTCGTCCCGCTCTCGCCCGCGCAGCGGGAGGCGGTCGTCGCGTCCGCCCACCGGTACGCCCGCTTCCTGCAGCTGCCGCCGGAGATTCACTTCGAGGAATAGAAAAACCCCGCAGGTCTGAACGAGCACGTTCGCGGCAAGATAGACCCTCGCTGGACCTGCGGGGCTTCAAAATGCTAGGAGGAACTGATGCACCTGTACCTGATCCGGCATGGCCAGAGCCACGTAAATCTGGCCGAGTGGACCAACGGCAACCTGGACGTCGGGCTGACCGACGCCGGTCAACGCCAGGCGCGTGCCCTGGCCGGCTGGCTGCCCGCCCGCCTGCCGGCCCCGGACGCCGTCTATTGCAGCACCATGCGCCGGGCGCGCGAGACCGTCGCCCCACTCGCTGCCGCCTATGACATTGACGTAACCTTTGACGACCGGCTACGCGAAATCGGCAACAACCGCCACGACCATCGCCCCTGGCCGGACGACGATCTGCCCAAGGAGTTCGCCGAATACTGGGCCAGCGACCGCCCCTTTGCCTCGATTACGCCCTCACTGCCCGGCGGCGAGTCGTTGATGCACTTTCGCGCCCGCGTCGGCCAATTCCTGGACGAGATGGTGCACCAATATCCGGAAGGGACCATAGTCGGCATCTGTCACGGCGGAGTCATCGGCATTGTCCTGGACATCATCTTCAACGTCGGCCCCTGGCGGCGCTGCGAAGTCTGGTGCGACAACACCGGCATCACCCATGTCGAGCATGTCGTCTACCCCGAGAAGGAGAGCTGGCGCCTGCATGCCCACAGCCGGGTCGAGCACCTCACCCCCGAATTGGGCACCTGAGTCGCCGCCCGGCCTGGACACAGACCGGCTATTGCTCACCGCCGCCCCGGCCTACCTGGAGCCGGCCTGGCAGGAGCTCCGGCGCGGCGTCCCCGGCGCTGCCGGCAAGCTGGAGCGCGCGCCGCTGGCCCCCGGCATCCTCCTCGCCCGGCTGCCCGGCTCCTTCCTGGAGCTGGCCGGCCGCTGGTCCGCGAACCCGCCCATCTTCGTCCGCCACATCGCCCCGGTGCACGTTTCGCTGCCCGACCCCACCCTGCGGACCATCCTGGAAGCGACCGAGTCCACCCTGCTCGCCCACTTGGACCCGGCCCTGACCTTCTCCGTGCAAACCCGCGTTGTCGCTCAGGACACCGCCGGCCCGCGCCCGTTCGATCTCAACCAGGCCGCGTCGGATCTGGTCATCCGCCTGCGCGAGGCGCCGCTGGACGTGCGCCGGCCCCAACAAGTCCTTTCGGTCCTCATCGCCTCATCCCCGCCCACCGCTTACCTGGGCCTCTCCCTGGCCGCCCACAACCTCTCCGATTGGGCCGGCGGCGAGCGGCGCTTCCGGCGCGAGCCGGGCCAAATCAGCCGGGCCGAATTCAAGCTATTGGAGGCGCTGGAGCACTTTCGGGTGGCGCTGCCGGCCGGCGGGCAGGCGCTGGACCTGGGCGCGGCCCCCGGCGGCTGGACCCGCGTCCTGCGCCAGCGCGGCCTGACCGTCACCGCCGTGGACCCGGCCGAGCTGCACCCTTCACTGCTCGCCGACCCCGGCCTGCGCCACCGGCGAATGAGCGCCGAGAGCTACCTGGCCGCCGGTCCCGGCCAATTCGACCTCCTGCTCAACGACATGCGCCTGGACGCCCGCGACTCGGCCCGCCTGACCGTCGCCTTCGCCCCCTACCTGAGCCACGCCGGGTGGGCGATCATGACCCTGAAGCTGCCCACTCACGGGCTGGACAGCGCCCTGCGCGGCGCGTTCGACATCCTGCGCCGCGCCTATCACATCGCCGGGGCCAGGCAGCTATTCCACAACCGGCAGGA
>CAZIKT010000080.1:5394-7027 GCA_964539885.1 uncultured Ardenticatenaceae bacterium | reverse complement strand
TCCCTCCGTGCCCCTCTGTGAATCTCCGTGTTCCCAAGAAGTCCGACTTTTGCCAAAAGCCGGACTTCTTTCCTTACTTGCGCATATTGGGCAAGAACACCGTAAACACCGGCGGCTGCATCACCGCTTCCACCGTGACCGTCACCGTCGCCGTTTCCACGCCGCCGCGCCCGTCGCTTACCTCATAGACGAAGCTGTCCTCCCCGCTGAAGCCCGCTTCCGGCGTGTACGTGAATGAGCCGTCCGCGTTCAGGGTCAGGGAGCCGTGCGCCGGCCCGACGATCAGCCCGGCACTCAGCGCGTCGCCGTCCGGGTCGCTGTCGTTCGCCAGCACGCCGGGGGCCGCCACTGCCAGCCCCTCATCCTGCTGCATGGTATACGCATCGTCCACCGCCGTCGGGGCGTTGTTCGGCGATTCCTCCACCTCAATCGTCACCGTGGCGATGTTCCCCGCTGCCAGCCCGTCGCTGACCCGGTAGGTGAAGCTGTCGCCGCCGCTGAAGCCGGCGTCCGGCGTGTAACTGAAAGAGCCGTCCAGGTTCAACGTTACCGAGCCGTTCGCCGCCGGCGTGTCCAACAGCGCCTCGATGGCGTCGCCGTCCGGATCGCTGTCGTTCGCCAGCACGCCGGGGGCCGCGACCAGCAGCGTTTCATCTTGCTGCACGGTGTAGGCATCGTCCACCGCCGTCGGGGCGCTGTTCGGCGAATCCTGCACCTCAATCGTCACCGTGGCGATGTTCCCGGCTGCCAGCCCGTCGCTGACCTGGTAGGTGAAGGAGTCAATGCCGCTGAAGCCGGCGTCCGGCATATAGCTGAACGAACCGTCCAGATTCAGCGTCACGGAGCCTGCCTCCGGCAATGCAACCAGCAGCGCCTCAATGGGATCGCCGTCCGGGTCGCTGTCGTTGGCCAGCACGCCCGGCTGCGGTACCAGCAGCATCTCATCCTGTTGGGCGACGTAGTCGTCGTCCAGCGCGATGGGCGCGTTGTTCGGCGTCTCCGTTACCTCGATGGTCACGGTAGCGATATTGCTCTCCACTAGCCCGTCGCTGGCCCGATAGGTGAACGAGTCCCCGCCGGCATACCCGGCGTCCGGTGTGTAGCTGAACGAGCCGTCCGGGTTCAGGTCCAGGGAGCCGTTCGTGGTCGTGGCAACCAGCAGCGCCTGGATGGGGTCGCCGTCCGGGTCGCTGTCGTTCGCCAGCACGCCGGGGGCCGGCACCAGCAACGTCTGGTCCTGCTGGGCCACATAATCGTCGTCCTGTGCGCTGGGCGCGCTGTTCTGCGCTTCCGCGACTTCAATGGTCACCGTGGCGGTGTTGCTCGCCGCCAGCCCGTCAACTGCCTGGTAGGTGAAGCTGTCCATGCCGATGAAGCCGGCGTCCGGCACATAGCTGAAGGAGCCGTTCGGGTTCAGCGTCAGGGAGCCGTGCGCCGGCCCGCTTTGCAGCTGCGCGACCAGCGGATTGCCGTCCGGGTCGCTGTCGTTGCCTAGCACGCCGGGGGCAGGCACGGTCAGCGTCTCGTCCTCTGTGGCCGCGTAGCCGTCGTCCTGGGCCACCGGCGGGTTGTTCACGATTGGGCCGGGGTAATAGATGCCGCCGGTGTGGGTGTAGCCGGCGTCATCGGCCAG
>CAZIKT010000080.1:3096-5294 GCA_964539885.1 uncultured Ardenticatenaceae bacterium | reverse complement strand
GTGACCGGCGTCCAGCTGTTTGTGGCCGGGTCATACCGGCCGCCCGTATTCAGCTCGCCGTTCGGCCCTCGCCCGCCCCAGACGATCATCTCGTCGCCTGACCAGACGGCCTTGTGCCAGCGTCTTCCTTCCGGCGCGCCGGTCAGGCTGGTGTCCGTCCAGGTGTCCGCGGCGGGATCGTACCGGCCGCCGGTGTTATCCGTCTCGTCATCCCAGGAGCTGCCGCCCCAGATGATCAGCTCGCTGCCGGTCCAGACCTCGCTATGGTACACGCGGCCCTCCGGCGCGTTGGTAAAGGTCATCATCGTCCAGCTATCGCTGCCGGGATTGTAGCGCCCGCCGCTATTGACGAAGTTGCTGCCGTGGCCGCCCCAGACCAGCATCTCCACCCCGCTCCAGACGGCCGACGGCTCCGTATATCCGAAGGGCGCGTTTTCGCTGCTGGCCAGCCACCATTCGGCGAGCACGGCGTCATAGACCGAGCCGAAGTCGTAATGCTGCACGCCGACCTCTCCGCCCCAGATGATCATCTCCGTGCCGGTCCAGACGGCGGCGTGGCGAGCGCGGTTGACCACCGGGTCATTCGTGCTCACCGGCGTCCAGCTGTCGGTAGCCGGGGAGTAGCGACCGCCGGTGCGGCTGCCGAAGCGACCGCCCCAGACGATCATCAGGTCGCCCGTCCAGACAGCTTGCATAGAGAAGCGGGCGGAGGGCGCGTTCGTGGCGCTGGTCGGCGTCCACGTATCCGTCGCCGGGTTGTACCGGCCGCCGCTGTTCAGCCAGGTCGACCCGGTCGAGCCGCCCCAGACGATCATCTCCTCGCCGGTCCAGACCGCGCCCTGGAACCAGCGTCCCTCCGGCGCGTTGACCGTGCTGGTCGGCGTCCAGGTATCCGTGACCGGGTCATAGCGGCCGCCGGTGTTCTCCGGCGTCTGGCAATTGGGCGAGCCGGTGCAGCCGCCCCAGGCGATGGCTTCCGTGCCGGTCCAGACCAGCGTGCCCAGCGTTCCCGGCGGGCCGTTGACGGTGCTCATGGACTGCCAGGTATCGGCCACCGGGTCATATCGGCCGCCGGGGAAGCCGGCGCTCGTCCAGATAATCACCTGGCTGCCGGTCCAGACCATCAACGGCAAGGTGCGCCCTTGCGGCTGGTTGACGCCAGACGTTCTTTCCCAGCTGTCGGTAACTGGGTCGTAGCGGCCCCCTTCCGGCGGAATAATGGTGCAGGTGTCAAGGGCCGCATAGCGGCAACCGCCCCAGATGACCATCACCTCACCCGTCCACACCGCCCCATGGCGGGTGCGCGAGCTGACGTCAGCCGGGATGCTGGTCGGCGTCCAGGTGTTGGTGGCCGGGTTGTAGCGACCGCCGGAATTCAGGTCGCAGGCGTGGGAGCTGCCCGTGCAGCCGCCCCACACTATCATCTCCGTGCCCGTCCAGACCGCCGTATGCTCGCGCCGGCCCACCGGATTATTCAGCGTATTCATCTGGTCCCAGGTGTCCGTGGCCGGGTCATACATATAGCCTTGCTCGGAGCCGCTGCCGCCGAAGATCAGCATTTCGGAGCCGCTCCACACTGCCGTGCCGTCGGTGTAGAAGGGGATGGCCGGGGTCGGTCGCCAGCTATCGTCGCCGCCCTCCACCGGCTGCCCGGCGATCGGGATGCCGGAGACGGCCGGCAACGTGTACGGATAGGCGGGCGTGGCCTGCGCTTCCGGGGCAAAGCGCCCGGCGTTGGCCGCCCACCATTCGTTGAACGAGCTGTCCGGGCCGGCCTCGCCGCCGTCGTGGAAGTTGCGCAACAGCCGGTTGGCCAGCGCCGGCCGGGCCAGACATTCGGCGATCAGGGCCGGGTCGTTGTTCAGCGCCGCCCACATCTCCGCCAGCACCGCCGGCTGCTGGGTGGCGGCGGCCATGCGGTTCATCTCCGCCTGCAGCATCTCGCCGGTGATTGCCTGTCCCCACAACTCCTGCAGGGCATTGGAGGCGCGCAACGTATTCTCCACTTTGGCCTGGACCGCGGTTGCCGGGACCACCTCGTTAAAGGCGGGCTTGGGGCCGGGGTTCTCCGCGGGCCACAGCCGGTGGTTCCAGTACACTTCCTCAATGGCTGAGCGGCAGGCCGTCAATTCCGCCGGCGACAACGCCGCCGGCGCGGCCATCTCGTCGCCGGGTTGCAGGGCGAGCGGCGCCGGTCC
>CAZIKT010000080.1:0-2996 GCA_964539885.1 uncultured Ardenticatenaceae bacterium | reverse complement strand
GGCGGCCCGCCTCTCCCGGAAATCGAATGAGGCATCCCGACCGCCCTTGTCAGCAATGCCTGCGCACAACACCACATTTGCTGCGAACCCTGAACGGCTGACCCGAGACGAGAAACCGGGTCTCCAGACATATGCCGAAAGCCCGGTTTCTTTGCCTCAGGAGGGTTCCAGTCGTTTCTACTCTTCTACTCTATATGATAGCCGGCGCCGGATTCTGCGTAAGTGCCGCAAGTCATAGGGCTACCCGCTATTTGTCATGATTTTGTTAAGACCAAAGTCTGATCGCCGGCCCCGCGGCCCCTTTCCCCAATTCGAGATCCGCGTTCATCTGCTCCATCGGCGTTCAATTCAGTGGCGCTCTGTTCACTTCGTGGCACGTTTGGCTCCTCCAGAGGCGTCGCTATATCCGGCGCGACCGATGTGCTACAATCCGCCGGCATGGACGTCAGCACACCATGAAACGCCTGCATGCCCTGATCACCGGCCGCGTCCAGGGGGTCTCCTTCCGCTATCACACGCTGCACACGGCGCAGGGGTTGGGGCTGACCGGCTGGGTGCGCAACCTGCCGGATGGCCGGGTCGAGGTCATGGCGGAGGGGGAGGATGAGCAGGTGCGCCGGCTGGAGCAATGGCTGCATCGCGGCCCGACCGCCGCCCGGGTGACGGACGTGTACAGCCGGTGGCAGGATATTGACCAGCCCGATTATCACGACTTCGCCCTGCGCTGGTAGCCGGTTCCATGAAGTCCGACTTCTGTCTGAAGTCGGACCTGTCTGACGTATGCGTTACACGCGGTTAGGAGAGTAACCAATGGATGAACCGATTATTGCGTCAAGTGGGAACGTATTTGCGGACCTGGATCTTGAACCGGCCGAGGCCGCCATTCTGCAGATGCGAGCCGAACTGATGAATGACTTGAGATTGTACATTCAGTCAAGCGGAATGACGCAGGTGGAAGCTGCTCAGGTCTTGGGCATTGCGCAATCCCGGGTATCAGACTTGGTGCGCGGAAAATGGGACAAATTCAGCCTGGAAATGCTGATTACCCTCGAATCCCGCGCGGGCCGGTCTGTTACCCTTGAACTGGCGCAATGACTTAGTGAACACCTTGTAGTTTTGGGGACCTCCGACAGGCTGGCCACCGTCGCTGCGCCGGCAATCCGCTTGGTTCCCCGGCCCCAATTCGACTATAATCGCTCCTTGTGACCCGAGATTTGTTTGACCGGGAGCGCCTACATGCAATCCCCTGTCAGCGATAACCAGCCCCCCTTCCGGCTGGACGTCAGCCTGTTATGGCCGGGCGGCGCGCCGCCAACTGCCCCGTCAGCCGCCGCCGTGACCCCCCAGTCAGCCCGCGACCTCGGGCTGGACAACATCATCGCCCACCTTAGCGCCGGGGACGCCCAGCGCGCCGCTATCGAAAAGATCCTGCTCAGCCCATCTCGCGATGCGGAAGTGATCCGCTACCGGCTGGACGTGCTCGACGACCTGCTCGCGAACCCGGCGCTGGTCGAGAACCTGCATGAGCTGATGCCCACCCTCGAAGCCCTGGCGCTGGACTACTATCGGGGCGAGGCGCGCGAAGCGGTGGAGTTGTACGAGGTCATCTGGCGACTGGGCGAGCTGGAGAGCATCGTCGCCTGCGTGGAGGGTCTCAGCCGCATCTTCGCATCGCCCGAAGCGCAAACACGTTCCGACGGCCTGCGCAACCTGCGGGCGGCGGTCGAGCGGATCACCGGCGACCCGCTCTACCAGGAGCTGGTCCAACAGCTGCCGGATTGGCTGCGCCAGGCTCGCTCCAGCCAGAGCGTCACCATCGGCGTGAACCTGGACCAGGACCTGAAGCCGATTGAAGCGGTCCTACTCGCCGTCAACGAGCGCCGCTTTACCGCCGGCGGCTTCTTGAACAGGCTGCTGGAGCGGGGCGAGGAGCCAGGGCGCGGCATCGGCCCGCTGCACGCCGTCGAGCCCAGGCTGGGGGCCGGCATCATTGGCGGCCCCGTGCCCCTGCCCATACCCGGCCGGCTGAACCCGCTGATGGTCCCGCTCTTCCGCGATCTGGCCATGGTATTGGACCGGGTCTGCAAACCCATCTCCAGGGCGCTGAAGGCCTACACCCACATCGCCGGCCGGGCCTTCGTCGGCCTATGGCAAGAGCTACTCTTTTACCTGCCGGCCGTCCGCCTGATTGAGCGGATGAAGGGCTGCGGCCTGCCCATGTGCCGGCCGGAAATCGCCCCGGCCGATGAGCGCCTGTGCCGGGTGAAGGACAGCTACAACCTCAGCCTGGCCCTGCTCCAGAGCGTTGGACACAAATCGCCGGACCTGAGCCGCTCCATCGTCACCAACGACATCTTTTTGGAGGCGGATGGGCGCATCCAGATCCTCACCGGCCCCAATCTCGGCGGCAAGACCACCTATCTGCAGGCGGTGGGATTGACCCAGCTGCTGGCCCAGGCCGGTCTGTACGTACCCGGCGCGCAGGCCCGGGTCAGCCCGGCGGACGGCATCTACACCCACTTTCCGGTAGAGGAGAAGCTGGAGCGAGGAACCGGCCGCTTCGGCGAGGAGGCCCAGCGCCTGAAAGAGATCTTCAGCCGGGCCACCCGCCACAGCCTGATCTTGCTCAACGAATCATTGACCAGCACCAGCCCCGGCGAAAGCCTGTATCTGGCCCAGGACGTCATCCGGGTCATGCGCATGATCGGCGTGCGCGCCGTCTACGCCACGCACATGCACGAGCTGGCCGCCATGGCCGCCGCGCTCAATCAAGAGACCGCCGGCGATAGCGACATCGTCAGCGTGGTGGCCTCGCGCATTGACCAGGCCGGCCCCCATGACGACGGCGCGGCCGGGGCGGTGAAGCGCAGCTACCATGTCCGGCCGGGGCCGCCCATGGGCCGCAGCTTCGCCCGTGAGCTGGCCCGCCGCTACGGGGTCAGCTACGAGCAAATGGTGCGCGACCTGCAAGCGCGGGGGATATTGCCCGCGTCCCT
>CAZIKT010000079.1:0-7166 GCA_964539885.1 uncultured Ardenticatenaceae bacterium | reverse complement strand
ATGGAGAAGATGATTCGGCAATCGTAGCCGCAAGAGCTCGCCCACAGGCCGTGTAGTCGGCCGCTCAACCTGTGCGTTGCCAGCGACGGCGCAAACGCATCGATGCTCAATTCGCGCAGCGTTTCCTCAATCCGGCTCCGCTAGCGCCTGTCTCGCCGGACAAACTTGCGATAGGCCCGGGCGAATGTTGGCGTCAGAACAAGGTTGCGCTCGGTCACTCGTCGAGCGACTCGTCAAGCCGGCGGATGATTTCGTCTATGGGCTGAGGCTTCAGCTCGCCGCTCAGGAACGCCCGGAGCGATTGTTGAGCGTCAGCGGCAATCTCTTCCCGGCGCAGTTCAACCTGCCTTCTGCGCACGATTTCGAGCAGCATTTCCTGCTGCTCTTGCGGAAGGCGCATGACGGCATTGACAACTTCATCAAGGGTTCCGGTTTCCATCGCGACAATCTACCTCAGTGCGCACGTCTGCTGACCCACACGATTCAGTGTTAATTATACCATGCGCTATCAAACCATTGAATTCCGTAGGTTTCCTCTACGCCACGGCCCCGGCGGAAATTGCCGGCCGCCTTCGCGAGCTCCTCGCCTGCGCGTGACCCAAATCCGGCTAGAAGTTCGACTTTTCGCAAAGTCGAGCTTCTCTTACACCCCTCAGGTTCTCGCTCACCGGCCTGTTCCTGTGGCTGGTGGTCGTGCTGGTGTTGGCGGCGTTGGCCAGCTGGCTGCCGGCGCGCAACGCGGTGCGGCTGACGGTGCGGGATGTGTTGGCGTATGAATGACGCGAGGTGACTGTCACTCCGGAAAGTGACAGTCACCTCAATCAACCCCTGCCGCACCTCGACTGACGCCGCCGGTGCATCCCGGCTGCGAAGGCCGTTGAAGAGCCGTGGAGCTTGCCCGGAACGAGAAATGGAGCAAAATAGTTGTCGCGGGGTGGCCAGGTCCTGCCCGGCATCCGGCCCCGTCCCGCCGGGCGGGCGCGCGCCGCCCGCCCTAATGGAGTTGGAGATGGAGGACTGCCGATGACGTTCAGCGCCGATGCCCTCTACCTGCCTCTGTTATTGGCGGCGTTGGGGGCGCTACTGGCGGCGTGGCCCGCGACCCGCCGCGTCCGCTTCACCCGGCTTTCCGCGGCCCTGGCCCTGCTCCCGGCGGCCGCCTTTGTCTGGTTGCTCATGCAGGCGCCCGCCATCAGCGCCGGCTCCACCCTCAGCTGGAGCGTCTCCTGGTTGCCCACACTCGGCCTGGAGCTGGGCCTGCGTCTCGACGGGCTGGGGCTGCTCTTCGCTTTGCTGGTATCCGGCATCGGGGCCTTGATTGTCATCTACACCGGCTCCTACTTCGGCCCCCGGGCGGACGCGCGCCGCTTCCTGAGCTATCTCTTCCTGTTCATGACCGCCATGCTGGCCCTGGTGCTGGCCGGGGACATCATCACCCTCTTCATCGCCTGGGAAATGACCAGCGTAGCCTCGTTCCTGTTGATCGGCTACAAGACGGGGGATGCCGCCGCCCGCCGTGGGGCGTTCAGGTCGCTGCTGGTCACCGGCGGGGGCGGCGTGGCCCTGCTGCTCGGCCTGCTGCTCGTCGCCGACGTGGCCGGGAGCGTTGATTTCAACGAGATCGCCGGCGCCGGCGATTCCCTGCGCGCCTCCGCCCTGTACCCGGCGATGCTGGTCCTCGTGGCCCTCGGCGCTTTCACCAAGAGCGCCCAGTTTCCTTTTCACGTCTGGCTGCCCGGGGCCATGAGCGCGCCCACGCCGGCCAGCGCTTACCTGCACTCGGCGACGATGGTCAAGGCGGGCATTTACCTGCTGGCCCGCCTGCACCCGGCCCTGGGCCAGACGGAACCGTGGTTCTGGCTGTTGGGCAGCGTGGGCCTGGTGACGATGTTGATCGGCGCGTATTTGGGATTCAAACAGAACGACCTGAAAGCGCTGCTGGCCTACTCGACCATCAGCCAGCTCGGCGTCCTGGTCCTGCTGATTGCTCAGGATACCGAAGTGGCCTTCAAGGCCCTGGTCATCGGCATCGTGGCCCACGCCCTGTACAAGAGCGCCCTTTTCCTGGTGGTGGGCAGCGTGGAACACGAGTCGGGCACTCGCCTGCTGGACCGGCTGGGCGGGCTGGCTCGCTCCATGCCCTTTACCTTTGTGGTCGCGGCGGTCGCTGCCCTGTCCATGGCCGGGCTGCCGCCGCTCTTCGGCTTTCTGGCGAAGGAGACGCTGTTGGCCACGGCGGTGCACCCGTCATTGCCGGCGGTGGGGGCGACCCTGCTTCCCCTGGCGACGGTGCTGGCCGGGGCCCTCTTGTTGGGGCAGGCGGCATTGCTGGTGACGGGTGTCTTCCTCGGCCGGGTGCGCACGCCGGCCCACGAAGCGCCGCCGCCGATGTGGCTGGTCCCGGCCGCGCCCGCTTTGCTCTCTTTGGGGCTGGGCCTGCTGCCTGAGCCGACCGCCCTGGCGACGATGTTTGCCGCCGCGGCGGAGGCCGCTTACGGGGCGCCGGTGAAGGTCTCCCTGGCCCTGTGGACCGGCCTCAACGTTCCACTGGCGCTGTCGGCGGTAGCCATTGTGTTGGGCAGCCTGCTGTTCATCATGCGCGAGCGCGTGCGGGCGGCGCAGCAGCGCCTGGGGGCGGGGCTGAGCCTGGATCGCCTGTACGCCGCCGGCTTGCGGGCTGTGGACAGCGCCGGGTGGGCCGCCACGCGCCTGCAGCATGGGCGGCTGCGCTTCTACCTGATGGCTATCCTCGTTGGGCTGTTGGGCGCTATTCTGCTGATCGAGGGGCCGGCCCTGCGCGCGCCGCTGCCCGATGTTGCGCTCTCGCTGGGCGAGCCGGACGCCTTGCTGCGCCTGCTGGCGCTGATCACCACGCTGGGGGCGGCGCTGGCTACCGTGTTCCTGCGCCGGGACGTGAACGCCGTGCTGGCCTTCGGGGCCGTCGGCCTGGGGGTGACCATCCTGATGGCGCTGGAGCCGGCCCCGGATGTGGCCCTGGTGCAGGTGGTGGTAGACGTGTTGGCGCTGGTCATTTTGGTGTTGACCCTCACCCGCCTACCGCAGGCGCAGCGCAGCCAGGCGCAGGCGACCACCTATGCGGGCAGCCGGGCGGGGATGTTGCGCGACGCCGGCATCGCCGCCGGATTGGGGCTGGTGGTGACCGTGCTCAGCCTGGCGGCGCTCACCTCGCGACCGCGGGGCAGCGCGGTCACCCCCTATTATGAGGCCAATGCCAGCGAGCTGACCGGGGCCAGCGATATCGTGGGGGCGATCATCGTGGACTTTCGGGCGCTGGACACGCTGGTGGAGATCGCCGTCTTCAGCATGGCGGGGCTGGGCGTGTATACGCTGCTGCGCCACGCATCCCGCGCGTTGCCCCGGCCGGCCGTGCCCGCGAATCCCGCCCCGCTGGTGAAAGCGCTGGCCTATCTGATTCTGCCGCTGGCGCTGATTATCGCCGCCACGCACATGCTCTTCGGGCACGACCGGCCCGGCGACGGCTTCACCGCCGGGGTGGTGGTCGGCCTGGCGATTGCATTCTGGTACGTGGTCTTCGGCTATGAGCAGGTGATCCGCCGCCTGCGTTGGCTGCGCCCGGCCCCGCTCATTGCCGGCGGCCTGTTGCTGGTGATTGGCCTGGGGGTTGTCGCCGCCGCCCTGGAAGGCTCATTTCTGGCCCCGGTTGACTTCAACCAGTGGCTCTCCCTGCCGCTGCCGCCGGGGGTGAAACTGAGCAGCGGCTTCATTTTTGAGGTGGGCATCTTCCTGGCCGTGCTCGGGGGAACGGCCTACATCCTGAACACGCTCGGCCATCCGGAGGGCGAGGCGGCCGCCGCGCAACCGGAGCCGGCGACCGACGACACGACAAATGCACGGGAGGATCAGGCACGATGGAATTGATAATGGCGCTGACCATCGGCGTTCTTTTCGCGGTGAGCGTTTTTCAGATTCTGCGCCGCAACGTCATCCGCTCAGTGCTCGGGTTGATGCTCCTGGCTAACGCCGTCAACCTCTTTCTGCTGAGCGCCGGGGCGTCCAGCGGCGACGCGCCCCCCTATGCGAGCGAGGTAGGCGTGCGCAGCGACGCCCTGCCTCAGGCGCTCATCCTGACGGCGATCGTGATCAGCATGGCCGGTACGGCGCTGATGCTGGCCCTGCTCACCATCATCTCCGCCCGCTACGAGACCAGCGACATGGACGACGTGAACAACCTGAGGCATTAGGGAGGACCATGGATTCGAGTCTCGTCTTGCTTCCTATTCTTGTTCCGTTATCCGGGGCGGCGCTCGCCGTCCTGGCGGGGCGGCGGCTGAGGCTGGCCCGCGCGTGGGCGGTGGCCGTGCTGGCGGCCTCGCTGGCGGCGAGCGGATGGCTGCTGGCTATCGTGTCGCGGGAAGGATCGGCCCTCGTCTTTCAGAGCGGCGGCTGGATCCCACCGGCCGGGATCACGCTGGTGGCCGACCCGCTCAGCGCCCTGCTGACAGTGATGACCGCCTTCGTCCTCTTTTGCGGCGCGATCTACGCGGCCGGCTCCGGTGATATGGCTGTGCGCTATCCCGGCTTCTTCCCGCTCTTCCTGGCGATGGCGGCGGCGCTAAACGGCGCGTTTCTCACCGGCGACCTGTTCAACCTGTTCGTCTTTATCGAGCTGCTGGTCATCTCCGCCACCCTGCTGACGGCCATCTCCGACGATCGCTTCGGGGTGGAGGCGGCCTACAAGTATTTTTACATGAGTCTGCTGGCCTCGGCGATGATGTTGCTGGCCATCGGCAGCCTGTACGCCAGCTACGGCACGCTCAATATGGCTGACCTGGCGGCGCGGGTGGCCGAGATGGGCGCGACCCCACTGCTGCCCATCGCCGTGGCCCTGCTGCTGGTGGTCTTTCTGATCAAGTGCGCGGCGCCGCCGTTCCACTTCTGGCAGCCGGACTTCCACACGGCGGCGCCCACGGCGGTGAGCGCCATGCTCTCGTCGGTGGTGGTCAAGCTGGGGGTCTATGGGCTGCTGCGCATGACCACGCTGCTCTTCCCGGCGCAAAGCGGCCAACTGCGCATGGTGCTGCTGGTGATTGGGGTAGCCGGGGTACTCTTCGGCGGGCTGGCGGCGCTGGGCAATGAGCGGTTGCCGGGCAATTCGCCAAAGCGGGCCGGGCCCTCGGCGCAATCGGGCAACCTGAAGCGGATGCTGGCCTACTCTACACTGGCCCAGGTGGGTTTCATCCTGGTGGGCGTCGGCTGGGGCACGCCGCCGGCCATCGCCGCCGCGCTGGTCTTTGCTTTCAACCACAGCCTGGTGAAGGCGGCCATGCTGATGCTGGCCGGGGCCGTGGCCAGCCGCGCTCCGGTGAAATCGGCGGCCTTTTCCGTGCTGCGGGGTATGGGCCGCCACGCTCCCTTCGCGGGCGCGCTGTTCTTCGTGGGCGGCCTGGCTCTGGCCGGCGTGCCGCCCACCAACGGCTTTGTGAGCAAGCTGTTGCTATTCAGCAGCGGCATCGAGGTCGCCGCCGCGAAGCCGGCCTCCTACTTGTTGCTGGTGGTCATCGCCGCCGGCGGGGTGCTCACCCTGATTTACGTGATGCGGGCGTTCCAGCTGATCTGGTGGCAGATGGCCGACAAGGACGCGCCGGGCGCGCCGCCAACGGCGGAGGGGCAGCCGAAGAAGCGCCCGGACCGGTTGCTCGCGCCGGCGGTGCTGTTGACGACGGCGTTGGCCCTGGGCATCTGGGCTGAACCGCTGGTGCGGGTGGCCTGGGAGGCCAGCCTCTGGCTCGGCTCGCCGGCCGCCTACATCCAGGCTGTTCTGGGAGGATAACGATGTTTCCATTGCTCTTGCTACTCTTGATGATCTATCTGGCGATCAGCGGCAACGCCACGGCCGGCAACGTGCTACTCGGCCTGGCCCTGGCGGCGGCCGGCGCGGCCCTGATCCACCCCACGCGGAGCCGTCCCGCCTGGAGCCGCCTACCCGGCGCGCTGCTGGCGCTGATCCGCTATCTGCTGTTGCTGATGTGGGACCTGGTGGTGAGCGGGTTGGTGGTGGCGCGGCTGGTGTTCAGCCGCCGGCCCGCGCTGCAGCCGGGCATCATCGCCATTCCCTCTGACTGCCGTTCGGAGCTGTCCCAGGCGTTGAGCATGCACGCCATCTCCTTGACGCCGGGCGAGCTGGTGGTGCAGGTCGGGGAGGATGGTGTGTTTTACACGCACGTTCTGGATGCCAGCCGGGCGGAGGAGCAGATCGCCGCCGCGCAACGGCTGCGCCAGGAATTGTTGCGGCGGATTTTCAATTAGGAGTGCAGGCATGGAGTCGTTAATCAACCACACGCTGACGGTTGCCCTCTGGGTACACGTGGTATTGGTCCTGGTGGCACTGTGGCGCATCCTGCGCGGTGAAGACGCGGTGAACCGGCTGACCGGCCTGGACCTGTTGAGCACGCTCACGCTGTCCATTCTGGTGCTGATCGCGCTGATCACGCGGGACAGCGTCTATCTGGATGTGGCGCTGGCGCTGGCGGCGTTGGGCTTCATCGGCATTATTGCCCTGGCGCGCTATCTGGTGGACCAGCAGGCTTTCTAGGGCCGGCGGGCACGGTATTGCAGGAGTAGAGAGATATGGAGTTGGTGCTGAATCTGCTGGTCTTCGCGGCCATTCTGGGGGGGACGGCGTTCTCGGTGGCCGGCGTGCTGGGCTACCTGCGTTTTCCGGACGCCTATACGCGCCTGCACGCCACCGGCAAGGTGGGGGTGTTCGGGGCGGTGTTGCTGCTGACGGCGGCGGTGTTATGGACGGACGCCGGCATCGGGCGGGGGTTGCTGCTGATCGTGCTGCTGATGCTTACCGGCCCCACCACGTCGCACATCATCGGCTCGACCGCCTATCGGCTGGGCGTGCCGATGCAGGGGCAGCGCGATGATCTGGCGGCGCGCCGGGGTGGGGAGGGGATGGGGGAGGCGGGGTGAGGGGGTGTTGGCGGATGAGTGGCGGGCTCGGGTGACTGTCGCTTCGAGGATGACTTCCCTACTGTTCATGATAAACATCACTTGCCGTCTCGCCCCCGACTCCACTATCATACCCTTCAGGCATCACTACTCTGCCGGCTGACACGAGCCACTGCCGGCCAGCCGCCGGCATCTGGGTGAGGAGGAATCGCCATGAAGTCGAGAGCCGT
>CAZIKT010000078.1:4941-7192 GCA_964539885.1 uncultured Ardenticatenaceae bacterium | reverse complement strand
ACCCCCGGCGGCGGCCCCAGCGTCTCCGTCCCATACCGGCGCAGGCTGCTGACGATGGCCTCCACATCCGGCGGTCCGGCGGGCGGCGGCAGGGTCAGCGCCCCGGCCGGCTCGCCCGTCTCGAAGAACCACTGGTCCAGCCCGGCCGGCGTCCCAAAGCCGAACCAACGGGCGGTATCCGAGATGACCTGGAAGGTGTGCGCCACGCCCCGCGGAATGTAGGCGAACGTGCCCGGCCGGCCGATTAGCTCCTGCTCCCCGACAACGAAGCGGATCTCGCCCTCCAGCACGTACCATACCTCATCCTCATGGCTGTGGACGTGCAGCGGCACCGCCATCTGGCTGTCCACCAACCTCTCCACCGCCCAGAAAGCGCCGCCGGTCTCGGCCCCCAACGCCTTGAAATTCATCAGCGCCCCCAGATGCCACAGCGCCCTGCCCTGCCCGTCGCCCAACACCTTCGCTTCGACTGCTTCGCTGATCATTGTCCCGTAACCTCCGGCTTAGGTTGGATAGATACGGGCATCATCATAATCCGGCGCCGGCCCGGGCACATCGGGGCAATCCCCTATTCACCCCCCTATCTATCCCGGCTCACATAGGCCGCGGCCTCCGCCCGGTTGCGCAGGTTCAGCTTACCCAGAATCCGGCCCACGTGGTGCTCCACCGTCCTGGCGCTGATGAAAAGCCGCTCCCCAATCTCCCGATTCGTCAGGCCTTGCCCGAGCAAGGCCAGGATCTCCGTCTCGCGCGGCGTCAACGCGGCCGGCGTGCGCGCTCCGGGTTTGCCGGCTACGCCCAGCCCGCGCAACAGGCTCATTGTCTCGGCAGCCCGGCCGGCGGCCCCGATGCGCTCAAAGGTGGCCAGCGCCGCCCGCGCCCAGGCAATCGCGCCCGGCCGGTCGCTATCGCGCAGGCTCTGCGCCATCTGGAAGCGCGCCTCTCCGGCCAGCAGCGATTGCTCATAGCGCTTCAGCAGTTGGATGGAAGCGCTGAAATGGCCCAGCGCGTCGTCCTTCCCGGCTTGCCGGTGCGCCTTACCCACCGTCAGCGCCGCCTGGGCGATCAGGAAGTCGCTGCGCGTCCGTTCGGCCAACGCCTCCAGCTCATCCGCCGCCTGCAACGCCCCGGCGACATCGTTCATCGCCAGCATCACCTCGGTCAGCAGGCTGAGGTAGGGGATGCGGTAGAGCGTCGCGTCCTCCGCCGATTCAAGCGCCTGCGCCAGCACCGCCCGGGCCATCTCGCTTTGCCCGCGGGCCAGGTGCAGCCGAGCCAGAGGGGCCAGCGCGCCGTCCTGGTCCTCGAAGCCGGCTAACAGCTGCTGCGCCTCTTCCAACCTTCCCTGGCTGACCCGCAAATCGGCCAGCTTGAACAGCGCGTGCACGCGCAAGCCGCGATGCCCGGCCGAAAACGCCCGCATCGCTCCCTCCAGCTCCATTTCCGCCTCCTGCCAACGGCCGAGCGTGGTCAGCAGGCTGCCGTAGGTGGTGCGGCAATAAGCGGAGAGAAACGGGCAGCGATGGCGCTCGGCGAAGTCGGCCGCTACCCGGCACCATTGCTCGCTGCGCACCAGATCGCCGGCAATCTCGCACGCCGAGAGAAGCACGCAGAACACTTCGCTGATCACCATGTAGTCCTGCACCTCGCCGCCGGTGGTCATGGTCATCGCTTCGTCCAGTTGGGCCATGCCGGCCTGCACGCGACCGCGAATGACCCGGGCCAGCCCGCTGAACGCCATGCTGAAGGCCTCCAGGCGTTGGTCCTGGTGAAGCTGAGCGACTTGAATGGCCTCTCCGGCGGCCTGCTCCAGCGCTTCCGGCGGCGCGGTCATGGAAGCCCTCAGGATCTCGCACCAGGCGCTCTCAAGGCCGGGTCCGATTTGCTGTTGCAGGCGCTCCGCGCGCGCAAACCAGCCGTTCATCGCCGCCGCGTTGCCGTGTAGAAACATTTGCTCGCGCGCCAGCCAGCCGGCGATCACCGCCGCCCGCGCCGGTTCGCCCTGTTGCTTGTAGCCGTTGTAAGCGATGATGCGGTGCTGGTGCGCGAGGGATACATCGTTGAGCCACCAGAGCGCGATCCCCAGCCCGTCGTGGGCTTCGGCGCTCTCGGCCAACTGGAGCGACTGCTCGAAATGTCCTTTCGCGGCCGGCCAATCAGCGGCAAGCAGGGCTGCCCGGCCGGCGGCGATCGCATCTTGCGGGGAGGGCATGTCAGGTGGTCTCTCTCTGTCCGGCGTTCCGGCCTCGGG
>CAZIKT010000078.1:3762-4841 GCA_964539885.1 uncultured Ardenticatenaceae bacterium | reverse complement strand
CGGCAGTATACGACCGGTCGCGCGGGAAAGGCAAGGGATATTAGCGGCGACCCTGGCATCCCGGCCCGCGGGCAGCTAGAATCACCGGCGTGCAAAGCAGACAATCGCACGGCGGCTCCATCCCGTGAACCGCCCCGAACCCACAGGAAGCGTATGAAAGCCGTCGTCCAGCGCCGCTATGGGCCGCCGGATGTGCTCGCCGTCGAGGAAATGGAAAAGCCGCTCCCGGCCCCCGACGAAGCGCTCATCCGGGTGCTCGCCGTCTCGCTGAACGGCTCCGACCGGGAAGGGCTGATTGGCCGGCCGCTTTATGCCCGCCTCGGTGGGCTGCGCAGTCCGGGCCGGCGTATACTCGGGTCGGATATAGCCGGGCGGGTGGAAGCCGTCGGCGACCGGCACACGGAGTTCAAAGTGGGCGACGAGCTGTTCGGGGAGCTGCCCGGCTATCATGGCGGGCTGGCGGAGTATGTCTGCGCCGCCGGCAAGACGCTGGCCCTGAAGCCGGCCGGCCTGACTTTCGAGGAGGCGGCGGCCATCCCGCAGGCGGGAACGGTCGCCTGGCACGGGATTCGCGAGCAAGGGCGGGTGCAGCCGGGCCAGAAAGTGCTGATCAACGGCGCGGGCGGCAGCGTCGGCTCCTTTGCCGTGCAGCTTGCCCGCCTCTATGGGGCGGAAGTGACCGGCGTGGACAGCGCGGACAAGCTGGAGTTCATGCGTTCGCTCGGCGCGGACGAAGTCATTGATTACGCCAACGAAGACTTCACCCGTAACGGCAGGCAATATGACCTCATCCTGGACGTCATCGCCCACCGCTCCGTCCGCGCCTACCGGCGGGCGCTGCGGCCAAACGGCCTCTGCCTGCTCGTCGGTGGGTCGGTCGGCGTTCTGCTGCAGGCCGTGTTGCTGGGCCCTCTGCTGGGGCGGAGCGACGGCCGGCGGGTCGGCCTACTGTTCGCCGAGCAAAGTCGCGCCGGCCTGACGGCGATCAGCGAGCTTGTCGTGGCCGGCCAAATCGCGCCCCGCATTGACCGGCGGTTTACGTTTGAGGAAACGCCGGAAGCGATGCGGTACCTGGCGGA
>CAZIKT010000078.1:0-3662 GCA_964539885.1 uncultured Ardenticatenaceae bacterium | reverse complement strand
TCCACCAACTCGTGCGCAGGAGGAGCGCAATATGAATGAGATTGAGACTATCATCGTGGGCGGCGGACAGGCGGGACTGGCCACAAGCTATCACCTGACCCAATTGGGCCGCCCGCATATCGTTTTTGAACAGGCGGAGAAGGCCGGCAACGTCTGGCGCAATGAGCGGTGGGATTCCTTCACCCTCGTTTTCCCCAACTGGACCATTCGACTCCCCGGCGCGCACTATGCCGAAAGTGATCCCGATGGCTTTCTCACAAAGGCGGAGGTTGTAGAGTACTTTGAGCAGTATGTAGAGAAGTTTGACCTGCCTGTACGGTTCAACACAGCGGTGTTGGAAGTCGCTCCGCTCGCGGACGGATCCGGCTATCAGGTCAGAACCAGCGACGGGCTATTTCAGGCCAAAAACGTCGTCATAGCGACCGGCTCCTTCCAGAAACCGAAGATTCCCGCATTCAGCGCGAACATGCCCCCGGGCATCCTGCAACTTCATGCGGGGAGCTACCGCAACCCGCATCAATTGCCGGCCGGGGCCGTGCTGGTCGTCGGCTCGGGGCAATCGGGCATGCAAATCGCCGAAGAACTTTATCAGAGCGGGCGCAAAGTCTATTTGTGCGTCGGCTCCACGCCGCGCGTCCCGCGCCGTTATCGCGGCCGGGACATCATCGCCTGGTTGATGGATATCGGCTTTTTCGGACAGCCCGTGGACACGCTTCCCTCGCCCAAAGTCCGGCTGGCCAGCAACCCCCACGTCAGCGGCAGGGATGGCGGGCACACCCTTAGCCTGCATCAGTTCGCGCGCGACGGCGTGCAACTTCTCGGCCACCTCGCCGGCGTGCAAGATGGAAAGCTGCTGTTCAAACCAGACTTGAAAGAGAACCTCGCCAAAGCGGACAAGATCGAAAAAGACCTGGTCGGCATGGTTGACCGCTATATTCAGGCAAACGGAATTGATGCTGCGCCGGAGACGCTGCCGGATCTGCAGGATGGCTACTCCGCGGAAGTGATTACGGAGCTTGACCTGGAATCCGCGGATATCAACACCATCATCTGGGCAATCGGATTCACTTCTGATTTCAGCCTGGTAAAACTGCCGATCACAGATGAGGACGGCTTTCCCATCCAACAGCGCGGGGTGACCCAATATCCCGGCCTGTATTTTGTGGGCACCGCATGGCTGCACCGGCGCGACTCCGCCACCCTGCCCGGCGTCAATCAAGACGTCGAATACATCGTCGCTCACATGACCCAATAGACTGCTTCCACTCTCCAACGAAATACAGGGCTACCACGAGAGCGCGCAATAGAATACACGGCACCGACCGTCGTCGCGGGGTAGCCGCGGTTTCCATACCGCGTTTTCCGGCCAATTCGAGAGCGCGCAATGGAATGCGCGGCTACGACGGGCGCGGTGGTACCCGCGGCTTCCATACCGCTCCCTCCGGCTACCACGAGAGCGCGCAATGGCATACCCGGCCACGACGGGCGCTGCGTGGAAAACTGTAAGGCCCTGTCCCTGAAAGTGGCCCACTCTCCCTGGAGCGATTCGTAGTATAATAGAAGCAGGTCGGGGGACAGGAGTTGAGATGTTCAAGGGGCTGGACCGGTGGCTGATCGGGATCGTGATCCTGGTCGCGATAGTGGTCATTGTCTCCCTTGCGCTGGCTTTGGCCAGGAGTGAGCCGGAGTACCTCGCCGACGACACGCCGGAAGCGGTTGCGCACAATTACCTGCTGGCCATCCAGCGGGAGGAATACGAGCGAGCGTTGGGCTACCTGTCGCCCTCACTGCGCAGCCTGCCGGCCGATAGCCGCGAGATGCGCCGGGAGCTGGGATATTCCGCTGATATGCTCCAGGCCGCCTCCTTCGCCGTGCAACCGGCTGAGCCGGACAGCGGCGACGTGGTGCGCGTGCCGGTCATGGTCACCGGCTATGAGGGCGGCGGCATCCTGTTCAGCGACCGGCAGTCAAGCCGTCACGTGTTGTGGCTGCAGCCGGAAGGCGCGACCTGGAAGCTGATTGACGGCGAAGAGTTCTGGAACCGGTCCTGGCATTAGTGACTGCAGGTGACTGTCACTTTCGGCAGTGACAGTCACCCAGTTACCGAGGTGTGCGATGGCTGAGATTCGACGCTGGTACCTGTATCTGGTCAGCGCGGTGACATTGCAGGCGCTGGTCTGGGCGCTGATCGCGTTGCTACGCAATCTGGCCGCGGTGGGCCGCCCGGCGCTGGCCTTTGTGGCCCTGCAGCTGGCCATTGTGATTGTCGCCCTGCCCTTGTTCCTGGTTCACTGGCTGTGGGCGCAGCGGGCGGCGAGCCAGTCCGATGACGATCGCGGCTCCTTTCCCCGCCGGCTATTCCTGTACGCCATGCTGGCCGCCTTCCTCGCGCCGCTGGTCAGCAACCTATACGGGCTGATCCGCGCCGGGGCCTTCCGGCTGTTCGATATCCGGCTGGGCGTGAACGAATGGTGGGCCAACGCGGCCACTTCCGCGGAGGAGCTGCGCTATACCCTGCCGGCGGTGCTGCTTTTGCTCCTTTTCTGGCTGTTCATCTGGAGCGTGAAGCGGGCCGATGACCGCCGGCAAAGTGAGAGCGACGCCTGGCTGGTGATGTCCCAGTTATACATTTACGTCTTCACCGCCGCCGGCCTGGTGATGGCGGCCTTAGCCTTCGGCGCCCTGCTGCAATGGCTGTTGGGCGAGCTGCTGCCGGGCGGCCCGGCTTTCCAGAGGACGGACGCTCTGCTGGCGACCGAGATCTCCCGGCTGCTGGTCGGCTTCTGCCTGTGGCTGCCCTTCTGGCTGGCGGCCCAGCGGCAATTCAGCGAGCCGGACCCGCGCGGGGCGGAATCGCTGGTGCGCAAGGTATATCTATATGCCGTGCTCTTTGTCAGCGCGCTGGCGGTCATTGTCACCACCGCGCTGCTGGTCGCCGACCTGCTGGACCGGGCCATGGGCGTCCCTAGCGGCGAAGGGGACCTCTCGCAAGCGCTGACCATCATCATAGTCGCCGGCGGGCTATGGGCCTACCACGCCGCCGTCCTGCGCCGGGACGCCGCCCGCATCGCCGAGGAATCGCGGCAGGCGCTGGTGCGCCGGCTGTACACCTACCTGATGGCCGGGTTGGGGATGTCGGCTTTGCTCGGCGGCTTGACCGCCGCGCTGGTGCTGCTCATCGAGCGAGTCCAGATGGGCGACTTCGGCAGTGACGGGCTGGAGATGCTCGACCTGGCCGTGGCGACCATCCTGGCGGGCTTGCCGGTGTGGCTGTGGCATTGGCGCAAGGCGCAGTTGGCGGCCGGCGCGGACGGAGCCGGCGGGGCGGAGGAACGGCGCTCGGCCATTCGCCGCTTCTATCTCTACCTGTATATCTTCATCGCCACCATGGCCCTGTTGGGCAGCGCAGTCTACATCCTCTCCCAACTGCTGGAGCTGCTGCTGGGCACGCGGGTGGCGGCCGGGTTGTTGTTTGACGTGGCCGAAGCGACCTCCTTTATCCTGATGGCGGTGCTGGTCTGGCTGTATCACGGCAGCGTGCTGGCGGCCGACCGGCGGCGAATCACGCTGGATGAACAAGCGCGCCGCCGGCCGTTGCGGGTGGCGGTGATTGACGCCGGCGATGGGGCGCTGGGCCGGGCGGTGGTCAGCCGGCTGGCGAC
>CAZIKT010000077.1:5514-7424 GCA_964539885.1 uncultured Ardenticatenaceae bacterium | reverse complement strand
CGGGCGTGGCAGGACTGGCAATCGGTCAGGCCGGTGTGGTCAATGGTGGCGTCATTCCAGTTGTTCGTGTTGTGGCAATTGGAGCATTGTCCCTGGAAGTGACCGGCGGGCCGGGCATGGCAGGATTGGCAATCGGTCAGGCCGGTGTGGTCAATGGTGGCGTCATTCCAGTTATTCGTGTTGTGGCAATTGGAGCATTGCCCCTGGAAGTGACCGGCGGGCCGGGCGTGGCACGATTGGCAATCGTTGAAGCCGGCGTGGCTGAAGCTGGCGTCGCTCCAATCGGTGGTATTGTGGCAATTGATGCACTGGCCGGGGAAGTGATTGGCCGGGGCATTGTCTCGATGACAGCTCTGGCAGTCGTACAGGCCTGTATGGTCGAATGACACCTGCCGCCAATCTGTGGTGCTGGTGTGGCAGTTTGAGCACTGACCTGGGTAGTGTCCGACCGGCTTGCTGCTTACATGACAGCCGGCGCAATCATGCAGGCCGTCGTGGTTGAACTGGATCACACTCCACGATGTCACGCTCACATGGCAATTGGAGCATTGGCCGTCAAAGTGATTGACCGGCTTGGCGTTGGCGTGACAGCTGATGCAGTCCGTGAAGCCGGAGTGGTCGAAGGTCACCGTCTCCCAGTTATCCGGCTGATGGCACGACGCGCAGTCGCCGGCGTGGTGCGGCTGCGGCGCATCCTTCAGGTGACATTCCGAGCAGGTAGTAATGAAGGAATGATCAAACGAGGTGATATTCTTCCAGTCCGTTACATCGGAGTGGCAGGATTCGCACGTGCCGCCGAAGTGATCCGCCGGCTCATCGGCTGTGTGGCACTCCGCACACTGCATGACACCCGCATGCTCAAAGGCGGTCACAACTCGCCAGTCCTCCGTGTCGATGTGGCAGCTCTCGCAATAACCCTGGTAGTGATCGGCGGGCGAGTCCGGCGCATGGCAAGATGCGCATTCCGTGACGCCAACATGGTCGAACCGGAACGGCGTCCAGTCAGCGATGAGATGGCAGTCGGAGCAATCGCCGGGATAGTGCTCCAGCGGAGGTGCGTGACAGGTCGCGCACTCGTTTGGCGTGCCTTCGTAGATGCCCGAGGCATGACAAGATTCGCATGTAGCCTCGTGCCCACCTTCCAGTGGGAAGAAGCTGTGGTCAATGTCCTGCCCTAAGAATGAGATTGCCGCTCCCCCGATCCGCAGCGGCGATGACCGCTCAGGCAAGCCGACAACCATCTCGTCCAGATCATCGGTCTCGACAAGGGCGGCGATGCGGGCGCGCAGGCTGAGGAGCTGGGCGCTTTCTGCCGAAGTGAGAGTGGTTTCCAGCAAGCCGGCAATCAGCGCATCCGTGCGCAGCAGCAGGTCATCCAGCCGGCCCTGCAAGCGATCATGCTCGGCCTCCGGCGCTTCGGCCACCAGCCGGATAGCGCGATCCAACGCCGCTTCATAGACGGCGACGGCCGTCGTCAGCGAGTCGGTTCCCTCCACCGCCGCTATGTCGTCCAGGCGGCGGTCGGCCAGGTCCAGAGCGAGATCGGCCCGTCTGGTCCTGTTCGGCGTTAGGCGCAGATGCAGTTCCTCCGCGAATTGCTGCCAGCTAAAGAGCACGTGGCCGGGCGGGAAGGGATGTCGCTCAGCCAGAAATGTGGCAACGCCGCTGGTCATGACGGTGAAGACAATGACGATCGTGACAGCTATCAGTACCCGCCGCATACGCCTCCTGACCTCATGTGCCTGTCACTTCCGCAAGCGACAGCCACCTCAGCTCTAGTCATCCTCGGCTTCGTCCTCCCGGCCGGTGGGATGGCAGGCAACGCAGTCTTCAAAATCATTAATGCCTTCGTCGACGTGCTCGTCGCGAATGTCGGCCGGCACATGCTCGTGGCAGTTGTAGCAGGTGTA
>CAZIKT010000077.1:1986-5414 GCA_964539885.1 uncultured Ardenticatenaceae bacterium | reverse complement strand
TGGTTGAATTGAAACGGCGTCCAGTCGGCGATGAGATGGCAGTCCGAGCACGCGCCGGGAAAGTGCTCGGCCGGCGGGGTGTGGCAGGCAGCGCATTCGGCCGGCGTGCCTTCGTATGCGCCGGATGTGTGGCAGGTTTCACATGTGGTCGCGTGCCCACCGTCCAGCGGGAAGAAGCTGTGGTCAATGTCCTGCCCTAAGAATGAGACAGCCGCGCCATCGATCGGGAGCGGCGCAGGCGGCTGATCGGTCGGCGTCACCTCAGACTCCTCAACTTCCGTGAAAACTTCCACGCGAGTCTGCAAGGCAAGGAGCCGGGGGTTCTCCTCCAGCGCGGGATCGTCTTCCAGCAATTGAGTGATCAGCATATCGGTGCGCAACAACAGGTCATCCAGCCGGCCCTGCAGGCGATCGCGATCGACCTCCGGCGCGCCCGCCGCCAGGCCAATTGCCCGGTCCAATGACTCTTGATAGATAGCGGCGGCAGTTGTCAGTGAACCGGCCTCCTGTGCGGCCGCCAGATCCTCCAGACGACGATTAGCCAGGTCCAGGGCAATATCCGCTTGCCTGACCCTATCCCGCGCCAGCCGCAAAGGCAGTTCTTCGGCGAGTCGTTGCCAGCCAAAGAGCAGATGGCCGGGCTGGAACGGGTGTCGCTCGGCCAGAAAGGCGAGGACCCCGCCGGTCAAGACGAGGAGGATGATGATCAGCGCGACGGCTAACAGCACCTGACGCACCTGCACCTCCCTGATTCAGCCGGCCCCTTCAGCACGGCCGCCCGGCTCAGCGCTGCCCAACCGCGACTAATCATCTTCCGCTTCGTCTTCCCGGCCGGTCGGATGGCAGGCAACGCAGTCTTCAAAATCATTAATGCCTTCTTCGACGTGCTTTTCACGCACCTCGGCCGGCGAATGTTCGTGGCAGTTGTAGCAGGTGTACGTGGTATACGTGTCCGTGTGACAGGTCTCGCAGGCCAGCATGACCGAACTGCCGTGATCGAGCGGGAAGGTATGGCCGGTGAGCTGCGCCGGCGTCCAGGCTGTCTCAGTGTGGCAGCGGGCGCAATCGAGGCCGAAGAGGCCGGCATGTACCGCCGGCTCCTCATGGCAGGCAGAGCACTCCTGCGGCGTTCCGGCAAAAACGCGGTCAATATGGCAGCTCTGGCAGTCGGCGTCGGCGTGCGCGCCCACCAATGGGAAAATCTGCTCATGATCGAAGTTCACGAACTGGCCGCTACCGTCATGGCAGTCCAGGCAGCTTTCGCCGAAGACTAGCATATGTTCGTCCATGAAGGCTGCTTCGGCCTGGCGGTGACAGTCAACGCAGGCCACCTGTTCAGCCGCGTAGCGACCGCCGGCGTGGCAGGCCGAGCACTCCATGGGCAGGCCGGCAAAGTCCAGCGGATGCTCGGACAGGCTGTAGCCGGTGAGCCGCGCATGATCGAACTGCGCTTCATCTATCTGAATAATGCTGGCCATGCGCCCCTTGTGATCGGTATGACATGATTGGCAACGTTCCACATCGGGTAACAGGGCGTGCAGCTCATCCTGCGAGGCCCGTTCCTGGGTAATGGAGATATGACACGCTTCGCACCGTTCGGCTTCCGGCCCGCGCCAGGGCGAGTGGCACAATGCACACTCCGCCACGAACTCCGCGTGCGAATGGTAGCCGCCCAACGCCTCGCCCGTGCTCTGAGCGGCGGTCAGCTCGCCGGGGCTAAATGGTCCGCCGCCGCGAAAGTACAAAATCAGCATCAATACCACTACGAGCAAAACGGCGCTGCCGCAGCCGATGCGCGAAAAGAATGGGTGCGAACGACGCTGTTGCATCAGCTCAAGCTCAGTAACCTGCAATCGAACGAGGACAAACTTCGCGAGGCTCTGAGTTCGGCAAGCGAGAATCTGTCACTGACCCGCAAATACGGCTGCCGGCATACTTCGCCGGCCGGCAACTGCTCATGTTAGTCGCTGCCCACGCCCAAAAGTAACGGTCTGGATGAGAATCGGAAGCGCGTGCCGTTCGGGTCAGCGTATGGGTTCCCTGAGTTTGCGCGCTAATTGTCCGGCTCGTCGGTCTCGTCCGGCTCATCAGTCTCGTCCGGCTCGTCGGTCTCGTCCGGCTCATCAGTCTCGTCCGGCTCGTCGGTCTCGTCCGGCTCGTCGGTCTCGTCCGGCTCATCGGTCTCGTCCGGCTCGTCGGTCTCGTCCGGCTCATCAGTCTCGTCCGGCTCGTCAGTCTCATCCGGCTCCGGCGACAGGCCGGCCGGCGGCGTCTGCTCCGGCGTTGGGCCAGCCATTGTCGGCGGGGGAGAGGCGGCCCTATCCGGTGACGGCGTGGCCGGGATCGCGGTGCTAGTGGAGGTAGGCGTCTGCTGTGTGGCGGAAGCGGTGGCTGAGGGATCAGCAATGGCCGGCGGATCCGGCGTCTGTGAAGCGGGCGGCTCTGGTTCGGGAGCCGGGGCCGGGGCGCGGTTGATGATCTGCAATTGGGTGACCGTGATTTGCCCATTGCTGACCCGGCATAAAGCGACGAACTCATCGCCGGGGCGCAGCGCACCCAACGCGGCCTCATCCGGGAGGACGAATTGCAGCTCGCCCACGCTGAAGCCCTGGCTGTTTATGGCGCTGATGATACCGGCGCAGGCGACCTCCCCTTCGCGCCCGTCTGCCAGCATGGCTTCCAGCTCGCGCAAGCGAGCGGCCGCGAATTGTGATTCGAGCGACTCCCGCACAGCCGGGTTATCTTCCAGGGAGAGGCGCGTATCCTCCAGGGCGAGCTTCAGCGGGTAGAGGGCGTCGCCGGGGATCGCCTGGGTGGATACCAGCCCGGCGGCCGCAAGGACGAGGATCAGCGCCAGGGCCAGCGCCGCCAGGCCGGTCAGCGCGCGCCGGAACAGGTACAATGGAGAGGAGGCGCGGACTCTGCCGGCCCGCATCGTCGCCGCCTGCGCCAGGAACTGCTCCCGCGATCGGGCCTGGGCGGCCAACGAATGGGCGATGGGCATCTCATGCAAGCCGGCAGCCGTCTCCAGCAGCGGGCGCAGCGTGGCGGCATCCTCCGGATAGCGGGCCAGCAGCGACTCGATGCTTTCTCCCCGCTCCAGTGCGTCGAGGCCGGCGATGAGTGTCTCTTCCAGCCGCTTATCCATTCTCTGCACCCAACATGCGCGCCAGGGTAGCGATGGCCCGGGCCTGCAACTGTTTCACGGCTCCTTCGCTCTTGTTCAATAGCTCGGCGACATCGCGAATGGGCATTTCATAACCAAAGCGTAGGGCCAACACTTCTTGCTGCTCGGCGGTCAATTCCTGCATCAGCGTCTGTACCTGCTGCCAGGTGAGCCGGCTGAAGACCACCTCGGCCGGCTCCAGGGCGTAATCGGGCAGCTCATCGCTGATGGTCACCTGCGGCGCGCGATAGTGCCGGCGATA
>CAZIKT010000077.1:0-1886 GCA_964539885.1 uncultured Ardenticatenaceae bacterium | reverse complement strand
TCGGTGGGCGTCGGTTCGGGGGTGGGCGGCGGCGGCGTGGGGGTAGGCGGCGTGACGCCGGGGCCGTATTGGTAGATGTTCTGCCAGGGGATGTAATGGCTGCGGAAGTATTCGTCGCCGTACATCAGGTTGCCGTTGCTGTCGTAGACCCGGCGGATGATGGTCACGTCGGAGCCTTCCACGGCCCAATCCACCTGCTCAATCTCCCCTTCCTCCAATTCCTCGTTGAACTCCCAGACGTCGGGATTGGGCGGGAGGACGTTGGCGATGACCGGCTCGCTCTTTTCTACCCGCCGGCCCACATCGGTGCTGTAAAACTTGAAGGTCAGCGCCTCGAAGTTGGCGTTGTAGTAATTCTCAATCAACAGGTGGTGTTCCGTGTTGTTGACGAATTTGAAGTCAACTATCGGCGAGAAGACGGTGGCATCCATGCCCGGCCCTTCGCCGTCGTCGTAGTAGGGGACGCGATAGCCGTGCTCCAGCCGCTCGGTGATGGGGAAGCCGGACCAGAATGCGGTCTGGTAGAGGGTGGTGCTGACCTGGCAGACGCCGCCGCCGACCCCCTCGACGGTGCGCCCGCCGATGATGATCAGGCCGTTGGTGAAGCCGGCTTCTTCGGTCACGTCGCCCAGGTAGCGGTTAAAGGAGAACTCCTCGCCGGGGGCGATGACGATGCCGAAGAACTGGGCGGCGGCGCGGGCAATGTTGTGCTTGCGCTCCGGCGTGGAGCCGTAGAACCAGGTGGTGGTCTGGGTGATCAGCTCGGTGATGCCCAGCTCCTGGGCGGTGGCGGCGGAGTGCACGGTGGGGGTGATCTCCCGCGTGATCAGCGGCAGAGAGCGATCCGGCGAGTCAACTTGCTCCATGAAGCGGGCCAGGGTGGCCTCGGTGTCCAGGGCGCGGCCGTTGCGATGGGCTGCTACCAGCACCAGCTGGCGGGTGTTGTCGTCGAAGTAAAAGCGGGCGTTCTGCGGCGGGCGAAAGACCTGCGCCTCCACCTCGCGCAGCCAGGCGCGCACGGCGTTCTCGTCAATGAAGACGTGGTAGTCGCTGCCGCCCTCCGGCCCGGCGACCATCTCGATGCGCAGCCAGCCGGCCAATTGCTCGGTAGTGACCTGCAGCCGCTCCATGTCCACATCGTCCAGCGGCTCCTGGAAGTAGAGGGTCATAGGTTCCAGCATGCCTTGCAGCCGGGCATCCAGCTCGGGATCGTTGAGCACGGTCGGGGCCAACTGGTGGATCAGCAACTCCAGGCGCACCGGGCGGAACTCCAGCAGCGGGCCGGTCAGGCGAGCCTGAAGATCGGCGACATCGAGTTGCCGGCCCGGCAGGGAGGCCTGGAGGTCGGCGTTCACGCCGTCGAACTCCAGCCACGACTCCACCACCGGCCGGTCAATCTCCGCCGCCAGCTCGCCGATAGCGGAGGCATATTCCCCCTCGTCGAAGACGACCACCGGCGCGATGGCCTGCCCGTAATACCAGCTATTGAACTGCTCGCGCAGCGTATCCCAGGGGGAGTCGCGCCGGCCCACCGCCATGGCGGCGGCGACGGTGCGATCGACGTCTATATGCAGGCCCAATTCGGCCGGCGGGTATTGCCACTCCTGGCCGGTCTGGGGATCCACCAGGGTGACGGCGGCGCTGCTGGCCGGGGCCAGCTCGGCGACGACGGCGCGCACCTCCGCTTCGCTCATGCCGCTGAGGTCGTGCGCGCCCAGCTGCACGCCGGTGAAGACGCGGTCCACGTGCCGGCCCTGGTAGAGCAGCAGGGTGACGGCGAGGATGAGCAGCGCGAGCAGCACGCCGACCAGGGGCGCGGTGAAGAACCAGCCCAGGTTGCGCAGGGGGGAGGCGTGGCGGGGGGATAGGTGTTCGGCAGTTTCCAT
>CAZIKT010000076.1:4495-7584 GCA_964539885.1 uncultured Ardenticatenaceae bacterium | reverse complement strand
TTCTCCGCCAAGCCCCGGATTGTGAGCGACGACTCGCTCCCAGCCCCGGCCCAGATTGAGATCGCGCTGCGGAAAGGGGATATCTATGTCGTTGGCTTTGAAGACCTTCCAGAGCGCGTAGAAGAGGTCGCTACGAATCAGGGTGGTCAGCTCCGGCTGGTTGACGAATACCCACAGCTCGAAATTGAGGCTCGACTCGCCAAAGCCGCCAAACACCAGCAGGGGGGCCGGAACCGACAGCACCAATGGGTGTTCCAGGGCCATGTTCACCGCCATTTCGCGCACCGCTTCCGGGTCGCTGTCATAGCCTATGCCGAAGGGTACGGTTACCCGCGCCATGCGGTCGCTCTTGGTCAGGTTCTTCACCTCAGTGGTGGTAAAGGTGTTGTTAGGGATGATCACCTCGACGTTGCCCGGGCCAAGGACAGTCGTTGCCCGCAGGCTGATCTTCGACACCTGGCTGACCCGGTTGCCCAGCTCAATCACGTCGCCGGGCCGCAACGACTGCTCAAACAGCAGCACCACTCCGCTGATGAAATTGGCCACGATATCCTGCAGGCCGATGCCGATGCCGACCGATAGGCCGCCGGCGACGATGGCCAGCGAGGTCAGGCTGACACCCATAATGCCCAGGGAGACGACTATGCCGATCGCCACCAGCGAATAGCGCATGATAGTGGAAAAGGATTGCACCACCCCCGGCTCCACGTTCAGCCGGCCGGGCAGTGTGCGTTCCATCGTCTCCTTGGCGGCCCAGGCAACGACGGCGAAAAGATAGAAGACAATCAACGCCGTAGCCAGCCGGGAGACCGTGATGTGGAACGCGCCGATGCTGATGACGATGTTGGCGATGCTGGTTGCGCCGGGCAGCGTTCGCAGCACTCGCATGGCGATTAACAGCAGGAAGATCGGCATGACGATGCGGCGCTGATAGGGCCGGGCTGCCTCGCCGAACTGCGCATACAGCAACGCCTGCACGCCCCGGTAGAGCAGCCATAGCCAGATTAGTTCGGTCAGGTCCTGCAGCAAGCCGTTAGGGTAATCGAGGCGGGACATGGCCCAGATAGCCAGGTATAGCAGGGTCAGGGCAGCGACCGGCGCCATCAGCTCGGCCAGGACGCCCTTCCAGCGCCCTTCCCGATCCCGGTCCGGGCCGTCTGATGAGGCGCCGGTCAGGCCGCGGCGGAGCCGAAGGCGGCGAATGCCTTCCGACAGCAGCCATGAGGCCAGCAGAATAAGGAGCACCACCAGAATCTGCCGTTGGACCACCGGGCGGGCCAGCATTTCCAGCAGAAAGTTGAGCTGTTCGCCAAATACCTCAATCACATTGGTAGCCTGATTGCCGGCCTCATTCTCCATCCTGCACTCCTCGGCGCTGGTCGAAGTCGCTCATTCGACCGGCAGCTCACAGCCGTCCGGCAGGCTCATGTCGGACGCTGAATAACCCTGTATCTCAGCCACTTCCAGGCCAAACCGGCAGACGGCTTCCGCCGGCGTCGATACGCCGGAAAGCACGCTGACATAGGCGCGGTTGCCGGCGGCGGTGAGCGGCTCGCTGGCGATCTCGTTGGGTATCACCACCGCATCCCGGGCCTGGCTCGAAAAGCCGCTCACCACCGGGTAGATACGCGGGTCAACCCGGACGGCCGGGTTGGCCGGCACCCGCTCCAGCTCGCGCATGAACTGAATGCTCTGTTGCTGGTTAACCAGGTAGGCAGCCAGCGCATTGGCCACGCGCGCTTGTTCCTCGGTGGCGTAGGAATAGAACAGGATAGTCTCGGCCGGCAACAATGGGCCGGCGGGACCGTGCGGGCCGGTGGGAAGGGAAGTGACCCCGAAATCAAGGGGTTCCTCGCCGCCTTCCCCGGCGCTTACGGCGGCCAACTGGGTCAACTTTTCCGGGCCGGCGACATAGTAGGCTACCTGTCCGCCGGCGAAGAGGTCAAACAACGAATCGTCATCCACACTGAGGATGACGCCGGGCGCGCCCTGAGCGTCATTCAGCCACTCCAACCACTCCTCGAAGCCGCTTTCGGCGAGCGTGAAGCGCTGCTGCGCGTCGAACAGCCCTTCGCCAAAGGCCTGGATGCCCCAGTACGCCTCGTCGAATCGGGGCACGAAGGCGACCGGCCGGCCGGCGGCGGCCTCCTCCAGGAGCGCGTCCAGGGTGGCCGGGGGCTGGCTGACCAGCCGCCTGTTGTAATAAAGCGCTCGCGGAGCCAAGGAGAGCGGCACGCCGTAGAGCTGGCCCTCGTAGCCGGTCAGGGTGATGTTGCGCGGGGTGAAGATGGCGGTATCTACCTCATTGGGCACAATGGCGCGGATCATGCCGCTCTCAGCCAGCTCGCCGATCCAGCTATCCGACCCGAGCATTAGACTCGGTCCCAGGCCGTCGTTAGCGGCGTTTCGGTAGGCGTCCAGGATGCTGTCCTCCGGCACGGCGATGGCGGTGATGCGCACATCGGGGTGAATCTCCTGGAAACGGGCCAACGCCTCCTGCAAGACCGGGGCTTCCTCCGGCGGCCAGCTATGCCAGAATGTGACCCGGCCGGCCAGCTCATCCTCCGGCGCGCTCGCCCGGCAACCGCCGATCAACATGAACAATAAGAGGAATCCAAAGAGGCTCGCCCGCTTACCGTGAAAATTGCCTACCGCCAATCCAACTCTCCACACAATACGATTCTGCCGGCGCAGCCCGGCCGGCTGCTTACCAGTCTACAGGGAAGGTGGTGAATGCGTCAAACGGGGGATGTCGACCGGGAGAAGCGCAACATCTCGCACAAGAGGGACTTCTCAGGCCCCTACTAAACTGGGCCACGGCCCGGCGCGGACATTAGGCAGGCCGATTAATCCGGACCAATGCTCGTTTCAGCGGTTCCCCGGAGATCACGGTTTCATGTTTGCGCTGCGCCTGAGCTATAGCATCCAGGTCAACCGTGCAGACAACGATACCGCCGTGATCTGCCGGCATGTTATGCAACTGTACAAAGTGTTTTCGATTGAGAGTCAGCACCGCCCGGTTGTCGGCGCTTGCGAATCTCAAGACCTCGATGTCGGGAGTCTGCTGATTCGATAGTCCTGCCTCGGCG
>CAZIKT010000076.1:0-4395 GCA_964539885.1 uncultured Ardenticatenaceae bacterium | reverse complement strand
CAGGCCAGAACAATCCTTGCCAGTTTCCGCGCCGCATATTAGGGGGTACAATCGAGCCGCCTGTCAGCCTGGAGGATGTATGCGCAAGCTGTACTTACACATCACGCTGCTTCTGTTCGTCGCCGGCTTACTCACAGCCTGCAACCTGCTACAACCCGCGCCGGAGCTGGAATGGGACGAAAGCCCGCAGGCGCTGATTGTGCGCGCGACCGTTGGCGGCGGCTTGATCCCGCAGGCGGCGGCGGTGAACGACCTGCCGCGCGGCCAGGTGTGGGGCGATGGCCGCGTCGTCTGGACCACCTTCAACGACCGGGGGGAGCGGCAGGTGTGGCAGGGGCAATTGAGCCGGGACGAGCTGGCCGCGCTGCTGGAAGAGTTCGCCGGCAAGGGCTTCTGGCGCCTGGACGACTTCTACGAGCCGCGCACCCAGGTCTTCGACTCGGCCACCACCAGCCTGACCGTCAACCTGCTCAGCGAGAGTAAGACGGTGAGCGAATACCATGAGGGAGCGCCGGCGGCCTTCGGCGAACTGGTCCGGCTGCTATCGTCCGGGGCCGGGGCGGAAGCCAGCCCGTACACGCCGGCAAGCGGCTTCCTGACCGCCATCCCGATGCCCGCCTTCAACGATGACCCCGTCCCCGACTGGGACGCGGCGGCGCTGGGCGTGGACCTGGCCCAGGCCGGCGGCGGGCTGACCGTGGAAGGGCCGGCCCTGCTGTGGGCCTGGCAGCTGGTCAACCTGAACCAATGGGGGCCGCGCGTGCAGCAGGGGGCGCAGCAGTATGAGCTGATGTTGAACGTGCCGGAGCTGACCGGCCGGTAGCGGGCAGGGCGCCGGCGGGCGCTGCTCAGCGCGATGGGTACACTGGGCGACCGCGGTCTGCGGAGCCGCGCACGTCATATGCTCCGCCGTCACGCTTCCGGGGCCGGTCCGATCATTCGACAATGTCTCCCGGGCACGATTGGCCCCGCATCAACCGGCGATCTCGCCAACCGCTGATGTGACGCCGACATCGTACCAAGCCGCGGCCAACGCCCGGGCCTTCGAAAGGGTAGGCGCCCCGCCCCGTTGCCAATGGTGGTCGAACGCCTCCCGGCCCATGCGCACAGGCAGCGCTGTCAAAGCCTCATCCAGCTCGCGGCGATCGGGCCCCGGCAGCCGCTCGCTCAGGGCCGGCAATTCAGCCAGTGAGGCGGCCAGAATCTGCGTTCCGAGGGCGTCATCGCGCTCCGTGATCATGAGCAGGGCGAGCAAAGCCAACGCCTGCCTGGCGTAAGACAGGGTATGTGATCGCAGCGCCAGCTCAACGGACTGGAGGAGCTGGGCGATTGCCGCGCCGGTGCGCCCCTCCACCCGATAGACAGCGCCGAGCCTGAGATGAGCATAGGCGAGGCCGGGTATGTCCCCCAGACTTTGCAGGACCTCCAGCGCCTCAAGGATGGTCTCATGCGCCGCCTGCGTCGCGCCAATTTCGCGCTGGAAGTCGGCCATCACCGCCAGCATCCAGCCGAGATGCCTGGGATCCCCGGCAGCGCGGGCGTATCGCACGCAGTCGGTCATGAGATCGGCTGCGGCTTGCGAGTCCTCGTCCAGGATAAGAGCCGCTTTTGCTAGGCCGCTGAGCGCCCAGGAGCGGCCCAGGGCGTTCTCCAGCTCGACAAAGATTTGGTGCGCCGCCTCCAGGTTTGGGCGCGCGGCAGACCAGTCGCCGATCCCGATTGAGCAGTCTGCCAATCCCATGTGGGCAGCGGCGTTGATATCCGTTGCGCCAAGCTCCGTCCCTATCTGCAGGCTCTCCGCGAAGTGCGGCCCCGCTTCGGCAAACTGAGTCTGGCGCGTCAGGAGAACGCCGGCGCCGCGCAACGCCCGCCCCCGCAACCGGTCTCGCTCGGGATTCAGTTCCAGAAAGGCGAGAAGGTGCGCCACGCCGGCATGATACTCCCCCCACAGGTACCAGAATTCCCACAAGTAAACGGCGATTTCCAGCCCCAGCCGGGGATTGTTGGCCCGGCACCAGGCCAGCGCGCTATCGAAGTTGGCGCTTTCCAATGCCAGCGTCGCCTGTCGCAAGGGTAGCGCCGGCGTGTGCAACTCGGATGCCGCTTCGGCGGCAAGTCGGGCGAAATAGCCGGCATGGCTCTCCCGGGCAGCGTCCACTGCGCCCATCGCCTCCAGTCGCTCGGCGGCGAACGCGCGGGTCACTTCCAAGAAGGTAAATCGTTCCCCATCCGGCGCGCCCCATTCGAGCTGCACCAGGTTGGCGTCGACCAGCCGGTCAAGCGCTCGCCGGGTCCCAAAGACGGCCGCCGCTTCTGCCTGCCAGCCGTTGACGAAGACGCTCAATCGAGCGAGCAGCTCCTGTTGCGGGCGAGTGAGCAGGCGGAGACTGCGTTCGATGACCGCGCGCAAGGACAGCGGGCGCGCCCCCGGCCCGTCAGGCGGCCCCGGCGCCAGGTCCAACGAATTGATGCCTGCCTGATCCAGGACTGATGGCAGCGCGCGATATCTGAGCTGGGCAGCCGCCAGTTCAATCGCCAGCGGCAGGCCGTCGAGCCGGCGACAGAGCGCTTCGACCATCTCCGCGCTGCCCGCCCTCATCTGGAGGTGAGGCGCAATCTCGCGGGCGCGGGCCAGGAAGAGCGCTGCCGCCGGGCTGGTCTCGCCCAACCGGTTAAGAGACGGGCCGGCCACCGGCAAGGGGGCAATGGGAAAGGACTGTTCGCCATAGACATGCAACGGCTGCCGGCTGGTGGCGACGACCGACAGGCCGGCGATTTGGGCCAGCATGGCCTCAAGCACGGCGCTCATATCGCCCGCCTGTTCGCAGTTGTCCAGTACCAGCAGCAGAGATTGTTCGGCCAACAGCGCTATCAATTGCTCCAGATCAGAGCGCCACGGCAGGGTTGACTCCGGGAGGGCCAGGCCGCGCCGGATGGCGAAGGCGACCAGCGCCGGATCCTGAACAGGCGAAAGGTCGATCCATCTGACGCCGTCAGCGAAGCGGTGTTCGAGGCGGCGACCGGCTTGCAGCGCCAGGCGCGTCTTGCCGACGCCGGGCGGACCGAGGATCGTCACCAGTCTGCGCCCGTCGCCCAACAGCAGCAGCTCAAGTTGCTCAAGCTCCCGCTCCCGCCCGATGAAGCGGTTCATAAGCGCCGGCGGCGCGCCATCGCGCGCAACCGGCGCTTGCTGTTCCGCCTCGTTCGGCGGGCGTCCGCGCGCAAAGCGCACGAATTCATCATGCTCGCTCGGCGGCAGGCCCAGGCATTGAGCGAGACGCAATGCCAGTTCCCGTGACGGCTTGCGGTCGCCGGCCTCGAGTTTCTTGATCGTGATTGCCGTGCAGCCGGCGCAATCACCCAGACCTGACTGGGTCAAGCCGAGCGCTTTGCGTTCTCTCCTCAGCCAACCGGCGAAGTCATTCATGGGCGCCACCTGTATACCTGATTGTATACCTGTCCCCCTTTTCTGTGCACGCCGCAGGCCTTATCCTCTTGCAGTCGGTTGCCTGGAACCGCGCATCTTTCCCGGACGGTATCGCCTGCTGACGGCTGCCTGTAAGGTGGCCGTTTTCATTGCCGGCGCGCTGAGTCCGACACAAGTCGCCCACGTTGTGAGGCGAAGCGAGGATATCAAGTGAAGACATCTGCTATCTTGCGGTACGCCGCAATCACCGCCGTACTCCTGATCCTGACCGTGTTGTTCAGCCGCCCCGCTGTGGCGGCCGACGCCGTCGTCGGGACCGGCACACCCGGCAGCTGTACGGAAACAAGCTTTGATGTGGCCCTGAACACGGTCAAGTTAGCCGGCGGCACGATTACTTTCGACTGCGGCGGGCCGGCCACGATCATCTTCACCGGCAGGAAATACATCGGCCCACAACATGTCGTCATTGATGGCGGCGAAGAGATTACCCTCAGCGGCGGCAGCATCACCACCCTCTTCGAGGTCCTGAGCGGCTCACTGTTCCTGCGCAATATCACGCTGACGAATGGATACTCCCCCAGCCATGGCGGCGCGATCCTGGCCGCAAACGGGGCCAAGTTGATCGTGGTCAACAGCACCATTCAGAACAGCCGGACCGAGGACGGCTATGCCGGCGGCGCTATCCTCTCCTATGACACCACCGGCGACATGCCGGCCGTTGAAATTGAGGACAGCATTATTCAATTCAACGAGAGCGGATACGGCGCGATCAATACCGTGGGCCTGCTGATCGTGCGCAACAGCGTGATCCAGGGCAACACGGGTCATGTGGTTGGCGGCGGCTTCAGCGTGGGCGGGACGACGATGATCTACGACTCACAGATACTGGACAACGAAGTGACCGACGTGGGCGTGGGGGGCGGGATCATGGTCACCGCCAGCGGCAATGTCACCGTGCGCGGCGGCGA
>CAZIKT010000075.1:3827-8015 GCA_964539885.1 uncultured Ardenticatenaceae bacterium | reverse complement strand
TATGGCCCGCTGCTGCTATTGATCTTTATTTTGACCTGGCTGGTCGGCAATATCGTCGTCTTTGCCGGGGGTTACGACGTTCTGGTGAGCGACGGCATTGCCTATGCCTATGAAAGTCAGAATTTAGACCGACCGTTTGGAATCGCCTCCAATGGTGATCACGTGCCCGGTTACCCAATGGCGATTTGGCTGCTCCAGACAATTTCATTCGGCGTGCTGAGCACCCGGCTGGTGATGCAGATTATCGGCTTTGCCACCCTGATTGGAACGACAATCCTGCTGGTATATGCGTTTCGAGAGTACCGTTATCGCTGGTTCTGGGTATTGCTGTTCTTCGTGTGGCCGCTGGTCGGCATTCTGCGCGTCACAATCCTGACCGCAGATGCCCCAATCTACTTCTTGCTCATTGCCGCTCTGCTGCTTTACCGGGCGAACAAGAGATGGTTGTTTGTCGCCGTGGTCGCTGCTGCCTTCCTGGTTCACAAGGTGAGCTGGTTCTTCCTGGGGCCGGTGCTGTTGATCGGGTTGTGGCAACGGCGACTGACCTGGTATCACTGTCTGGCAGCCGGCCTGCCTATACTGCTCCTGGGCGCCTTAGGCTGGAGCTATTACGAGACCCCGCTCTGGCTGCTGGCTAACAACGTCGAGCACGACAATTTCTCCGGCCTCGGGATGGTACTCCTCTGGCAGCAGACATTGGCCGCTCCGACCCCGCAACTACTCGCCAAGTCAGTCCTCTCTGCCGGCCTGGTGCTCGTTTCAATCTTCCTGGCCTGGCAGACCTGGCGGCGCGATCGCAACGCGGCGGAGATATGGTTCGCGCTGGTGCCGGCTGTGCTCTGCTTTGCTATGTCATGGTGGGCGATCTTCGTCGCGGTGCGCTATAGCTCGATGCTGGTGTTCCCATTGGCCGACTATGTAGAGAAACGGCCGTGGCGCCTGCCGTTGTGGCTGCGCGCCGGGGCGCTGTTCGCTTCCTGGGCCCTATCGCTGGGCTTTGTCTACTATGCCTGGTTCTTCTTCTTCGACTAGCGGCGCGCGCTGGTTGATTCTGTCCCAATATTACCCGCCGGAGATTGGCGCGCCGCAGATCAGGCTCCGGGCGTTGGCCAGGCAGTTACAGCGACATGGCATAGAAGTCACGGTGCTGACGGCAATGCCCAACTATCCGGCCGGCAAGCTATTCCCCGGCTATGAGCGAAAGTTGCACATGCGCGAGACGCTGGACGGCATCCCGATCCGTCGCACCTGGGTCTACGCCGCTACCGGCCGATCCGCCCGCGCGCGCCTACTCAACTATTTCAGCTTCACCGGCAGCGCCCTGCTGGCTGCCCTGTTCGGCCCGCGTCCGGACGTGATCTTCCTGGAGTCACAGCCGCTATCTTTGGGCATTGTGGGCATCATCATGAAGTGGTTTCGGCGCGTGCCATACATTTACAATGTGCCGGACCTGCAGATTGACGTGGCCCGCCAGCTTGGTTTCATGCGCAACGAGCGCTTTCTGAACTTCGCCCTGCGCGGAGAGAACTTCTTCCTGCGCCAATCCTGGAAGGTGTCTACCGTTACCGAGCGCTTCATCGACCACTTTGTGGAACGGGGCATCCCCCGCGATCAGGTGACCTTTCTGCCCAACGGCGCTGACGCAGAATTCTTGAGGCCGCAACCACCCGCCGGCTATCTGCTGGATCGCTGGCAACTGCACGGCAAGAAGGTGTTCGTCTATGTGGGCACGCACGCCTACTATCATGGGCTGGATACCCTGATTCACGCCGCGGCGGCGTTAGGGAATCGGCAGGATATCGCCTTTCTATTGATCGGCAGCGGGCCGGAAAGGGAGCGCATCCAGCAATTGGCCGGCGAGCTGGGTCTCAGCAACGTGGTCTTCGGCCAATCGCCCTATGAGGAGATGGCCGATCTCTATTCGATTGCCTACGCCTCCGTGGCGACGTTACGTGATATGGAAGTCGCCCGGCAAATGCGTCTCTCCAAGGTCTTTCCGGCGCTGAGTTGCGGGGTTCCTGTGATATACTCCGGGGTCGGCGAGGCAGCCGATCTGCTGGTGCACCACGATTGCGGTCTGGCCGTTACTCCCGAGGAGCCGGCAGCCCTGGCGCAGGCGATCCGTGAATTGGCTGATGACCTTCCGCGGCGCGAAGCCATGCGAGTAGCCGGGCGCGCCCTCCTTGAGCGTGAATACAGTTGGGCCGTAATCGTCAAGCGCTGGCTGGCTGAACTCGCCGGCGATCATGATCAAGTAGAGTTGGCGACTATATCGAATGCGTGACGCGCAAGAAGAATACTTGCCCTTTGCCCGGCCGGACGTAGACGACGCTGAGCTGGCTGAAATTGCCGAGGCGCTCGCCTCCGGCTGGGTCACGACCGGCCCGAAAACAAAGCAGTTCGAGGCGGAGTTCGCGGCCTACGTCGGCGCGAAGCACGCCGTGGCGGTCAACTCCTGCACAGCGGCGATGCACCTGGCTCTGGAGGCGATCGGACTGACCGCCGGCGATGAGGTGATCACCTCCCCATATACCTTTGCCGCCACTGCGGAAGTCATCCGCTACTTCGATGCCCGCCCGGTCCTGGTAGATGTCGATCCGTTAACGCTGAACATTGACCCGCGTCTGATTGAGGCCGCTATTACGCTGCGCACCCGAGCAATCCTCCCCGTACACGTAGGAGGATTGCCGGCAGAGATGGCGACGATCCAGGCTATTGCCCGTCGCCACAGCCTGCCGATCATTGAAGACGCCGCCCATGCGCTGCCGGCTGCTTACCAGGGCAGTACTATCGGCGCGATCGGCGATTTTACCTGCTTCAGCTTCTACGCCACCAAGTCAATCACCACCGGCGAAGGGGGGATGATTTGCACAGAGGACGATAAGTGGGCCGAGCGTTGCCGGGTGATGGCGTTGCACGGTATCAGCAAGGATGCCTGGAAGCGCTACACTGCGGAAGGTTCCTGGTATTACGAGATCATCGCTCCGGGATTCAAATATAACATGACCGACATCGCCGCCGGCATGGGCCTGGCTCAGTTGCGCAAGGCCGAGCGGATGTGGCAACGCCGGGCGGAGATTGCGACCCGCTATCATGAGGCGTTCTCTGCATTGGCTCCGGTGCAGGTCCCGCATGATAGAGCTGATTGCCGGCATGCCTGGCATCTGTACATGCTGCGTCTGCACCTGGATCAGTTGCGCATCGATCGCGCGCAATTTGTGGAGGAGCTACGCCGGCGAAATATCGGCGTCAGTGTACATTTCATTCCGCTGCACATTCATCCGTACTATCGCGAGACGTACGGCTACCGGGCAGGGGATTTTCCTATAGCTTATCATGAATACTTGCGGGAGGTTTCGCTACCCATCTACAGCAAGATGGATGATGCTGAGGTGCAGAAAGTGATTGCCGCCGTGACTGAGATTGTGCGTGAACAGCGCGTGTGATTAGAGCGGATGAAGAGATGCGTCTGCTCGACGTGCCGGCTGCGGCGCTTGGTCTGCTGTTGCTAAGCCCATTGTTGGCCCTGATCGCGCTGCTGGTGAAGCTGGATTCGCCGGGGCCGGCGCTGTATAAGGCCCGGCGGGTCGGGATAGGTGGGGCGACCTTTCGCCTTTACAAATTTCGCACTATGGTAGACAATGCACAGTACTTTGGTCCTGGTATAACCGGATCCAACGACAAGCGGGTCACTCGTGTCGGACGCTGGTTGCGGCGGCACAGGCTGGACGAATTGCCGCAATTGTTCAACGTACTGAAAGGCGACATGAGTCTAGTCGGCCCGCGGCCTGAGGACCCACGTTATGTGACCTACTACACCCCGCAGCAGCGCAAGCTGTTAGAAGTGCGGCCGGGGATTACCAGTTCCGCATCGCTGGCCTATCGTGACGAGGCCGACCTGCTCACGGGCGAGGAATGGGAGCAGGAATACATTCATGTCATTATGCCGCAGAAGCTGGCGTTGGAGCTCGACTACCAGCGGCAGCGCACCATCTGGAGTGATCTGCGGGTAATCTGGCGGACCGCCCGCTTGCTGATTGGGGATTCCTGAGCGCGCCGAATCGGCGACCGACTGTTCAGGAAGAGGCCTGGTTTTGGCCGCGGGATTCAGACAATCATCATGGACTTAGAAGGTATTCGTAACCGCCATCTCTTTGTGCTCGATGCAGTCATGTTGCTGATCACGCC
>CAZIKT010000075.1:2021-3727 GCA_964539885.1 uncultured Ardenticatenaceae bacterium | reverse complement strand
CCATTCCCTCGATCGTGAAGCGCGAGCGGGTTGACCAGGTGATCATCGCCATGCCCACCGCTCCCGGCAAGACGATCCGCGAGATCGTCCGCATCTGTGAAGCCGCCGGCGTAAAAACCAAGACCGTACCAGGCATCTATGAACTGCTGGACGGCTCGGTAGGCGTCAACCAATTGCGGAATGTGCGCATCGAAGACTTGCTGCGCCGCGAGCCGGTGCAGACGGACACGCGCGCGGTACAGGCGCTCTTACAGGGGAAGCGGGTACTCGTCACCGGCGGAGGCGGTTCCATCGGCAGTGAGCTTTGCCGGCAGATTTTGCACTGCCGGCCCGCGCAGCTTGTGCTCATGGGACACGGCGAAAACTCCGTCTTCTCGGTATCACAGGAGTTGCAGCGCCACCTGCATGTCATAGGACAGCAGACCGAGTTACTGTCGGTTGTAGCCGACATACGGTTCGCCAGGCAACTGCACGCTATTTTCGGGCAATATCGCCCCCAGGTTGTCTTTCACACGGCGGCTCACAAACACGTTCCTCTGATGGAATTGAACCCGGTGGAGGCGATCACCAACAACGTACTGGGCACACAAAACGTCGTGCGGGCCTCGCTGGCCCATGATGTGGAGCACTTTGTCTTTGTCTCCACCGACAAGGCGGTCAACCCGACCAGCATCATGGGAGCCAGCAAGCGCATGGCCGAATTGCTGGTGCTGGAGGCCGGCGCCCTCAGCCCTCACTGCTATGCGGTAGTGCGTTTTGGCAATGTGTTGGGCAGCCGCGGCAGCGTGATTCTTACATTTAAGCAGCAGATCGCCGCCGGCGGGCCGGTAACCATCACCGACCCGGATATGACTCGCTACTTCATGACCATTCCGGAAGCGGTTCAGCTGGTGTTGCAGGCCGCGGAGCTGGGGAGTGGCGGTGAGATCTTCGTGCTGGATATGGGTGAGCCGGTCCGGATTATGGACCTGGCCCAGGACCTGATCGAGTTGTCAGGGCTGGAGGTCGGGAGGGACATTGACATACAGATTGCGGGCAGAAGGCCGGGGGAGAAATTGCACGAGGAGCTATTTGTCGCCGGCCAGCATTATGAGCGCACCTCGCACGGGATGATATTCATTGCCGCGAATGGCGCTCACGGGCCGACTCCTCAACTTGCGGGCCAGGTGGAGAGGCTGGCGGCTGCCGCCCGGCGGAATGACGTCGTCGCCATTCGCCGGCTGCTCAAAACGTTCATCCCCGAATATGAGCCCGCTGAATCGGCCCCCATGCAGCCGACTGCTGTCAGCCCTGAAACGGATTGGGAAGTCGGCCAACCGGCAATTGAACATGGCCCAGTTGTCCAGCATTAGCGAAGCGGTGGGGCAGGATTGGGCTCCGGCAATGGTGAGCGGTTCGTCCAGTCTCCATGAACTTGCCGGTATGCTCACCGGGCGGCGGTCATTGCAGCGACTTGTCGCCATGCCGCCGGACGAGCAGGAAGCGATATGTGCGCTGGCTGACAGTCACGGAGTGGCCCCATTTCTGTATCATTGCCTGCAAACCGGGCCCGGCCTGTCGGCGCTGGAGCCGCGAGCCGGCGCGACTCTAGTGGCGGCGCATGGGCAGACAGCTGGCTACAACCTCCTCGCCTATGAGACAGCGTTGGTGTGCGCGCGCCGGTTCACGGAAGCCGGGCTGACCGCCATCTGGTTCAAGGGATTGCC
>CAZIKT010000075.1:0-1921 GCA_964539885.1 uncultured Ardenticatenaceae bacterium | reverse complement strand
CTATATCTCGCCGCTCACGCGGAGCTGGCCCACGGAGAAGCGCAATTCCGGCTGGGGCGCTATCTCGACATTCATCTACTATTGTCCGGCGTTGAACGTTTCCGCTGGGAGTTACTTGTCGAGCAAGCCGTTGTCTGCCGCTGGACTTACGCCGTCGAGCGCGCCCTGACCCTGACTGAGGACTTCTTCGGGACTCCGCTGCCACCCACGATTCTGGCAGAGTTGTCCGGCCGCCGACTGCCGGATGAGGATGTCTCTTTTGTAAAACGGCTGCAGCGCTCGGAGTCACGTTGGGAACGGACGAAGGAACGCCTTCGCTCCATGTCTTGGAGCCGGCGCATCGGCATGACGCTGGCGCTGCTGACTCCGCCGGCTGACTATGTCCGCTGGAAATACGGGGTCAAAAAGCGCTGGCAGCTCCCCTTTTACTACTGCTACCGCTGGCTGGACGCGATCGCCGACATCATCGGCAGTTACCGCTGATTGCTGCCGCGGCGCGAACTACTTGCGGGGCCAATCTGCTGAATCCCACCCGGCTAAGTAGCCTTGCTTAACCCACCACTGCGACTGCTAACCCAATTCTGCGGCCGGGTCATCCGGCTGGAATGGCTGCTTTTGTTGGCGATACTGCCGGTGGTGTTGTTCGCTGATCGTCTAGGGGCGGCCGCGCTGCTGCTCATCCCTGTGCTCTGGTTAGCGCGCAAGATCGCGACCGGCCGTTTTGTCGTCCCGACGCCGCTGGACATCTCTATTCTTTTAATGGGGCTGATGGTGCTTGTGAGCGTCTATGCCACGCCGGATCCGGCATTTAGCCGGCCAAAGGTTGTCGCCCTGCTTTACAGCATCGGCGTCTTTTATGCGGTGGGAGCGCAAACAGGCGGGAGTGCGCGGGCGATGCGCTGGGGGGCGTCTGCTTTCCTGGCTGCCGGCTTCCTGGTGGCGACCGTCGGCCTGATGACCACCGATTGGCCGGCCAAGCTGTTGCTACTTTCCGGGCTTGCCGCCCAATTGCCGGGGCAACTGCTGCGATTGCCGGGCGCCGAACTGGGCGTCCACGCCAATGAAATGGCCGGCGTCCTGCTCTGGTTCTTGCCGCTCGCTTTCGTGCTGGCAGCACATTACACGGCTGACTGGTGGCGCGGCGAGCGGAATCTGAGGCGGCTACTTCCTTGTGGCGCGCTGTGGGCGACCGGCCTGTTTATGGCGGGTGTGTTGCTATTGACTCAGTCGCGGGGCGCGCTGCTCGCCTTTGCGATTGCTCTCTTCTTTCTCTTCCTGATGGCGATCCGCAAGCGCCGCCGGCTGGTCGGGCTGACGCTGTTGCTGGCTGTGCTGGCCATCCCGTTGCTGATCTTAGCCGAGCCGGAGCGCGTCCTCACAGCGCTGATCGATCCCATTGCCGGCGGTGAGACGCTGGGCACGACGCTTTCCGCGACGACGCTTGAGTTGCGCATGGAGATCTGGCAGCGAGCTTACTATGCCGTTGGGGATTTCCCGCTTACCGGCATGGGTATGAACAGCTTTCGGCGAGTAGCGCCCATCCTCTACCCGTTCATCACCAACCCCTTTTTCACCGACCTTGTGGCGGATGACATTGCCCATGCCCATAACCAGTTGCTGCAGACAGCGCTGGACCTGGGGATTCCCGGCTTGATCGCTTATCTGGCGATATGGTTGGGCAGCGCCTATATGTTGTGGCAAAGCTGGCGGCGGGCGGCTGATCGCTGGCTGCGGTCGTTGGCGCTCGGCCTGGCGTCGTCGTTGTTGGCCTTCTCGATATACGGGCTGACCGATGCCGTGGCATTGGGGGCCAGGCCGCAATTTATGTTCTGGGTCTTGCTGGGGTTGGCTGCCGGCCTTCATCGCCTGTCAGCCAGGGAAGGGGCAGCAGGCCGGCCGGACTAGTTCAGGCGGCCAAGCA
>CAZIKT010000074.1:0-8277 GCA_964539885.1 uncultured Ardenticatenaceae bacterium | reverse complement strand
GAGCGAATCGACGGCGAGCCGCCGGATTTTCCGAGCTGCAACCCTCCCCTCGCCCCGGTCGTGGCCGCGGATGCGAGCGGCGGGATCGTGGCGTCGTGGCTGTCGGGCTGCCGGGTCTGGGTGTCGACCACAAGCCGCGGACAGGCCTGGGGTCGGCCGGGGCAGCTCGCCACGATCGCCGCCAACGTCCCACCGAGCTGGATCTGGGAGCCGACGCTCGCGGCGAACAGCGCCGGGGTCGCTCTCGTCGCCTGGGCGGCCGAGGACCGGACCGCAGGACGCCAGCTCTTCTCGAGCCGGTACCGGCCGCCCGCGTGGTTCGTGGTGCAGCGGTTCGACGGCGGCGAGGCCCAGCAGCTCGCGTCGCCGTACGCGGCAGCCCTCGCGCTCGACGGCGCCGGCAGCGGCCTGGCGGTCTGGGACTCGGGCGGGGTCGTGGCGGCGCGGCGGCTGGCCTCGCTGACCTCGGACGCGTGGCAGGCGCCCGGCCGCCTCGCGCCGCAGCCGTCCTCGGCTCCGCGCGTCTTCCTGGATGCCGCGGGGCGCGGCTTCGCCACCTGGAGCTCGTCTGGTGAGGCGTTCGCGCAACGCTTCGAGCCGGAGGGCGGCTGGGGCGAGACGACCCGCTTCGCGCCCGACGCCGGCTGGTCTTTCGTGGGCTCGGGCGAAGTGGCCTTCGACGGGTCGGGCCAGGCGCTCCTGGTCTGGCAGCGAAACCAAGGATCGACACAGGTCTCGTCCGTGTGGTCGGCGGCGTATACGGCGGGCCGCTGGTCGGCGCTCGGCCCGATCAGCGCCAGTGGGGGCAGGGCCGTGAGCCCTCACGTCGGGATCGACTCCAGTGGTCGAGGAATCAGCGTTTGGAGCGACCCGTTCGGCCCCGTTCACGCGCGCTACGAGAGCGGCGCATGGACGGCGCCCCTGGTCGTCGCGAGCGCTGCTGGGATGGGCCCGACAGCGCTGGCCGTGAGCGCTGGAGGCCACGCGATCGTGGCCTGGAAGGAGACCGACGCCGCGACCGGGCGGAGCCGCGTGGCGGCCGCCCGCTACGCGGGTGGCGCCTGGGGGGCACGCGAGTCACTGCAAGCCTCTTCCAACCAGCCCAACCACCCCGCGGCGGCGATCGATCCGTGCGGCAATGCCGTCGCCATCTGGTCGGAGCTCGAGTCGGGCCGGACTCGTGTCTGGGCGAACCGCTACGAGACCGCGTGCCCCTGACGTCTCGGGCGAAGCGGCGCGCCGCTGAAGCCGGCCCGTCCTCTTGGCGGTGGCCGCCGGTGTGGTGGTTCGCAGTCAGTCACGTAGCTCGATCGTCAGACCTCTCGAACCGTGATGGCTGAACCAGCAGATGTGTTCCGCCACCAGATCGATCGCGAAGAGACGACCCGCCTCGGGCCGCAAGGGCACCGTGGCGCGGACCTCCACGGCCTCGCCCGGTGTGACGGAACGCGGCAGGGAGATCCGGAAGTAGTCTCGATTCGCGATCTGCCCATCCGGCCGGAGCTGCTGAATGCCGACACTGACCGTCCCCTTGTGGTCTTGCGGTCCCTCGAGCCATGTCGTGTCGCCCGCGTTCGTGATGCGCAGGTGCAGAGGAGCGCCAGTGCGCGACGCGGCCGGCGGGAACGGTCCGACCGGCTCTATGCGCGCTTCGAAGCGGTGAGGGTCACGGCTGTCCGACCACGTGACGTCGAGCGTCAGCTCCACGGTCGGCGATCCTACTTGAGAGAACCAGGTGATTCGGTCGTCGACCAGGTCGAGGCGGAGCAGGAAGCGGCCCGCCGCCTCCGGCAACCCGAAACGAGCCACCATGTCGACGCATTCGCCTGGTGCCACATCCCGTGGCAGTCGTTGGGTGAAGTGCCCGACACGCAGGGCGCGGCCGTCACCATCGTGAAGGTGCCCGCCCAGGCTGACGTAGCCGCCGCCGACGCGGTCCTCCTGCGCGAGCCAGAGGGTGTCTCCCGCGTTCGCGACGCGTATCGGCAAGCTCACTTCCTTGCCCGCGTGACCCTGTACGAGGCTGGCACCCAGGGGATCGATGCGGGCCTTCAACACTCCGGGGCATCGGCTGTCCCGACGCGACCCGGGCTTGAGCATGGCGAGCACGTGGAGCCGTCGCATGCCCGCCACCACGTGCTGCAGCGGAAACAGGCTGTGATCGCCGGCGAGCAGGCTGGCGTGCGCTTCCGCCGTCAGCACGAGGTTATCGACGTCGGCATACGGCTTGAGCTCGAATTGCTGGAAGCCGGCTCGGCGGGCGTCGGCCAGCAGCTCGTCGAGGACGAGCTCGTTCTCCAGCACGCCGTAGTGGGCCGTCTCGAAGTGGGCGGCGTCGCTGTCCGCGTGCCCGGCGCCCGGCTCGGCCATCACCAGGCGCCCGCCCCGTCTGAGCACGCGGAAGAGCTCCGCGAGAATCTCGACGGGATTGGGCACGTGGTGGAAGGCGTCGAAGCAGATCACGCGGTCGATGCTTTCGCCCTCGAGTGGCAGCGTGCGGCCGTCGTATAGAAGGAAGCGTGGGCTCAGGTCCGGACGCACGTACGGGTCACGCGCGAAGGCCTCGGCGCCGAGGTCGAGAGCCGAGCGACTCACGTCGACGGACACGGTTCGACAGCCGAGGCGATTCAGGGCCAGCGAGAGCCAACAACTGCCCGCGCCGAAGTCCAAGACAGTGTGCCCGACTCCCAGGTCGAGCGCTTCCAGCGCGAGTCCCAGCCGATAGAGCATCGCGGGGGCTTCGCGTGGGTTTGCGAACGGCTTTTGCTGCTGGGCGCGTCGCGCTTGTGGATTGGCAGCCATGCCTGCCCAGTGTCGCTCGGCGGCGTCGTTGTAGGTGTCGGTCGACCGGGCGATCGTGTCCCGGCGTTCATCTGTGTGCGGTCCCCCCCCGAGGGGCGCGGGCCGTGGATGAGTCGGCGGGGCAATCAAGGCCTGAACTGCGGCGCGCGCATAGCGCCGCGCCTGACCGATCCGGGACCGAAGCATGATCGGCCTGGAGCGTCGCACGGCCCACCACGAACCGCAAGAGTCCATCGCGGTACGGACACCCAAGCCAGCACTGCAGCTCGCGCGCCCATCACGGCAGCATTCTTGAGGGCCGCATTGGCTTGAGTCGCACGCTCCGTGAGGGCCTGTAAGGCGGCGTGCGTGACGAGCAGGACGAAGAGCACGCCGCCCGCCAGGCCTACGGCGGCGCGCGCTCGAGCTGTCATGAAGAGGGCCGCGCGTTCACGCGCCTTGCGATGCACGCATGGAGCAAGGCGCGCGCCCGCGCGTCCCGCGTCTCTTTCGGGCAAGCCCTGGCTGGAGCGGCATCGGCAGTGGAGCCGGCCCCTCGCCGGCAGTTAAGGGCGCGGAGGAGTTCGCCCCTTCGGGGCCCGATAACGCGCCCTTATTTACGGTCGGGCCTGTCCGCACGCCGCTTGCATTCGACGTGCTTCCCTGTGCGGGCTCCTGCGCCAGGAGCCCGCACCCTTCGCTCGGCAAGCGGCGTGCCGGGCCCGACCGCAAGCTCCGGCGCATAGCTCCAAGCGCTCCGCGGCATTCAGCCGCTTCGCGCGCGGCCTGTGGGCGCCTCCGTAAGTAAGGCGTCGTTATCGTCTCCTCCGCGCCCCTGGCTGGGTCTCCCGGGGCCGGCACGGCGACGGTGCTGGCTGCTCGGCCTGGCTATAGCTGTAGCCAGGGGCCGTCACGCCGCCTGCCACGCTTGTTCGGGGCACGCGGCGCGCCGGCCCACGGCCATGGTGGCCTGCGGGCCGCTCTTGCACGCGGCTGAGCGCGCGCCGTCACTCCGTGCGCAGCGACCATCTTAGCCATTGGCATGGGATGCGTGGCGGCGAGACAGCGAAGCGCTCGCGAGTGGACCTATGCTGTCCACGGTGGCGGGTACGCTTCGGGCCGGTAGTGGGGGCCGCGTGGGGCGGCTCCGCGTGAGAGAATGGGGCCGCGGATGAACCCTTCCATCGCACCTGAGCTGCTTGAGGTCCGGCGTCGCGTCGAGGCCGAAGGACTCGACCTCAGACAGGCGGCACGTCGCATTGGTGTGGGGGTCGACGTCTTGTCGCGCCATCTGGCTGGGGACTATGTCCGGAGCGACTCCCTGGCGAAGTATCGGCGCTGGCTCGGGAAGGGTGCACCAACCAGGACGAGGCAGCTGAAGCTGCTCGAGCCTGTCGAGGCGCGGACCCAGGAGCCGGAGTCTTCAAGGCTCGCCCGGCTCTCCCTGGTCGATCGGCGGCGGCGGCCGGAGCGGCCGCATCTGGTCGTGGACCTCTTCAGCGGCTGCGGGGGCATGTCTCTGGGCTTCGATCTCCTGGACTCGGGGAGCGTCTTCGAGACGGTGCTGGCGGTCGATGTCGAGGAGCCGATGGTGCGCGTCTTCAACGCGAACCATCCCCACAACGGTGGCACGTTACCGGTGTGTCGTCGCGTCGATCTCTCGGATCTGCTGAATGAGACGGAGGTCCTGGGCTTCTACCTCGATCACCTGGCCACGCTGAGGGGTGACGGTGAGCTGCGGGAGCGACTGGATGCGCTGCCGGGGCTGGGGATGTCGGTCTTCAAGGCAGCAGTGGGAGAGCTCGATGGTCGCTTCCTCCGCGAGGTCGAGGAGACCCGGCACTCAGCAGAGTACCGATCCGCTCTCAAGCGTATCCCGGCAGGGGCGCTCGGTCAGACTTCGGTGATCGGATTCCACAGCGCCCTGGGGCTGCCCATGCCTTCGTCGGCGGCGGTGGAGCTGCCGCCACTGGTGTGGACCGATCGAGAGCCTGCCACGGTCGGTCCCCTGGAACGTGTCCGTGCGGGGACGAGGCTGGAGCAGTGCAGCGCCGAGCTGCGCTCGACGCTACTCCGGCGCTGGAACGAGGAGGTGAAGCAGCTGCACGTGAGGGCCGAGGGATCTGGCCGTGGGCAGCTTGCCTCTTCAGCGGCGAGAATCCGATCCTTCGTGCCTCTGCTCGAAGAGCCTGTGATGCGCCGCATCCGTTCCGTCTGGCTTCAGTGGCAAGCCGAACGGCAGGCGCTCCGCATGCTGATGTTTGACGAGCGGGCGCATCCGGCCCTGATCGATCTGTACCGACACGAGGACCGCCACGTATCCGTCGTGCTGGGTGGGCCGCCGTGTCAGGGCTTCAGTCGGATCGGGCGCGGGAAGATCCGCAGTCTGCGGGAGCAGCAGGTACACGTTCAGACGGACCCCGAGGCGGGCGACGTGCGCAATCGCCTGCTGCACAAGTACGTGCTCTTCGTGAGCGCACTCTCGCCGACGGTGTTTCTCTTCGAGAACGTGCGCCATTTCCAGGCCGAAGTCCAGACGCCGGAGGGGACCTATCTGGCCAGCGAGGTCCTGGCCGAGGCCATCCGCGAGGTCTCCAGCGGTGGTCTCCGTTACGACGTCGCGAACAGGGTCGTCGACGCATCTAAGCATCTGGTCCCGCAAACGCGTGAACGCTTCTTCATGGTGGGAGTGAGATCGGATGCCGTCGGGGGCGGCACTCCTGTGGGCGACATCGCCACATGGTGTCTCTCGTTGCCCGAGGAGGAGCCTCTACCGGCAAGGGTCGCACTCGACGGCCTGCCCGCGCCCATCCCGGTGTCCGAGGCGCGTGCGAACGGTGTCGGTCTGGATCAGACGGTGCAGGTGGCGCCTGCCGATCGGTTCGGGCAGGAACCCGACGCGCGGCTGATGTGCTGGCTCCGGCAGGATCCACCTCACAAGGGAGTTTCCAGCCAGCTGGTCGATGCCCATCACGTGAGGGCTCCGCGGAGGGACGATGCCGAACTGTTTGAGCTCTTCGGGCCCGGCAAGCGCTGGATGGATTATCGCTGCGACGAGAGCGAGACGCTCCGCGATCTGCGGTCGATGGTGTCTGCTCTGGAGCGGGCAGTCGAGGCGTCGCGCAAGGATCCACGGGCCCAGGACAAGGCCCACAGGGCGCTCTCGGAAGTCGACGTCGACCAACTGAAACGTGCGACTGAAGCGCTGGACGGGTCGCTGTCACTGCGGCTGCTGCTCGAGACGATCGCGCCTCTTCCGGGTGAACTCCGGCATCACCTGATCACGCCGGCGTATCTATCCAAGCGGGAAGGCAAGCATGGCGACTGGCTTGCCCGGCTGCACGCCGATCGGCCCTCGAAGACGATCGTGAGCCACATGGCCAAGGACACCTACGCCTACATCCATCCCTTCGAGCCGCGGACCTTGTCGGTTCGGGAGGCGGCACGTATCCAGACCTTTCCGGACTGGTACCGTTTCGGTGCTCTTGGGCTCGTGGAAGCCTTCAGGGTGGTGGGGAATGCGGTGCCGCCGCTTCTCAGCCACCACTTTGCCGAGCGCGTGGCCCAGGTACTTCAGGCGTCCGCCATTCATCCTCAGCAGGAGGCGGAAACGCCGGTCGTGGCGGCGCGCTCGCGCTAGCTTTGCCAGGTCTCTCCCGCTCCGAGCAGATGGCCCGGATCCGGGGGAAGCACACCCGCCCCGAGGTGCTTCTGCGCAAGGCGCTGTGGGCAGCGGGACTGAGATACAGGCTGTACAGCCGGACGCCGGTCGGGCGTCCGGACATCGTGCTGAAGGGTCGCCGAGTCGCCGTTTTCGTCGACGGCTGTTTCTGGCATGGCTGCCCGCGGCACTACGTCCGACCTCGCTCGCGCACGGCATTCTGGGCGGCCAAGCTCCTCGACAACTTCCAGCGTGACCAGCGACAGACGCTGCAGCTCGGAAAGGAGGGCTGGCGTGTGTATCGCGTGTGGGAGCACGAGGTTTTCGAAGCGCTGCCTGTCGTCGTGCGTCGAGTAGCGGCCTTTGTCCAGGGGCATCGCAGGGTAGCTGGGCTTGGCTGGCGAGTGGTGCGAGCGACTGAACTCGTGCCGGCGCGGGATATCGAGCGCTGGCTACTGCGAGACCTCCGGCGGTCTGATCGGTCGAGGGTGATCAGACGGGTGAGGACGACGGACAAGTGGTCGAAACCCGCACCCACCCGCTGATCCTGTAGCGTACGAACACGCCACATATGGCGTGGCAGAGGTAGTCGGCCCGTGGTCTCCTCCCATATGCGCCGAGGGGCACCTGGGCTTCGACAGCTACAGCAGCGCTTGGCGGCGAACATCCGTCTGCTCAGACGGGCGAGCGATGTCAGTCAGGAGGAGCTCTCCTCGAGGGCGGGCGTCGCCGTCCGACACCTCCAGAAGATCGAGGCGGGTGAGGTAAACGTCACGCTGAAGACCCTCGTCAGTCTGGCCGGTGCGCTCGATGTCGATCCCCAGGTCCTGCTTCAGGAGCCTCAACGCGACAGAGGAAGGTGACCACCAATCATGCCGAAGCCTGGAGCGGGGATGCCGCCGGAGGTCATGGCGATCGTCAAGGGCCTTCCCACCACGACGGCGATTGTCGAGGAGGTCGTACAAGCGCTCAAGCTGGAGAAGCTCACCAAGAAGCAGATTGGGGACGATTTCGACCTGATCCTTCAGCGCATGATGGACGACGGCCTACGGGCGCTGACGAAGCACCAGGTCGGCGTGACGAAGAAGCTGATCGACCTGTATGTCCAAGTGGAGTCTCAAGACCCCGACAGAGCGTTTTCCCTGGTCCAGAAGGGATTCAGCTCACTTGGCAACCAGCGCAAGAAGCGGGCCGGTGTGCACATGGAGAAGTGCGTGAAGTGGCTGCTCGATCGCTGTGGTATCGCCAATGAGAACGCGGCGGTGATCACGGGGCAGAGCGACCTCGTAGTGCCGAGCGCCAAGGTGCTGCACGACCGTCCCGAGCGCGCCGTCGTTCTTGAATTCAAGACGACCACGCGTGAGAGGTGGAAGGAAGTACGGGATGAGATCGCCAGGACCGGTAAGCAGGTGTGGCTCCTGACCCTTGACGACTACCTTTCCGACGACAACGTGGCACTGATGGCCGAGGGCAACATCACCCTCTACGTGCCGGAGCGGGTTTACAGGAAGCTCAAGAAGCGGAAGGGGCACTTGCGGAGCCTCAAGACCCTGATCACCGACCTCGAGCCGCTGGGGAAGCTGGCGGATCGCTGAGGGGGGCTGCGGGGCCGGGGGCCGGCGGGCGCCGTGCCGCCGCCCACGCCAACCCCTGCGCGGCGCCTGACGGCCCTTCGACAGCCAAGCCGGGAAGCCGGGGCCGCGGCAGAATCGACAAGCCAGGATCCCCGGGGGCAGGGGTACATAACGACCCGTTATGTACAGAGCGCGCGCCTTCAAGTACGAGCTGCGCTGCCGCGCATTTCGCGGCAGCGCCACAGGGACGTGCGCGCGCGT
>CAZIKT010000073.1:4120-8760 GCA_964539885.1 uncultured Ardenticatenaceae bacterium | reverse complement strand
GAGCACGATTATTGTGGCGATCAACGCGCAGACGTTGCGCCGGTGGTCGTTCAGGTAGCCGCGCGGACAACACCCCGCAGGTCTCGCGCAGGTCTGTTTGCAAAGCAAGCCCGTCCGCGAGACCTGCGGGTTTTCTATTATTGGAGAGGAAGTGGCGCAATGAGCAAGCAGTTGACCAGACGACAGAAGCAGGCCGCGCGGCAAGCGCAGGAACGGCGACGGATGGTGACCTGGGTTGCCGGGATTGGGGCGGCGGCGCTGTTGTTGATCGCGGGAGCGGTGTTGATTGCTTCGCTGCCGGGCGAGCCGGCGATTGACGCGGAGGACGCGCAGGTGAGGGCGCTGGGGGAGGCGCTGTACGCGACGCATTGCGCGAGTTGCCATGGGGCGGAGCTGGAGGGTGAGGCGGATTGGCAGCAGCCGACGGCGGAGGGGTTGCTGAAGGCGCCGCCGCATGATGAGACGGGGCATACCTGGCATCACGATGACGCCTATCTGATTGAGTCGGTGAAGTTGGGCGGGGCGCGGCTGCCGGCGAATGTGGGGGTGAGCGCGATGCCGGCGTACGCGGACGTGCTGACGGATGAGGAGATCGCGGCGATATTGGCCTTTATCAAGGGGTCGTGGCCGGAGGAGATCCGGGCGGCGCAGGCGGGAAGGTAAGACGCGGCGGCCGGCCTGAGATAGGAAATGGAGATTGGACCAGTTTCGGAAAACTGGTCCAATCTGGCCGGCGCGGGCTAGTGGCCGAGCGCCAGCGGCAGGTAGGTCGTCTTCAGCTCCTGGTCGGAGAAGAGGGCGAAGATGCCCAATTGGCCGGGGTTGGCGGTGACCGTCCCGGCCTGCAAGTCGAGCTGGCTGGAATCGTCCTCCAGCCAGTTGCCGTTCTGATAGCTGTAGATGCCCAGGCCGTTGGGGTGAGCGCCGAGGAAGATGAGCTGCTCCAGGCTGTAGCTGATCTCCAGCTCGATGGTTGAGCCGCCGGTCAATTGGGCGTCTTCGCCGGTGTCGGCATAGCGGGCGGCGACGTTGTATGTCTGGCCGGCGGGCACCAGGTTCTGGGCCGGCCCGCGCAGACCGCCGGCCGGCGGCGCAATCGGCTCAAGGGTCAGGATCACCGTCTCGCTAAATGCCCCGCTGGGCACGATCACCTGCGCCCGGCCGTCGTTGGAGGCTGCTTCACCGCCGTCCGGCTCAATCACTTCCTCGACGGCGATGCTCCACTCCTCGACGTTCCAGGTCTGGTTGCTGCCGAAGAAGCGGCCGGTGATCTGGAAGTTAAGCAAATTGGGGTTGGTCAGGGCGGCCATGACCCGCGGGAAGAGGTAAAGGGAAGGCAGGTCGGCGGTGAAGCGCTCCAGGGCCAGGGCGTGGTTGGCGTCGTATTGAGCCGCGCCGCGTGGTTGGCCGAGGGCCGTCAAGCAGGCCTGGTCGAACTGGGCGTCGCTGTAGCCCAGGTTGTTTTGATAGCCGACCCAGCCGTTGGCGTCGCTGCCGATCTGGTCGGTGACGAAGATGTAGCAGAATGGCTCGACGTCAATGGACCAGGCGAACTCGGCGACGTCGTACTGGCGGCCGAACACCGGCCCATCCGGCCCGTCGGCGAAGAAGTCGAGGGCGGGCCAGAACTCCAGGCTGACATCCATGCCGCATTGGGCCATGTCGGCCTGGAAGTGGGCGGCCATCTGGCGGCGCTTCTGGGTGTCGGTGGTCATCAGGGTGAAGGCGAGGCGCTGCCCGTCCTGGTAGCGCCAGCCGTCGGCTCCAACCAGCCAGCCGGCGCCGTCCAACAAGGCCCGGCCGGCGGGCGGGTCATAGTCATATTCTGTCGCGCCGGCGGCCAGATAGAGCGGGTGGTCGGCGGGCAGGTAGGCGTGCATGACGTCGGTCAGCCCGAGGTAGACGGCGTCGGCCATGGCCTGGCGGTCCAGGCAGTGGGCCACGGCCCGGCGCACGTCGCGCTCCTCGAAGAAGGCGTAGCGGTCGTCGGCCGGCAGGAGGTCGAAGTCGAAGTGCTCGTATGTGTCGCTGGGGGCGCTGTGCAGGGTCAGCGCGCCGTCCGCGTCCCAGTCGAGCATGTAGTTGTAGACGGAACCGACCGCCGAGGCGGTGGCGACGTGCACTCCGCCGGTGAGGAGCTGGTCCCAGAGCGCAGCGCGATCGCCCAGGAAGACGAAGCGCAGCCGCTCGATGTGCGGCAGGCCGGCCCGCCAGTAATAGGGGTTGCGGCTCAATTCGATGTACTCGCCCGGCAGCCATTCGTCAATCTGGTACGGCCCCCAACCGAGGGGAGCGGTAGCGTAGGCGCTGCCGGGGATGTCGGCCGGGGGCACGCTGCCCAGCACGTGTTCCGGCAAGGGCATCCAGAAACGCTGCACGAAGGCCGGGTCCATCCAGCCGGGAATGCCGGTCCAGACGGCGGTGTGGTCGTTGGGGGCGACGTACTCGGCAGTGCGATCGCATTGGGTCTTGTCGGATGGGGTGTCGGGATGGCAGTCGGTCTGGTAGCCGAAGAGGGAGTCGCCGGCGGTGAGCGGCTGGCCGTCGTTCCAGTAAATGTCGTCGAGCAGGGTGAAGGTGACCTGGAGCTGATTCATGTAGACGGGCGTGCCGTCGAATTCGATTAGCTCGCCGGCGGAGTTGATGATCTGCGCGCCGGGGGCGAGGGTGATGACGTGACGCTGGGCGTCGAGGACCAGGTCGCCGTCGTCCACGGTGACTTCGTTGAGCAGGGCGTCGCCGTCGTCGAGAGAGGGCAGCTTTTGCAGGATGACCGGCCGGAACTCGTCGAGATAGTCGGGGCTGACCAGGTCGACCGGCCCGTCGAAGATGGCGGCAAGGACTTCGAAGCCGGGGCCGCCAAACTGATCGAAGACGTAAAGGGTGCCCGGCTCGGAAGAAATGGCGATGACCAGGGCGCTGTCCGCGTCGCCGGCGGCGGGGGGCGGGGCGTTGGCCGGGCCGGATTGGGCGAAGGCCGCGCCGGCAATGAGGGCGATGGCGAGCATGAAGCCGGCGAGCAGGGGAAAGAGCAATCGCTTGGGCATGATGAGGCTCCTGTAAAGGTAGCGGCCGCCGGCGGACGGCGCGCGGCAATAGACAATAGAGGCTCCCGGACTGAATTCAGGATAGCAGACATGACGCGGTGTGTCAAGGCGGGTTGGCCGGGTGCAAGATTGGACCAATTTTCTGGAATTGGCCCAATCTTGGCCGGCAATCTTGGCCGGGCGGCGCCTTAGACAAGACGGGAACACAGAGATCCACAGAGGAGCACAGAGAGGCCCAGAGAAAAGCAGTAAGTCTCCGTTTCCCTCCGTGACTCTCCGTGTGCTCTGTGTTCCTTGCCCTTTCGTAACGATCCGGAGACGATTTCCGTGTACAATGGCTGGGAGAGCGTGGTTTTCGACGAGGCTGCCCCCCGGCATGGAGATGGTCAGGTAATGATTGATGCAAGATAGAGAGATCCCCCGCCCGTTACGCATTCCGGCGCTGATCGCGTGGTTCCTCATCGCGGCGGCCTACGTGGGGGTGTACGTGGCCGACCTGCGGATCAGCTGGCGACTGACCGCCGCGCCCTGCTCGGGCGAGGATTGCCATTACCAGGCGCTGACGCCGGCTGAAGCGGCGGCGCTGGCCGATGTGGGCCTGACAACGGGGGCCTACGCGGCGTACATCATGAGCATTACGGTGCTGGCCGTGCTGATCTTTGGCGCGCTGAGCCTGCTGATCCTGCTGCGCCGGCCGGGTCTATTCTTCGGCCTGATCGCGTCGCTGGTGATTCTGATCATGCCGACGGTGATGATCACCAGTTTTGACGTGGTAATGGCCGCGTACCCGGCCTGGACGCTGCCGGTAACTGCGCTATTTTTCCTCGGAAATCTCCTGATGGTCAGTTTCATCCTGATCATTCCGAATGGCCGCTTTGCGCCGCGCTGGTCCGCCTTGCTGCTGCTGGTCATACTGGTGACTAACTACACCGCGGCGTCAGAGGCCACGCCGGCGACGTGGATGGCAGTGTTGCTCCTGGTGACAGCGGTGACGGCGGTGGTGGTCTACCGCTATCGCCGGCTGTTCACGGCGACTGAGAAGCAGCAAACGAAATGGGCGCTGCTCGGCTTTGTCGGGCTGATCCTGGGCGTATTTACCTGGGCAATGACTTATGAGGTAGTGCAGGCGTCCCCGGGCCGGGCGCAATTGAGCTTGCTGGTGACCGGCTGGACGCTGTGCATGTTCTTCATCCTGTGGATTCCGGTGGGGATCGCCATTTCGGTGCTGCGCTTCCGGCTGTGGGATATTGACCTGGTGATCCGGCGCACGCTGGTGTACGGCGCGCTGACGCTGACGCTGGTGGTGGTCTACTTCGGCAGCGTGGTGACGTTGCAGACGCTGTTCACCCGGGCCAGCGGGCAGCAATCGCCGGCGGCGGTGGTGATTTCCACGCTGGTCATCGCCGCGCTCTTCCAGCCGTTACGCCGGCGCATCCAGTCGGGCATTGACCGGCGCTTCTATCGCCGGCGCTATGACGCGGCGCAGACGCTGGCCCGGCTGGCGGCGGCGACGCGGGATGAGGTGCACGTGGATGAGCTGACCCGGCAGCTGCTGGAGGCGGTGGAGCACACGATGCAGCCGGAGCGGGTGTC
>CAZIKT010000073.1:0-4020 GCA_964539885.1 uncultured Ardenticatenaceae bacterium | reverse complement strand
GCTGTGATATGATTACGCCGTGATGCGCCCGGCCCTTTCCGACGCGCCGGACAGAGCAGTTGCTGTCAGTCGAACGACCAGCAGCCGGAGACTAAGCCGATGAGCCAATCTTTGACCAGCGACCCGGCGACGCCCACGCTTACCGTGGCGGACCTCTGGCCTCCGCCCGGGCAGTGGACGGAGACGGACTACTTCAAGTTGCCCGAAAGCTCCCGGATTGTGGAGTTGACCGATGGGGAGATATTCATCATGCCGCCGCCAAGCTTCAGGCACCGGCATATCATTGCCAGGCTGTTCACCGACCTCCAAGGCAAGGTGGCGGAAGGGCGGTTGGGGACGGTGGTCTTCGCCCCGGTTGCCGTCCGGTTGTGGCCGGGCAAGATCCGCGAGCCGGACATCCTCTACTACGCTGAGGAACACCGCAACCGAATTGGCGATCTGGTCTCCGGGCCACCTGACCTGGCGGTGGAGGTGATTTCGCCGGCCACACGTAAGGCTGACCGGCATGACAAGTTCTACGAATACGCGCAGGCCGGCATCGCGGAATATTGGCTGGTGGAGCCGGAAGCCGGCACGGTGGAAGTGTTTGTGCTGGATGATGAGGTGTATACGCTGCTGGTGAAGGCCGGGGCCGGAGAGACGGCGTACTCGAGGATCATAGCGGGCTTTCAGATTGGCTCGGACGCCCTGTTTGCCGCATGAGCGAATTGATGAATAGTGGATACTGGTTTGAAGTGGCCGGGGCGGCCTGCCGGCACGCGAACATCCATCCCGGCGCAATTGAGGCCATCGCTACCTGGGATCAGCTGCATTGCGCCAACGCGGTGTACCGGATCGGCGGCGGGCGATATCTGAAGGTATATGGGCCGGCGGCCGAGCGGCAGTTTCATATCGAGCGATCTGTCCTGCGCACCCTGGAGGGCCATCCGAGGATCCCGGCTCCGCGTATCGTGGCGGAAGGGGAGCGCCCGCCGGAGCCGCCGTACCTGGTGCTGAGCGAGGTCCCCGGGGACACGGCGGAAGATGTGTGGGATGGCCTGGAGCGCGGGCAACAACTGCTTCTGGCGCGGGAGTTCGGGGAGATCATCGCCGCCATTCACCGCCTGCCGCGGGAGGAGCTGGCCCGGTTAGAGGGGCGGTTCGGCGGTTGGCCGGAACATACGCAGGCCTGGAAGCGGCGCGGTATCGCGGAGATTGAGGCGAGCGAGACGCTAACGGTTGGACAGCGCGACCAGCTGTTGCGCTTTGTACACGAGGAAATGCCTGTGCACCTCAACGGGCAGGCCAGGCTCACCCATTATGACATGGCCTGGAATCACATTTATCTGGCGCAACGGGCCGGCGCGTGGCGGGTGACGGGCATCATAGATTGGGGCGAAGCGCTGCTGGGGCCGCCGGAATGGGATGTGGCCTACCTGTGGTTCTGGACCTTCTCCCAGGACCGGGAGGCGATGCGCGAAGGTCTGCGCGCCCTGTACGCGGACGGCCCGCCGCCGGAGCAGTTTGCCCGCCGGTGCATGGCGGCGGTGTTCCTGACCTCGTCTATGACCCTGCTCTGGCCCGAGTTTGCTGAGCGCCGGTGGGCGTCGGAGGACATTGTGCGGGAGATGATCTCGTTTTACTTTCCGGCGGAGCTGTTTGGGCCGGCTGACTAGAGGGAGCAGCGGGCTGGCCGGATGACGACACCAGTTGACAGTCACTTCAGAAAGTGACTGTCAACTTGGGCAAAGGGGTAGCCGGAGGGGCGGGGTGGGGCGCTATCGGTGGGCGGTTAAGCCCCGATGGTCCGGAGCCGGGGGTCAGCGGCGACACATTAGCAAACTCTGTTTGCCGGACTACTTGGTAACCAACAGTATCTCTTTGAACGCAGATTCCCGGACACTCTCCTGGTCGACTGGAGTGTTCGCGGGTCAGTTTCCGGGAATCTATTTGCGAGAACTTCTTGTGTTCTACTTGGTCACCCACGGTGAGATGTTCGGCCGCAAGGAGCAATTAGGGCTCTACAACGCTTGAAGCTGTCAAGCGAAAGTTCGAATATGTTGCTCCATTGTCATCCATCCCCGTATCTCCGTGGTACTTATATATACCGATCCTTCCACTGGTGTTGATGTCCTCTGGTATAGGAGCCGAGAGAATCTCAATACCGTCGAAGAATAGACTTGCCCTGTGATCGACAATCCTGATCATGACCGAGTGCTTTTTGTCGATATCCACATCCGTCATCCAGAGATCATTGAGAAAACGACTATCGTACGGGGTGCCTCCCATAATCTTCGAATGTACAGGGCTGAATCCGAAGAATAGCTGTTCATCTGATAAGCCAAGGCCATCTCCGTAAATGATGATACCGCCCTCGCCATTTGGTCTCTGAAATTGTATATCAAATGAAAGCTCAAGATCTCCTTCAACGATCACGTCAGACCAAGCAATTGTGTCTTCGTTTCCGGTTACGGTATAGCTCCCATCAATAGAGCGATTCCACAGAGCTTCATTTGGAATATTGAACTCGATAGGAGTCGCGGATACATCTTCGCTGGTAGTCTGCGGGCTCGGAACAGTGGTTGGTGGAGTTGATCCAGGATTAGCTTCGCTCGCGGATACGACAAGATTTCCCTGCTCGTCGACAAGCAGATCTATTTCAATCTCAACTGATTGGGTTTCCTCATCCTCCAAATCCAACTTGTACGCATAACTCATCCTGAGAAGAGATGGTTGAACTCCTTCGGGCACCTCAAAAACCAAGATACACTGTGCGTCCTCCGCTAATTCGTACGAACTGCGGATGTCGGTCGGATCGGAAAATCTAATCCCTGAAACACGTCCGATAACTGATGAATATTCTTCCCCTGAATTCACTTCTATAGTAGGTCGATTGTCTCTGGAACCGACCATGTCGGTAATATGAACATCCCTGATTTCTTTCAAGATCAAGTACAGAACAAGATATTCCTTGCCTTCCTCTGCCGGCGGGCTTTCGAAATCTGCCGGTAACTCCTGCATTCGTTCGGTCTTGTCAAATACAATCGTTACCAGCTCATCTTCGTATTGATTTGTAGGCTCGGAAGTGGGGGTCGGTGGAATACGTGTAGGTGGCCTGGTTGGCGGGACGAGGGTTGGTTCTTCTGTGGGAGAGGCCGTGGTTGGTTCCTCTGTGGGAGAGGCCGTGCTTGGTTCCTCTGCTAGAGAGGCCGTGGTTGGTTCTTCTGTGGGAGAGGCCGTGGTTGGTTCTCTTGTTGATGGGATAGATGTAGGTGCAGATGTAAGAAATCCGCAACCCAACATTAGCGCCAGGCTTAGCAATGTGCCCAGAGCCTTCTGTAGCATGTTCTTGCGATTCATTTTCTGACTCCATGTTCCTACTGGGCTTCCCCACTTTGATGAAGAACGGGCAGAACTGAGGGCCATCGCCGGCAAAGGGAATGCGCGCCGAACTAGACGTGGCCGCTGGCTCCCGGGTACCAGGAAGACCAGCAGCGACAACCCCACCGCCGCCAGGAGCAGCACGGCCGTGGTTCTCATGGTCAACCCCCTTGTGAGTTGTGTCGCACCAGCTGATCAGCGTCAGCTGTCATCAGTAATCGTCAGCGCCGGAACAGATGCTGTCAAGTGACGATTGTCAGCGGACTGGCATGACAAACTGTGCGATTCAGTTGTGGCCGGGGCGGGTCAACGGTTCAGGAGGGTCACCCCGAATCTCACCGCGACCGCTGGGTCACGAACAGGTGCAGCTGCGCGGCGTGCTCCTGGACGTGGCGCATGGTGTAGAGCTGCAGCTCGGCGTAGGGGATGTCGCCCCAGGGGAAGGTGCAGATGCGCTGCGCTTGCTCCTCGGTCATGCCCATGACGGCCTCCCGGCAGCGCTCCCGGCATAGCTCCAGGTAGCCCAGCAGCTCCGGGCGGGAGTAAACGCGGGGCAGGGTCTCGTTGTCGAACATCTCCACCAGGTCGAAAGGCTCCGGCGGCCTGAAGCCCTCCTCCGCGCCGGTGAGATAGAGGTCAATCCAGAAGAGGGTGTGGTAG
>CAZIKT010000072.1:0-8940 GCA_964539885.1 uncultured Ardenticatenaceae bacterium | reverse complement strand
AGGGCGTACGTGGGTCGGGCGCCGGCGAGACATAACAGAAGTCCGAACACCGCCAGAACAAAAACTGTGCTGCGTTTCATCAGAACCTCCATCTATTGGATTGTCCCTATTCGAAGTCAGCCCCCTTCTAATATGAAGGGCGAGAAAGCTAGGCTCCTGATCCCTCATTATAATTGGGCCGAGGCACTAACACAATAGGGTGTGACTCTCCCCCGCCGCACCCGAACAGCAAAGTCCCGGGCATGCTGCGCCTCCCCTCTGGTCGTTTCTTCTGAAAACCAGCTGGCGCAGACGACCGACCCGCCAGGCGCTGCTCAAACCAGACCTGGCGCAGACGCGGCACAGCGCCGCCCAACACAGCTGGCCTCCCGGATTCAAACCATGTTACCGGCAATGCAAGGACTGCCGGATTTCGGCTTGCTGCGCTATCGTTCCAGCCGCTCAGCCAGTTTCGCCGCCACCCGCTCCGCCAGATCCTCAGCCAACCGCTCGGCCGGCTCTACCTCATCCGCATAAGTCACGCCTTCCGCGCTCACCGAGCCCGTCCGCCGCCGGCGCAGAACCGTCACGCTGGCGCCTACGGTCAGCAGCAGCGCCGCCGCCGGCCAAAACGCTGTCGAAACCGCCGACGCCGTCAGGCCGGTGATCTCAATCATCGTCGGGCTGGGCGGCGAGTCCGCGATGGTGAACTGGCTCAGACTGGTCAGGCCGGTCGCGCTGATCGCGTTGGCGTTGGCGTTGACGCTGCTGCCGGCCACCTCCGTCCAGTTGGAGCAGGGCTTGCCGCTATCCCGCGTGTACAGCTTCAGATTGGCCTCCACCATGTCGCCCAACTGCCCATCCGTATACTCAAAGCGCAGGTCCAGCGTGGTCCCGCCGCCCAGCTTGGCGCTCTCCACGTCCCAGATGGGCATCTCCAGCCGCAGGGCGTTGTTGCAGGGGTGCACGATGTGCCGGGTGACCGCTACGTCGCCGCCGCTCAGGGCGCCGGCGGTGAAGTCCACTGTCACCCTCGGCTGCTCGAGGGTGACGGGCAGGGCGTCGCCACCGCCTGCCAGCCGGGCGCGGTGGCGGTACGGCTCCGCGCCGGCGCTGAGGCCATCGCTGAACAGAAGATAGGCCGCCCCGGAGCCGCTCCCGCCATCATTGTTTACGTAGGCGCCCACCAGCAAGTCGTCGTAGCTGTCTCCGTTCACGTCCCCCGCCCCGGCAACGCTAATGCCGGCCTGGTCGCCGGCCGCCTCGCCGGTGTACTGGCTGGCGCTGGACAGGCCGCCGCCGGCCGGCGCCGCGCTGCCCATCAGCAGGTAGGCCGCCCCGGCGTCAATTCCGCCGTCATCGTTCTGGTTGGCCCCTATGAGGAAGTCGGCGTAGCCGTCCCCGTTCACGTCCCCTGCCCCGGCAACGCTTCTGCCGACCCTATCGTTCACCGCCTCACCGGTGTATTGGATGACGCTAGATAGGCTGGCCCCGGCCGGCGCACCGCTGCCCAACACCAGGTAGGCCGCCCCGGCGTCGATCCCGCCGTCATTGTTGCTGATGGCCCCTACCAGGAAGTCGTCGTAGCCATCCCCGTTCACATCCCCCGCCCCGGCCACGCTGATGCCTGCCTGATCCCCAAACGCCTCGCCGGTGTATTGAAGGGCGCTGGAGAGGCTGCCGCCGGCCGGCGCCGCGCTGCCCAACAGCAGGTAGGCCGCCCCGGCGCCAATTGCAGCGTCACCGTTTTGCCAGGCGCCCACGAGGAAGTCGTCGTATCCGTCCCCATTCACATCCCCCGCCCCGGCCACGGCATCGCCGGCAAGGTTGGGCCCTGTCTCGCCGGTGTATTGGATGGCTGCAGAGAGGCTTCCGCCGGCCGGGGCCGCGCTGCCCAACACCAGATAAGCCGCCCCGGCGGCGTTCCCGCCGTCATCGTTAAAGGGAGCCCCCACCAGGAAGTCGTCGTATCCGTCCCCATTCACGTCCCCCGCCCCGGCCACTTCGTTGGCAATGTCGTCCACCGCCTCGCCGGTGTACTGGATGGCGGAGGCAAGGCTGCCGCCGGCCGGCGCCGCGCTACCTAACACCAGGTAGGCCGCCCCGGCATTGCTCGCGCCTGCATCGTTACCTTCGGCCGCCACGAGAAAGTCGTCGTAGCCGTCGCCGTTCACGTCTCCCGCCCCGGCCACTCTCCCGCCGGCGAAGTCGCTCGCCGCCTCGCCGGTGTACTGGACAAGGGGCGTCTGTCCCAGGCTCTTGGCCAGGCTCCAGCCGCTCGGGCCGCCTAACGCCAGGTAGGCCGCCCCGGCGGCGTCCCCACCATCATCGTTGTAGGGGGACCCCACGAGGAAGTCGTCGTAGCCGTCGCCGTTCACGTCCCCCGCCCCGGCCACGCTAAAGCCTGCGCCGGAGGCTCCGGCCTCGCCAAGAAACTCGGCCGAAGCGGCGGCGTCCAGATCGCCGCTGCCGAGCGCGAACGCGGAACGCGGGCCGGCCAGGCAAAGTAGAAGTCCGAACACTGCGATAACAAGAGCTACACTGCGTTTCATCAGAACCTCCGTGGTTGTGTGCGAAATCGGCTCCATTCACGAATGAGCGGCCCGAGAGACGGGCAGGCGCGCATACTCTATCAGAAAGTGGACAACTCGAACAACGGAGATGCTTGCGGCAACATTCCCAAAGGATCACTTTGGTGATCTCCTCGCCCAATTAGGGTATCATGCGCGTCTGCGCCTCTTGCCTGAGGCTGTACGTTTAGCTGGAGTGAGACAACCGACATGCTCGTCAACTCGCACATATCCGGCGCAAAAAAAGCGCTGCTCGACCCCGCCACCCGCCTGGGCCACGTCCATCTGACCGTCGCCAACCTGGATCGCCAGCTTTCGTTCTACACGCAGGTGCTCGGCTTCACCCTCCACCGGCGCGCCGGCTCCGAGGCCGCTCTCGGCTCTCCAACCGAAGTGCTGCTCCGGCTGACCGAGAACCCCGCCGCCCGGCGCGTGCAACGCTCAACCGGCATGTACCACTTCGCCATCCTTTACCCCAGCCGGAAGGAGCTGGCCCGCGCCGTCGCCCGCCTCTTTGCCCTGCGCTACCCCAACTCCCCCACCGACCACGGCATCTCCAAGACCACCTATCTGGACGACCTGGAAGGCAACAACATCGAGCTATATGTACGCTCCCTGGACGACGCCCGCTTTGAGGTCGTGAACGGTCAGATGCTCGTGCGCTACGCCGACGGTCGCATCGGCAGCGGCCGCGACCCCCTGGACCTGGAAGCTCTCTTTGCCGAGCTGGACGAAGACGACCGGCCGGACCTGCCCCTGCCTGCCGGAACGCGCATCGGCCACGTGCACCTCTACGCCTCCAGTCTCGACCGCATGACCGGCTTCTACAGGGACATCCTCGGCTTCCTGGATGGGCTGGTGGTGGAGAGCTTCCGCATGGGCGACGTCGGGTTGGACGAGCAACAGAACCACGTCATCGCCTACAACACCTGGAAAGGGAGCGACCTGCCCCCCGCTCCCCCCGACGCGCTGGGCATGCGCTATTTCACCATCGTCCTGCCCAGCGCCGATGAGCTACTGCGCGTCCTGGAGCGAGTGCGGGCGGCCGGGTTGCCGGTCGAGCAGATGCCGGAGGGCGCGCTGCTGCGCGACCCTTCACACATCTGCCTGATTCTGACCGACCGGATGCTACCGCTCGATTAGCATCCGCGCATCGCCTGCGCCTGCTCTGGTCGCGCATGGCCGGCGATGCGAACGACCTTACCCCCGGCCGCCAAGGCTCCTGTAGTTGCCGGCCGCCCACTTGCGGATGGAGCCGGCGTTATCCTCCAGCGCCCGTTCCAGATACTCCTCACCATAATGTTCCAGCGCCAGCGCGTAAAAGGTCTTGCGGGTCAGGGCGCTGCTGTGTGTGACGCCGCGCTCAATCAGCTCACGCAGCCGTTCCGGCGGTAGTCGGTCGCCAAACTCGCGCAGCGCGTCAGCCACGCCGTTGGTGTTTGCGCTCTCGTAATAATCCTTGTTCGCGCTCCAGTAGGTTTCGATGGTCGTCTCCAGATCCTCGCCCAGCCGCACCAGGGCCGGAATAGCCAGCCGGTGCAGGAACGCCGGCATTGTTAACCAGCCGCGTAGCGACATGAGGCGAAGCAAGATATCCTCTTCCTCAGCCTCTTCGACCTCCTTGCTCTCGTCAGCCAACTCGGCTAATTGATTCTTGACCTCCGGCGGAAGTTCCAGATTATGTTGCGCGATCAGCCGTTGAAGCTCTTCGACATCGTTATTCAGCAACGCTTTGTTCACTAGCCACATCAGCGGCGGCGATCCCACTTCGCCCGCGTCGTCCAGCCAGGCGCGGCAAAGCGCCAGCTTGTCCCCGGTTGATAGGGCGTCCAGGCTCAGCCAGCGCCCCGCAATCGCCTTGCCCAGGTGAGGGGTGCCATCGCTTTGCGCGCACAGTCGCCACGCCCACCACAGCTTCTCCGCCGCCGAGATCTCCTGGTTGGCGGCGATCCAATCCGTCAGGTCCAGCATCTCCTCTTTGGCGGCCCCTTCCAGCCAGCCCAGGCGGTTATATTGGACGGCCTCTCCCAGGCCCAGCCCGACGGTAGCCATCACCAGCGCGTCGTAATTCAGGTAGCTGTGGCCAGCCAGCCAGCCCACCAGCGCCAACATGCCGTAGGGGATGCCGGCCTCCACGGTGGGACGCATCACCTCAAACGCACGGTAGCACACCGTCATCTTTGTGAGCGGCCGAATCCGCTTGTGCCGGATAACCTCCACCGCCCCATAGCCGTAGAGATAGGGTAGATGCATTAGCTCGTCGATCAAAGATGTAGGCCGCTTGCCATACTTATCATAACCGTAGGCGTCCCGGATGTACCTGGCCAATCCACTGGTCAAACAGCTCCGAATCGGGCCATACTCAGACTTCGGGAAGCCGCCCTCTTTCAGGAAATCTGCCAGCCGGAACGGTGGAAACTCAAATGGTTCCTCGTCCTCCTCATCCTCATCGGCCACGGCGTCCCAATCGCCCTCCCATCCGGCGCTCACCTCCATCAGCCAATCCAGCGCACCGTCCACCCTGGGCCAAAACACGCCATACCGGCCGGCATACAAGATCGCCTCGTTCTCGTCGCCAAAACCGTGATACTCCGGCAACTGGCGAGGGACGGGTTTCTCGCCAAGCAAATATGCCGGCACATGCGGGTTTGTCTCAATGGCCTCCCGCAGAAATCGGGTCGCTTTGGCGGAGGGGCCGCGCTTCATATAGGCTGCCAGCGCGCGCGGATAGAGGTAGGTCGCGGCGGCATCGTCCGGATAAGCCTCGAAAAGCTGCTCCAGCTCATCCAGCCGGTCAAGCTCCAGCAGGCAGTGTATGTGGAAGTAGCGCATCCCCTGGTTATCGCCCGGGTTCAGACGCAACAACTCCTCTTGCAGCGTGACGCTCGTCTCTTGGTCGCGTAACCACCACAGAGTCTGCGCATAGCCGTACAGCGCCCGCATAAAAGGCCGGGTCTCCACGATGCCCCAGAAATGGCCCTCACCATCGCGAAATATCTCCGGCCCCAGCGCCCGCCGGCCCGCCTCCATCCCCTGCCGGTAATACTCATTCGCCTCATTCAGGCTGCGCGTCGCTTCCTCGGCCAGCAGCACATAGGCGTCCGCGCAGTCCGGCGAGATCGTCAGCGCTTTCTGCGCCAGCCGGATCCGCTGCCGGCCCCGCGCCTCAAAGGCCTCGTACATCACCGCCTGCGCCTTCTGCAACGGCGTCTCCGTCGGCGGCGGCGGCGGTGGGCCGCCCTTCAGCACGCTCTCCAGGTAAGCGTTCATCTCTTCGACGGAAGCGAAGTCGCGCCCGGCCAATAGCGCCATCAAGCCGGCCATTGACTGGTCCATCAACCGCCTATCCGGCATCGCCGGCGGAGATTGCTCGCGCCCGTTCCTTGTCTGCCGGCGGGGCGGCCTCTTCTTCTTGCTCATCGTTCTACTCTGTTCCTTATTTCTGGATTGCACCAATCTTGGAGCTTGGTCCAATCTGCCTCCCAGTCGCGGGCAGTCGAAACCGCCGGCTCCGTCGCTTTCGGACCGTGGGCCAGGCTGTTGCTCGGCTCCTAGTCAGTGGGGTCGCTGCGAATGACGAGTTTGGCGACTATTGACCGTAACTACCAGATGATTCTCTCTTCTCCTCTTTCTCCTTCTTCGCCTTCCTCTTTTCCTTTAACGTTCTGGCCGGCTTTTTCTTTTCCTGCTTCTTGGTGATCTGGCTCTTAGCCATGGTCCTTTTCCTTTCTGATCATGTGCGCCGCTTCGGGCGCGGGCTAAGCGGTCTGACCGCGCCTGGTGCCGGCGGTAGACGACAAGCCTGCCGGCAGGTGGCACATCACATAATCCCACACCGCCGGCCGACAAAACCCTGACCGCCTGTCAAATAGTATACGAAAAGGTGCAGTCCGGGGAAACCCCTTTTCCTCAGGCTTCCGCACAACGACACGATTCCCCCAATCTGAGGACCTCTCCCCATCTCACCACTGGAAGAACGCACCCCATGCCCGGCATCCGCGACTTGGGCCAGGCCGCTGCCTTAATCTGAGCCTGTGCTCACCGCTTCACTTAGCAAATCCTCAAGGAATACCTCTCCGGCCAGTATTCGGCTCTTCCAGTCCGGCATCAGCCGGTCCAGCATAACTGCCTGGGCCATGCCGCTGTAGTAAAACCGGCCGTCTCCCTCATCGTCGGCCATGCGACCGATCTGGCCAATCTCTTGTTCCCAGCGATTGTCAAATGTCTCATACCCGGCAAAGTCAGGATCGTCCGCGATAGCAGGCGCCGGCACATACGTCTCAGACAAATCGGCCTGCCGCCACACCTCCAGTTCGAGGTAGCGGGCCAGGCCTTCCAACCATTCCCGGTGCCTTTCGTATTCCACCAGCAACGGCTCCAGGTTAGCGGCATCCCTTCTTTCCTGCCGTGCGGTCAGGAACTGCCGGGCCAAGGCGATGACTTCGGCCTCTGCTTCCGCCCGCAATGCTTCCGCCAGAATGTCTAGTTCACCCTGCCATGCCGCCTGCAACGCCGGGTCCCCCCAGGGATATTCGGTTGTGGCCCGCGAAACATCCCTCTCTGATGCGGAGAGGCGGTCCTCGGATTCCATCCCCTGAAAGGCATGGAACGATTCGTGGGCTACCAGAGAGATATATCCATCGCTGCCGCGCAAGAACAGGTCCGAAACGAGCGCATATGGGAAGATAGGCGTCAGGATGGCCGGCAAATCCTCCCGGAACTGGTTCCTCAGGCTGATTTCCGTCCATTCTTTGGTAGGCATGCTGGCCACCCAGCGGTCGCCCACCTGCACGGTAAACGCCTGCGGGGTTGTCCCATCTGCCGGGAGCCGTTGCCGGTAATACGCCTCGCCGTTCAGCGAATCGTCAGTGACCAGTTCCCACGGCCCACCCAGCAATTCGCGCCCACCCACCTTGGTCCAGCCGGCCGGCGGGTCATTGTATCCTATCAGGAAAGCGTATTGCTCATTGTAGACGATCAGCGGGATATCCGCGCTCCCCCACCCGGGCCAAGCGCCGTCGCCCACTTCCTCTTGCAGGTGAAAAAACTCAATGATTCTTGCCGTCTCAATAGGGCTCAAGTGTTCCACTGCGGATGATTCTTCCGGCAGATTGCGATTGACAAAGGCCGAAACCGCCGCCAGTATCAAGCAAACTCCGATCAGGCCGGCGCAAATCAACACTAGCCAGCGCTTCCAGTTCATAGGATTCACCTCGTCGGTTAACTTAGCACAAGAAGCTGCCGGGCCGCGAGTGACAAAAATCATGTTCCGTGCGCCCAGACATAAGCAATTGGAACACAACTCTTCTCGATAAGACCACTCATACTCCAACAGAGACCCTCAGCTCAGACGCGCAACCTCGACGAACCCCCGCCATTCTGAGAAACTCCCCTCATCTCATCACCAGGAGGATCAACCCATGCCCCGCATCCGCGACCTCGGCCTGACCATCGGCCGCTACCCCACCGGCCCGCACAACGCCATCACCGACGTCGCCGGCGTCTGGGTCGGCCACAAGACCCTCGTCTACGATGAGCCGCGCATCGCCCGCACCGGCGTCACCATCATCATGCCCCGCGCCGGCGACATCTGGCAGGACAACGCCTTCGCCGGCTTCCATTCCTTCAACGGCTGCGGCGAAATGACCGGCATGCACTGGCTGGAGGAATCCGGCCTGCTCTGCTACCCCATCGCCCTCACCACCACCCACCACGTCGGCACCGTCCACGAAGCCCTCGTCGCCTACGGCCAGGAACACGGCCACACCGCCCTCTCCGCCCTGGCTGTCGTCGGCGAGACCTGGGACGGCTGGCTCAACGATATGGACGCCTTCCACATCAAGCCGGAACACGCGTACGAAGCCATCGAGGCCGCCGGCCCCGGCCCGGTCGCCGAGGGCTGCGTCGGCGGCGGAACCGGCATGATCTGCCACGACTTCAAGGGCGGTATCGGCACCTCCTCCCGCCTGGTCGCAATCGGCGGCGAGACCTACACCATCGGCGCGCTCGTCCAGGCCAACCACGGCGACCGCGCCGACCTGCGGATTGACGGCGTGCCGGTCGGCCGGCTGATCGGCTATGACCAGGTCCCCTCCGGCTGGAACGAGGCCCCGGGAGACAGCGCGCTGCCCGCCGGCGAGCCGCACAGCGGCGGGCCGCAGGGCGGCTCCGTGCTGATTATCATCGCCACCGACGCCCCCCTGCTGCCCGGCCAATGCAAGCGCCTCGCTCGCCGGGCCGCCGTCGGCTTCTCCCGCGTCGGCGGCATCGGCCACAACGGCAGCGGCGACCTCTTCCTGGCCTTTGCCACCGGCAACCACATCCCCGCCTCCGGCCGCGAACCGATTGAGCTGCGCATGTTGCCCGGCCACATGATGAACGAGCTGTTCAG
>CAZIKT010000071.1:0-8942 GCA_964539885.1 uncultured Ardenticatenaceae bacterium | reverse complement strand
CGGTGACATCCGCCCCTGGGCATGGTATCATAGTCCCAATCAGGCCGCCCGACCGGCTTGCCTGGCCTTTCATTGGGAAGAGGGATGGTCTCGCCAATACCCGTGCGGGTCACCAACAGTAGACAGCCGGCCGCAACTTCGTGGATGGAGCCTTGATGTTCGGCTTGCCCGCCCCGCTGCTCATCGCCGGCCGCTTCCAGATTCCTGATCCGACTCGGGCGCACATCGGCCGCGGCAGCATGGGCGAAGTCTATCGCGGGCTGGACCGGCTCACCGGCAAAGACGTTGCCGTCAAAGTCATGCGGCCGGATGCGTCGGGCAATCTGGCCGAGTTGATCGCCCGCTTCAAACGTGAAGGGGCCGCCCTGCGCCAGCTTGACCACCCCAACATAGTCGCCGTCATTGACACCGTGGAGCCGGATGGCGAAGAAGAGTCGCCGGCCGCTTACTACCTCATCATGGAGTACATGCCCGGTGGTTCGCTGAGGGAGCTGCTGGCCGAGCGGCGGCGGCTGCCCCTGAACGCCGCCCTGGAAATGGGGCTGGATCTGGCAGACGCCCTCACCCGCGCTCATCGCCTGGGCATCATCCACCGCGATCTGAAGCCCGGAAACGTCCTGCTCGCCGCCGACGGCACCCCCCGGCTGACCGATTTCGGCCTCGCCCGCGTGGTTGGCCTATCCACCCTGACCCGCGCCGGGGCGGTGATGGGCACCATTGACTACCTAAGCCCGGAGGCCTGCCAGGCGGAGCCGCTCGACGAGACCTCTGACATCTGGTCGTTTGGCGTGATGCTGTGGGAGATGTTGAGCGGCGAGCGCCCATTCCGGCGTGAGAACATCGGTATGACTTTGGCGGCCATTTTGGAGCAGGAGCCGGGCAGCCTTGACGAATGCTGCCCGGACGCGCCGCCCAGCCTGAAGCAGTTACTGGCCCTGATGTTGCGTAAGCGACGCGCCGAACGCATCCCCAGCATGCGCCTCGTCGGCGCGGAGCTGGAGGCCATTCTGCACGACAACCGGCTGCGCAGCGGCGACACCCCTGGCCGGCGCGCCTGGCATCTGGCCCACCCCGAGTTGGGCGGGCCGCACGACTTTTCGCCGCCCGAGACGGTGAACAGGCTTATCGCGCAAAGCTATGCGCAAGGCGAGCGAGTGCTCAGCCGTTCATCGCTGGCCTTCGCTCTCAGCGCGCGCCATCAACTGAGCCTGGATGAGCGCGGGGCGTTGCTGTTGCTGCGCAGCGCCCTGACCTATGGAGAGCCGGCCGGCCCCTGGCTGCTGGCCCTCGGCTCCCCGGAAAAGGCCGGCGTTGCGCTCGCCGCCATGTATGACGACTATCCCCGGCCGGAGGTGCGCGAGCGCATTGTCGCCGCCGCCGCGGATATGTCCGGCGCAGCGACTGACCGGCTGCTGCTGGCGGCGGCGACCGGAGATGACGCGCCGGTGGTGCGCAGCGCGGCCGCCCTGGCTTGCGCCCGTCGCGGCTACGGCGACCAGGTGGCCTCCGAACTGGTAGCGCAGGTGCAACGCGGCGACAGTGCGGCCGCCGCCCCGGCGGATGCCGCCGCGATGGCCGCGCTGGCCGACCTGGCGGAGGAGTACCGCATGCCGCGGGAAGCCGGCCTCTACCTGCGCGCGCAACTGTCCCTTTCCCATGCCCGCCGGCGCTGGCACAAACGACAGGATTCAGTGCGTCGCAACGCCGCGCGGGCGGCGCTCGGCGGCGGCCTGATGGCGGTGTATGGGCTGGCCGTGCCCTGGATAGTGTCCCAATACTCGCCGGAGACCTACCAGGAAACGCTGACCTTTCTCACCCCGGTCGCCTATCTGGTTGTCAGCATTCTCATCTTTGCATTGTTCGGCCTGCTGCAAGGTTGGATGGCCGGGCTACTGCTCGGGCTATCCGATGCCTTGCGTTCGCCGGCCGGCAATCTGAACTGGCGCTATCTGCCGGGGGCGTTGGCCGGGTTGGTCTTCACGCTCTTCTTTGACGCCTTTCAGTTGCTCAATGACAGCCCACCCCCAAACTCGCCGGCCGTCATCTTTGTTGCCAACCTGCTTTACGGCCTGCTACTGGGCGGGTTGCTTTCGCTGGTCATTCCGCCGCTGGGAACGAGGCGCGGCTCGCCGGCGCAATGGCTGCGCATCGCCGTGGCGATTGCCTTGGCCTCCCTCGCCGCCATCCCATACACGATAGTCATATTTGAGCAAGACGCCTCCCAGTTCTACTTCAGCCGCCTTGGGCTGGCTGTTTTGCTGCCCCTGACCATCGGCCTGCCCTTCCTCTCTCGGCGGGGCGCCCGCCGGGTCGGTGATGCCGAAAAGCTTGCAAACAATAAGGAGCAACTATGAAGCCGACAGACCAACTTCCGCCGGAACACCCGCCCCATTGGGACGCCGTTCTGACTCTGGTGCACGACGCGCATAATGACGAACAGCTCCTTCACAAGCTGAGATACGGTGCGCTGGAAGAGCTGGAAAGCATCTATCAAGCTTACGGCATCACGCAAGAGGATCTTGACCTGGTCCGGCAGGACCTGGCTCTCTTCGAGACGGTCGGCGCCTTCGGCAAGTGGTTCTATTAGCCCCCGCCTTCAATAGAGTCGAAGTGAGCTGCGGATCGCGCCGCCCCTGGTGAGTCTCGAGCGCGCGCCATGCTGAGGGTGCAACTGCGACCGGGCAGCCGGCCGGCCCGCCTGCGCGCGCTGGTAGACGAGGCCTACTTCGCCCTTGCCGGCGCTCTGCCCTCTCTGCTGCGCGAGCTGGCCCACGAACAGCGCACTTTCACCGGCCGACCCGAGCCGGGGCCGTTTGCCGGACCGTCCGCGCTGAACCCCGTTATCGCCGGCGCTCCCTGGCTCTTCTGGCACGCCTGCCGGAAGCTGCCGGACAGCACAATACTGCCCATCGCTGAAGCCGGCGCGCTGTTGGGAGCCGTGTACGCCATCCAGGACCACCTGATTGATGAGCAGTTGCCGGAACCGGCCGGGTCGGCGCTGTTGGCTCAGGCTCTTCTGGAACGGGCGCTGCGCCTGCTCTATCGGGAGTTCCCGGCCGGCGCGCCCTTCTGGTCCTATTTCGACCAATTGTGGGCGGAGCTGCGCCGTTCCCAGGCACTGGAGCGGCAATGGCTGCTCGCCCCGGCGGAAATCTCTCAGGCCGATTTCGTCGCCGTAGCCCGGGCCAAGGCCGCGCCCGCCGTCCTCACCCTGGCGGCGCTGGTGGAAGTCGGCGCGCCGCCGGCCCTGCGGGAGTTGGGCGGCGAGTCGCTGATGGTGTTCGGGGCCGCCGCCCAGCTGGCGCACGACGTGGGCGACTGGCGCGGCGATGTGCGCGACGGGCATTTCACATTTTTCCTCAGCCGGGTTGCCCCGCCGGAGCGCTTCGCCGCCGCGCAATTGACCGAAGCGGCGGTGGACGAGCGCCTGGACGCGACCTGGCTGGACGTGGACTTCTTGCGACTGGCCGAGGAATGGCTGAACGCCGCCCGGCGATACGCGGACGAACTGGGCTGCCCGGCCTGGCGCGATTACCTGGAGCGGTCAGGGCGCGTGGTGGACGAGGAGCTGACTCGCTGTCTGGCGCGGCGGCTGGTGCAGCGTGGGCTGCCCGCGAACGCCGGCTGATCAGCTACCCGCATCGGCCAGTAACTGTCGGAAGCGCCCTGCCAGCCCGTACAGGTGATTCCGGCCATACCGCCGCCGCTGCTCGTCCAGGCTCGCCCGCAGCGCCCGCAGGACCGCCGGCAGCGGTTTCCCGTCGCTAACAACCAGAAGCCCCTCCGGCCCTCCGTGCGCCGTTCCCTCCCCGCCGAACTGGAGGACCATGCTCGCCGGCAAAATCGCTTCCCCGGCCGGCTGCACCCCCGCCACCCGCTCGCCGCGCGCATCCAGGCAAATCGGTGATTCGCCGGCCCGCTCCAGCAGGGTCACCTCCGCGAAGTAGCCGCTCAACAGCGCGGCGACCGGCCCGCCCATCACCGCATCGGCGATCACAATCGCGCTTTCATATGCCTGCAGCCGGCGCGGCCAACCTTCAACTTTCGGCCGCCCATCATCTTCGTCCATGATGTCATTGAAGCATATTTGACCGCTGAACATCAGATCAACAGCCGGTACAAACAGTGATACACTTGCGACCGAGCAAGTTGCCGGCCTTCGAAGAGTCGGTAACTTTTCCGGAGGAAAGCGCCTTCACTGTGACAGAGCTCACCTTTGGTCCGTGGCTACGCTTGCGCCGTCGCCGGCTGGATCTGACCCAACAGGAGCTGGCAGATTGCGCCGGCTGCTCCGTGGTCACCATCCGCAAGTTTGAGGCCGACGAGCGCCACCCCTCCAAGCAATTGGCGGAGCTGCTGGCCGGCTGCCTGCGTATCCCCGCCTCCGAACTGGAGGCCTTCATCGCCTTCTCGCGCACAGCGGACGCCGTCGCTTTGCCCGAAGCCTTCGCCGGCCCACCGGTAACCGCGCCGCTCCCAACTCCTCCGGCATTCGCTCCCGCCGTCGCACCTGCCCACGAACGGCTGCCCGTGCCGCCCCTGCCTGCCCCGCTCACCTCGCTGCTCGGCCGCCGGCAGGACATCGCCTTTCTCTGCAACGTCCTCTTGCAGCCGGACGTGCGCCTGCTCACGCTCACCGGCCCGGGCGGCACCGGCAAGACCCGCCTGGCGCTGGCTGTAGCCGACCGGCTGGCCCGCGAGCACCCTGTCCACGTTCCCGACGGCGTGCACTTTGTGGACCTCTCCGCCGTCTTCGACCCGGCCCTGCTGCCGGCCGTTCTTGCCCAATCGCTCGGAATGAAGGAGAGCGGCGACGCGCCTCCGCGACAACTGTTGGCCGCGCGCCTGGCTTCGCTCAACATGCTCATCGTGCTGGACAACTTCGAGCAGGTGGTCGTCGCCGCCCCGGAGCTGGCTGCCCTGCTGCGCGCCGCGCCCGGCCTGCGCCTGTTGATTACCAGCCGGGTGGTGTTGCGCCTGTACGGTGAGCACGAGTTTCCCGTCTTGCCCCTGCCGCTCCCGCCCGCTGATGACCCGGACCTGCCGGCTTTCGCCAACCTGGCAGGTCTGATGGACTACCCGGCCATCGCCCTCTTTGTCGAGCGCGCCCGCGCCGCCCGGCCCGGCTTCACCCTCAACGCGGACAACGCCGCTTCGGTGACCGCCATCTGTCGCCGGCTGGACGGCCTGCCCTTGGCCATTGAGCTGGTCGCCGCCCGCAGCAAGTATTACCCGCCGGCGGCCCTGCTGGCCCAGCTGCCCTCCGCGCTGGACCTGGACGCCCGCCGGCAGGTCGCCGTTGACCGCCAGCGCACCCTCCGCCAAACAATTGACTGGAGCTATAGGCTGCTCGCTCCTGATTTGCGCCGCCTCTTTGCCCGCCTGGGGCTGTTCGCCGGGGAGTTCAGCGTGCAGGCGGCGCAACAGGTAGCCGGCCGGCCATCCTCTGACGCGGAATTCGGCGAGCAGATGTTGACCCTTGTGGACCACAGCTTGCTGCAGCCGGTGGATGCCACTGACGACGAGGGCGCTCCCCGCTTCCGGCTGCTCTTTACCTTGCGCGATTTCGCCCTGGAGAAGCTGGCCGAACAGGGCGAGCTGCAGGCCGGCCGGCAACGCTACGCCGAATACTACCTGGCTCTGGCGCAGGAAGCTGCCGCCTACCTGGAAGGGCCGCAACAAGGGACGTGGCTGCGCCGGCTGGAAGCGACTCACGACAACCTGCGCGCCGTGCTGGCCTGGAGCCTGGGAAGTCCGGGACAGATCGCTCTCGGCCTGCGGGTCGCCGTCGCCCTGGGCAACTTCTGGAAGGTGCACGGCCACCTTTCCGAAGGGCGCATGTGGCTGGAGCGGTTGCTGGCTGCCGGAGAGGTTACGCCGGATGGATTGCGCGCCGACGCCTATGTGGTAGCCGCCCGTCTGGCTCAGGCGCAGGGCGTGCTGGCCCAGGTGGACGACTGGCTGGGAACGGCGCTGGCTCTCTACCGGCAGATGGACGGCGACGCGGGCCGCGAAGGGGAGGCCACCGTGCTGAACCTGTTGGGCGCAACCTCCTGGCGGCGCGAGCAGTACGCGCAGGCAGCCGGCTATTACGAGCAGGCCCTGGCCATCCGCCGCGCACTGGGCGCCGGACCGGCCGGCATCGCCCCTCTGCTATACAACCTCGGCCTGGTCGCCCAGCACCAGGGGCAGTTTGAGCGAGCGCAGGCCTTCTACCGGCAGACGTTGGAGCAGGACGCCGCCGCCGGAGACCAGTGGGCGATGAGCCTCAGCCTGAACGCCCTCGGCACCACCGCTCGGGAGCTGGGCGAGTATGGGGAGGCCCGCGCTTACCTGGAGCAAAGCCTGGCCATCAAGCGCGAATTGGGTGACCGCTCGGGCATCGCCATGGTGCTCAGCAATCTGGGCAACGTGGACGTGGGCGATGGCCGGCTGCAGGAGGCGCAGGCCGCCTTCACTGAGTCGCTGTCCATGGCGCAGACCACTGACAGCCGGGTGACGGTTGTGATGGCCCACTTCGGCCTGAGCATGGTCGGCGTCCGGAGCTGGGACGCTCCGGCGCTCACCTGGCGACATCTCTCCACGGCGCTGGCTATGTGCCGCGAACAGGGGTTGAATCGGGTGCTGGTCTGGTTGCTCGATGTGGCGGCGCAATTTCTGGCCGAGCGCGGGCGGCCGGTCGATGCGGCGCGCTTGCTCGGCCACGCCGAACGGCTGCGTGAGCTTCATCCGCTGGCCCCGCGCTCGCCGTTGATGCGGCCCTTCTATGAGCGGGCGCTGGCCCTGGCCGGCAATGGCTTGGGGGAAGCCGAGTTGCGCCGGACTTGGGACGAAGGGCGGGCGCTGTCGCCGGAGGAAGCGTTTGATTTGGCGTTGCGGGCGGGGGAGGAGGCGGTCGCCAATGAAACCCCGTAGGTCTCGGAGACCTACGGGGTTTGCGGGAGGGAGAGCGTTATTTGGTCACCAACGGGATGTATAACTCGTAGGTGATGGCGAATTCGTAAGCGCCGGGGTCGCAATAGCTGGTGCCGGTGCTGTTGCCGTCCACGTGCCGCGCGAAGCCGCGCTGGTCAAACTCGAAGATCTCGCTATGGTGATCGCGGCAGTAAGTAGACGGGCCGCTGTCAATGGCCGGGCTGCCGGAGAGCAGGGCGTGCGTCTGGGTCGGGCCGCCGTTGTCCTGCAGCGGGCCAAGCGCCGGATTCAGGCCAATGACATCGGCGCTGCCGCCGCTCAATGTACAGCTGCGTAGCGAGAACACCCAGTTGTAGCTGAGCGACGTAACCGTGCCGCCGCAATCGTCCTTGGCGTCTATGGGGAAGATGCGCACCTCGTTGCCGTACAGAATCGAGTTGCGCAGATACATCGAGCCGCCGTTGTTGTACACGCCTCCGCCGTCGCCGATGCCGTCGCCGTCATCGTCCGCCTGGTTGAAAGCCACGGTAGCGCTGTTGAATTGGGTGACGCCGGCCGGCTCGCTGAACACGCCCCCGCCGAAGTTGGCCGCCCGGTTGTTGCTCATCGTGCTGTCGTTGAAGTAGAGATCGCCGACGTTGTAGACGCCGCCGCCGTGCAGGGCCACTGCCTTATTGCCGTTCAGCGTGCTGCCGTATACCGTCACCAGGCCGCCGTTGTTGTAGATGGCGCCGCCGGCCCCAGCCTCGTTGTCGCGCATGGTGCTATTAGTGATCGTCATCACCGAAGTCAGGAAGAGGTTGTACAGCCCGCCGGCTTCGGTTGCCGCCGTGTTGTCGCTGATGGTGCTGTTCACCACCGTCAACCGGTGCACATTGTACACGCCGCCGCCGGTCGCGCCGGCCACGTTGTCGGACACCTGGCTGCCGGCGATGGTCAGCGTGCCGCCGTTGAAGACGCCGCCGCTGTCGTGCACCGACTCGTTGGCCGTGACCACGCTATCGGAGAGAGTCAGGACGGCCACGTTGCTCAGCCCGCCGCCTGTGAGCGCCCGGCCGTTGCGGATGGTGACCCCGGTGACCACTGCATCGGCATAGAAGTCGAAGACCCGGTCATCGGTCGCCGCCCCGTTGCCGTCAATGATGGCACTGTCAGCGCCGGCCCCGTTCAGCGTCAACGGGGCGGTCACGTCCAGGTCGCCGGTGGCGGCGTTGTCCTCGTTGGCTCCGGCGATGGTCAACTGGTATGTGCCGGCCGGCAGGGTGATGGTGTCCAGGCCGGGGGTGGCGTTGGCTTCCTGAACCGCGGCCCGGAGGGTGCATTGCATGCCCGGCGCGCCGGCGTCCGTGTCGCATTGGCCGTCGCCGATGGCGGCGTCCGCGCCGTCGCTCTCCATGTTTACGTCAAAGGTGGCCTCGGTGCTGCCCCAGGCCAACGGGGCCAGGATGCCGAGCAGCAGCAATAACAGGGCAAAGCCGATTACGTGCCGGGGGGAGACGTTCTTGCGATTCATGATTTACTCCTCTGATTGGACATGACTGGAAACGGGTAACGATACGCACATTGAAGCAGTTTCCGGCCGCGCGCATAAGATCAGGGAGTTGTACAAATAGTGATACAAGTGCGGAGGAGGCCGGGCCGGCGCGCAACCCGAGGGATGCGTGAGCAGCGAAAAACCCGGCCGCCCTCCCCGTGTTGGGGGAGAACGGCCGGGCCAGCGACCAGCATGCGCCCTGCCGGCTGCGCCTCAGCGCCTTGCCGGCGCCGGACTACGGCATCTGCGAGGCGATCATTGCCTGCAAATCAATCATCGCCTGTTGGCTCACCTGAAACAGCCCTTCCTGCGGCCGGTCAACGTCAATGATCAGCGTGATTACCGCCGCGAAGACCATCACCAGCCCGAGGAAGGCGATCAGATTGTGCTCCCCGTTCAGGCCGGAGTGATAGCCGATAATGCCCATGGTCAGGAAAGCCAGCACAAAGACCCACACAAGGCTGCCATACGGCAAACGGGCATTAACCGCCAC
>CAZIKT010000070.1:0-9611 GCA_964539885.1 uncultured Ardenticatenaceae bacterium | reverse complement strand
AAGCAGAACACAAGAAGTTCTCGCAACTAGATTCCCGGAAACTGATCCGCGAACACTCCGGTTGACCAAGAGAGTTTCCGGGAATCTGCGTTCAAAGAGTTTCTGTTGGTTACTTTAGTGTCGAAAACTGAACCGTCCTGTCCAATCAGCGAATCTCGATTCAACAACGCTCACTCGCCGTTATCCAACTCAAATCCGGCTGAGAACGGATTGATAAACCGAACCCCCTCCAGCGAGGCTCCGACATTGAAATCCTCGCTGTAGATCACCGGCACCTGGTTAAGGCGCGCCGTCGCCCAGATTTGCGCGTCGTAATAGGACATCCGGTAGTCGCGCACGCCACGCGCGGCCTCCAGAACAATCATCGGCGTCAGGTCAAACACCGGCCAAACGCGCGCGAAAAGCTCAACCTGCCGCAGCGCCTCTGCCGGACTCATCGGCGGCGACAGTTTGCGCGTGCTGACACTGAAGAACTCAGCCAGATTTTGTACGCTCAGCCGGCCGCTCCCCATCAGCTCCAGGCGATCCAGCACCTCAATGGCCCGCGACCGGCGCGCCGGGTGATTCTGGTCGTAGAGATAGAGCAGCAGGTTCGTATCGATCAGGACCAGCGTCATTGTGAGCCGGCTCCCGGCCGGCCGGCAAAGCGCTCCTCGTGCTCCTGATAGGCATCCCGGCGATGCCATTCATAAGGCAACTCCCCATCGCCCAGGCGCTTGCGCGCTTCCACCGTAGCCAATATCTCGGCCCAGGCAGCCCGATCCGGCGACCATGATTGTCGCACAATGCCCGCGGCCTCGCGCTCGATGGCCCGGCGAATGATCTCCGCCTCGCTGACCCCTCTGGCCTGCGCCAAACGGCGTAGCAGCAGCTGTTGCCGGCGGTGAATGTAGAATTGCTTGCGGATCATCTCACTCATGTGAAACCTCCAATGCCGATTATACATCACATTATACACCAACCGGCGCGCAATTAAACATTCCGCAGAATCGGAACCACCCACCCCCGGCCGGTGTATACTTGCTGATGAACATGCTCACCCCACACTCACCAGGAGACTCGACCATGGCCCGCCTGCTCCGGCTCCTCCTCGCCCTATGCGCCGCCGCGCTCGTCGCCGGCCTGCTTGTCGCCTGCGCCCCCGGCGCGGAGTCCGCCGCCGCCGAGCCGACCCCCACCCGGCCGCTGCCCTCCCTGCAACCCGCCCCCACCGACGCGCCCTTCATCTGCCCCGTCACCCTGCCGCCGGAGACGCCCTTCGTCCCGCCCACCCCCTGGCCCGCCGTGCCGCCGGACCCCGGCCGCTACTGGTTCGGCGACAGCGACCTGTGGACGGCATTGCCCTTGGACGGCCAATGGGCGCAACTGGCCCGCGGCGAGAAGTTCTGGTGGTGGAGCGCCAACTTCGACGTGCAGCAGGACGACACGCCGGACCTGCTCCTCACCGCCCGCCGGCTGGACGGCGACGCGCCCCCCTTCCAGAGCTTCCCCGCCACCAACGGCTATCATGACAGCATCAACTGGGCCATGTTGGCCGGCGTCACCCTGCCCACCCCCGGCTGCTGGGAGATAACCGGCCATTACCAGGGAACACAACAAACGATTGTGGTCAACGTGCCGGCCCAATAGCCCCGGCCACAGTCGCATCAAGCGGAAGGCGGTGTGACCTGGACGCTGTTCAGCTCGAACCAGCCGGCTATCTCAGCGATGGTGGGCCGGTCGTTGACCACGCGCAACGTAAATGACTCAAGTTCGGCATTGCTTGTTTGCAGCAAGCGGTCGTTCAGTTGGAGGAAAAGTGCGGCAGCCGTAACGCCGGCGCGCTTGTTCCCGTCAACAAACGGGTGGTTGAGAATCAACGACGACATCAGCGCCGCCGCCTTGCTGAACAGACCCGGATACAGATCGCGCCCTTCGAAGGCGGCCGGCGGGCGTGCGACCGCCGACGCCAGCATACCGATATCGCGCACGCCGGGTTCGCCGCCCGTAACCATGATCAGCCGGGCGTGGATGAAGAGCACCTGTTCCGGCGTCAGATAGCGCACGGCGGGCGATTAGCGGGCCAGCGCTTCCAGCGCCGGCCGATACTGCTCTATGAATTCAGCCACCTGCCGGGCGAACTGCTCATCCACGCCGGCCGGAGCTGACTCCGCCGCCCTGATGACAATCGCCATTTGCTCCCGCTCCAGTTCGACGGATACCTCGCTCCCTTCCCGCAGTCCAAGCGCCAGGATGCTCTCCCTGGGTAGCGAGACGACCAGGCTATTGCCGGCCCTGAACAACTTTCGCGACATCCTACACCTCGACTGTCCGTTTGTAATTACCTCGTAATAACGCTGCCAGTATACGGCTCTCTGACGGCGACGTCAACGCGAGAAGACAGCGATAGATTGCGGCAGATGTGCTACCGAATAGGAGCTGGGCCCGGATTCATCCCGGCGCAGAATCCGGGGCCCCGGCCTCTGAGGCGGGCCGCCCCGGCAATTTCAGCGGTTGTTGCGCATGATCAACTCCGTCATCGAGTCAATCGAGCGGAAGTTGACCAGCACTCGCTCTCGCGGTGGAACGGTGAAGCGATACTGCTGCTCCACATGGCCCGCCAACTCCAGCGAAAGCGTCGAATTGATGAATCCCAGGCTGTAGAGATCATCGCTGTCGGTGTAGACCCCCGGCGGCAAATAGCGATCGAGATAGGTACGCAGCTCCCGCCTGACTTCCTTTTCAGTCATTGCTAACTCCTCCTGATAGGGCAGGCCGTCCAGCCTGCCAGCTCGCGCTCAATTATACGCGAAAATGGCCCGCAACTCCAGGCAGTTGGCGATCCAGCGCCGCGAGCCGCCGGCAGAACCCCTCATTCCGCCGTCGTCGCCCACCCGCGAATCTTTCTTTTTCCCCCGAATCAGATACATTTGACACACGCGGAATCCCGGAAACTTATCGCCGTCCCCGGCGCGTGTCCGGGATTCTTCTGCGAACATCAACTGAAGGAGACCCTTGGTATGCGCGTTGCCCTGCTTGCCAACCTGAAAAAGAACGCCCCCATCTGGGAGGGCATGTCGGAAGATTATTGGGACGACCTCGACTCCGAGGAGACCATCGCCAACATATGCGCCGCCCTGCAAGCCGGTGGCCACGACGTCACCTTCCTGGAGGCCGACGCGACGCTGTTCGACAAACTGCGCGACGACCGGCCGGACATCTGCTTCAATATCGCCGAAGGCCACTTCGGCGACTCCCGTGAGGCGCAGGTCCCGGCCATGCTGGAGATGTTGCGCATCCCCTACACCGGCTCCAGCGTGCTCACCCTGGCCCTTAGCCTCGATAAGCCGATGACCAAGCGCGTGCTCACCTTCCACCAGTTGCCCACCCCCACCTTCCAGGTCTTCGAGCGCATTGATGAGCCGTTGGACCCGGAGATGACCTTCCCGCTGTTCATCAAGCCCAGCCGGGAAGGGACCGGCATGGGCATCAGCGGCGAATCCATCGTGGACAACGAAGCGGAGTTGCGCTGGAAGCTGGGGCCGTTGTTCGAGCGCTACGGTCAGCCGGTGCTGGCCGAGCACTTCATTGACGGCCGCGAGGTCACCGTCGGCGTGGTCGGCAACCTGACCACTCCTGTCGCCTGGCGCGTGCCGGTGGATGAACACGCCCGCCGCGTTTCCCGCGGTCTGCACTTCCTGCCGCCCCTGGAAGTGGACATGAGCCGCTACCCGGCCGAAGAGGAAGGCATCTACACCAGTCGCATCAAGACCACTCTGGCACACAACTTCCACTATCTCTGCCCGGCCCCCTTGACCCCCGAGCAAGTAGAGGAATTGAACTTCCTCACCGCCGCCACCTTCCGCGTCACCGGCTGTATGGACGTGGCCCGCGTTGATTTTCGACTGGACGCCTCGAACGGCAATAAGCCCTACATCCTGGAGATAAACCCGCTGCCCGGCCTGAACCCCGAGTATTCCGACCTGTGCGTGGAGGCGAAAGCCTACGGCTGGAGCTACGAGCAGCTGGTCAACCACATCCTGGACGAGGCGATTGCACGCTACGGACTTTAGCGCGCCAGACCTACGGGGTTCCCAAAAACCCCGTAGGTCTCCCGCGACCTGGGCCGCCTTCGTCGGCCTGATTGTGCTCGTCGCCGGCAACGTCGTCGCCGTGCGCGTCGTCAACCAGGAGCTGGCCCCCTACTGGGGAGCCGGCGGGCGCTTCGTGGGCGCGTCCCTGCTCTTCTTCGGGCTGGTCGCGTTGCAGCGACAACCGTTGCCGCGCGGGCGGGCGCTGGTGGGCGCGCTGCTCTATGGCCTGATGCAATTCTCCCTGGCCTTCGCCTTCGCCTATCAGGCCTTGCGCGAGGTGCCCGCCGGGTTGGCCTCGGTCATCTTCGCCTCCACCCCCCTGTTCACTCTCTTCTTCGCCCATCTCTTCCGGCTGGAGCGCCTGCGCTGGCGGGCGGTGCTGGGGGCGCTGGTGGCCGTCGTCGGCATCGCCGTGATGGCCGGCGAGCAGATCGCCGGCGACATCCCACCCCTGTTCCTGGCGCTGGCCATCGCCGCCGCCGTCTGCTTCGCCCTCAGCGGCATCGTGGTCAAGCTATTTCCGCCCGCCGAGCCGGGAGCGACGAACGCGGTGGCCATGCTTACCGGCGCGATTATCCTGCTGGGACTCTCCCTAGCCTTCGGCGAGCCGTGGGTGTGGCCCACTGAGCCGGCCACCTGGGCCGCCCAACTGTACCTGGTCATCCCCGGCTCCGTCGGCCTGTTCGGCCTGCTGCTCTATCTGCTGGCCCGCTGGACTGCTTCCGCCGTCTCCTTTCAATCGGTGCTCAGCCCGCCGGTGGCCATTGCCCTCTCCTGGTGGCTGCTGGGCGAGCAACCCAGCGGCGGCCTCTTTCTCGGCGGGGCGCTGGTGCTCATCGGCGTCTACTTCGGGGCCATCGCCCCGCGATAAACGCCGGTCAAGATTGGACCAATTTTCAGAAATTGGTCCAATCTCGTACACGCGACCCTCGCGCACGCGACCGTCGCGCCTTATCGCATCACCACCGGCAACAGCATCCGATACACCTGGTAATTCACCTTCACCGCCACCGGCAAACTGAACCCCGGCAACTCCGGGCTGGTCAGCGTAATCGTCCCGCTGTAGCTGCCGCCGATCAGCCCGGCCGGGTCAAAGGTGACCGTGATCGCCCCCGGCGTGCTCCCCGCGCTCAGGTCCAGCGTCAGCCACGGCCGGTTATCCGCCGCCTCCCAGGTCAAGGTGCGAAAGACGTTCAGATTGGCGATAGACAACGTCTGCGTCACCGGCTCGCCCGTTGAGAGCAGGATAATCGGCTCCGGCGCGGCCAACAACGCATCATCCGCGTAAGGCAGCTCCATCGGCGTGCTGACCACCGTCACCATCACGCTGTCCGTCGCCGTCTCCTCGCCGTCGTCTACCTCGAAGGTGATCGTGTGCGTGCCGGTCATCAGGCCGGTTACGCTCAGCTCCGGCCCGTGGCCCAGCACGCCCTGCAGGTCGGAGCTCCAGGTCAGGGCGCTGTTGTCCGGCGTGCCCAGCTCAATATCATACGCCTGCCCCACCAGCCCCAGCGTCTGGCTGATGGTTATCTTCCCCCAGACGGCCGGCTCGATAATCTCGGCAGTGGGCGGGTGGTTGGCGACGGTGAACGGCGCGCCCACGTCGCCGTTGGTGTGGATGCCGTCCGTGACCCAGATGCGGAACCTGGCCTCGTCCCCGGCGGGCAGATTCTGCTCGCTGACCACCACGCTGCCCCCGGTCAGGTGTGGGGCCACCAGCGACCAGCTATCGCCGCCGTCCGGGCTGTACTCCAGGTCAAAGGTGAGCGGGTCGCCGTCCGCGTCCTCCGCCTCCCAGGTGACAGTCAAGTCGCCGGCCGGCAGATGCGCGCCCGCCGGCGGGCCGGTCAGGGTCACTTCCGGCGGCGTCGGCCCGGCGGTGACGCTGGTCAGCAAAGCCCCGCCCGGCCCTTCAATGTCCAGTCGCTCCATGCCGGGCATATATGGCAGCAGCTCGGAGATGACCAGCAAGCCGGCCCCGTCCTCGCTGACCATGCCGTCCGGCGTGAACGGGTAGCGGGCCAATTCCTCGCCGTCCGCGTCGCGCAGCACGATCGCGTATGGGCCGGGCAGGTTCGGCTCCATGTCGTCCGCCTCGGGGATGACAAAGAGCGGATAGAGGCTGACCGCGCCGTCCGGGTAGATCACACCCTGCACCAGCAGCCGGTCCAGGCCGGCGACCGGCGCGACCGGTATGACCGGGGCGAAGTTGTCTATGACCTCGGTCATGATCTCCGTGTAGTTCACATCGCTGATCCACTGGTTGGGGCAGTAGGTCATCATGTCCTTCCAGGCCGGGCCGTACACCTCCTTCGGGATCTTGCTGTCAAAGCCGAACATCGCCTCTACTCCGGCCAGCACCGGGCTGATCCGGCCAAACGGGTTGGTGAAGCTCATCACGTGCGTCATGCCCAATTGGCAATCCGGCTCAAGCACGCTGATATGGAAGCGGCCCAGGGTGTGCCCCAGCTCGTGGCCGCCATACCAGTCGCCATATGTTGTGTCTTTGTCCCATGTGTAAAGCGGATCGCTCTGGCCGGCCGGGTCCCCCGTTGGTCCGGAGCCGATGTGGCCGGGAAGCTCCGCGCAGCCGCGCATAAACGCCCCGCCGTCATCCACCATGCCGTAATAGCGGGTCTCGCCCTCGCCCGCCCCCGCCCGGGTGCGAATGTTCCGCAGCTCGGCGTTTACGTCCACGCAGGTAAAGCCGGGGCTGCCGGTCATGCTGATCGGCAGGGTCATGGTTATCTCGTGGTAGCTGACGTTGAGCGAGTGGATCGGATAGGCGCGCCTCAGCCATTGCGACAGCGCCAGCGGGTCCGTTCCCGGCGTGAATATCGTCCCGCCCGTTTGCGTGTAGTAGCCGACGCTGAAAACGCGCAGGTCGAGCTCCGGCACAGGCCGGAAGTCGACCGTTAGCGAGCTTTCGTTGTTGCTGTAATCCTCCTCCAACGGGGCCCGCCCCCGCCAGGCGAGAAGCGGATTCACTTCCGCGGTCAATTCCACCGTTCCCTCGCGGAAGCCGGCCGGCAGCTCAAAGAGGAAGGTGGAGTCCAGCAACGGGCGCCGGTCCAGCGGGTCGCCCACGCCGATGGAGACATGCGCGCCGGGGTTGATCGGCTCTAGATAGACGATGTTGGCCCCACGCTGCGCCTTCAGCCGGGCGTAGCTCCAGGCCGGCTCGCCGGTCGCGCGGACATAGAAACGAACGAAGGTTCGCTTATTCTTCACCAGCTCCACTCTGTTGTTCAGGTCCTGCACGCTCTGCGTCACTTCCAGCCGCTCGGCGCTCAAATCGGTAGCGACGGTTGGCAGCAACAAGAAAGCGTGGGTGGCGCCGCTGTCCGTGCGCACGCCGTAGCCGGCGATCATGCCGGCGTCGTTAATTGCCCGCGCCTCCTTCAACTGCCAGTCGTCCAGATTGAGCACCTGGTGATGCAGAAAATAGACGTTGCCGTCCATCCACAGCGTGGGCGTGCGGAAGCTGGTCGAGCCGGCCAACCCGACCACTTGCCCGGCGTTGTTGATGTCAAATGCGTTGCCGTAGGGGCAGGTGGCGTTGAAGCCGGGCAGCAGCTCGCTCATCGCCCCGCCCCGAAAGAGAAACGGCTCGCGAAAGACGCCGGTCGCGTCGCCGTAGGAGTCGCCGACGATTTCGCCCCGGTCATTGATCGCCGTGGCCAGGCTATAGTTATGTGCCGGCTCCTGCCCGGCGAGCACGCCCAGGTCAACCGGCATGCCGCCCCCAAACCATCGTGCGGCTCGCCCGGCGTAAGCGCCTCCGCCAAGGTGCAGCACGGCTGTGCCGACGGTCAGGCCGGCCCGATTGCGGTCGTCGGCGCGGGTATCGTGGGCGTCGGCCGGCGCGCCCAGCGCGACCATGCCGCCGCCGTAGCGGAAGGCCCGCCAGTAGGGGGTCCCGGCAGCGCTGGAGCGGCCGACGATGATGCCGTTGGGGCTGACCCCGAAGGCCGCGCTGCCCGTCCCGCCCGGCAGATAGCCCAGCCCGATCGGCCCCGGCCCGCCCATCCAGCGCACCGCCTGCCCGTCCGACCAGCCGGCGATGACGCCGGCGTCGCTGACCGCGTAGGCAATGCTGGAGCTGCCCAACGCCCCCAGGTCGGTCATCGAGTCGCTATCCCACAGGACGGCGTGGCTGGCCCCGCCGGCGGTGTGCGACCAGCCGGCGATCTGGCCCAGGCTGTTGATATCGTAGGCCTCGCTGCTCGCCCCGCCCAGCGTGCCCAGGTCGAAGATGTTGTAGGTTGGGCCGCTGCCGGGGGGGAAGATGGGGCAGTAGACGCTGGCGGTTGACTGGGCCGCCGCCGGGCCCGGCGCGGCGGCCTGGGCGGCCTGACCAGGAGTAGGTGGTCGCAAGATGCCGGCCCCGAGAACAAGCAAGATCACCAACAACGAGAGGACGACGCTCACGGTGCGCATGTGGGACCTCCAGGCGAGTAACGTTCAGCCGCTAGGAACCAGTGGAAAGATTATGCGATTGTTGCCGGCGAAAGGTGCGTGTCGGCCAGAGAGGGTGCGATGGATTTGTGTATGGCTGGAATGATAGCAGAGATTATCAGCGGCGTATATAGGCCGGCCGGGTCTTTCAGTAGTGCAGTTGGCAGCCGCGGTTTCCATACCGCGTTCTCCGGTTGCCACGAGAGCACGCATTGGAATGCGCGGCTGCGGCGGGCGCTGCATGGAAAACTGAAACGCCCTGTGGGGGGCGCGCCGGAAACTCCCACCAGCCGCGACAGAGCTATGTAAAAAATACTTGACATCATGTAAGAAATACATTACTATATGTCTGCTTGACATTACAACAGGTAAAGAATTGCTGACATGAGGAGTGTAAATGTCCTACAAAGAAAAGAATGTCATCGCCTCGTTCATCTGCTTTTCGCTGATTCTCGTCGTCGTGCTGACCAGCCTGATCGGCATGGTGCGCACGGATAGCTTCACCACCGGCAACGTCTTCGGGCTGTGGGTCGGCGTGATCGTGATGGCCGTGGTGGTGACCATTCTGCTCACCATCCTGACCCACACTGTCGGCGCGATTATCGAGGCCATCCGCACCCGCAGCGACGACCCCAAGATTGACGACACGGAAGACGAGCGCGACCGGCTGATTGACCTGCTCGGCACCCGGGCCACCTTCCTGGTCACCTCCCTCGGCAGCCTGGTGGCCATGCTGACTTACGTCTTCGGCCAGTCGCCGCTGGTCATGTTCAGCCTGCTGATCGTCTTCGGCGTGGCCGGCCAGGTCCTTGGCGACGCTTACCGGCTGTTGCTTTACCGCAGGGGGTTCTGAGATGGGCAAGCCGGCGATCAGCAACAACATCCGCAAATTGCGCTTCTATCACAACGAGATGACCCAGGAGCAGTTGGCCGAGGCCGTCGGCGTCACCCGGCAGACGATCATCGCCGTCGAGAAGGGCAAGTATTCGCCCTCGCTGGAGCTGGCCTTCCGCATCGCCCTCGTCCTGGAGTCGCCCCTGGAAGAAGTGTTCACCTATCACCCGAAGGGCGACCCCGGCT
>CAZIKT010000069.1:0-10149 GCA_964539885.1 uncultured Ardenticatenaceae bacterium | reverse complement strand
GAGTCTTTGCAGAAACTGACAGAGATGGGGGTGCGGATCATCCCACCGCGCGAAGCCTATGGCAAGCACAACATCCCGGAAGAGCCGGTCCTGGTGGCGGAGGTGTGCCGGGCGGTGAGCGCGTCCGGCCTGAAAGGGCTGCCGTTGCTGGTCACCGGCGGGCCGACGCCGGTACCCATTGATGACGTGCGCCGGATCACGAACAAGTTCACCGGCAAGCTGGGCATTGACATCGCCGCCGAGCTCTACCTGCGCGGCGCGGATACGTTGCTCATTCACAGCGGCGGTGTGATGTTGCCGCTGGAGTGGCTGCCTTACCGCCTGGCGGACACCTATGATGAGTACGTAGAGCTGATCTTTGACGCGCTGAATGAGAAGGACTACCGGGCCGGGGTATTCTCGGCGGCGGTGGCCGATTACCGCCCGGCGCACTTCCGACCCGGCAAGACCCCCAGCGGCGGGGCGTTGCAGTCCATCGAGTTGGTCCCGACCCGCAAGGTGATCGCCGATGTGCAACAGACCTTCCCGAACCTGCGGCTGGTGTCGTTTAAGTACCAGGAAGGGGTGACCCACGAGGAACTGATGGCCATCGCCGGCGAGCGGCTGGAGCGCGGCCATGCGGCGGTGGTAGCCAATCGCGGCGAGGAGCGCGGTCCGGCCGGGGAGCAAGTGGCTTACCTGGTGGTCGCCGGGGAGGAGCCGCTACGGGCGGTCGGTAAACCGCAAATCGCGGTGGCCATCGCCGACTTCCTTGAGCGCCTGCTGGGTGTGCCGGCAGGTTGATGAGGGGCAAGGACATAACTCACCCAAAAAGCAGGAATGTCAGCAGGGCTGCTGCCGGGATGGGTGTGTTATAATCGAGCAAGGTCGGCGGCGCGATTGACGCTGACCGATTTTCAATGTGACACAGTTTCCCAACTGAATCTACACTCCACTACCGGCCTTCCTCGGTTTCGGAAGGCCACTATCCCACTATCGATCACAGGAGCTTGGTCATGGACATAGCAGAAAAACACGGTCAGGACCCCGTCATCCTGGCGGGGGCGCGCACGCCCACCGGGAAGTTGTTGGGCGCATTGAGCCAGAAAACAGCCCCCGAGCTGGGGGCTATTGCCGTGCAGGCGGCGTTGGAGCGTTCAGGGGTCGATCCGGCGAGCGTATACGAGGTTATCATGGGCCAGGTGTTGCAGGCGGGCGCGGGGCAGGCCCCGGCGCGCCAGGCGGCGCTGGGAGCCGGACTGCCCGATACGGTCGGCGCGGCGGCGATCAACAAGGTCTGCGGATCCGGCCTGAAAGCGGTGATGATGGCCGCCAACAGTATCATTGCCGGGGAAGCGGAGGTGTTCGTCGCCGGGGGCATGGAGAGCATGAGTAACGCCCCGCACCTGGCGATGGGCGCCCGCCAGGGTTACAAATACGGCTCAGCCCAACTGGAGGACGCCATCCTGCACGACGGGCTGTGGTGCAGCTTCCAGGATTGGGTGATGGGCAATGGGGCGGAGTTTATCGCCCGCCAGTTTGAGATCGGCCGAGAGGAGATGGATGAGTTTGCCGTGCGCAGCCACGAGCGGGCGGCAGCGGCCACCGCGGCCGGCAAATTCACGGCCGAGATCGTCCCGGTGGTCCTGCCGGGGCGCAAGGGGAGTACAACCACCGTACAGGTGGATGAGTCAGTGCGAGCCAGCTACAACAACGGCGATTTCGTGCTGCAGACCAGCCTGGAGACGTTGGCCAAGCTGCCGCCGGCCTTCGCGAAGGACGGGCAAGTGACGGCTGGCAACGCGCCAGGGTTGAACGATGGCGCGGCAGCCCTGGTGGTGACCAGCCGGGAGGCGGCTGAGCGACAGGGGCTGAAGCCGTTGGCGCGCATTGTGGGCTACACGCACGCGGCGGTCGACCCGCAATGGATCTTCGCCGCGCCGGCGCGGGCCATACCCAGGCTCTTGCAGAGAGTTGGCTGGTCACTGGACGACGTCGACCTGATCGAGCTGAATGAGGCCTTCGCCGCGCAAGTGCTGGCGAACGGCGAGGATATGCGCCGGCAGGGTTTGCCCTGGACATGGGATAAGGTGAACGTCCATGGTGGCGCGATTGCCCTCGGGCATCCCATTGGGGCCAGCGGGGCGCGTGTCCTGGTCACTCTGCTCCATGCTCTGCAACAGCGGGGCGAGAAACGCGGCATCGCCTCCCTCTGTCTCGGCGGCGGAGAAGCGGTTGCGTTGGCGGTGCAGATTGAATAGCCGGGAAGCGGCGCGACGACCGCGCCGGGCCGGTAAACGGCTTTCGGAGAGCGACTCGAATGCAACGTGACGAGACATTCCTACTCCTGGGCGGAGCCGGGCTGGTCGGTTCGCAGGTTACGCGCGAAATCGCCCGCCAACTGGAGCCGAAGAAGATCGTCGTCGCCAGTCTCTTTCGAGGAGAGGTGCGCGAATTTCTGCAGGATGTACGCAAGGAATTCCCGCGGGTGCAGTTTGTGGGTGCCTGGGGGGACGTCTTTGTGCGGCGCGAGTTCGCGTTGGAGCGGCGCAGCCGGATATTGCAGAGCCGGCTGCGCCGGGATGCCGTCTTTGAGGATATCTTCGGCAACCTGCAGGACGCCTATGATCGCTCCGGCCTGGCCCAGTTGATCGAACAGCAGCGCCCGGACGTGATCGTGGACAGCATCAATACAGCCACCGCGATCAGTTACCAGGACGTCTACAGCCTGAGCCTGGAGACACATGAGCTACTCGCCGAGCTGCGACAGATTGTCGATCATCAGGACCTGGGGGCGCTGCCGGAGTTCGGCCGCAATCTTGAGCAGCATGTAACCACATTACTGCTCTCGCAGGCCGTGCCCCAGTTGATCCGGCATATCCAACTGATCCATAAGGCGATGTGCGTGGTGAACACCCGGCTCTACCTGAAGGTAGGCACCACCGGCACAGGCGGCATGGGACTGAATATCCCCTACACCCACAGTGAAGATCGGCCCAGCGCGCAATTGATGAGCAAGAACGCGGTTGCTTTCGCGCAGACCGGCCTGATGTTCCTGATGGCGCGCACGCCCAACGGCCCGCTGGTAAAGGAAGTCAAGCCGGCGGCCATGATCGGCTATCGCAATGTCGGCTTCCAGACAATCAAGCGGAGGGGCCGGCCCCAATTCCGCTACGCGGACGTGAGACAATCGCTCGATGAGTCGCTCCTCTTGCGCGGCGAAGAGTACCGCTTTGAGCGGCTGGACAAGCTGCGCATGGCAGGGGTAGATACCGGCGAAAACGGTTTCTTCGCCCGGGGGGAGTTCGAAGCCATCACCAGCCTGGACCAGATGGAGTCGGTAACGCCGGAGGAGATCGCACGCCAAATTGTGCTGGAGATCAAGGGCAGCAACACCGGCTTCGACATCCTCGCCGGGCTGGACAGCAATGTGATGTCTTCCAGCTTCCGGGCCGGCGTGTTGCGCCAGACCGCCCTGGATAAGCTGGCCCGCATTGAACAGGAGACAGAGTCGCATAGCGTGGCCCTGGGACAACTCGGACCGCCGGAGCTATCCAAGTTGCTTTATGAGGCGCACCTGCTGAAGATGGGCTATGGAACTCTGCAGGCGGTTGTGGAGACGCCGGCAGCGGAGATCGCCGAGTCCCTTTACCAGTTGTTGATGCGGGACGACGAACTGCGCACGACGATCACCTCGATCGGCGTGCCCATCCTGCTGCCGGACGGCCGGAGCATCCTGCGCGGGCCGGCGATCAACATCCCGGAAAGCATCTATCACGAAGTGCAATTGACGCCGGAGGCGGTTGACGCCTGGGCACACAAGGGCTGGGTGGACCTGCGCCCGCTCAACCTCAGGTGCTGGCAGGAGCGATTTGTGCGCATGCAGCGCACGCAACATATGCTCAACCAGCGGGGAACCGCCTCGGTGACGCTGAAGACCTACCTGCCCGAGACGATCGAGATCGGGGCGGTGGTGGCCTGGATTTTCAACAACGAAACAGAAGGATATCGCATCAAGTAGCCATGAAACTGGGCATAATCGGCCTGCCGGGAGCGGGCAAGACAACGATTTTCAACGCATTAACCAGCAGCTCGGTCCCGACCGGACAGAGCGTCGGCGGGCGATTCGAGGTGCTTTCGGCGATTGTGGATGTGCCGGACCCGCGGGTGGAGCGGCTGGCTGAGATGTATAAGCCGGAAAAGACGACCCACGCGCGGATCACGTTCGCGGATATCGCCGGCCTGCAAAAGGGGATGGGCGAAGGGGGTGGGTTGAGCGGTTCGCTGCTCAATCAGTTGGCCCAGATGAATGGCTTTGTCCATGTCGTCCGGGCCTGGGAAGACGTGCGATTGCCGCACCCGGACGGCTCAGTTAACCCGGCCCGCGACCTGATGGCGCTGGACGCCGAGCTATTGCTGAATGACCTGATCGCGGTAGAGGGCAAACGCGAGCGGCTAGAGGAAGGGCTGAAGAAGGGGGCGATGCGAGACAAGGCGGCGGCTCAGGCCGATCTGAAGCTCTTCGATCACCTCTCTGAGGCGTTGCACGCCGAGCAGCCGCTGCGCAGTCTGCAATTTACGCCGGAAGAGGAGAAGTCGCTGCGCGACTATTCCTTTTTGACCCTCAAGCCGGTGCTGGTGGTGATCAATCTGGCGGACAATCAGGAGCCGCCGGAGATGGACTACCCATACCCGAACAGTGTAGTCGTCTACCTGCGCGGGAAATTGGAGGCGGAGCTGGCGCAAATGGAAGGGGAGGACCTGCTAATGTTCATGGAGGAGTTCGGTATTCAGGAGACCGGCTTGAACCGGGTCATCCGGGCCTGTTATGACCTGATGGGCCTGCATTCCTTCTTCACGGTCGGAGAGGACGAGGTGCGCGCCTGGACGCTACGCCGGGGAGAGACGGCGCTGGACGCTGCCGGGACGATTCATTCCGACCTGGCGAAGGGCTTCATTCGCGCAGAAACGGTGCACTACGATGACCTGATGGCCGTGGGCAGTATCGGGGCCGCCCGCACCGCCGGCAAGCTACGCCAGGAGGGCAAGCTATATGTCGTCCAGGATGGGGACGTAATTACGATTAAGTTCAACCTGTAACCCGGAACCGGCCGCCTCTAGTTCAGGATCGTCTGTTCGCGGGCCGGCCCGACCGAGATGATCTTGATTGGCGCTCCAATGTGCTCGGAAATGTAGTCGACGTAGCAGGCGGCGTTTTCCGGCAGATCGCTGCGCCGGCGCACGCCGGTAATATCCCCTTCCCAGCCGGGCAGCGTTTCATAAACGGGCCGGGCGCGCTCCAGGCTCTCGAAGTCAGCCGGCCAATGGTCGAGCCGCTTGCCGTCCAGTTCGTAGGCCACGCAGACCGGCAACTCGGGCAGGTCGCCGAGGATATCCAGCTTGGTGAGGGCCAGTTCGGTCATGCCGTTGACCTGTACGGAATGGCGCAACATGACCAGGTCCAGCCAGCCGACGCGGCGCGGCCTGCCGGTGGTGGTGCCGTACTCGTCCCAGGGGTTCGCGCCGGTGCCGCGCAACCGCAGCGCCAACTGCCCGGATAGCTCGCAAGGGAACGGTCCGCCGCCCACCCGCGTGGTAAACGCCTTGGCCACTCCAACAACGCGGCGCACCACCTTCGGCCCGACTCCCAGCCCAATGAGCGCGCCGCCGGCGATCGGCGAGGAGCTGGTGACAAAGGGATAGGAGCCGTGATCCAGGTCTAGGAACGTGCCCTGCGCCCCTTCCGCCAGGATGGTCTGACCCTCCGCCAACGCCGCGTGCAGGAAAGGCGCGCTTTCTTCCAGGTAGGGAGCCAGGCGCTGCCCATAAGCGGCGAATTCGCGGGCGACGGCCCAGGGATCAAGCGGTTCAGCGCCATATATCTGCTGCAGGGTGCGATTATGCTCGGTGACGTGCGCTTGCACGGCGTCAGCCAGCGCTTCCGGCGATTCCAGGAGATGCGCCCGCAGGCCGCGCCGGCCACATTTGTCGCGATAGGCCGGGCCGATGCCGCGCAGAGTGGTGCCGATGGCGCCCTCTCCGCGGGTCCTCTCGTCCGCGCCATCCAGGGCGATGTGAGCGGGGGTGATCAGGTGCGCGCCGCGGCTGATACGCAACCGCGCCGGTGAACTGTCTACGCCGCGCGCCGCCAACTCGTCAATCTCTCGCAACAGCACCACCGGGTTAACCACCACGCCGTTGCCGATGAGGCAGATGACGTTCTCGTGAATGATGCCGGAAGGCACTAGATGGAGTTTAAAGACCTCTTCCCCAATTTTGACTGTATGCCCGGCATTGTCCCCCCCACTGTAACGGGCGACGATATCCGCTTCCGCCGCCAACAGGTCCGTCACTCTCCCCTTCCCCTCATCGCCCCACTGGGCGCCCACCACAATATCCAGCGGCATATCCACTCCTCAAAACAAAAAACCCGACGCAAATCGATCGGGCGGGCTAACGGCAACTTTTCAATATTATAGCATGTTTTGGGCCTGTCCGTTCGTCATTCCAGCCGGCTGAGCACATCATCCAGCGCTGTTGCTAACTGCTCGGCGTTTCCACGGTCAAAGACCAGGGGCGGCTTGATCTTGATCACATTGTGCAACGGCCCGTCAATGCTGAGCAGGATGCCCCGATCCTTCATGCGCTCAACGATCTCGGTTGTCTCAGCGGCTGCCGGGGCCAGGGTTTCTCTGTCGGACACCAGCTCGATGCCGATGAAGAGGCCCTTGCCGCGCACGTGACCGATCAGCCGGTGTGTGTCAGCCAGCGCCCGCAGCTCGCCCAACAAATAGCCGCCAACGCGCAGCGCGTTCTCCTGCAGAGCTTCTTCCTGAATCACGTCCAGCACCGCCAGACCCACCGCGCAGGATACTGGATTGCCGCCAAAGGTATTGAAATACTCCATGCCGTTGGCAAACGCCCGGGCGATCTCCGGCGTGGTCACCACCGCCGCCAGGGGATGCCCGTTGCCGATCGGCTTACCCATGGTGACGATATCCGGCGTGACCCCTTGCAGCTCGAAGCCCCAGAAATGGGAGCCCACCCGGCCAAATCCGACTTGCACCTCGTCGGCGATGCAGACTCCGCCGGCTGCGCGCACAAAGCCATAAGCGGCGGAGAGGTAGCCGTCTGGAAAGACGATCTGCCCGCCGCATCCCGGCAGGGACTCGGCGATGAAGGCAGCCGGCCCCGGCCCGCCGGTCGTTTCTATCAGCGCCTGTACTTCCCGGGCGTATCGAGCGCCAGTATCTGGCGAATATCCCTTCCACCTTCCTCGGTAGGGATCGGGCAGGGGCGCGGTGTACACGTAGGGCGGCGGACCCTTGCCGCCCGGCCCATTGTGCTTGTAGGGGCTGATCTCTACTAGCGTGCTTGTGTTGCCGTGATAGGCGGCGTCCAGCACGATCAGGTCCTTTCGGCCGGTATAGCTCCAGGCCAGTCGCAAGGCCAGCTCGTTGGCCTCGCTGCCGGAACAGACGAAGTAGCAGACCCGCAGAGGCTCCGGCAGCAAGGAGGTCAACCGCTCGGCGTAGGCGACCAGGTTGTCGTGCAGGTAGCGGGTGTTGGTGTTCAGCAGGGCCAATTGCCGACTCGCCGCCGCCACCAGCCGCGGATGGCTGTGCCCCACCGTGCTGACGTTATTCACACAGTCCAGGTAGGCGCGGCCCTGCTCGTCATACAGGTATTGGCCGGCTCCGCGCACTATCTTTAGCGGCTCGCGATAGGAGAGCGACAACGACGGGCCAAGATAGCGCCGGCGCAGCTCGGCCAATCGCTCCCTCGAAAGCGAGCGGGCCGGCTTGGGCGAGCGCTGATATTGCCGGCCGCAGGCCAGCCGGAATATACCCTCAACCTCGGCCGGCCGGATTCGACGCATCTGCTCAAGCAATTCCCAAGCCGGTTGTTCGCTGATCACCAGATAGGGATTGGCCGGCTCGACCTTCTGCTGAAAGGCGGAGAGCACCACGCTGGTCGCCAGCCGCATGCGGATCAGCGGGTAAAGCAACGCCGTCTCCAGCTCGATGAGCGGGTTCTGGGAGTGGTAGCCGGCAACCAGTTGCGCGGCGGCCGCCAACGGCGCTCCCGTTCCCAGCATCAGGTAGGCGGCGGAAATGGCCGGCTCAAACACAGTGGCCGTGTGTACCGCGTCGCCAAAATCAATCAAGCCGCTCACTTCCCGGCCGGATACCAGGATGTTGTGATCGTTGGCGTCCCCATGAATCACGCCGCGCCTGAGGTGCGACAGGTTGGGCAAGACTTGGGCGGCGAACTCCTGCCGGATTTGCTCGACGATCTCCCGGCGGACGGGATCGGTCAGATAATCGAGATATAGCCCGGTGACATCGTAGCCATGTTTCAGATCCCAATGCAGCTCGCGATGCATGGCCGGGTGGGTGAAATCCTGCAGCACGATATCCAGCCGGCCCAGGAATTGGCCGATGGCAAAGAGCAGCTCCGGCTGCGGAGCGGCGACTTCAGCCAGCGGTGCGCCGGGCAGGAAGCTCAACAGACGCACGTAACACGGCACCCCATCGGCGGGTTGGACCTGCTCGATAGTCACTCCACCGACTGATCTGAGCAGTCGGGGACAGGGCAGCAAGGGGTCCCGCTGGGCGATGTGGGTAAGCATCTGGTTCTGCATCTCCAACAGCGCCGGCTCATCCAACCGATTGGCGAATTTGAGCATGCAAGAGTTGCCGGCGGCATCCTGCAAGCGGAAGTTCTGGTCGCGCTCACCGGTCAGCTCGCGGGCCTGCGCGGTCAGGCCGTAGAGCCGGGCGGCGATTGCCTGCGCTTCTTCAGGGGTGAAAGTGGGCTTGGCCTGGACAAGGGGGAGCGGCCGGCTCACAAATCGTACTCCAGGATCAGGTTGCCGTAAGTATCAACCCTCATGCTCCAGCCGGGCGGCACTACGGTGGTAGTGTCATACTGGAAGATGATCGCCGGGCCTTTCAGCCGGTGGCCCGATCGAAAATGGCCGCGCTCATACAAGGCAGAGCGCTGCGCGCCGCCGGCAAGCCAGACCGGCGACTCATCCACCATGGGTGGGCTGCTTCCCGGCAGGGCCGGCGGCAGCCTGTGCATCTCAGGCGCCCCTCCCGCGGCCTGCACCTGCAACCTCAAGGTGACAATCTCCATGCGGGCGCTTTCATGCCGGTAGCCGTATCGTAGCTCGTGCGCCTGATGAAAACGCTCGGCGAGGTCTCGGCCGTTCTCTGTCGCGCCGGTCGGCACCGGTATCTCGTGCGATTGGCCCAGATAACGCATGTCGAGATAGCGCGTATGTACGACTTGCTCCGGTGCATGGCCTTCGGCAGCCATTTCGGAAAGGGCTTTGTCCCATAGGGGTCGAAAACGCCCGGCCAGCGTGCCGCCTACACTCTCCGCGCTGCTTTCATCCAGGCGGATCATCACGGTCTGAGAGTAGTCTTTGGTCGGCGCGGCAACCAACATGCCGAGGGCGGAGAGAGCGCCGGGGGCCGGCGGGATCAACACGCGAGGTATCTGCAGGCGCTCCGCCAAGTCACAGGCGTGCAAAGGGCCGGCCCCACCGAAAGCCACCAGGGTGAAGCGGCGGGGATCGAAACCGCGCTCTACCGAGATGCGGCGGATGGCGCGCTCCATGGTGGCATTCGCTACCTGGATAACGTCCCAGGCGGCCTCTTCTTCCTTGTCGACACCCATCGCCGCCGCCGTGGCTGCCAGCGCCTGCCTGGCGCGATCGCTGTTCAGTCGCATCGCCCCGCCCAGGAATCGCTCCGGCGACAGGCGGCCCAATATTAGGTTGGCGTCAGTGGTGGTGGCCTGGGGTTCGCCGCTACTAAGGCCGTAGCAGGCCGGACCGGGATTCGCGCCGGCGCTCTGTGGCCCGACATGCAACGCGCCGCCGGCATCCATATACGCGAGACTGCCGCCGCCGGAGCCGACTGTGTGAATGTCCACAATCGGCAAGCGCAGGGGCAGACCGGCGATCTCGCCACGGGTGGTAGTGGGCAGCCTGCCTGGGCAAAGGGCCACATCTGTGCTGGTGCCGCCCATGTCGAAGGTGATGATCTCTTCGAAGCCGGCCCTGGAAGCGACGAAACGCGCGCCGACGACCCCGCCGGCCGGGCCGGAGAGCAAAGTACGGGCGGCCTGCACGCCGGCGGTATCGGCGCTGATCACCCC
>CAZIKT010000068.1:0-10212 GCA_964539885.1 uncultured Ardenticatenaceae bacterium | reverse complement strand
GAGTTCACCAACACCTCCACCGGCACCGACCTGACCTTTGAGTGGGACTTCGGCGACGGCAGCCCGATCAGCAACGAGACCGATCCCAGCCATCTGTATGCCGGCCCCGGCGTTTACACTGTCATCCTCACCGCCAGCAACGGTCTGGGCAGCGACTCTTTCAGCGATGACGTTGAAGTGCTGGAAACAGGTATCGCCCCCACCGCCGGCTTCAGCAGCAACAGCCCGGTAATGGACGGCGAGCCGGTTGAGTTCACCAACACTTCCACCGGCACCGGCCTGACCTATGAGTGGGACTTCGGCGACGGCAGCCCGATCAGCAACGCGGTCAACCCCGACCACACATACCCCGCCCCCGGCGTCTACACCGTCATCCTCACCGCCACTAACAACCTGGGCAGCGACTCTTTCAGCGACGATGTAGAGGTGTTGGAAGCCGGCATCGCCCCCACCGCTTTCTTCACAGCGTCAGCCGTGATCGCGGATGTCGGAGAGCTGATCCAGTTCACCAACCTGTCGGAGGGGACAGACCTGACTTTCGAGTGGGACTTTGGCGACGGTAGCCCGGTCAGTAACGAGACGGACCCCAGCCACGCCTTCGACGCCCCCGGCGTCTACCAGGTCACGCTGACCGCCTCGAACGATCTCGGCGGCGACAGCTACACGCTTGAGATCGAGGTGGTCGAACCGCCTGAGCCGGTAATGAATTACTATTACCCGCTCATTTTCAGACAAGAATAGGAAGATTCGACTGAGAGAATCCCGGAAACCGGTGGTTTCCGGGATTCAGCGGTAGTCGTAGAACCCTCTGCCGCTCTTGCGCCCGAGCCGGCCGCTTTCCACCATGCGTCGCTGAATGGGATGCGGCCGGTACTTCGGGTCGTAGAAATAGGACTCATAAACGCTCTGCGTGACGGCGAAGTTGACGTCGCAGCCAATCAAGTCTACCAGCTCAAACGGCCCCATGCGGAAGCCGGCGGATAACATTAGCCGGTCAATCTCCTCGAAAGAAGCCGCATTCTCACCCAGTAAGCGAAACGCCTCCCCATAGAAGGGGCGAGCCACCCGGTTGACGATGAACGCCGGCGTGTCCTTACAATGTACGGCAACCTTTCCGAGTCGCTCCACAAAAGCATCGACCTGCGCCAGCGCCTCTACGCTGGTATCGTCACATGGGATAACCTCCACCAGCTTCATGATGTGCGCTGGGTTGAAGAAGTGCAGTCCCAAGAAACGATCGCCCCTTTCCGTCGCTCCCGCCAGGGCATTGATGCTCAGGCTGGACGTATTACTGGCCAGAACAGTGTGCTCTGGGGCCGCTTGATCCAACCGGCGAAAAATCTCCTGTTTCAGTGCCAGATTCTCCGGCGCCGCTTCAATAACCAGGTCGACTTGCGCTGCTGCCTCAAGCTTTGTGGTCGTGTCGATTGTCTGCAGCGCAGCAGCCGCCCGGCCCGGCTCCAGCTTGCCCCTCTTGACACTCTGCTCCAGCGCCGCCGCGATGCGCGCCAGTCCCGTCTGCAAAAGATCATCCTGCAGGTCATACAGGATGACCGCACAGCCGGCCAAAGCCGACGCCTGCGCGATACCACCGCCCATGACGCCGCTGCCGATGACCGCCACGCTCTCCATCGATCGGGTTACTCCCCGGTGAACTGCGGCTCGCGCTTCTCCAGAAAAGCCGCCACCCCTTCCGCCCGGTCCCGGCTCTTCCCGGCGACCTCCTGCAACAGCGCTTCGTATTCCAGTGCTTCCGCCAGGCTGCCGGTCATCGCCCGCTGCATCGCGCGCTTGGTCAACGCGTAGGCCAATGTCGGGCCGCTGGCCAGTTGCTGCGCCCAGGCGGCGACGATTTCCGGCAATTGCTCATGCGGAACGACATCGTTGACGAGGCCCCAGACCAGCGCCTTGTCTGCCGGAATGCGGTCACCGGTTACGGCCATTTCAAAGGCGCGCGCGTAACCGATCAGCCGGGTAAGCGTCCAGGTGGTGCCGCTGTCCGGGATCAGCCCAATGCGGCTGAACGCCTGGATGAATAGCGCCTTGTCGGAAGCGATGCGAATGTCGCAGGCCAGCGCCACCCCAAACCCGGCCCCGGCCGCCACCCCATTCACGCCGGCGACGACCGGCTTTTCCATGGAGGTGAGCAAGGTCACGATGCGGTTATAGCCGCTGCGCAGATGCTCTGCCAGGGAAAAGGATGCGTCGCGCTCAGGCACTTCGGCCAGGTCCTGCCCGGCCGAGAAGCCCCGCCCCTCGCCGGTGATCACCAGGCAACGCACCGCCCGATCCTTACTCGCCTGCCGGATCGCGGCGATGATCTCTTCGGTCATCTGCCGGCTGAAGGCATTCAGCTTGTCCGGGCGATTGAAGGTGATGGTCCCCACACCCGATGCCACGTCATAACGGATTGCTTCGTAGCTCATCCAGACCTCGCCCGCTCAGTCCTTGAATGGATAGCCTGCTCGCGCCGGCTACTTGATTTGCGCGACCATCGCGCGAAAGTCCCAGTAGCCGACCAGCCGGCTGATCTTGTCGCCGTCCAGGGTGAACACATTTACGCCCGCAAAATGGGCCTGTTTGCCGGACAGAGCCACGGCCTCCGCCTTCCAGGGGACCGCCACCCGATCGGCGGCGGCAAACGCATCGGTGGGCTGCATATCAAAGCTCTGCCAGGTGCGTTCCATGCCGTCAAAGAATTTGTTCAATCCAGCATGACCTTCCAGGAGCGGCCCGCCGTATGGGTCGCTCAGCGCCGCGCCTTCCGCAAAACAAGCCAGGTAGCGCGCGCGATCCAGGTTGTTCAACGCCGCGAAGTACTCAGAAATAGTTGAGACCATCATCTTCTCCATCGTCGAACTCTTCTACTTCGCCGTCTTCTTCCTCGTCAACCGGCCAGCGCACCCACAGCATCAGGACAACGCCTTCCGGCACATTTCGCAGCCGGGCTGCCACCACATCCACCTGCTGTCGCATCCGCAGTTCATCCGGGTAATCCAGTTTTACGGGTCTCAAATCCCGCCAGGCCTGCCGGCATCGTTCCATTATGTTGTCCCCGTTGGCGGTGCGTAGCTCGCAGAACGCCGCTTCCGCATCCACCGGCCCTTCGTACACCATTTGCATGCTCAGATACGGCGCTGGTTGGAAATCAGGGGTAGGACCTTCCAGTACCTCGATCAATTCGGGTTCCATCGGGATAGATTCTCCTCAAGTGATGAATGATTGCCTGCCAATACTACCCTTAAAGAAGCAGGCGGCAACCGTTTTTAATCACCCTCTTGGCTCCGCCTTACCGCCGGCTCTTCAGGCCAGCGCCTGCCCCAAATCGGCGATCAGGTCGCCGGCATCTTCCAGTCCGACCGAGAGACGCACCAGCCCCGGCCGCACCCCGCTCGCTGCCAAAGCCTCCTCTGACTGTACGACAGAGACCGTACTGGCGGGATGCGTAATCAACGAATGGGTCCCGCCCAGGCTGACCGCCAGATGGATCAGTCGCAGCCGCTTCAATAGCGCCAATCCCGCCTCCCGGCCGCCGCGCAGATCAAAGCACACCATGCCGCCAAATCCGCCCGGCATCTGCCGGCGGGCCAGCTCATGCTGCGGATGGCCGGGCAATCCTGGGTAGTACACCTCGCGTACCGCCGGATGTCCCTCCAGAAAACGGGCCACCGCCAGCGCGTTCTGATTGTGCAACGCCATGCGCAACGGAAACGTCTGCAGTCCACGCTGCAGCAGCCAGGCTTCCATCGGATGCAGGACCCCACCGAACATCACATGCTGCTGCCACAGCCGGGAGATGAGCGCCTCCCGCCCTACGATGACCCCCGCGACGACATCCGAATGGCCGCCCAGGTACTTGGTCGCGCTGTGCAGCACCAGGTCCACGCCCAGCTCCAGTGGACGCTGGTTGAAAGGAGAGGCAAAGGTGTTGTCGGCGACGGTCAGAATGCCCAGTTGGCGGGCCAGCGTCGCCGCCGCCGACAGGTCAGTCAGCGCCAGCGTGGGATTGGCCGGGCTTTCCAGGTAGATCACCCGCGTCTCCGGCCTGATCGCGGCGGCGAGGGCCGCCGTGTCGGTCTGATCTACCAGCGCGTGACTGACGCCGAGCGCCAGCAACTTCTGTGTGATCAGCTTGTTTGTCGTCGGATAGAGCGCCGTCTGGGCCACAACATGGTCGCCGCTCTGCAGAAATGTCAGCAACACCAGCGAAACCGCTGCCATGCCGGAAGCCACTGCCAGCCCCGCTTCGGCCCCTTCCAGGCCGGCGACCATCGCTTCCACCTGCTTGGTGTTGGGCGAGGCATAGCGCCCGTAGAACTGGGGATGCGCCTGGGCCACCATCGCCCCGGCAATTTCCGCCGGATCTGAAAAAGAATAGGTAGCGCTCTGGTAGATCGGCGGCGCGACAGCCGATGACGGAGCCGCCCTGCTGCCGTCATGCAACAGGCGTGTCATTTTGCCGCGCCCCGCTTCATCCTCGCTCATGTTATCCCTCGCTTCGCTACGCCCATCTCAGGTCTGTTTGCACGACACCGTGCCCGATATTGCCTTCGCCGATGATTACTCTACAATTCGCTGCCACGGAACAGCCCATGCAGAACAATACAATGGCCGCGTTGCGAGCCAACCGCATATTAGCGGCCTATGTGGTCCTCTTCGCCGGCGTCATCGCGCTGGGTTTCTCGGGCATTTTCGTCAGCGTGGCCAACGCGCCGGGGGCCGTTACCGGTTTCTATCGCATGTTAGTGGCGCAGGCAATCTTCATCGTGCCGTTTATGCGCCGCAGAGGCTCAATCCATCGGCCGCAACCGGCCAATCGCCGGCGCGAGATCGCCATTGCCGCCTTTGCCGGTCTGCTCTTCGCCGGTGACCTGATCTTTTGGAATACGGGGGTGTTGCTCAGCGGCCCAACCAATCCGACGCTGATGGGCAACACCGCGCCCATCTGGGTGGCACTGGGGGCCATGCTCTTCTTCCGCGAGAAGCTGTCCGGCATGTTCTGGGTCGGCCTGGTCCTGGCCATGTCCGGCGCGTTGCTCGTACTGGGTTTAGATGCGCTGCAGGCCTTTCAACTGGGACTGGGCACGTTCCTGGGTCTGCTGGCGGGTATGTTTTACGGCGGCTACTTCCTGGTGATACAGCGCAGCCGGCAACAACTGGACGCCACCACCAGTTTCTGGTGGGCTGGCTCAAGCTCCGTACTCGCCTTGCTGCTGGCCTCCCTCGCCTTCCGCCAACCATTGTGGGGCTATCCGCTGCTCACCTGGCTCTGCTTCCTGGGCCTGGGCCTCATCGTGCAAGCATTCGGCCAGTTCTCTTTCAGCTTCGCGTTGGGCTATTTGCCGGCTTCCCTGGTCGCCCCCGCCGGCCTGGCGCAACCGGTCGTGACAGGCCTGCTGGCGGTGCTACTCTTGAACGAGACCCTCACGCCGGGGGAGATCGCCGGCGGCCTGACGGTGCTGGCCGGCATCTTCATCGTCCAGCGCAGCCGGCTTGTTGGCCGGGGCAGTAGAAGGCGCGGCGAGCAACCGACGTAATGCTGCTGCGCTCGACTACTTCAGCCCTGCAGGAAATCACCCCCTATTGCGCGGCTCACCCCGCTCCAGGATTCTCAAGGCCGCTTGTGGGCCGCTGATCCGGTTCCTCATTCAACTTCTGACTATTGGACTGGTTCGCGCTGGGAATATGGTAGGGCACATCGATCACGATCACATCTTCGCGGCTGCGCAACTGACGGCGCATCAAGTTTGCCGTCTGGTTGTGCAGTATTCGGGCGTAGAGCTCAGCAGGCACGAATTCCGGGATCACGATCGTGATCAGCTGGCCGGGAAACTCTTCATGGTTGACCTTCTCAATGTACTCCACCAGCGGGGTCAATATGTCGCGGTAATCGTAATCGATGACGAGCAGCTTGATCCCTTCTGTTAATTTCGGGAAGCGCGCCCACCGCCGCTCCACCCGCTCATGCACATCCGGAGTCGTGGCAATGCAGACCGCCCGCACATCGGCGGCAATCCGTTTGGCGTACTGTAAGGCCTGCAACGTGCCGCGATGAACATCCGCCATGGGTATGATGGCCACATCGGCCACATCGGCGAGATCAGCCTCGGCCAGCCCGGACGTACTCAGTGTCTGGGCCACAACCCGATAATGCCGGTTGATCCGGTGAAAAGCAAACACGAACAGCGGAATAGACAGGACCACGATCCATGCCCCTTCCAGGAATTTAGTGGCCATCAAGATAATAAACACGATGCCTGTCGTAATTGCCCCCACCACGTTGACGCCCAGTTTCCAACGCCAACCGCGTTCGTGGTGAATGGTGGTCACGCCAGTATAGGCGCTCTCACCCGGCTTTAGCCGACCGATACGCCTCATCAAGCGCGACATGCCGGACTGGGAAAGCGTGAAGCTCAACATTACTCCCAGGGCATAGAGCGGCAGCATGGCAATTTCGTCTGCCCGAAAAGCGAGCACGATCAGCGCTGAGACAATCGCCAGCACCACTATTCCGGAGCTGTAAACCAGCCGGTCGCCACGATTTTGCAGCCAGCGCGGAAAGAAGCCATCCTTGGCGAGGAAGCTGCTCAACTGGGGGAAGGCCTGAAAGCCGGTATTGGCCGCCAGGAACAGGATCAGGGCGGTAAAGATTTGTACCCAGTAATAGACGATGCCGGTGCCGGTCACCTCGCGGGTCATCTGCGACAGGATGCTTTCCCCGTGCCCCTCCGGCACCAGATGCATCGTAGTAGCGAGAAACGAGATCCCAAGAAAGAGCGACATCGCCGTGACTGCCATCGCCACCATCGTGATGGCTGCGTTCCTGGAAGCCGGCAGCTTAAAGGCTCCCACGCCATTGCTGATTGCTTCAATACCAGTCAGAGCGGTGCAGCCGCCGGCAAACGCGCGCAGCAGCAGCCAGACGTAGGCGAAGCCTTCCAACGAGACTGTCGCCGGAACAGTCTCATGAAACGAGGGCAGGGGAGCTAGGCCAAAGAGACCGGCATATCGCGCCAACCCAATCCCGACGGTCAGCAGGACGCCGGCGACAAATGCGTAGGTAGGGAGGGCAAAGATCGTGCCACTCTCGCGCACGCCGCGCAGATTGACCCAGGTGATTAAGGCAATCGCCGCCAGGGCGATGTACACTCGGTACTCAGCCGCTTCGGGCACAGCCGAAGTTACCGCCCTGACCCCGGCAGATACTGAAACCGAAACCGTCAGCACATAGTCGATCAGCAAGGCGGCTGCCGCCAGCAAGGAGGGGTATGTGCCCAGGTTGTCCTTCGCTACCGTATAGGCCCCGCCCCCATCCGGGTAGTGCAGAATCGTCTGTATGTAGCTGAAGACAACCAGCAAGACCAGGACCGCCACGCCCATCGCCAACGGCAGCGTCAGGGCCAGCGCGCCGCTTCCCAGCACGATCAGCACAGTCATAATCGCCTCGGTAGCATAGGCGTTGCTGCTGATCGGGTCGGAGGCAAAGATAGCCAGGGCGCGCACCTTGTCCAGCCGTTCATGCATCTCCCGGCTGGTGGGGAAAGGCTCGCCAAACAGTGTTCTCTTGATGTCAGGAATAGCCATTCAAACTAACTCCACAACCCGGGCGATGGCAATCTTCACGCCATGGCCCATCGTTTGCTCAATGTAACAGGTCACCTAGCCCGCGGCTAATCTCACTGCCGCAGGTTCACAAGACCAATATTCTCGCCGTCATACGCTCGTGTGGGGTGGAATGGCTGGGTGCGAAGAAAGGTCGCTTAGCTACGTTGTGCCTCGGCTTCTTGCAAGCACACTTCCCCTGGCACAATTGCCGCAGCAACAGTAATATCCCACTTCGAATGAGAGCCGGGCCCGACCAGCGTTCGGGCCGCTCCTTGAGCAGCCGGCTCAACATGAAACCACACCTTTCCCGTAAAAGTACAGCGGACCTCCCCTCAAGCGAAATTGATCTATTATGAGAAGGTCTGTGAAACATCCATGGTGCGGTTTACAGTAAAGAATATAGCGGATTTTCGGTAACTGGTCAAAAGGGGCCGCTCGCGCCGGCCTACTTACGGAGGGTACCCCATGAAGGACAACACCCATGCCTCACTGCTCGACAAACTTGGCATTCAGCCGGTCAACGCCGGCGCCTGCACCGGCCCCGACGGCTGGCCGAGCAACCCCGCCGGCAAGAAGCTCATCTCTTACAATCCCACCACAGGCGACCCGATTGCTGCCGTTATCCAGGCCACCCCCTCCGAGTACGATCAGGTTGTCGCTGCTGCCCAACGCGCCTTCGAAAGCTGGCGGCGTTTGCCTGCCCCCCGCCGCGGCGACCTGATTCGCGGCCTGGGCAACCTGCTCCGCGAATATAAGGAGCCGCTGGGAGACCTGGTCAGCCTGGAGATGGGCAAGATCCGCGCCGAGGGCCAAGGCGAAGTGCAGGAAATGATCGACATCTGCGACTTCGCCGTCGGCCTATCCCGCCAGCTTTACGGCAAGACCATGCACTCCGAGCGCCCAGGCCATCGTATGTACGAGCAATGGCATCCGCTTGGCCCAATCGGCATCATCACCGCCTTCAACTTTCCGGTAGCCGTCTGGAGCTGGAACGCCGCTATCGCCGCCATCTGCGGCGACACAATGGTCTGGAAGCCTTCCGAGCTGACGCCCCTGACCGCCATCGCCGTGCAACATCTGGCCAATCGCGTGATGGCCGATCACGGTATACATGGCCTCTTTAACCTGGTTGTCGGCGGTCCGGAAGTCGGACAACTGCTCATCGACGACAGCCGGCTGCCGCTAATCTCCTTCACCGGCTCCATCCCCACCGGCCGGCGCGTCGCCCATACCGTCGCCGCCCGCTTGGGCCGCACCATCCTGGAGCTGGGCGGCAACAACGCCGTCATCGTCAGTCACGACGCCGACCTGGACCTTGCTGTCCGGGCCATACTCTTCGGCGCGGTCGGTACAGCCGGCCAACGCTGCACATCCATCCGGCGCATCATCGCCCATCGCGCCGTCGCCTCTGAATTGGCCGACCGGCTGGTCCGCGCCTACCGGCAAGTCACAATCGGCGATCCGCTGGACGAACGCACTTTGATGGGCCCACTGGTCGCCGAGCGCGCCGTGCGGCAGATGAAGCGCGCCCTGCAAACCGCCGTAGACGATGGCGGCGAAATCCTGGTCGGCGGCATACAGCGCCCGGACCTCGGCCCGAATTTCGTGGAGCCGGCCATCGTCAGGATGCCGACGCAGACCGCCATTGTCACCGAAGAGACCTTTGCCCCTATTCTCTATTTGTTGGAGTTCGACCCCCTCGACGAGGCCGTCGCCCTGCACAACGGCGTCTCCCAGGGCCTGTCCAGCGCCATCTTCACCAACAGCCTGCGCACCGCTGAGTCATTCCTGTCTGCTGCCGGCTCGGACTGCGGCATCGCCAACGTCAATATCGGCACTTCCGGCGCGGAGATCGGCGGCGCGTTCGGGGGTGAGAAAGAGACAGGCGGCGGGCGCGAATCCGGCTCCGACGCTTGGAAGGCTTACATGCGCCGGCAGACCAACACGATCAACTGGTCCAACGACCTGCCGCTGGCTCAGGGTATTCGATTTGGTGAGTAGTAGCTCGCGCTATTGACAACGAATCGTGCACTCTGCTAAACTGCTTGTGAAAATAGTCACAAGTTCGATGCCGGTTGCGCGACTGGCGTAGACCCCGGCATCGTCGGCGCATAATCAGAGTTACAGACTCTCGTCATAGGTATCGATTCATGTCATCAGTCGCATTGGACCACGGACTATCTCCGCGCCGCCTACCTCCCGGACCGCGCGGCCATTGGCTCTTCGGCACAACGCGCGAATTCAACCGCGACCCGATCGCGCCCCTGATCGCCATTCACCAGCAGTACGGCGACGCCATCCGCTTTCGCTTCATCCTCAACTTCTGGGGCTATAGCTTCACCCACCCGGATCACCTGAAGCACATCCTGCAGGACAATAACCGCAATTACACCAAACAACCAAACCCCTCCAACGCCCTGTTGCGGGCAGTCATTGGCGACGGGCTGGTGACCAGCGACGGCGATCTCTGGCGGCGGCAACGGCGATTATCGCAGCCGGCATTTCATCGCCGCCGGATTGCCGGATTTGGCGACACTATGACTTCCGCGACCCTGGCCATGCTGGATCGCTGGAGGGCGCACCCGTTGGATCAACCGCTAAACATCG
>CAZIKT010000067.1:8048-10361 GCA_964539885.1 uncultured Ardenticatenaceae bacterium | reverse complement strand
ACCAGGGCCATGACGACGATGATCCCGGATGCCACCAGCGCGGTATTGGCGACGAGGGCCACGTCCGGGTAAGCGCCGCGGATGCCGAAGAGCGCCCAGACGAGCACGCCGGCAAAGGCCAGATTGCGCCGATTGAAGAGCAGGATACTGGCCACCAGGGCGGCCACCAGCATCATGATCGCCGACCACACCGGCCCATCAATGCCGAAGCCATCCCAACCCAGGTAGGGCGCGACGCCGGAGATATTGGCGATTGTGGCCACAGTGATCCAGCCCAGGTAGAGGCTGAATGGGGCTTGCACGAACAGCTTATCGGCGGTAGACAGAGCCGGATCGCGCCGGCCGATGTTCAGCCGCAGGTAGATGGTGATCAACGTCGCCAAAAGGGCGGCCATCATGATAATGCTCAACCCATACAGGCCGTAGTGCCACGAAAAGAGCCAGCCGATGTTGAAGACGCTGCTGATAACGAACAGCGGGCCAATGCTGCTCAGGAATGGGCGCGCGCGCTGGGCCGGTAGCGCCTGGTAGATGGCGAAGCCCAGCAGGGCGGTGTAAATGAGGCCCCAGATGGAGAAGGTATAGCCGGCGGGGGTGAAGAATGAGGGCAGGGAGTCGGAAATCTCCTGCGCGGTCCGGCCGTTCAAGGGTAATGCCGTCGAGAGAAAATTGACCGCTACCACCGCAACAAACGCCACGATGTTTAGCGCCTGGAGTACAATGAGTTGTTTCTTTCGCTCTTCCATGATGCACAGTATAGCATCGTCACTATATATTGTCAAGTATTTGCACAGTAATTGCCCAGGTGACAGCCACTCACGAGTGGCTGTCACCTGGGTTAACGATCAGCGGCCGGGAAACAGGTTGATCGGCAGGAAAAGCGGATCGCCGTCCACGAAAACCCGCCCGATGACCACGTTATCCCCTTCGCTGGACTCGCCGATGTCGTTGCCGGCGTCTATCTTGGCCCAGAAACGATGTACGCCCGGGGCCAGGTCGTTCCACATCGTGTTCGCCCGATAGTCGCGGTTGCCGCAGCCGGCGACCTCCGGTTCGGGCTCGAAATTGTGGACGCCGATGACGTTGGTCAGGGCGGCGTTGCGGTAGAAGGTCACCTCGAACGGTTCGGTGATGTGGTTGTTGCCGTTGTTACGGAAGGCGGCCCAAATGCCCACATCGGCCGTGCCGGAGCCATCGGTGGAGGCGAATATCTGCGCCGCCTGCTCGCCCAGCAAATTGACGAAGCCGGCGGCGGCGGCCGCGCTGTCACGATACGACGCTCCTAGCGGGCGAATGGTGTTGATGTTGTCCTCATAGAGGTTGCTGACGGAGCCGGCATTGTCGGTGTTGTTGATGCTGAACCAGACCCATTGCTGCACCAGCCGGTTGCCGTCCAGCGGGTATCCCAGGGTGGGGCTGGTGGCATTCTCCAGGTAATCCAGGGAAGCGTCCATGAAGGCCTGCACCCGCGGGGGGGTGAAGCAATTGCCGTACTCATCCTGGATGAAGCAACTGCCGGCGTCCTGTTCATAAGGGTACAGGATGGAGTACTCGGACAATACTAGAGGTTTGTTGCGCTCACCGTGCTGGTACATCCAGGTGCGCATGTCCATGACCTGTTCGGCGAAGACCGTCATATCGTCATGCTCGGCGAAGCAGTAGACCTCGTCCAGCGGGCATTGAGCGGGATTGCCGCCGCTCTCGCGCTTGGCCAGACTGATCAGATGCTCCATGCCCACGGGGATGCTGGCAATGTTATTCGGCACGCCGGCCGGGGTCACCTCCGGCAAGATGTAAATGTGCAGGCTCCACGTATCTACCTCCGGCGGATGGCCGAAGAGGTCAATGTGCGCCTCCCAGAAAGCGTCCAGATAGGCCAGCCGGATGGGCGTCACCTGTACCAGGCCGGAGATGGTGGTCCGCGCCGTGGGGTCATATTGCTTGATGTACTCGCGCACATCATGATACGCCTGCGCATAGACCTCGGCGTGGGTGTCGCCCTGGAAGGTGCGCTCCACTTCATTGCCGATGGTCCAGTTTTGGCCGGGGCGCTGGATCAGCCAGTAGAGCAGGCTACTGGGGCTATTCGGGTTGGCGGTTTCGATGCTGGGCACGGTCGAGTAGGTTCCCAGGTAGGTGGAGCCGTTCTTGTCCTCGTTCACCCTCACGTAGGGCATGTATTGCGCGCCGGGACTGAGGTCGCCATAGTGGTTGAAGTCGAGGTAGGCGCCGGAGTTGAGATCATCCACCCGCGCGATCTGCTGAGGGCCAAGGGCGGCGACGCCGTAGCGGCAGTTGCCGGCGGCTCCGTCC
>CAZIKT010000067.1:0-7948 GCA_964539885.1 uncultured Ardenticatenaceae bacterium | reverse complement strand
GTCGTCGGCGGCGAACATCTCACCGGCGGCGAACATTCCGATTAGTAGAGAGAGGCTCAGCCCAAGGGCCAGCAACAGGGGAAACAGGAACCGTCGTTGGTGCAACAATCGTCTCATTTTTGTAGAACCTCTATTTTGTGCGCCGCTTAGTCGGAGTGACGAGGATGAGTAACACGCGATCGCCGCATAGGTTAGCCGACATGACGGCGCGTGGCAAACGTCTGCCCACAATCTTAAGCGCAGGTAAGTGCGGGGGTGCGTCCCGCTGGTTTTGCCGGCGAGGCATCGGCATTTACAATTGGGATAGCGAACGCCGCATAGTGGAGAGTTGCCCATGTCGGAAGTCAAACAAGGCTCATTGTTGTGGGAGCCGTCTGCGGAGGTAGTCGAGGGGGCTAACCTGACGCATTATATGCGCTGGCTGGCGAAGGTGCGCGGGGTGCCCTTTTCCACCTACCAGCAGCTCTGGACCTGGTCGGTCGAGGAAATCGAAGCGTTCTGGGAGAGCCTGTGGGAGTATTTTGGGCTGCGTTACTCCCAAAAGTGGACCCAGGTGCTGGAGCGCCGGAAAATGCCCGGCGCGCGCTGGTTTCCCGGCGCGCGACTGAACTTCGCCGAGAACATCTTCGCCTTCCGCACGCCGGAGCGCCCGATGATGCTCTACCAGTCGGAGTGGGAGCCGCTGGTCGAGCTAAGCTGGGCGGCGGCGTATGAGCAGGTCAGCCGGCTGGCGGCGGCGCTGCGCGAGATGGGCGTGGGGCAGGGGGATCGGGTGGTCGCCTTCCTGCCTAACATCCCGCAGGCCATCATCGCCATGCTGGCGACGGCGAGCCTGGGCGCGATCTGGTCGAGTTGTTCACCGGACTTCGGCGAGCGCAGCGTGCTGGACCGCTTCGCGCAAATCGAGCCAAAGGCGCTCATCGCCGTTGACGGCTACCAGTACAACGGCAAGCGCTTCGACCGCCGGGAAGTGCTACGCGTGCTGCAGGCGGCCCTACCCACCGTGCAGCGCACCATCCTCATCCCTCACCTGGGGCTGGGTGCCGGCGACCTGCCGAACACGGTGCTGTGGGAGGACGCGCTCAATGAAGGAGGTGGAGCGGCCGGCAAACCTCGGTTCGCCCAACTCCCCTTCGACCACCCGCTGTGGATACTTTACTCCTCCGGCACCACCGGCCTGCCCAAGCCCATCGTGCAGGGGCACGGAGGCATCCTGCTGGAGCTGGTGAAAAGCACCTGCTTCCACAACGACTTGCGGCCGGGCGACCGCTTCTTCTGGTACACCAGCACCGGCTGGATGATGTGGAACTACTTGCTGGGCAGCCTGCTCTCCGGCGCATCCATCATCCTGTACAACGGCAGCCCCGGCTATCCCGATCTGCAGGCCCTCTTCGAGCTGGCCGAGCGCAGCGGCATGACTTACTTCGGCACGTCGGCGGCCTTCATCAGCGCCTGCATCAAAGCCGGCATCCGGCCCAACGAGCGCTTCGACCTCAGCCGGATACGAGGCGTCGGCTCCACGGGCTCGCCGTTGACGCCGGAGGGTTTCGCCTGGGTGTACGAGTGCATCAACCGCCAATTGGCGCTGGAATCGCTCAGCGGCGGCACCGATCTGTGCACAGCCTTTGTGGGCGGGGCGCGCATCAGCCCGATCTACGCCGGCGAGATCCAGGGGGCGTCGCTGGGGGCGAAGGTGCTGGCCTATAACGAGGTCGGGCAGCCGGTGATTGACGAGGTGGGCGAGCTGGTCATCGCTGAGCCAATGCCGTCCATGCCGCTCTACTTCTGGGGCGACCCGCAGATGGAGCGCTATCGAGCCAGCTACTTCGAGATGTTCCCCGGCGTCTGGCGGCATGGCGACTGGATATCGATCAACGAGCGCGGCGGCTGCGTCATCTACGGCCGCTCCGACTCCACTATTAACCGGCAGGGCATCCGCATGGGCACCAGCGAGATCTACCGCGTGGTGGAATCGTTTGAGGAAGTGACGGACAGCCTGGTAATTGACCTGGAGCTGTTGGGCCGGGAGTCGTACCTGGCGCTGTTTGTGGTCTTGCGTGAGGGGGAAGAACTGACCACCGAATTGGTGGAGCGCATCAAGCAACGGCTACGGCAGGAGGTTTCCCCGCGCCACGTCCCCGACGAGATCATCCCCATTGCTGAGGTCCCGTACACGTTGAGCGGCAAGAAGATGGAGGTGCCGGTGCGCAAGATATTGCTGGGCATGGAGCCGGGGCAGGCGGCCAAGCGGGGGGCGATGCGTAATCCGGCGGCGATGGACTTCTTTGTAGCGTTCGCGCAACGCATCAGGTGACTGTCACTTCCGGTAGTGACAGTCACCTGACTCCCCACAGTTGAATCACGCCGGCCTCACTCCCAAATGCCACCCGCGACCCATCCGGCGAGAAGGCCACACTGATCACATCCCCGCCGTTCCCGCCCAGCGCGCGCACAGGCTGCCCCGATGCCACTGACCATAGTTGCAGAGAGCCGCCCGCCCCGGCCGCCAACAGCGAGCCGTCCGGCGAGAAGGCGAGTGTGCTGTAGGCCGCCATTCCCCCATCAAAGCGGCGCACCAGCCGGCCGCTCTCTGCGTCCCACAGAAACAGTTCGCCGGTGAACGCGCCGCCGGCCAGGTAACGGCCATCCGGCGAGAAGGCCACCGCCAGCATACCCAGCGACTCGGTGGATAGGACGCGCACTAACTCACCCGCCGGCAGGCTCCACAGGCGGATATCGCCGTCCTGCGAGGCGGAGGCCAGCAGCACGCCGTCCGGCGCGATATCCAGGTCCATCACCGGCGCGCTGTGCCCTACCAACCGGCCCCGCTCCGCGCCGTCCACTGCCTGCCAGAGCTGGATAGCGAAATCATGCGAAGTCGCCGCCAGCAAAGAGCCGTCCGGCGTAAAGGCCAGCCGGTTGCGAAACAGGGTGCAGCCGGCTATCTCCTCCTGCCCGCCGGTTGAGCGCCATTGCAGGGCTGCGTCAGCCAGTCGCCGGACGAACACACTGTCATCAAAGGCTAGCGGCCCGACCCGCTCGCCCACGCCGGAGGCCAGCAGGGAGCCGTCCGGCGAGAAGGACACGCCGTCAATCTGAGCAGGGATGGCCGGCATCTGCTGCAGCGGCGCGCCGGTAGCCGCCTCCCACAACTGGGTCACGCCCCCGGCCGAGGCGGAGGCCAACCGGCTACCGTCCGGCGAGAAGGCCAGGTCGCGCACGCTGCCCAGCATGTGTTGGTCAATCGCCGCTTCCACCGCTCCGGCGTCCAGGTCGAGGATCAGCACTTCCCCGCTGCGCATGACGGTCGTCATGCGCCGGCCGTCCGGCTGAAGGGCCGCGTGGACAACCGGCCCGCGATCTCCGAGAACGATGGCGCTGAGTGGCTCAGCTGCGGCCACATCCCAGACTGTCACCGTGGCGTCATCGTAAACGACGGCCAGCCGCTGACCGTCGGCGCTGGGCAGCAGCCACGCCACGGCGGCTGCCTGCGGCGGGGTCAGTGTCGCCGGCAGCGCGCCATCCGCTGAGTAGAGTAGCGCCCGGCCATCGGTCAGGCCGGCGGCGACCAGCCCGCTCTCCGGCAGGCCTGCCCAAGCGGCGGTAACGAATTGCGCCGGGTCGCCGGCGTCCAGGGTCAACTCCGCCGAGGTCGCCGCGACCATTTCCGGCGTCCAGGCGAACAATTGGGCGGAGCGGCGGGAGGAGTCCGGCAGATGCAAGGCGGTCAGCCGGTGGCCGGCAGGGGCGAATTGGCCGGCGTCGTACCAGCCGCCGGGCGCTCCCTCGATGCGTTCGATCACCTCGCTGTCCGCCAGCCGCCAAATGAAGAGCGCATCGCCGCCCGGGCCGGAAAGCAGGGTAGAGGCGTGGCTAAGGTCGCCTGAAAAGGCGGCTGACAGGAAGCGCCCGCCCTCCGGCGCGGCGATCAGGCGCGGGGGACCATCGCTGTCCACCGCGTAGAGGCGTATCGCGCTGAATGATACCGAGGCCAGCTGCTTTCCGTCCCCGGAGAAGGCCAGCATGAGCAGCGTCGAGTTGATCGCCGGCCAATCGCGCGCCAGCCGGCCCGTCTGCAACTCCCAGAGCTGCAGACGGCCGCTGTCCATTGGCGCGACGGCCAGGTAGCGGCCGTCCGGCGAGAAGGCCAGCTTGCGGGCAGGCTCGCCGGACCCGGCGAACGGCTGCTGCTTCCATTCATGCGTATCGTACAGGTAGACGCCGGATGTACTGCTGACCGCCAGGTAACGGCCGGACGGGTCGAAGGTCGCCAGCCGGGCCAGCCCTTCGCCGAACTGCGCCTGGAGCTGGAGCCGGTCCACACTGTCCAGCCCGATGTGGTCGGCCGGCAGAGCAGGCAGAGGCATTGGCGCGCCGCGGTGCTCGACGCCTGCGCAGCCGGCTACCAGCAAAGCCAGCCAAAGGATTAGAATCGCCTGAGGATAACGAGTCATGTACTCGAGTGTCCGGTCGAGTCTACGATGTATAATGAACAGCGGTCCGATCGCACCGCACCCTACATATCGCCGCCTAATCGTATCACAATTTCTATGCCGATTTCGGCGCCCGGCCTGTTTGTAACACAGGCGCCCATTTTCTCCGCGCAGGGTGTTCCCAAAGTCCTGGGGTAGCCGCGACATTCCTGTCGCGTTCTTGTGCGCAGGAACGCGCGCGGAGGATCCCGTTCGAACTTTGGGAACACCGTGAATTTGGCGCGTTCAGGGGCTTCACAAAGGCTGGAAAGTATGCTAGAATTAGCACATATGTTCGCAAGTCGCAACCCGTTCCACATTCTCACAACCCAATAGTCAAGGAGACACAGCGCAATGCAGGAAATTACGAAACATCCGCACGGTTCTTTTTCGTGGGCCGACTTGTCCAGCACCGATCAGGATGACGCCCGGCGCTTCTATACGGCGCTCTTCGGTTGGAGCGCCAATGACCTGCCCATGGGCGAAGGCATGGTCTATACGATGCTGCAGCTGAACGGCAAGGACGTGGTCGGGCTTGGCCCAATGATGGAGGAGCAAAAGGCCACCGGCATGCCGTCGGTGTGGCAGAGCTATGTCTCAGTGGATGACGCCGAGGCGGCGCAGGCGAAGGCGGCCGAGCTGGGCGCGACGGTGGTCGTGCCGGCCTTTGACGTCTTTGACTCCGGCCGGATGGTGGTCCTGCAAGACCCGACCGGCGCGTTCTTCTCTATGTGGCAGCCGATTAATCACATCGGGTCCAGCTACATGAACGATGCGGGCACTCTCTCCTGGTTTGAATTGCTGACCAACGATCCCGCGAAGGCCGCCGACTTCTATTGCGCTCTCTTTGACTGGACGCACAGCACGGACGAGACCGGCTACCACCTGTTCCGCCGCGGGGAGCGCTTCGAAGGCGGCATGATGCAGATTCGCGAGGAGTGGGGCCCCATTCCGCCGAACTGGATGGTCTACTTCACGGTGGACGATGTGGACGCCGTCGCCGCTCGCGCGAAAGAGCTGGGCGGCAATGTGATGAACGAGCCGTTTGACGCCGGCGTCGGTCGCATCGCCGTGTTGGCCGACCCGCAGGGCGGCGGTTTCTCAATCATTAAGTACAACGAAGCGTCGGGCATGTAGTTGCCGGCCGCAATGCGGCGGACAATTTTCAATGCCGGACAATGAAGGAACACAGAGCGCACGGAGTTGACACAAAGATGAGACTTTCTTCTCTCTGTGAATCTCCGTGCTCCTCTGTGTCCCTCTGAGTTCCTGCTTTCGCATCCTTCGCTCACTCCCCCATTCTCGAAACGTGACAAGCCTCGCCGGTCGAGGTGACATTCAGTACTTGAGGAATGCCGCTCGGCAAACGTACTATATTGTCGCCACTGAGGCGCATTATTAGGCGCTGCGCGGGAGCCATTATGCGCGGCGACGTTTGTTAAGGAGCAGAGCATGAGCGAACGCAAGAAAGTCACCCTGACGACCCTCTTCAAGAAGGTCGCCGACGGGGAGCCAATCACCTGGTTAACCGGCTACGACTACCCCACCGCCTATCTTCACGACAAGGCCGGCATTGACATGATCCTGGTCGGCGACAGCCTGGGCATGACCATGCTGGGCTACGACAGCACCCTGCCGGTGACCATGGACGACATGATCCGCCACACCGCCGCCGTCCGCCGGGGCGCGCCCAACGCCTTCGTCATCGGCGACATGCCCTACATGAGCTACCAGCCCAGTGTAGAGACCGCCATCCGCAGCGCCGGCCGCTTCATGGCCGAGACCGGTTGCGACGCGGTCAAGCTGGAGGGCGGGGCCGAAATGGCGGACCGCATCGCCGGCATTGTCTCCGCCGGCATCCCCACCATCGGCCACCTGGGCCTGACCCCGCAGAGCATGAGCGCGCTCGGCGGCTTCCGCTTACAGGGCAAGAGCGCCCACCAGGCATACAAGATCGTCGAGGACGCCAAAGCGCTGGAAGATGCCGGCGCCTTCTGCATCTTGCTGGAGCTGGTGCCGGACCGCGTCTGCGAGCTGATCACCGAGCGGGCGGAGAACTGCATTATCATGAGCCTTGGCTCCGGCCCCCAGGCGCACGGCCAGTTGCTGATCTACCATGACCTCTTCGGCCTCTATCCCCGCTTCACCCCGCGCATGGCCAAGGTGTACGCCGACGCCGGCAAGGTCATCCTGGACGGCGTGAAGCAATACGTGGCCGAGGTGACCAACGGGGAGTTCCCGCAGCCGGAGAACTACTTCGGCATGAAGGACGACGAGTACCATGAGTTGCTCGCCCTGTTGGGAGAGCCGGAATTTGCATGAGGTAAGATTCCCGGAAACTGCCAGTTTCCGGGAATCTGGTGACAAGAGGGAGAACCTATGACTAACGATTTACGCCAACGATTATGCATCGAGCAGGACCGGCTGGACGCGCTGAACATGCTGCTGCTTGACCCGAACATGCGCGTCATAGACGACTTGCTGCAGGTGGTCGCCAGGTACGGCACGCCGGAGGAGATTAATGCCCGCGCGGCGGCGGCGCGACAACTGCCGGCCCTGCGGGCGAAGGTAGCGGCGACCAATCCCGCCTACCTGCATGACCTGGACTGGCTGGAGGAGCAGCGCGATCTGGGCGCGTTTATCTCCGTCGCGGATTATCGCCGGCGGGTGCTTGGGTCCGAGGCCGAGACCATGCAATTCAGGGACGAGTGCGCGGTGACCCTGGAGGTCAGCGCGGCGCAATATTTCCCCTGGCTGGTTCCGGCCGCCAGGCGGGCCATCGAGCGCGGCGACCTCATGCCGGGGCGCTTCATTCGCGTGCGCAAGATGAAAGAGCAGGAGCAGGATGGGGACCTGCCGGCCTTCATCGCCGCCATGGAGATTATCGGGGCCAGCTACGTGGAGACGCTGGACACCAAGGGCACGGACGGCTCCAACATCCACCTGGGCGGGCCGGCCACCATCACCGGCTACTTCGGCGGGGTAGGCCAGCCCAACACGCATGCCCTTAAATGGCTGGATGAATTCCTATACTATTACACCAACTACGGCGTGCGCCAGGTGCTGAACATCAACCCCGGCACCGTCTTGCTGGGCTACCTGCTGCACCGGCTGGGCGTGGACATCCAGTTCAAGATCTCCGTCTTCATGGGTAACGACAACGCCTATGCCGCCCTGTGGACGCTGATCGGGGCCAAGCTCTTCTCGCGCGAGGACGGTAGTTCGCCGCTGATCGGCTTCAACTGGAGCAACTCAGTCAACAACGAGACGATGGAGATCACGGCGCAGTTCCGGCAGGCGCTGGGCTTCGAGGAGGTGGTCCGCTTCGAGCACCACATTACCGAGACCTGGAAGAGCATCGTCCGCCAGCCCTACAACCGGCGGGACGAGCTCATCGAGTTGGCCGACCACGTGCCCAATATCTCCGCCAAGCACGAGGGCGGCGACCCGGAGATTGACCAGGCGCGCGCCCACCC
>CAZIKT010000066.1:0-10632 GCA_964539885.1 uncultured Ardenticatenaceae bacterium | reverse complement strand
CCGCCTCGTACTTGCCGGCGCTGGGCCAGACATCGGCGTGCAGCGGGTTGCTCTGTGAATTGAGCGCGTACACCCGGTTGAGGAAGTCAATATGCTGCTCTTCGCCGTGATAGACCGCGCCGGAGACCTGCCCGCCCTGCCAGCGACCGGCTTCGGCGTCGCGCAGCGCCCGCATCCAGCCGAGGATGTCGCCCTGGTCGACGCCGGCCTCGGGCAATTGGGCGAAGGTGGGCAGGGCGTCGCGGTAGGGTTTGAGGGCCGGGCGCAGGTCGGCCAGCATCTCGTCATAGACGTCATCAATTTGCGCCTGGACGGACGGCAGCCGGCGGGCGACGCGCTCGATGAGGGCTGTGAGCCGGGGGGGAAGGCGTTGCAGAAGGGGGTCGAAGCGGGTGAGATTGTCCATGAGGGGAAAGTTGCCAACTTTTCGACGCGCAAGAAACCCGTAGGTTTCAGAAAACCTACGGGGTTTGCGCACCATTCAATCGCGTAAACATCTTCCGATTCCGGCGGTAGCTCTCGCGGAAGGCGGCGTACATCTCGTCGTATATGGCCCGGCTCTCCGGCCGTGGCTCGTGGCGCTCCACGATGCGCACCCGCTCGGGAATCTCCTCCTCGCGCAAGTAGCCCAGGGCCAGCCCGGCCAGCAGGGCCGCCCCGCGCGTGTTGACGTGCAACGGATCCTCGACGAGCAGGATGGGCCGGTCGAGCACATCCGCCATGATTTGTCGCCAGAGGGAGGAGCGAGCGCCGCCGCCGATGACGCGGATTTCGGGCATGGGCCGGCCGGCGAAGCGCTCCACGTAATCCAGCAGCCAGCGTGTGTTGTAGGCCACCCCCTCCAGCACGGCGCGGGCGATGTCGGCCCGGCTGGTGCGCAACGACTGGTTGAGGAAGCCGCCGCGCACACTATGCTCGTCCACCGGCGTGCGCTCGCCGTTCAGCCAGGGCAGGAAGAGCAGCCGGTTACTGCCCGGCGGGGCGGAGGCGGCCAGCTCGTCGAAGCGCTGGTAGACGTCGGGTGCGTGGTCGCCGGGGAACAGCCATTGTTCCAGCGCGTGATCCACGCAGACGCCGGCGCTCTCCTGTTCATTGACCAGCAGATAGCGGCCGGGCAACGCGGAGGGCAGGGAGGCCATGTTGTGCAGCAAGTCGGTCTTTTTGAAAGGGACGTGGCAGATCAGCCAGGAGGAAGTGCCCAGGTAAAGGTGCGCCGCGAAATCGGCCACCGCGCCGGATCCGACGGCGGCAGAGTGGATATCCGGGGTACCGCCGATGACGGGCGGGCCGGGGCGTAGGCCCAGGTCAGCGGCGGCTTCTTCGCATAGTGACCCAACAATGTCTGTCGCCCGGATCAGCTCCGGCAGCTTGTCGCGGGAGACGCCGGCCCAGTCGAGCAGCCGGTCGCTGTAAATGACGCGGGAGAGGTCGCGGTTGTCCGTCACCCAATGCAGGGTGATGGAATCGTATGTGGCGGCGAAGCGGCCGGTGAGGCGCAGGTTGAGGTAATCCTTCGGCTCCAGGAAGTTGTGGGCGCGATGGTACAGCTCCGGCTCGCGCTCTTTCAGATAGAGGATGTGGGCGATGGAATCTTTGCCGGATCGGGTGGGCAGCCCGCCGGTGAGGCGCACCCAGGTGAGCAGCCGGCGCAGCCCATAGCCGGAAATGCTCGGCCAGCCGCTGGTGACCGCCTGCACCTGCGCCGCGCCGCGGGCGTCCTGCCAGGTGATCGCATTGGTGAGGGCGCGCCCGGATTCATCGACGGGGACTGAGCCGGACCACTGGCTGGTGCAGCAGATGGCGGCGATGTCGCCGGCGGCGTCCGGCTGCTGGGCGAGCAGCTCATGGACGGCGCGCCGGATCGCCTGCCACCATTCGTCCGGCCGTTGCTCCGCCCCGCCGGCGGGCAGCCAGTAGGTGGTCGTACGGGCGGAGGCGTGGGCCAGCAGCTCGCCCTGGGTGGAGAAAAGGGCGACTTTTGGGCCGGAGGTGCCCAGGTCAATGGTCAGGATAAACGGCATGGTGCTCAAAGTTGCCAGCATTTTGGGAAGTTGGCAAGTTTTCGGTTTGGGGCGCCGCCGCCAATCCCACTCGTAGTAGCCGCGCCATCCCTGGCGCGTTCTCGCCTGTGCGGGCCGGCCGCCGGCTCACAGGCCGTGACAATCTGCGGCCTATTCGGTGACTTGAGTCACTTACACGGCCGCAAGACGACATTACTATTGAAGCTATGTCGCAGAAAGTGAGCCGTAGCTGCGAATCTGCCACACCCATCCTATAGGAGAACCGACTGTGAGACCTGCCACTCGCCTCGCCTTTATCCTTTTTGCGGCCCTGACCATCCTTGTGGTCGGGGCCGGCGTGTCTCTTGCTCAGGAAGATGCTGTACCTCCTCAGGAAGTCCAGCTTCTCAATAACTGGCTGCCGGGCGACGATACCGTCGGCGCGGCCTATGCCAACCAGCTCGCCCCGGCTATCAGCCAGGGAGGGAGCACGACGCTCGTCGCCTGGACTGATTCGCGGGCCATTCCGCCCGGCGGTGGCGGCGAATACGAGACCTCCAACGACATCTACGGTATGCGCCTGGACGCCGCCGGCAATCCGCTGGACCCGGTACCGTTCGTCATCACGCAGGCCCGGGCCAATCAAGGGGCGCCGCAGATCGCCTGGAACGGGACGCACTGGCTGGTGGTGTTCGAAACCACCGACCTGAACGGCACCGGCTACTACTATCAAAAGTACCTGGCGGCGGTGCGCGTCGCTCCCAGCGGGGCGGTCATTGACCCGGCCCCGATTATGATCCGCACCGCCTCGCCGACGACCAACTCCTGGGCGGCGGCCTCCAACGGGGCTGACTGGCTGGTGGTCTACCAGGCCAGCGACTCCAGCAGCGCCATCAAGATGCAGCGCATCACCGCCGCCGGCGTGGTCGAGCAGCCGCCGAAGACGATTGTCCCCTCTACCTATTACCTGCGCTTTAACTTCAAGCTGGCCTACGCCGGGGGCATCTACCTGTTCACCTGGACCGACTTCTACGACACCTACGCCCTGCGCATTGACAGCAACCTGAACGTGCTCGACGCCTCCCCGATAGTGCTGGTGACGGATTACGGGCTGAGCGCCCTAACGGCGAACAGCAACCAGTTCTACATCGTATGGCACAAGCAATTGCCCGATTACACCACCGCCGTCACCGGCTCGCGGGTGGACACGAACGGGCAGAAGTTGGACGGATCCGGCGACAACATCTCCATGACCAACCAGCCGGAAGGCTACACCACCACCAGCGCGGTTTGGGACAGCAGCCAGTGGAAGGTGACCTGGGCGAACAGCGGCGCGGTGCGCATAGCCCGGGTCAGCGCCGCCGGGCAGGTGCTTGACCCGGGCGGGGTGCTGCTGAACGGCATCTCCAGCGGGCCGACCGCCGCCACGTTCACAGCAGGGGTGCAAATTGCCTGGAGTCCCTATGTCAACGCGCAACATGACGTATTGACCGCCAACATTTCCTCCACCAACGTGGTCGGCCCGAACAAGACCCTCTCCACCGGCGGCCCGGCGCAGTTCCGTGCCGACGCGGCCGTGGGGGCGAACGGTTACATGATGGTCTATCGCAGCGACATCGCCGGCGTGAACCGCGTCATGGCCCAGCCTCTGGACGCGAACGGCAACCCGCTGACCGCCGGGCCGGTGATGCTGGCCTCCGGCGACAATCTGTACGGCCCCGGCTCGCCGACCGTGGCCTGGAACGGCTCGCTCTACATGGCGGCCTGGGCGACCAGCGACACCGTCTACGCCCGGCGCATCCAGCAGGACGGGACGGTGCTCGACGCCGCCCCCATCACAGTCATGCCCGGCTTCGGGCCGGTGGACCTCTCCGCCCTTGGCGACACCTTCCTGGTCGTCGGGCATCAAATCGGCTACACGCCGGAGGTGGTCTTCCCGGTCGGTTCGCGCGTGCGGGGCAGCGACGGCGTGTCGCAGGACCCGGCCGGGCGGATCATCGGCGGCAGCTATACCCGCTCGTTGGCCGTTACTACGCTGGGCAGTCGCTGGTTCGTGGTCTGGCAGCAGAACGCCACCCACGACAATCCCGCCGCCAGCACGGTGAGCGCCTTCGTCAACGCCGACGGCAGCAGCACCACGCCGATGGGCCTGTACGGCTACTCGTCGGCGGGAGGCAACGGCATCTTCGAAGTGGCGGCGGCCTCCAGCGGCAGCAACGCGCTGGTGCTGCAATCGGCCGAGGTCAGCTCCGGCGTGGAGACGGACCTGGTCGCGGTGCTGGTGAACAGCAGCGGGGCCATCCAGTCCACGACCAACCTCACCCCCTGGGCCGGCAACCAGTACCGGCCGCGCGTAGCCTGGGACGGCAACCAATACGTGTTGGCATACAATGAGCAGCGCAACCGCTTCGCCCCCTGGACGCTGGACCAGATAGACGCGCGCAGCGACCTGTTCGGCATGCGGATCACGTCGGCCGGCGCGGTGGTGGATCCGAAGGGCTTCGCCTACTCCATCTCGCCGCTCTCCGAGGCCTTCCCGAACGTAACCGGCGCCGGCGGGGTCAGCCTGCTCAGCGGCTCAATTGTGCGCAATGAACACCCGTTTGCCGCCTATCGCGCCGGCTACACGCGGCTGGGCGTGGGCGGCAATCAATGGCCGGTGGCGGTGGCCGGCAGCAACACGGCGGGCGGCAATGTGCCTCTGACGGTGAATTTCACTTCCGCCGGCAGCACGGACCCGGACGGCAGTATCGTATCTTACGCCTGGAGTTTCGGCGACGGCGGGAGTTCGACCTCGCCCAACCCGAGCCACACCTACAACACGCCGGGGGAGTACGTGGCCACGCTGACAGTGACGGACAACCAGGGGGTGCAGACGGTGAACACCGCGCCGATCGCGGCTGCCGCCCCGAACCAGTTGCCCATTGCGGTAGCCACGGCCGATCCCATGTCCGGGCCGGCCCCGCTGGACGTAACCTTCTTCGGCGAGGAGTCTTATGACCCGGACGGCTCAATCGGCAACTACGAATGGCTGTTCAGCGACGGCGGCAGCTATTGGGGCGCGACCGCTTACCACACCTTCTACAACCCGGGTACGTACCAGGTGACTTTGAAGGTGTACGACAATCGCGGCGGGGTCGGCACGACAACGCTGAGCATCCAGGTTGGGACGACCAACCAGCCGCCGAACGCGGTAGCCTCGGGCAACCCGACCAGCGGAACCGCGCCGCTGGCGGTGAACTTCAGCTCCGCCGGCAGCAATGACCCGGACGGCAACATCGTCTCCTACGCCTGGACGTTCGGCGACGGGGGCGTGTCCAGCCAACCGAACCCGGCCCACACCTACACCAATGCCGGCAACTATACCGCCACGCTGACCGTGACCGACGATGACGGGGCGACGGACAACGCGACGGTGAACATCTCGGTCACTGCCAGCGGGTGCAGCAGCAATTGCCTGCGCTCCACCGCCATCAGTCTGAAGGCGAGCGGTTCGGGCACAATCTCGGTGAAGGGGCAGGTGCAGGTGAGGAGCGAGAACAACGCCCTGGTGAGCAATGCGCGGGTGTACGTCACCTGGACATTGCCGGGGGGCGGCACGGTGACGCAGGATGTCCTGACCAACTCACGCGGCATCGCCTCTTTCGGGGCGGTCGGCAGCTCGGGCACGTTCACGCTGACGGTGACCAACATTACCAAGACCGGCTGGACGTTTGACCCGGAGCACAGCGTATTGACGAAGAGTGTGACGCGCTAAGCACATTATCAGAAGGTGACTGTCACTGCCGAAGTGACAGTCACCCGGGTTCAAGCAGGAGGCGATAGCCGGCGGATCAGCCACCACACCCCCTGCACCGCCGCCGCCCACACCGCCACCGCCGCCCCAACCAACAGGTAATCCGGCCCTTGGCTCAAGGGCGCGACATCGAACGTCCGCTGCGCCAGGGGAACATAAGTCGCTATCAGGAACAACACCCCGGCTACGATGGCCAGCAGGGTCGGCCGGAGGTCTCCCCGGCCCAATGGGCGCAGCTGCAGCGGCGGGCTGATGAAGACCACCAGCAACAGCCCGGTCGCCGTCAGCGCGTAGGTCAATACCAACTGGGCATAGTCAAAGTCACGGTAACGAGCGTAAGTGACCGCGTATACCACCAGCCCGGCCAGCGCCATGGTGAAGCCGGCCGGCAGCACAAAGCGGCGCAGCCGGCGGCTCAACGACGCCCGCGGCAACGCGCCCCCCTCCGCCCAGATTGACAGCCCGATCGCCGGGATGGTCAGGGTAACGGCGGCGATCAGACCGCCCTGCGCGCCGGAATAGGGGAAGCCGGCCGACACCAGCGGGATGCCCACGATCAACAGGATCAGGTAAAGCACCTGCGTCAGGTAGAGCTTGAGCACATCCAGCAGGCCGTGGACGATGCGCTGCCCCTTTTCCACTACCCGCGACAAGACCAGCGGCGAATCGGCGAGCAACACCATATCGGCGCTGCTCAACGCACCCGGAGCGCCGCGCCGGCGGGTCAAGGCCAGGTCCGCCCGGCGCATGGCGGCGATGTCGTGAGCGTTGTCACCCAACACGCCCACCGAGAGGCCGCCGGCCCGCAGGTGAGCGACGATTTGCGCCGTTTGTTGCCCGCTCAGCCCGCCGAAGATGCTGTGATCCGCCAGCGCCCCGGCCACCTCGTCCGCCCGCAGCGTGGCCAGCTCTCGCCCGCTCAGCGCCAGCGGGGTAAAGGCTTCCGATGGGTAGCCGCGCTCAAAGAGAGCCACCGTCCGCTCCGGCGGTTGGGCGGTGAACACCTTGATGGCCACGTTTCGGGCGATGAAAGTATCCAGCGCCTGCACCGTCTCCGGCCGCAACTCCTCCCGATAACTGAGCATCGCCAACGGGAGCAAGCCCGCCGGCAACTGCGGCTCGCCCCGTTCATCATACAGTTCGGCGACCTCCGGCGTGAACATGAAGGTGAGGGCGCTATCGTCACTCTCGAAGTCCAGCGCCGCGCCCGGGATGGCTGGAGCCACCTGCGTCCGGCTCAGCGCGCTCAACGCACCGCGGCGTAGGCGGCCTAACAGCCCGCCCGGCGCAAGCTCGTTCAATCCGGCGGCGGCGCTAGACGGCAGCGGCGCGTCCGCCGGCTCAGGCGGGGAATCCGGCGGAGGTGCGGCCGGTTCGGCGGCCGGATGCTCAGTGACGGCGACCGACTCCGGCGCGGCCCGCCGGCGCAACAGCCGCCGCAACGGCCGGGCCAGCGCCCGCGCGCGGCCGGCCAGCCGGGCGGGCAAGGCGGGCGACTCCTCTTCCGCCGCGTCCGGCGTGGGTTCGGGCGGAGGCTCCTGCGCGCCAGCCAGGGCGGCGGCGAGCAGTCCGCTATGGCCCAATACATACGTGCCGCGCGCCCCGTCCACGTCCATGGCCAGCCCGCACCAGCCGTAAACCGACATCAGCGGCATCTCCGCTCGGGCCGGGTGGGAGCGGCCGGCAAAGGTCGCCCGCAGAGGGGACAGCACCGGCCCATCGGCCGCGCTGGAGTGGGCGAACGCGCCAAGGGCGGCCGCTGTCGCCTCCGGCAAATCGGCTTGCGCTTCCTCCCCATCGGCCGGGCGCGCCTCTACCGTCGCGCCGGTGAGCAGGCCCACCTCCGCGAAGCAGATCACGTCGCACTGGGCCAGGCTTTCCACCGAGCGGGCGCGATGCACCACCGCTCCCACCTGGGCCAGATCGGCCGTGGCCGAGATATAGGTGAGCGCCACCATGAAGAAGAGGCCGGCCGGGGCCAGATTGAACACCACGTCAACGGCATCGGCGATGGCCGGCAGGGGTAGCGAGGTCTCCACCCCGAAATAGATGACCAACAGGACGGCGCCCATGACGATCATCACTACCAGCAAGACGCGCATGACCCTGTTCAACAGCCGCTCGATGGCCGTGTACGCCTGCTCCTCGTTCCCGGCGGTCTGCAACTGGCCGGCAATGCGCCGTTGCGCGCCCACCCGCTCCACCCGGCAGATGGCTCGCCCCTGCAGGAGTATGCTGCCAGCCAGCAGGGTGTCCCCGGCCCGCTTCTGTACCGGGATCCCGGACCCGCTGACCGCTCCTTCATCCACCAGCGCGCCCTCCGCCGCCAGCAAGCGGCCGTCCACCGCCGCCGGGTCGCCGGCCTGCAGGTGGATCACGTCGCCGGGGACGAGCAAGTCGGCGTCAACACGGCGCAGCCGGCCGTCCCGGCGCACGACCGCCTGCGGCCTCACCGCTTCCAGCAGCTTCTGCACGCGGAATTGGGCGAACTCCTCCTGAAAGACGTTGACCGCCACGTTGAAGAGCAGGATGCCCAGGGTGATTAACGCGTCCAGCCCACGCCCCAGCAGCAGCTGGCTGCCGGTCAGAAAGACCAGGTTCAGGTTGAAGATGGTGAGCGTGCTGCCGCGGATCATTTGCCGGCGGGTGCGCCAGCCGCTCTTCAGCAACTGGTTGCTCTGGCCGGGGAGCCAACGCGCGGCGGCCTGCTCCTCGCTCAGGCCGGCGGCCCGGCGCGCCAGTTGCGCCGCTGTCGGTCCGCGCCGCCAACGGCGGGCCACGGCCCAGACCAACCCACCCAGCCCGAGCAACGTCAGGAGGGCCGGGATGAGGGCGAGCCGGCGAATGTTGGGCGGTCTGGTCGGGTCGGGGTCCACAGCAGCCAATGATATCGCGGTTCGGGAAAAGTCGGCCGGAGGTATATCACGAGATGGGAATTTCAGCCAGAAGGGATAGGCGCGCGCCGGCGCGCCCCTGCAGGCTCAGTTTTGGCGGAGTGTGACCCGGGCAGCTAATCTCCTGCGCTATCGTTGGCCGAGACCCGCCGCCAGAGAGGAAGGCGACGGCCGCGCAGCCGTCCAGCGCGGGCTGGGATGCCCCCGTGAGCCCCATCGTCACCGACACCCCGGCAAGCCGGGCGGCGGGGCCAGCAAGAGCGGCACGATGGACCTGGGCGAAGGGGATGAGTGGGAGTGGAGGCGTGGGTGATGGCGGGCCGACTTTTAGCCGGCATCCATGACGGCGAGGTTCCTTTGAGCAGCGCCTCGTCTTCTGACCATGACGCCGATGGCGACGGAAGCGACAAGTCCGACCACATCCAGCATCGCCCAGATAGCCAGTAATCGAGGATAGCTCGGCGCGCTCGGCGCAAGGATTTCCGGAGGCGACCTCAAGACTGCGACGAAGCCGACCAGGTACACGGCTCCAACGAGGGCCGGGAAGCCGGCCTCCGCATATCCCAGCAACGTGGTGAAGGAGTTCAGCGACTTGTCGGCGCGATGCCGGGCGAGATAGTGTTCCCAACCTTGAAAGGGCCTCACAGTTACCGGGGGCAGGTCCGCGCCCAATTTGACATCGGCCTTCAGCTCTTGCGCAATGTACCTGGCCAATAGGTCTATGTACAGACTGTGCTTTATGTAAACTAACTCCAGGAACACGCAGGCGAGAGGGCCGAGCAACAAGATGGGCAGAGTGATGGCAGCGCCGAAGATTTGCGTGAGCGCCAGGATAGGGGCCAGCAATCCGGCCACCACGAATGAGTAGTTGATCATCTGCTGTTGAAAGCCAAGCCTTAACAGGATCTCGGCTCTGGCGGCGTCATATTCGGCGGAAAGCCATGCCGGAAGGGAGTCCAGCTCGCCTGGCGGTACGCTGCGGTTTTCGGTATCGGGTGTGGTTGTCACCGTTCCAATTCTCCTGGCCCCAACCACATGGCCGGCGCGTTGTGCGAGTCTCCGGCCGTGGTTGTCCTGGGCGCAACCGGTCACTGCTCCAAGTGTGGGTGCGAGAGACGGGTGCTATTATGTGCGATGGAGGGAATGGGGCAAGTATTGGCGGCTATCGGGACGCCTCGCCCATCCCGGAGCGCCCTATGGCGACGGTGTGCATATTGAACAGGAGCGGCACGTTGACCCCGGACCTCTCGGGCCCGGCGGCATACCACTTCACCCTCGCTCCCGGCCGGTATCCGATCCAGCCTGTGCCGGGGTGTACAGCTACACCGGCTAGGGCTGCGGCGGGGACAGCAAGAGCGGCACGTGCGAACCTACCGGTAGTGGCCAGGCGCGTGGCTGGGCATTCTCTCCTCTGAGCACGCCGGATTTACAGTTGACACCATCCGGTTTGTGTTTCCCTTCCGGCCCATGCTATACTGTCGGCGGAGCAGGCCGGGCGACAGGTCCGCGTTCAGGTGCGGCCACCCGGCCACATCAAAGTGGGAGACAACCAATGATTCGCAAAGCGCAAATCACCGGCGGGCTGCTGTTCGTAAGCTTGCTGTTACTTGCCGGGTCGCTCGCCCCAGTCGATAGTCCGGCAGCGGCGCAACGGCTAGAGGGGGCCGCCGCCGAGCAATTCCTGGCTCAGGCGGGCATCCTGGCCAAAATCGCGGCGGACTCGGCAGACCCGGCGGATGTAGAGGAGTTTCCGCTGGAGGACCGCGGCCGCAACTTCCTGGAGCCGCGACCCTACATCGCGTCCCCGGCGCACTCCAATGACCAGTTCGGCTACGCCCTGGCCCTGGCCGGCAACACCCTGCTGGTCGGCGCGCCATACGCCAACGAAGGCACGGACTCCGACCAGGGGGCGGTCTACGTTTTCACCCGCGACAATGGCGAG
>CAZIKT010000065.1:0-11674 GCA_964539885.1 uncultured Ardenticatenaceae bacterium | reverse complement strand
CTGGCCATGCTGGATCGCTGGAGGGCGCACCCGTTGGATCAACCGCTAAACATCGCCCACGAGATGATGCGCCTCACGTTAGAGATCGTGGGCCGGACATTGTTCAGCATCGATCTCACCGGCGCGGCAAGCACGGTAGGTGAGGCGTTTACCGACGTCAACGAACAGACATCATTATTGAGCCGCCGTCCATTTTCCCCGCTCGCTTTGCGGATCCCATTCCTACCCGGAACGCGGCGGATGAAAAGAGGCATTGCCCGGCTCGATAGCGTCGTGGGTGCGATCCTGGCCGACCGCCGCGCCGGCAACTCCGAGTATGACGATCTGCTGTACATGTTGATGTCGGCCCGCGACGAGGAGACCGGCCTGGGCATGAGCGACAGGCAGTTGCGCGACGAAGTGATGACTCTGTTATTGGCCGGACACGAAACTACCGCCGTAGCGCTGAGCTGGACCTTCTATCTGCTGTCGCAACATCCGGACGTGTGGCAGGCGCTGGCAACCGAGATTGACAACGTGTTGGGCAATGAAACCGCTACTGTCGCCGTCCTGCCCGACCTGCCCTACACGAAGATGGTCATAGAGGAGAGTATGCGCCTCTACCCGCCCGCCTACATCATGGCTCGTTGGGGCAACGAGGCGGATGAGGTTGACGGCTACCACGTGGAGCCGGAGTCTGCGATTGTGCTCTTCACCTTTCTAACGCATCGCCACCCCGCATTCTGGCCGGAGCCGGAGAAATTCGATCCGCAGCGCTTCACGCCGGAGAACGTTGCTGAACGAGCGCGCTACGCCTACGCGCCATTTGGCGGCGGCCCGCGACAGTGCATCGGCAATTCCTTCGCCATGACTGAGGCCATGCTCTTGCTGGCGACGATTGCTCAGCATTATGAGTTGCATTCTTTTCCCGGCCACCAGGTGGAATTGGATCCGTTGATCACCTTGCGCCCAAAGGGCGGTATGCCAATGTACTTGCATCCTCGCTCCCGCTAGCTATCTGTAAGCGCCGCTCGTCTCCCTACTGTGAGGGTGGATAAACGCATAGAGGAACGAAGTTACTGAGGATTGAGTTCATGAGCGTTCAGTCAGCCGGGAGCGCGGCCATTCGAGAAGAGATTGCGACCGCGCTGGAGGAGACCAGGCGGGCCTACCATGCCATCCTGGCCGGTCTGTCTCCGGAGGCATGGCGCTACACCAGCCACGTGCCGGAATGGACCAACGGCCAGATGCTGTTTCACATCGCCTTTGTGCTCAACGCGATTCCCTCTGAAGCAAGTCTGATCCGCCGCGGCATTCCGTTTCCCATCCCACCGGCGGCCCTCTTCGACTGGCTTCAGGAACGCCTGGTGCGCAAGGGCGCCGCCCGCCACAATGTACATACCGTCGCTGCATTTTACGATGAGGGCCATCAGCGAACATTACGTGCGCTCGCCCTGGTAGAGGACCATCAGTGGCGGCGTAGCACGCGCTATCCCTGCGTGGACCCACCCTATCTGTGCGGCAAGACGACCGTGGAAGAGCTGTTCCGCTATGGCGTCTATCACTTTGAGCAGCATAGAAACCATTTCAGGCATGCAGACCTTGACCTGGAGGGAACCACTTCCAATGAGGAGAGCTCAATGAGCGCGAGCAGAGAGACAGGAATCATGGTCTACCCCGCCGGCGGCTGGCGCAAATGGATGTTCCGAGCGCCGATTCCGCTCTGGCGTATCGGTTTCGGGCGCATCATCGGGCATGTGTTGATGCTGATCACCCACACCGGTCGCAAATCCGGCCTGCCCAGACGTACACCCGTGGAATACTATCGCCTGGACGGCAAACCCTACGTCGTCTGCGCCTGGGGTGAGAAATCGCAATGGGGACGCAATCTGCTGGCTGATCCGCGGGTCACTATTCAAACAGCCGCCGGCAGTGAGCCGGCTGTCGCTGTTCACGTGACCGATGACGTGGAGCTTCGCCGGGTCTATGATCTGTTCATGGGCCGGGATCCAATTCTCACACGCATGTACCTGGATATGCTTGATATTGAACACGATCCGCAGGCCCTGGTTGCCGCCAAAGACCGAGTGCACATTTTCCGCTTTGATCCCACCAACGAGTCGGCGCCGCCGCCCTTGCCGGAAGATTTGCTCTGGCTCTGGCTGCTCATACCGCTGGGCCTGCTGCTGATTGACTGGCGTGGCCGCAGGCGCGCTGGAAGGCGCTAGCGCCTGTTTGAGGCTGATTGCCTTTCGCGGTTCGCGTTCTTGTTCCAGGTGTTATAATGTGGCCAACGTTTCCCGTCAGCAGACCCAGATCAACAGGAGGATGACAAATGGCAGAGAAGGGCTTATCTCAGGGATCGGACGGTAAGAAAGACAAGCCGGCAACCAGCACGAGCCAGACGAGCAAGGGTCGCGCCAGCCAAATGCCCGAAGAGGAGCGCAATGTCGGCCGGCCATCCGCGCCCGCCTCCAGCAAGGCAGCCGCCGCCACGAGCACGATGGGCGCGAGCCGCGAGAAACACCTGCCGGAGGAGGAGCGCAATGTCGGCGAAGCGTCGGCGCCCGTGCCCGCCAAGCCGGCGGCCGCAAGCAAGCCGGCAGCAACCGCGCCCGAGCCGGTTGGAGCCAAGGTGAAGACCTTGGCTATTCACACCGTTAAGAGCGGCGACACCCTCAGCCACATGGCGCTGCAATACTACGGGCAGGCCACGCGCGAGAAGTGGATGCACATCTACGAGGCCAATAAGGAACAGCTGGGCGCGTACCCCGGCCTGATCCGGCCCGGCGACAAGCTGATCATTCCGGAATTGCCGGACTCGAAGTGAGCTGAGCTCCCGGCTTGAGGTCGTCCGCCTCTCCTGGGAGCGAAGATGCAACGCGCGCTTGGTCGGATAGCGCCGTCACTCCTCTTGCCGCTCGCCCTGGGGCTCTTCCTGGGCGCTATCCTGACCCGGCAATCTGCCGCCGGCGACCCGCCCCCGGTCATCATCAGCGAGATCGCCTGGGGCGGAACCGCCGCCGGCAGCGCCGACGAGTGGCTGGAGCTGTTCAATAACACGACTTCCGCTGTCAATCTCGCCGGCTGGGAAGTAACTAGCGCAGATGGTGGCCTGAGCATCCTGTTGACTGGCACCCTTCCCGCCGCCGGCTTCTTCCTCCTCGAGCGAACAGACGACAACACTGTCTCCGACATTCCCGCCGATCAAATCTACACCGGCGACCTGCTGAACAGCGGCGAAATCCTCTATTTGCGCGATAGCCAGAGTGAGCTGATTGATTCGGCCAACCAGGACGGCGGTGCGTGGCCTGCCGGCAGCGCCGCCCCGGACTACCTGAGCATGGAGCGGCTCGACCCCGCCGGAAGTGATAGCGATGCCAACTGGGTGCATAACAATCGCGTCATCCGCAACGGGCTGGACGCCGCCGGCAATCCGCTCAACGGCACCCCCGCCCAGCCCAATGCCGCCTGGAGCTACACCGGGGCCGACCTGCTCATCGAGGCCGTGCTATATGACGGCTACGAGTATCTGGACGCGGACGAAGCGGTGCAGCTACGCAATGTCGATAGTGAGTCGGTCAGTCTCGCCGGCTGGAGCCTGAGCGACGGCTCACAAGAGGCTTTGCTACCGGTCCTCTCGGATCTTGCGCCCGGGCAGGCTCTGTGGCTGGCGAAGGATGCGGCCGCCTTCCAGCGACAATTCGGCTTCACGCCGGATGCGGAATTGGGCGCAACCTGGCCGGGCTATGCTAATAGCGGCGATGAGGTACTGCTGATTGACAGCATCGGCCTCGCGGTAGATGCGCTCGTTTATGAGGCCGGGGACACAACCACGCCGGGCTGGACCGGGGCGGCTGTGCAACCCTATCTCGCCGGAACCCTGTTCAGCGAGGAAGGACAACTGCTTTACCGGCAGCGGGCGCAGGCCAGCGGCGGGCTATTGCCCGACACCGACACCGCCGCGGATTGGGCGCAGAATCCTGGCGATGTCGTTAACGGTCGCCGCGTCCGCTACCCTGGCTGGGACCTGGAGCGCTTCTTCTTCACCGCGCGGGTAACTGAAACGTCGGTGCTCACCGTGGCCGTTGCGCCGGACAATGCCTACCAGGCGATCCTGCGGCACATCGAAAGCGCTGACGCCACTCTCCAGATCGAAACGCTTTCTCTGGAGCATGTGGCCCTCGGTGAGGCGCTGGCGGCGGCGGCCGAGCGCGGCGTCGCCGTCACCGTGCTCCTGGAGGGAAGCCCGGCCGGCGGCCTGAGCGACCAGGAGCGCTATGTCTGCCGGAGCATCGAAGCAGCCGGTGGGGCGTGCTGGTTCATGATCGCCGACGATCAGGCCCGCATCGCCGATCGCTATCGCAACCTGCACGCCAAGTTCATACTGATCGATGATCTACGCGCGGTGGTCAGCAGCGAGAACCTCAGCCCGCATAGCCTGCCGGACGACGATAAGGCGGACGGAACCTGGGGACGGCGGGGGAGCATACTCATTACCACCGCCCCCGGCGTCGTCAGCCGGCTCAGCGAGATATTTGCCGCGGACTTCGCCCCCGGCGTCTATCAGGACCTCTTCCGTTGGACGGAAAATCACCCCGTGTATGGCGCGCCGCCATCCGGCTTTGTGCCCATCACCGTTACCGGCGGGACCACGTACACGGTCCAATACAATCGGCCCATCGCCTTCGTCGGCCATTTCCCGTTTGAGCTGTTGCAGGCCCCAGAGAACAGCATGCGCGACGAGGACAGTCTGCTCGGCTTGCTTGCCCGCGCCGGGGCCAATGACACTTTGTTGATCCAGCAATTGCAGGAAAGAGCGCATTGGGGCGTGGCCGGCAGCAATCCGCTCAATGACCCGAACCCGCGTCTGGAAGCCTATCTGGCGGCCGCCCGGCGCGGCGCACGCGTGCGGCTGTTGCTCGACAGCTACTTCCCGGTCGACAACGAGCAACTCGGCAACCCAACCACCTGTGATTATGTCAACACCATCGCGCGCATTGAAGAGCTGGATTTGGAGTGCAGAGTGGGCAACCCGACCGGCCTGGGCATCCACAACAAGATGATCCTGGCTGAAATCGGGGGCAAAGGCTGGGTGCATACGGGCAGCCTCAACGGGACCGAGCTATCGGCCAAAGGTAACCGCGAAGTCGCCCTGCAAGTGCAATCAGACGGCGCTTATGAACTGCTGGCTAAGCTGTTCTGGCAGGATTGGCCCTGGCGCGCATATCTACCGTTGGCGCTGAGCCAGCCGGGACGCGCACGCTACATCGTGATTAGCGAAATCGTCTACGATCCCCCCGGCCCGGACGATGCCGAGTTTGTGGAACTGGCCAATCCGACATTGCGGCCCGTCGACCTGTCGCAATGGAGCCTGAGCGACGCGGTTAACATGGACGACTTTGAGGACCTGCGCCGCTTTCCGCCGGGCGCGATCATTCAGCCGGAAAGCAGCCTGGTGGTGGCCACAACCGCCGCCGCATTTCTGACGGCCTTTGGCGCGTTCCCGGATTTCGAGGTTGTTGATTCCGATCCAGCTGTGCCGGAGCTGATAGACGACCCCGCCTGGGGAGATCCGGCGGCCCTGTTCCAACTAGGCAACACCGGCGATGAGGTGCTGCTGCGCGACCCCGCGGGCGTAGTGATTGATGTGGTGGCTTATGGAGCCGGCGGCTTTCCCGGCGTCATCAGTTGCGCCCTGCTGACGCCACCCAATCAGAGCCTGGAACGCTTCCCCTTTTGGCTCGACACAAATGATTGCCGGAAGGATTTTCGTGAATGGCCCTTCCCCTCCCCCAACCATCTACCATGATTACAAAAAGGGCAAGGATTGGTTAATCCTTGCCCTTGTCTTTCTATGACAAGCAAAAAAACGACGAGTCTATTGCGCTATTCTACTCGCCGATCGGCCGTCCGTTACTGAGACCGACCCTAGTTGTTCGAACCAAATAGATCGGCCGGGTCAAACCCGGTGCCGGCGTCTTTCTCGCCATCAGGCGAGCCGAGCGGCGGCGAGCCGGCCCGCGCTTCGATGCGCCCTTCGTAGACAATCGCCGGCGCGCTATATGCCTGACGTTCGTTCTTCTCCATCTTTACCCCCCGCTTCCATTCGACGATAGCATTTCGCTCACCTGCTACTGGCTGAATCTCCACAGTCAAATGTGGGACGTTTTTGGTTCCCCGGGTTCATGTGACAAACCACTTGTACACGCGGTTACCAACTCTAAGTAGCATCCAATTATGGCGGAGTTGCCGATAATTGTCAAACTATCTTAAGAAGAGATCAGTACTACGGTACCAACCGACTACGTCTCTTTGGATGTCGGGGCTGGGTCAGCACTCGCTGTGACCGCACGCGTAGCATTTTTGACAGCCCTCCTCGTTAACCAGGGCCGCCTCGCCACATTCCGGGCACAGATCGCCGAACTTCAGGCGGGCATCGAGCATCGGGCCCTGTCCGTTGGTCCTCGTGTCCGGCAAGTCTTTGTCCAGATACATCTCCAATACCTGCGCGATACCATCCGGCAGAGAAAGCACCCGGTTTGCGCCGAAGCCCAGCGGTCGCCCGCCACCGATCCCGCTCAATTGCTTGACCACCTCCTTCAGGCGGTCGCGCGGCGGCACCGGCGATGACAGGCGTAGCGTATAGCTGATCAATCGCCCAATCGCTTCTGAGACAGCATTTGTCTCACTTCCCGCCTTCGACGCGTGCAGAAAAACCTCAAAGGGGTCGTCATCGCCGTTCTCATTGATCGTAATGTAAGTCGTGCCCAGAGGAGTGGTAATGCGATGCGTCTCCCCGTGCAGCTTCTTCGCCCGCGGTTTCTTGGTCTCGCGCCATAGCATGGGCTGCTCCAGCTTCTTTTCTTTGGCTTGCCGGGTGGCTCTCGTTTCCAGGACCACCTTCTCTCGCGAGCCGGTAACGTAGACAGTCAACCCTTTACACTTCAGATCCCAGGCCATGAGATAGGCGTCTGCCACATCTTCCGGCGACGCCGAAGCAGGGAAATTGCAGGTCTTGCTGATACTGTTGTCAACGAAGGCCTGGATGGCGGCCTGCATCCGGATATGCTCTTCCGGCGTAATGTCGGCTGCCACCACAAATGTGTCCCGGATGTGCTGCGGGGCTTCCTCAATGTGCTGGCAGCTGCCGACCCGCACGACCTCATCCACAATTGCCTGCCGGGTCGCGTCGTCAATACCCGCCTCAACCAGCGCCCGTTCGAACAGCGGGCTGGTGTAATGCAGGGTCAACTCCTTGCCGCCGTCATTGACATGTCGCAGATAGGCCAGGGCAAATACCGGCTCGCAGCCATACCCTTCGCAGCCGGAGACGGTGGCGATGGTGCCGGTTGGGGCCACCGTGGTCTGCGCGGCGTTGCGGATGCCGTGCTTCCGCAGCTTGCGGGTCAATTCTCGCCAATCCAGCGCCGGCCGGCCCCAATTCTGCTCGCTGGTAACCAGCGGCTGGGGAGCGCTCCATTGCAGGTCATCCGGATCATAGAGGCTGCCCACAATCGCCGGGAAAGCGCCGCGTTCAGCCGCCAACTGGATGCTCGTTTGCATGCAGTGATAGCGCACGAACTCCATCACCGCCCCAGCCAGCGCCTGCCCCTCCTGGCTGCCGTAGCGGACGCCCAGCTCATACATCAGGTCGCCGAGGCCCATAATGCCCAGGCCGATGCGCCGGGCGCGCAAAGCCGCCTCGCGTAACTCCGGCACCGCCGGCACGTAGGCGTTGGCGTCGACCACGTTGTCCAGGAAGCGGGTGGCCTCCTCCACGGACTGTTGCAGCAACTCCCAGTCAACCCGGCCATCAGCGGTCATGTGCTGGGCGAGATTGATGGAGCCCAGGCAGCAATTCTCATATGGGCCGAGCCACTGTTCGCCGCAGGGGTTGGTCGCTTCCAGTTCATAGAGGTGAGGTACGGGGTTCTGCCGGTTGGCATGGTCCAGGAACAGGACGCCCGGCTCGCCGTTGGAGTAGGCATATTTCACGATCTCGTCAAACAGTACCCGCGCCCGTACCGTGCGCCATATCTGCCCGTCCACCGGGTTGATCAGGTCAAACTCCGTGTCGTTCTTCACCGCCCGCATGAACTGATCGGTGATGCCCACGGAAATATTGAAGTTGGTAATTGAGCCTTCAGTGGATTTGCAGGCGATAAACTCCAGGATATCCGGGTGGTCGACACGCAACACGGCCATATTAGCCCCGCGCCGCGTGCCGCCCTGGGCGATCTCGCCGAATGCCTGGTCGTAGACGCGCAGGAAACCCACCGGCCCGGTCGCCTTGCCGGCTGAGCTACGCACCAGCGCCCCCTTCGGCCGCAGGCGGGAGAAGGCGAAGCCGTTGCCCCCGCCGGTCTGCTGGATCAACGCCGCGTTGCGCAGCGTCTGGAAGATGCCGGCCTGCGCCCGCCCCATATCATCATCGATGGGCAGCACGAAACAGGCCGCCAACTGGCCCAACGGCGTTCCCGCCCCGGTGAATGTGGGACTGTTGGGCATGAAGCGCAGTTCGGTCAGGAGGCGATAGAAGCTCTCCTCCGCCTCCGCCGGATCGCGCCCGTAATCGGCATCCGGCAGGGCGATGTGGTGGGCGATGCGCCGGAACATCTCCTCAATTGTCTCCACCGGCTGTCCGTCCGGCCCGCGCCGCAGGTAGCGGCGCTGCAATACCGCCCGCCCATTCTCTGTGAGCGATATCGGTTCAGCTTTCGTTTTCGTGTCGGCTGGCGGTTGATCCTTTATCATCGTTTCCTCCCGAATTCATCGGTCTATTTGCGCTTCGTTTCTTGAATGCCGTCCGGTTTCCCAGGGTTGTCAGCTCTCATTGAGCAGGTTGTGTATCTCATCCTGGATCGATTCCAGGTCATCCAGCTGCAGGTAGACGATGGCGTAACGGATGTAGGCCACCTTGTCGACTTCCTTCAGCTTGCCGATGACCTTGTCGCCAACCATCCGGCTGGGTACTTCCGATTTACCCAGTTGTTGCAGTTCAGACTCCACCTCGCCGGCGATGCGCTCGATGTCCGCGGCGGCGACCGGCCGTTTGGCGCAGGCGACGCGCAGGCCGGCGATCAGTTTGTCACGGGAGAACTCGTCGCGGCTGCCGTCGCGCTTGACCAGTAAGGGCGTTGCCAGGATCGGGCGCTCGTAGGTGCTGAAGCGCCGGTCGCATTTCGCGCAGACCCGTCGCCGGCGAATGCCGCCGCGGCTATCGTGATTGGTGTCAATCACGTGCGTCTTTCGATGCTGGCAGTAGGGACAGTTCACCGATCCACAACTCTGTTAAGCGGGCCAATACAACAAATACCGTAGATATGGGCGCGATAGGATGAGATTGCGCTGATACGCCATATATAGGTTTTCCCCTAAACATAATCCCCATATTTGGCGTAAGAGCGGTCTGCATTATAACATACGGCCACCCCACCGGCAAGACGTTTAGCACATCTGTTTCCTTAAAAGTATTGGCTTGCCGAAGTCGCTCAACGGGCTATGATCCGGTTTGCGCCACAGCGTAACGATCCGCATCCAAACAGGGCCGGACCATGCAAGAGACTACGAAAGCGAACGGAAGCGACGAGAGCACATCGGCCATTGAGTCAGGCCGCGAGATTCTTGCCAACTGGCTGACCGCCCGGCAGGATAACTTCTTCACCGCCGACCGGAATTTGCAGCGCATCCTGGAGTTCTATTGGGGCGAGGAGCGCTACAAGGAGCATATCGCTCGCCTATATCGTTTCGGCCGGGAGAGCGCCACTATCGTTAACGAAGCGGCGCGGGTCTCCAATCTGACCGAGAACCTGCCCCGGCTGGACCTCTACGACGGCATCGGACGCTACACCGGCGAGGTGGCCTTTCACCCCAGCTACCACGAAGCCGGGCGGGCCATCTACGGCTCCGGCGTCATGGCGGTGCTGGGTGAGCCGGGCAACAACCTGCTCAGCCTAGCCCTCTTTTACCTCTCGTCGCAGAACGGGGAGGCCGGTCACAATTGCCCGCTGGCCTGCACCGCCGGGCTGATCAAGGTGCTGCAGGCCGTCGGATCGCCTGCCCTGCAGGAGCGTTTTCTGCCGCCCTTGCTGGAGCCGGACTATGACCATAATTACCATGCCGCCCAATTCCTGACCGAGATCCAGGGGGGATCGGATGTGGGCGCGAACGCCACCTACGCCGAACCGCTGGAAGACGGGGCCGCCGGCTGGCTGATCACCGGCGAGAAGTGGTTTTGCTCAAACGTCACCGCCCAGGTAGCCCTGGTCACCGCCCGCGTTCCGCAGCAGGGCGAGGGTACTGCCGGCCTCGGGTTGTTCCTCGTCCCCCGACGGCTGGCGGACGGCTCGCTCAACCAAGTCTTTATTCGCCGGCTGAAGGACAAGCTCGGCACCCGTTCGATGGCCAGCGGCGAATTGGAATTCCGCGGCGCGCTGGCCTACCAGGTCGGCGAGACTCGACAGGGTTTCCGCAACACGATGGCCTACGTGATCAACACCTCGCGCATCTTCAACGCCATCGGTTGCAGCGCCAACGCCCGCCGGGCCTATCTGGAAGCGTGGCGTTACGCGCAACACCGCCGGGCATTCGAGCAGCCGATCGTGCATTTCCCGTTGGTTCAGGATGTGTTGGCGAAGATGCGCACGGACAGTATGGCGATGCTCTCCGGCTCCCTGCGGATCATCAAGACGTGGGATGACCTGGAGACGGGCCGGCATAGCGGGCCGGAGCCGCGCGATTTCCTGCGCCTGGCGATCAACCTGAACAAGTATCGCTCGGCCGTCCTGGCACATGAGGTCATCCAGTATGGGATCGAGATCCTGGGCGGCAACGGCGCGATCGAGAGCTTCTCCATCCTGCCCCGGCTGCTGCGCGACAATGTGGTCTTCGAGAATTGGGAAGGCACGCACAACGTGCTGATGGCCCAGATCCAGCGGGACATGCGCCGCTTCCAAGTACACCGGCCCTTCCTGGCCCACGTGCGTGAGATGCTGCAGTCGCTGACCTTTAACCGGCTGCGCCGCGAAGCTCTGGCCCAGCTCGACAACCTGACCGTTCAGTTGGACGCCTTGCTGGAAATGGACGAGATGAGCGCCAGCCTGCCGTTCCGCCCATTGATGGACCGGCTGGCGGACATTTACTATTTGGCCTGCCTGGGGGTGGAAGCGGCCTGGGAGATATTCGCCCGGCAGGACCGCACCAAGCAGCGCGTGGCCGAGTTCTTCCACGACCGGCGGGTGATGCGCCGCGAGCCGATTGACATCGCCAATTACGGCGACCAGGTCAGCCGGCTGTGCCACGACCTGCGCCCGACGCCGATCAAGCCGGCGGAAGAGGACGAGGAAGAGGCGTACAGCGAATCGTAGCCGGCGGGTCGCCGCCCCCACTAAGAAAAACGAAAACGGGTGGCGGTGTTGGGGTAATCGCGCTCCTGCCAGGCGAGGACCGTCTGCGGATTGACGACGTAGTACACGGAGGCGTCGTCCTCCGCCGAAGTGTCCGCGTCCAGCGTTGCGCCCAGATTGTATTTCTCGCCATAGGCCGGGAGCAGCCGCTTGCGTAGCCCGGCGTCAACTATTCGGGCGGCCTCGCCTTCGACGATGACGGTGTCATCGCCGCTTTCCAGGTGGACGATAATGGCCGGGTTTGCCGCCAGGTTGCGCCCCTTCCGGCTTTCCGGATCGCTGCCGAA
>CAZIKT010000064.1:3554-11989 GCA_964539885.1 uncultured Ardenticatenaceae bacterium | reverse complement strand
CTCCCAAAAGAACGGCCGCCCCGGCCCGCCCGCTAATGAATCACTATAGGACAATAGCCGGGTGGCTGTCAAGAGAGGGGGTGGCGGCCAGAATCCCGGAAACGCAGAAGTTTCCGGGATTCTGAAGCTACGGACCCCGCAGCGCCATGGGTAACAGCAGCCGCCACTGAATCGGAAACAGCCCGACCTCGTAAGCGCCGATATCGCAGCCGGGCACTCCATCGCCGTCGCCGTCCTGCGGGCGGGGCAGGCCGCGCTGGTCGGCGGGCGGGCAGAGCAGGAGGTCGGCGGCGTCCACCGCCGGGCTATCGGCGCGAATGGCCTGCGTCCAGGTGGGGCCGCCGTTATCCTTCAGCTCGCCGAAACGCGGGTCGAGGGCGAGCAGGTCGCCGGGGGCGGTGAAGGGGCAGGTGGCGTCGCCGGAGAGGTTATGGCCCAGGGAGAGCAGCGCGCCGGCGCAATCCCCGCCCACGTTGGCGGCTACGATGCTGCCGGCTATCTCGGATGTGCCGGAGGAGACCCAGATGCCGCCGCCGCCGGCAATGCCGGCTGTGACGCTGTTGGCGTTGATGGTCAGGTGATTGAGCGCCGCCGCCCCCTGCAGGTACAGGCCGGACCCCAGGCCCACGCTATGTTCGTCCTCCCCGCTGAGGCTGTTGCCGCTGATGGTGCTGTTCTCCATCTCAAGCCCGGCCGCCTCGCCTAAGCTGCTGAGGCCCGCGCCGGCCAGCTTGATGGACAAAGTGTCGCTGATTGACTCGCCCACCTGAATGGCGTTGCTGATCACCGCGCTGTCGAGGAGCGTGAGCAGCCCTTCGTTGCGGATGCCGGCCCCGGAGACGTCGACCCGGCCGGGGACGGCTGTGTCAACGGTGACGTCAATCAGATTGTGGGCGATCGTGCTCCGGCTCAGCGTCATCGTCCCGCTGTTGCATAGGCCGGCCCCGCCGCCGTCCGCAATGCCCGAACGCCGGCTCGAGTTGTCCGGCAGCAGATTGTGGGAGACGGTCAGGCGCTCGGCGGTGAAGCTTCCGTGATTGCTGCCGCCGGCGCAACCGACCCAAGGGTCGCTGATCCTTCCGCGATTGGTTTCCAGGGCGCTGTCCGCGATCTCGACCACGGAACCGGCGCCGGTGAAGATGCCCACTCCCTCGCTGCCGAAGTTGCTGAACACGCGACTGTGACTGATGCCGGCGTACCCGCGCACGTACAGACCGGCCCCATAGGCGGCGTGGTTGGCGTTGATTTCGACGCCGGAGAGGGTCAGGCGCTGCCGGCTGTAGATGCCGCCGCCGTAGCTGATACCGTACCCTGACGGGTAGGTGCTGAAGGGCCAGGCCCGATTGTCGACCAGGGCGCCGCCGATCATGGTGAGCGAGCCGTCGTTGTAGACGCCGCCGCCATAGCCGTACTTGCCGGTCCAATGCGCACCACTGTATACCGAATTGCCGGCGATAACGCTTTGCGAGAGGGTGGCTGTGGCGGAGACGGCCCCGTCCCGGGCAATATACAATCCACCGCCAAAGTTGTCGTGCCAAACCTCAGTCCAGAGGGAATCGGCCTTATTACCGCTGATGACCAACCCGGCCGCCAGTAAGACACCGCAATGTCCGCCGGCGCAGCCGTTGTAGATGCCGCCGCCGTACATGGCAGTTACCTGGTCGCCGTCGGCCAGGACCTCGTTGCGGATAACGCGGCAGCTGGTCATTTCGAGCCGGCCGGCGCTGAAGATGCCGCCGCCGCGAGTGGCCCGGTTGGAGATGACCTCTGTGCCGCTCATGGTAAGCGTGGCGCAGGCCGCATCGCGACAGGCGTTATAGATGCCGCCGCCATGCCCCTCGCCGATGGTGGCCGGGGCGACATTGTCGCGCACGACCAGCCGCGTGAGGGTCAGGTCGCCCTCGTTGTAGATGCCGCCGCCGCGGGTGATCAGGTCCACGTCGACCGGAGCAGTCCCGCTCAACACAGTCAAGTCGGCCAGGGTGACGGCGGCCGGCGCCAAAATGGTGAAGCCGCGCCCGAGCCCGCCGGCATCCACCAGGGTGGACTCTGCGCCGGACCCTTGAATGGTCAGGCTTTTCGAAATCACGATAGCGCCGGAGTAAACGCCGCTCTGCACCAGGAGGCGGTCGCCGGCCTGCGCGGCGTCCACGGCGGATTGGATGTCGGCGTAGTCGCAGCCGGCGGCGCAGACGGTGATGTCGGCAGCCGGGGTGGATTGAGCGGCGACGGTGGAGAAAAAGAGCAGGCTTCCGGCAAGCAACGCCGCCGCTGTGGAAGCTGCCAGAATGGCAGGTAGCTTCTTCATTGTACGCTCCCTGGGTGGGTTACCTGGGGAAACGGCTCCCAAAAACGCGCCGCCCCGGCCCGCCCGCTTACCTGTCACTATAGGGCAATCGGCGGGGGGTTGTCAAGTGAGGGGGTGGCGGCCAGAATCCCGGAAACGCAGAAGTTTCCGGGATTCTTTCCCTAGCGCAAGGTGCCGGCCAACAGGACGCCATTGGCCCAATAGAGGCCGGTGGCGCCGGCCGGCAGGATGTCATATGTGGCCTGCCCGTTGTACGCTTCCCAGGCGGCGGAGACGACCAGCGCCCCATCCAGCCATTGCCCGGCTCTCAGCTCGCCCAGCAGCCGGCCGTCCGCGGTGGGGTGGCCCGGCGAGGCCCATAGCTCGCGTCCATCGGATAAGACGACATGCACGACCTGGTGTCGCGCGGGCGCGCTCGCCCAGCCGGCCTGCTCGATGACCGCCGCTACCCGCTTACCGCGCCCGTCCAAGGTCCACACGGCATCGCCGGCGCGCAGCTCTTCTACCGGAGCCGGCCCGTGCGGGGTGTCAATCAGGGTCCCGGCAGCCAGGCAGATGGGGCAGGTGGGCGGGGTCGGCTCTTCGCGGTCAACGGTGATCTCGCCGGTCTGGCTGATGTGGCCGGAGACGGTGTAGCCCTCCGATTCGCTTTCCTTGGTGCGTAGCTGGAAGAAGTAGCGGTCGCCGGAACGCTCCATGGCGATGGCGTTCAGCCGCTTGTACTCCTGGTAAATCTGCAACACCTGCTCATCGGAGAAGCCGGTCACGCCGGTCAGCCCCAGATGCTGCAGGATGGCTTCATACGCCTCGGCGTCCGCCTGGATGTCGTCAAGCCGGCTGAGGGCCAGGCCCATCTCATCCGCCGTCGCCACCGGGTAATAGTCGGGGTCGCAGTAGAAGAAGTTCGGGTAGGCGGCCAGCAGCCGGTAGCGCAACTGGCTGGGGTTGAGCAGGTTGCCGGCGATGGAGGCGGGGGTGGGGGTAATGCGGTTGGGCGGCGGCATTTCCGTCCCGCCCGGCGCGTCGTCGGAGGCGTCCGGCGTGGGCGTTGTCCGGTTCGGATCGGGCGCTACCGTCTGGCCGGTATCGTTGTCGGACGCGCCCGGCGGCGGCAGGGTCACGGCGACAGCGGTTACCACCTCGGCGGTGGCGCCGTCGCTGTTGCCGGTCAATGAGGGGGTGCGGGTGACCCGGCCCAACGACGCGCCCTCGCCGGGAGTGGGCGTGGGCGATGCCGATAGGGCCGGCGTCCCCGTGCCCTCGCCGCCCGGCTGACAGCCGGCCAGCAGGATGACGAACAGCATGGACAGCAGCAAGGTATATTTCATCGTCACACCTCTCGCTCAGGCAACGTCGCACACAAGACTGACGTTTGCCTCTGGTAAGTAGACGCCGATTGCGCCGGAAAGGTTCCAAGTCTGGAGACCTGCCAGGTTGCGGAAAACCCGGCAGGTCTCCCGGCAGAGCATTGAGGTATGATAGTGTCGGTGGCCGCTATCGGCCAACCATTCCGCGAGAGCAATCCGGGATACTGTTTATGTTACCTGACTCGATCACCATTACGCTGAACTCCTTTCGCTGGCAGGACCCGCTGCTGATTCTGCTATTCTTCCTTGTGGCGTGGGTCATCTACCGGCTGTCTTCGCGGCTGGCCGGCCGGCTGATCCGGCTTGGCAAATTGAGCCGGGAGGAAGAGCGGCCCAGCGACGAGCGGCTGCAAACGCTACACGGCCTGTACGCCAATGTGATCACGTTCATCGCCTTTGGGCTGGCGGTGGTGCTCAGCCTGTCGCTCTTTGTGCCGTCATCCACCCTGCTGTGGGTCATCGGTCTGTTCAGCGCCGGCTTCGGGCTGGGGGCGCGGCCCATCGTCAGCGACTTCCTCACCGGCATCGGCTTCATCTTCGAAGACAGCTTTGACCTGGGCGAGAAGGTGGCCTTCCGCGGTTTGCCGGGGGGCAGCATCGAGGGTGTGGTGGAGGCGGTCAACCTGCGCACGACGGTCATTCGCGCCGCCACCGGCGAGCCGCTGACTGTGCCCAACGGCGAGATCCGGGTCATCCGCAATTACAGCCGGGGGCGTTATTCCACCGCCAACGTCAGCATCAAGATCCATGCCGCTGACCTGGACCGCGCCCTGCCGTTGCTGGAGACGTTGGCCGCCGAGGCGGTGGAACTGCTGCCCAACCTGCTGGAGCCGTGGCTGGTGATCAGCGAGACCGGGGTCATCGGCGAGCAAACGGAATTGACGCTGCTGGCCAAGGCGCGCTTCGGCAACGCCGCCGAGATGCGCCCGCGGCTGCTGTTGCTGGTGCATGAGCGACTGGAGGAAGCCGGGATCGCGCTGGCGGGGTGACGGACCGCGAGAGTGGTCCGGTTTCTGAAGCTGGTCCACTCTCATTCACCAGTGACGCAGAATTGCGCCGGCGCACGATGATTTCCGGCCGGAAGAGGAGGGAACACGGAGATGCACAGAGAAGCACAGAGATACACAGAGGAAAGAACGGCACTTCTCTGTGTATCTCTGTGGTACTCCGTGTTCCTCCGTGTTCCCAGGTAGTGTGGTCCGCGTCGGCACGCGGACCGGCACGGACCTGCCGCGATTAACTGCTTGACACGACGTGTGTGATTCTGCTTAATAGTTAATGGTGGCAGGTGTTTGATAGGTTATCCCGGCCGGCCGGGGCAAGAGCCGGTTGGGCGGGCCGCGAGGAGGAAACCGATGGACACGCACGCCTCCTTTGGTGAATGGCTGCGCCGGCGGCGGACCAGTCTGGGCCTGACTCGCGCCGAGCTGGCCGACTGCGCCGGCTGCTCCGTCTCCGCCCTGCGCAAGATTGAGGCGGACGAGCGCAGGCCCTCGCGCCAACTGGCCGAGCTGCTGGCCGGCTGCCTGCGCGTGCCGCCGGAGGAGCAGACGGCCTTCGTCGATGCGGCGCGGGGGGTGCGCCAAACAGCCCGGCTGGGGCCGCCCGCTACCTGGACAGACCGCCCGGACCCACTGCCGGCCGCCGCTCCAGCTTTCGCCGCCCCCCGCTGGAACTTGCCCGCACCCGCCTCGCCGCTCATCGGCCGCGAAGCCGAAATGGAGACGCTGGTGCGCCTGCTCGGTAGCCCTGATTGCCGGCTGCTGACCCTCCTCGGCCCGGGCGGCATCGGCAAGACGCGCCTGGCCCTGGAGGCCGCCTGCTCCGTCTGGAGCGGCTTCGCGGACGGGGTCTTCTTCGCCCCGCTGGAAGCGGTCACCGCCGCCGAGTTCATGGCCCCGGCCATCGCGCAGGCGGTCGGGCTCAATTTCGCCGGCTCAGCCAATCCCGAGCGCCAGCTGGTCAATTTCCTGCAACCCCGGCAGGCGCTGCTCTTCCTGGACAATGTGGAGCAACTGCTGGACGGGGCGGAGCTACTGGCGCAAATCCTGGAGCAGGCCCCGGCGGTCAAGCTGCTGGTCACTTCCCGCGAGCGGCTGCAATTGCGCGGCGAATGGGGCTTCGAGGTGCAGGGGTTGCCGGCCCCGCCGGAGGAGCAGTTGGCGGGGCTTGAGGAGTACAGCGCCGTGCAGCTCTTTTTACAGCGCGCCCGCCGCGCCCGGCTGGACTTCGAGCCGTCGGATGAGGACCGGCGGGCGATTAACCGCATCTGCCGGTTGGTGGAAGGCATGCCGCTGGCCATCGAGTTCGCCGCCGCCTGGGCGCCGGTGCTCTCCTGCCGGGAGATCGCCGCCGAGATTGAGCGCGGGCTGGACATCCTGGCCACCTCCCTAAGGGACATGCCGGAACGGCAACGCTCCATGCGGGCGGTCTTTGACCACTCCTGGAAGCTGCTGTCCAAAGAAGAGCAGCGGGCGCTGCGCGATCTATCGGTGTTTCGAGGCGGCTTCCGGCGGGAGGCGGCGCGGGAGGTAGCCGGCGCTGACCTGTTGCTGCTCTCGTCGCTGCTGGCCAAGTCCTTTCTGCGGCGCACATCCGACGACCGCTTCATGATGCACGACCTGGTGCGCCAGTACGCCGCCGGCAAGCTGGCCGATCAGGCCGAGGAGGAGCGGGCGGTGTCTGATCGGCATGCGGCCTACTACCTGACCTTCACGGCCCGGCTGGAAGGGGATCTGCGCGGCCGGCGGCAACGGGAGGCGCTGGCCCAATTGGACGCGGAGGTGGGCAACGTCCGCCGGGCCTGGCTGCAGACGATCCAGTTCGGCGATGCGGCGCATGTCCGGCAGGCGATCCCGGCCATGTGGTCCTTCTTCGATATGCGCGGCTGGTTCCAGGGGGCTGAGTCCGCTTTCGGCCGGGCAGCCGACACGCTGGAAGAGCGCTTCGGCGCGCCGGAGGGATTTGAACCGAATTTGACCACCTTGCACGCCTACTTGCGCGCCCAGCAGGGCTGGTTCCTGCTGCGTATCGGCCGCTTTGACGAGGCGGCGCGTAATCTGGCGGCCGGCCTGGAGGTGTTGCGCGGGGCCGGCGCCCATGCCTTCCTGGTGGACGCCCTGCAACATGTGGGGGCTTTGGAGCGGCTGATGGGCGACTACGGCCGGTCGCGCGAGCATTTCCTGGAGATGTACGACTTCGCCCGGCAAATCAATGACCCCTGGAACGCGACTATCGCCGAGGGCAATATCGGGCTGGCCGACCAGGCGCTGGGCAAGCCGGAGGAAGCGAAGGCGCATATGGCTGCGAACGTGAACTCGTTCCGCGCGCTGGGTGACTCCCGCATGTTGGCGGTGGCCCTGCATTTTCTGGGCGGTATCAGCTGCGCGATGGGGTCATATGAGGAGGCCGGCGATTACCTGCGCGAAAGCCTGGCCCTCAGCCGGGCGGTGGGCGACCGCTGGATAGAGAGCATGGCCCTGCGCGAACTGGGCAATGTGGCCGGCGAGATGGGTAACAGGCGGGAGGCCGCCGCCCTGTTCCAGGACAGCCTGCGCCTGGCGCGCGAGATTGACGAACATTGGAGCCTGTTGCAGGCGCTCAATTGCCTTGGCGCGTCGAGGTTGGCGCTGAACGATCTGGACGGCGCGCGGGATGCCTTCCAGGAAGGATTGCGCATGGCCTGGGAGATGCAGGCGTTGCCGGACGTGTTGGCGGCGTTGGCCGGGCTGGCGGAATGGACGACGCGCCGGGCAGCCATTGATGAACAGTTACAGGCGGCGCTGACCAGCGCGTTATTCGTGCTGAATCAGGCGGCGACCGCGCCGAGGACCAGGGAGGCGGCGCTGCGACTGCGAGCGGAGTTGGAGGGGCGACTGGAGCCGGCGCAAATACGGGCGGCGTGGGACGCGGGGGAGACGATCTCGCTGGAGGATCTGGTTGCGCAGGTCTCATGACATGGGTTTATTGACCGCGAATGGAGGCGAATGAACGCCAATCTGGAGGAGCCGGCTGCTCAGGTGTTTTGACATGGATGGACAGGATACACAGGATAAGAGGCCATTAGAAAATCCTGTTCATCCTGTCCATCCATGTTGACCATTCTTCTACGTCAGACCCAGCACGACGCCGAGGATCAGCAGCCCAAAGAAGATGTTCTGCACCGAGTGCACGGCGACGGCCATCCAGGTGCTGCGGAAGCGCCAGGCCGGCCAGGCCAGGAAGAGCGCGCCGCCGACCACGTTCCCGGCAATCGTCCAGGGCTGGTGCAGGTGGAAGCAGGCGAAAAGTGCGCCGTTGGCCAGCCAAGTCCAGCGGCCGAACACACCCTCCATCCGGGGCAGCAACACGCCGCGAAAGAGAAACTCCTCGCCCAGCGCGACGTTGAAGATGGACATGACCACGAACAGGGCCAGGAACCACCAGGCGCCGGCCAGCCGCTGCAGGATCTGCGGCGTCTCGAAGATGACCGCCGCGTCATAGCCGGCCGGCTCGGCCAGGAAGGGGAACACCGTCACCCACGCGCCGTTCACCGCCGGCGTCAGAGCCACATCCCAGGCCACGCTGGCGACAGTGATCGGGACCAGCCACAGCCACAGCCGGCGGCGCTGCTCGCCGGTGGACGGGTCGCGGGGGGCGTTGAGACGTAACCGGCGCTTCACCGTTGACCAGCGCAGGTCGCCCTCCTCCTGCCGGACGATGAGCATGGAGAGCACAAACAGCCAGGCCAGGCCGATGGTGAGCAGGACGAAGCGGGTCAC
>CAZIKT010000064.1:0-3454 GCA_964539885.1 uncultured Ardenticatenaceae bacterium | reverse complement strand
CAGCAGGACGACCGCCAGGATGAGCAGCGCCGGCAGTAGGAACAGGCCGCCGACCAGCAATTTAGCCGTGGTGGTCAGGCTCAGGGCCGGATCAAAAGAGAGCGGTTGGGCCACATACAGCGAGTCGTCCGCCACACCGATATCGTAGTAACGGGTGATCAGTCGCTCATAGGCCGCCGGCTGCAAGGTGTATACATCCTCCGTGTGGCTGAATCCCGGCAACAGAACCATCTTCGCGTTGTGGTAATAGGGCCGGGCCTCATCCAGCGCCACCGGCGGCGTGGAAAAGTCCAACGTGCCGTTGACCAGCAGCATCTCCACGTCGCTCTCCTGCAGCTCGCGCAGCTCATCCGGGATCAGCGTAATGGGCCATTCGGCCGCCATCGGCCAGACAAACTCGGATAACGGCGCGCCCATCACTGTGTCGCCCAGGCTGACGCTGTCGATGCCGGCGTACCGGTCCAGGTCGGCCGAGCCGCCCTTGCTGAACTGGTCGCCCAGCACCGGCACGTCTTCCGACATCATCAGGCCCACCATCAGGTTCAGCACTGCCAGGCCGGAGGGGTCGCCCTCGGCGGCCGCCAGATAGGCGTCAATCAGCGAGGTCATGTTGGCGTTGACCATGAACATGAAGTGGGCGCTCAAGCGCACCGTGTCCGGGTCAATGTTGAAGAAGAGCCAGCGCTCCGGCATGCGGCGGTTCACCCCGGCAATGGTCGCCGCCAGGTCGTCGGTGCGGCTGCTGCAGGCCGGGTCCTGGGCGCACAACTCGTTCATCTCGGCGAACATGCCCTCGAAGTCCGCCGGCAGCCAGATGAAGTGGCCGGGGGTGTTGACCCCGATCAGCACCAGCCGGTGCAGGCTCTGCGGGTACATATAGGCGTAGAGCTGGGCCGGGCGGGTGCCGTAACTCTCGCTGAACAGGTTGATCCGCTCGTAGGCCAACGCCTTGCGCGCCGCCTCCATGTCCTTCACCACCGCGGCGACGGTGTAGCCGGACAGGTCCACCCCGGCCTGCTGGTGCGCCTGCGCGCATTGCCCGACCAGCTCCACATACGACGCCCGGGCCTGCTCGCTGAAGACATCCTTGCCGGAATGGGCCTTGATCATCCGGTTCACTTCCGGGCAGGAAAGGGTCACCGTGCCCTCCACCCCGCGATAGCCGACCATCACCACGTCATGCTTTTCGAGCAACCAGGCCGGCGGGGACCAGACCAGATTGGGGCCGCCGGGGCCGCCTTGCAGGTAGAACACCGGCTCCGCCGGCTGCGGCCCGGTCGCCGGGATGCGCACCACCGGCAGGGCGATCAGGCGGGAGCCGGCCAGCTCCCAGTTTTCGGGCACAGCCAGCACGCCGCACTCGGCCGCGTAGATGGTCTTGTCGCCGGCCCCCTGATATTCGCAGGGTTGCATGCCGGTCAGGTCGCCGGCTTGCGCGCCGTCGGGAACCACCACTGCCGCGGGCTCCTCGGAGCGACAGCCGGCGAGCGCCACCAAGAGAACTAAAGCGATTAAGAGATGCCTGGCTTTCATGGTCTGAACCTCCGTTTATGCTGCAATGGGTAAGCGTCTAGTTGCACTTGACCCGGCTATCGCCGCGGCCTTGAGCACGCTTCCATTATCAGGGAGGCTCCGCTCTTATTGGGGGCAGTGAGTGTCCCTTAATCTGCCCCAGGTTGTGTCACCCGGCTCGCCCCGTACCTGCGCTCCAGGCTCAGGAGCCGCTCTCCATTGGGAAGCCGGCATCTTGCCAGGCTTCCAAGCCGCCGCGAATCGCTTTTACGTCGGTAAAACCAAGCTCCATCATTACAGCAGCCGCACGGGCGCTGGATTCCTCGCTCGGTCAGGTGCAGTAGGTGATGATCTCGCTGTCCTTGGCCAGGTCCCGGCTGCGAGATTCGAGCGCATCCAGGGGGACCGAAATCGCCCCGGCGATGTGGGCCACCGCATACTGGTCGGCCCCGCGCACATCAACGAAGACGGTCTCTCCGTTGTCCAATCGCTGCCGGGCGTCTTCCACTGAGATGCGCGGAACCTCGGGGTAGGGCAGGCCGGAGGTATCCTGTACACCTTCCACCTGCGCCGCCGGCGATGAGCCGCCATCGCGCAACAAGAACACCAATCCCACGGCGAACAGCGCCACCAATGCGATCAGCAGTATGAGCGGCCAGGGGGAGGTCTGCCTACGCTTCCCTTTTGCGGGGCTGGATGGAAGCGGGGTGGTTGGCGATACCGCCTTACCGCAGGCGGTGCAGAAGCGGTCGCCCGCATCCAGCCGGGCTCCGCAATGCGGGCAGAAACTTACACTCATAAATCACTCTCCAATTGCCTCAGCAGGCGCCGGACATCCGGCAGACTGTGCGCAACCGGCGTGCCGGAAGCGTTTACCAAGTATACCGATGAGGACCCCAGTTGACAGTCACTTCGCAAGTGACTGTCAACTTGATCTGACTGTGGTATGCTCTAGTTATGAAAACCGACCCGCCCGCCGCCCCGGTTGCCCAACCATCGTCGGCAGCGCTCATCCCGGCCGACGAAGCCGCCCTCGACGAGCAGCCGGTGGCTGTGTATCTGGCCGGCCTGAGCGCGAGCAGCCGGCGCACCATGCTCGGCGCGCTGGATACGGTCGCCCGTGTCCTCACCGCCGACGAGCGCGTCACCGCCTGGGACATCCCCTGGCAGCAGTTGCGCTTCCAGCACACCCAGGCCGTGCGCAGCGTCTTACAGGAGCGCTACGCCCACACGACAGCCAACCGCATGCTTTCCGCCCTGCGCGGGGTGCTGAAGGCGGCCTGGAAGTTGGGGCTGATGTCCGCCGAGGATTACCACAAGGCGGCCAGCGCGCAGAGCGTGCGCGGCGAGACGTTGCCGGCCGGCCGCGCCCTGGCCACCGGCGAGATCGTCGCCCTGCTGAGCACCTGCGAGCAAAACCCGCTGGGGGTGCGCGACGCGGCGATCATCTCCCTGCTCTACGGCTGCGGGCTGCGCCGGGCCGAGCTGGTGGCGCTGAACCTGGACGACTACCTCGAGCGCGACGGCGAGCCGGAATTGCGCGTGCGCGGCAAGGGCAACAAGCAACGCGCCGTCCCGCTGGGCAGCGCCCGGCCGGCCCTGCTGGACTGGCTGCGCATCCGGACGCGGGACCAGGGGCCGCTCTTCTGGGGCATCGGCAATCGCAATCGCCGGCACCGGCTGACCGACCAGGCGGTGTACAACATGCTCAGCAAGCGGGCGCGCATGGCCGGGGTGGAGCGCCTCTCGCCGCACGATTTCCGCCGCACCTATGTGGGCGACCTGTTGGATGCGGGGGCGGATATCGTCACGGTGCAGAAGATGGCCGGCCACGCCGACCCGGCCACCACCAGCCGCTATGACCGCCGGGGCAGCCGGGCCCGCCACAAGGCCGCCTCGCTGTTGCATGTGCCGTATGTGCGGCGGTCGCTGCCGGGGGACG
>CAZIKT010000063.1:0-13072 GCA_964539885.1 uncultured Ardenticatenaceae bacterium | reverse complement strand
GCCGGCGTGAAGGAGATCCGCGAAGCTATCGCCGAGGCGCAGGAGCGGCGCAATCTATACAATCAGCGCACGACGCTCTTCGTAGATGAAGTGCACCGCTGGAACAAGGCGCAACAGGACGCGCTGCTCCCGCACGTGGAGAAGGGCACGATCATCATGATCGGGGCCACGACTGAGAACCCGTATTTCGAAGTCAACAAGGCGCTGGTTAGCCGCAGCCGTATCTTTCAACTCAAGCCCCTGACCCGCGAAGACCTACATCAGATCGCGCGACAGGCGCTGGCCGATCCCGAGCGCGGTTACGGCAGCTTGCAGGTGGAAGTGACACCGGATGCACTGGACCACCTGGTGGATGTGGCCAACGGCGACGCCCGGGGCGTGCTGAACGCGCTGGAGTTGGCTGTGGAAACGACGCCTCCGGATGAGGCCGGCGTCATCCGGCTTGACCTGGCGGTGGCGGAGGAGTCGATACAGCGCCGGGCAGTGCTATACGATAAGGACGGCGACGTCCACTACGATACCATCTCCGCCTTTATCAAGAGCCTGCGCGGGTCCGACCCGGACGCGGCGCTTTACTGGATGGCGAAGATGGTTTACGCCGGCGAAGATCCCCGCTTCATATTCCGCCGGATGGCAATCCTGGCCAGTGAAGATGTGGGCATGGCCGACCCGCAAGCAATCAGCGTGGTCACCAGTTGCTGGGAGGCATTCGAGCGCATCGGTCTGCCGGAGGGGCGCTTTCACCTGGCCCAGGCCGCACTCTACCTGTCAACCTGCGCGAAGTCGAACACCACCCTGGCCTTCTTTGACGCGCTGGAAACGGTGGGCCGGGAGCAGGAGGCAGAGACGCCGACCCATTTGCGCGACGCCAACCGGGACAGCGAAGGATTTGGACACGGAGCGGGTTACTTGTATCCGCACGCCTACCGCGATCATTGGGTGGCGCAACAATATCTGCCGGCCTCCCTGCAGGGCAAGCTGTTCTACCAGCCCAGCGACCAGGGGTATGAGCGCGGCATCCAGGAGCAGGTAGCCCGCCGGCGGGAGGCGCAGCTGGCGGCGATGATCGAGGGAGACGGGCAGGAGACGCCGGAAGCGTTGACCACCGGCCCGCTAGACAGGGCGCGCGACCGCTGGCTGCAGCGGGTGGTGGCCAATGCCGGGCGCAATCTGGGGGAGGTGCGCGACAGGTTGTTCACGCTCAGCCAGGTGCGCCGGCATCATCTCATTTTGGACCTGAACGCCGGCAGCGGCTTGCTCACCTGGGAAGCAGTCCGGCAGGCGCCGGAAGGTGGCGTCTGGGCGCTGGCCGGCGACCCGCAGAACGCCGACGCGCTGCGCCAGCAGGCGGAGCGACTGCCGGAGCTGGGTCGGCCGATTATCCTGACCGGCAGCATCCCACAGCTACGTTACCTGCTGGCCTTGAGGGGGGAGGAGGACGTGCGGTTTGACCGCATCCTGGCGCGGAATCCTTTCACGGAATTGGACGCGGACGCTCGCCGATCGCTGATCAGGCAGGCGCTCCCCTGGCTGCTGCCGGACGGGCTGTTCTGCTTTGCGCAGGTGATACCGGGCCGGGGGCAACGGTTGTATGAGCTGGTCGATTGGAGCGAGGTGGCTGGCTCATTGCGTGAGCAGGTGCGGAAGGCGGAAGAGGCGATTTATTCCGATCCGGCCAATAGGCTGGTCAACTGGGACCTGCCGGAGTTGGAGGCGGATTTGCGAGAGGTCGGCTGCCAAGCGATTCGGGCGCAAATGACCACGCAGGTGGAGCAGCGTCGTTTCACGACCGCGCATCTGGATCGCTGGTTTGGGGTGGAGGGCGAAGGGAGCTACGGGGGCCGATTGGCGCTGGACAATGAGCAGCTTCGACAAATCGCAGCACTCTTTCGCCGGCAGTTGCAGGGACAAGAACTGCCCTGGCAGCGCACAACTGCCTTCGTATTGGCGCGCTAACGCTCCCAGCGCTTGTTAACTCATCTTCGCTACATGCTACCGGCGTCCGGCGAACGCCCGGCGGATCATGTCGTTCTGGGCTTCGGGCAACAGGTCGTGTAGCTCACGATCCGCCTCAAATTGCTGTTGTAGGGAGTGCAGGCCGGCTGGCCTGAGCATATCCACTAGAGCCAGCGTGGACTGGATGCTTTGCTGCAGCTGGGCCTGATCCTGGATGGCCAGGTGAATACTCGCCAGATGGAACCATAGCTCGCTGAGGTATTCTTCGCAGGTGCGCGGAAATTGCCTGATCCATTGGCGGTACATGGCGAAGGCGCGCCGATGTTGAGCCACATAGCGATCGCGCCGCGACTCGTCCAGGCAGTGACGGCGATTCATCACCCGGCGGACGATCGGGCTGGCCACGTAGGCGCGTCGCTCGCGGTCCCACCAGACGAAGTCGGCGTGGCGGTCGAGGTCGCGCAGCATTTCCAGGTAATGGAGGTCAGGGTGCTCGATGGGGTCCACGTCCTGCATCATGTAGCGCACCGCTTCCAGCCGGAAGAAGCGCAGGGGCGAGAGCACGTTCAGCAGCGGCAGCCAATCCGTTGCTCGCCCTAATATGTCCAGCTCACTGAGGTGCAACAGAGCAAGCAAATCCTTCTGATGGCGGGCCAATGCCTCAAACTGAGCACGCTCGCCTCCAGCAGTGAGCTTCCAGCCGGCTATCTCGTGAGCGAATTTGTCCAGCAGCAATGGACTGCCGGCAGTATAAGCGTAGAAAGTCTCCAGGCCGACCGGGATCCGGTAGCCACCATGCTCAATCTGCTTCAAAGCGGTCTGCTTGTCAAATGGCTGCAGCAGCGTCTCCTGGGAGCGTTTCACTCGGCGGCGCGTTTCGAAGCGGCGCCAGGCGGTGATCCGTTCCCGGCCGGAGACGATGAAGAGGACGCGGTTGGTAATCACCAGCGGCTCAATGAGCGCCTGCTCGATCTGTTGCCATTCCTCGTCGCTGAGCAATTCACAATTGTCCAGCAGGATTAGCGGGACGAACTGGGTGAGCAGCGAACGAATAGCCTGTACCAGCAGGGCGATATCTCCCTGGGTCGCGGCCGTCTGCAGCATGCCCATTTCTTCATCCGGCAACGCCTGAGCCAGTTGCGCCAACATCTCTCCGGCGAGGTACGTAGCCAGATGCGCCGGCAGTGCGAGGCCGGCCACATCGCCAAAAGGATAGAGCAGGCTGAAAGGCTGCCTGGCAAAGCCGCCGGGCGCGGATTGTTGAAAGCGATATTGGCGCTGAATGTGGCGCATGAGCCAGCTCTTGCCGGTTCCTCGAATCCCCCAGAAGTTGATGATGTTGTCAGACAGGCCGCCGGCGCGAGTCAGATTCACGCGCCGGGCGACCAGCTCAAGCTCTCGCTCCCGGTTGACGAAGCGGGCGGGATCATACTCGCGTGGTTGGAGACCCGATCGCACACTCCTTTCTGACATCAGCTTCCCTCCGCCACGTTGATGGTTTGACCCTGGCCGGCTTCCAACGACCGCAACCAGTATTCGGCAATCTGACGTAACCAGGTGACCACGCGCGCGGGAATCCAATGGGCGTCAAGGGCGGCCGGCGTTTTACGCACCAGCAGGTCAAGGAGCGCCGGGATCAGCATCTTGACGCGGACGGGCAACGCAAGTTGTTCGTCCCCGGCGCTCTCAATTGCGATGCCGGCTGCCGCCAGGGCGCGCGTGAAAATCCTCAGCGTGGCCTCCAATTCTCCCGGCTGAGCGGTGTAAAAGTCCAATTCATTCCAGCCACGCTGAGCCAGGAAAAGCAAATCATCGTTCAGGCTATTGAGAGTAGCGGCAACGAGCGCAAAGTCGTCCCCGGATTGAAGCGGTAACCGGCGAAGCTGTTCACGCTGATGAACGCGCACATCCTGCCCAATCCAGCGCCGGAAACGAAACCATTCCACCTCGGTGAGCGGCGTGGGCGGTTGATCGCGGTTGTTGCCGTGCTGGAACAGTCGCTGGCCCATTGCCAGCAGCGCTCTGGGAGGGCCATAGCGATAAGAGAGCGCGATGCGGGCCAATTCGCTCTCCAGATTGATCCGGCTGGAGCGTAGCTTCTGGTCAATGATCGCGTCCAGCTGCTCAACAGCGCCGCTGCTGGCCCACACCAGCCGGCGCTGTAACAATTCGATCAGCGATTGCTCGTCCCATTCCAGGCGGAACAGGTCAACGCGGCCGGTGCGATAGCCGGCTGAACCATAGGCGATCTCTTCCGCCATAGTAGGCAGAAAGAACTTCCAGATAATGCCGGGCAGAGAGAGCAACGAGATGGCCCCAAGCAGCGGTTGCAGCAGTGAGCGCAGATTAGTGGCCGATTGTGTTTCCAGGTAGCCGTCGACCCCATCCACGAGGATGAACAAGGTGTTGACGCCAAAGTCTTCCTGTAAGCGCTGCAAGAAACTACTGAGCAGATCCTTGATCGAGACCTTGGGCGCGAATGGGGCGACAACTGTGTCATGAATCTGTTCCCAATCGACGCGCAATTGCTCATCCGGCAAGGCATAATTCAGGGGAAGGCCACGCGAATAGGTCGCCAGGTAGCTCCACCACCAGGCGCGCGTCCGGCTTTCCAACCGCAGGAAACGGTCCTTGTTGGCTGTGACAAAACTCAGCAGGGCGGCGGCCAGCGCGCCGGCCAACAATTCCTGATGATCCGGTAGCCCGATGGCCGGCAGGCGTGGGATAAGCTGCTCAAACTGGTTGTAGACAGCAATGAACGGCACTACCCGCTTGTGTTCCGATAGCGCGTAAGGGGAAAAAGCCGCCTGCTGGATTTGATTCAACCGCTGCTCCAGGGCCAGCCGGCCGGCTGTCTTGCCACTGCCGCGTGGAGCGACGAGGACCGTCGCCCGATCCAGGAGCATGACCTTGGCGTCAAAATCCGGGTGAGCGACAAATAACTCCTCCAGTAGTTCCGGCGGGCTGATTTTCTCAGCTTCACGCCAGGCAAAGGGATCATGCGCAAAACCGAGCGCCTCCAGCCGCGAGGACGGCAGGGGAGATGGGCTTGCCGAGCGACCCAACATTGATGGCCCGCCGGCAGCCCGAGTCTGGGCTTTGTTCTCAACGAGATCTTTCGCGCCGGGGGCATTGACCAGCGCTTCCTGCCCTTCCCGGATCAGCAGGTCAAGCCGGGTGTGGCAGGCGTCTTCCGGATCAATACGATCGCGGGCGACCTGGAGAAAGAGCAGCAACGCGTTCTCTCCGGCCTGGTTGTGGCGCTCGTATAACTGGTAGATGACCTCGTTGATCAGGCCGATAGAACTTGGTTGGTATCGGATCTCCTTGCGCCAGGGGTAGATGCGCGCATCCACAAAAAGGTGGGTCAGCGCGGCGAAGTCGTCAAACGGCGCGCAAACGAGCAGCGCCTCTTGCAGACGATTGATGAAAGCGGAAAGCAATCCGTTCATAGGTTAGCAGACCGGCGGAATGCCGGGCGATGTTCAATTGTCGGTACTACACAAGCTAACGTTGTGGGGCAAGACCATTGACCGGGTTTGCTGCGGCTACCCGACGACAAACCACGTTCCCCGGCGCGCCAGCGGTTACGTCCGCAGCGTTCGCCGCGACGCAGGGTACCCCGGAAAAGATTGTAAAGCGAACACAAGTATTGGGCAATAAATGCGCTTACCACCCTTGGCATTGTCAGCCGGCGTACCGGGCCGTTGACGAGAAGGGCGTCGATCAAGTATCATCGTTCACAACGCCAGTTACGAGTCGCAAACTCAGTCGCGCAAATTGGAGGCTCATCGTCATGGAAATCACTATCTCGCAGGCAGCGGGGCGCGCGCCGATCACAGTCTTTCACTTGAAAGGGGAGCTATCTGCCGAAGAGCCGTTAATCAGTAATGCCGAGGCAGCGTTTCAGGAGGGCATGCGCGACCTGGTTCTGGACCTGACCGCCGTACCGTTTGTCAGTAGCGCCGGCCTGCGCGCCATTCATCACATCTATCTGCTACTGCATCCTGACGCCAATGAGAAGAGCGTCCACCTGGGGATCGCCGCCGGCACATATCACGCTCCCCATCTCAAGCTGGCCGGTCCGCCCAAGAACGCCGCCAAAGCATTGCAGGCGGCGGGCTATGACATGTTCCTCGAGATCTGCAAGAGCGAACATGATGCGGTCGCCTCATTCTAGCCGGTGAGTATTGCGCGCACTTTCAGGCCAGTGCCGTTAGCGGAGCTGTCAGCCGTACGCCGCTTTGTCGAGCAGGCGGCGGCCGTCTTCGGCGCTGACCCGGATGCCGTTGACGAACTGGTCGTAGCTGTCTATGAGGCGGCGGTCAATATTGCCGTGCATGGATATCAAGATGGCGCCGGCGACATTGAGATCGCCGTCGAACAGCAGGATAGCCAGTTGATCGTGCGCCTGACGGATTCCGCACCCCCATTTGATCCGACTATTTCCCCGGAGCCGGATATCTCAGTTCCGCTTGGTCTGCGGCGATTTGGGGGCATGGGCGTCCAGATGATGCGCGCCTTCAGCGATGAGATTCACTATCGCCGGCTACCGGAAGGGGTAAACGAATTGACTCTGGCAAAGGATAATGCTTTTCCGGCGCAGTAAGTGGTTCTCGCGCCAATCGCGGACAAAAACCCGAGAAACTTGGCAAGAGGACCAGTAAGTAGGCCGATCCTGCAACCTGTGATTACATGGGTACCGGCTTCACCCAAACCGGCATAGGAGGACTAGGAAATTGCTCAATTCAGTCGTGGAACAAGTAAAGGCAGATGTGCCCATAACCATTCTGCGCCTCATCGGTGAACTGGACGCCGCCAGCTATCTGCAAGTCATCGAGCAGACCAAAGCGTTATATGCCGCCGGAGCGCGTGACCTGCTTGTCGATCTCAGCGAGCTCACATTCCTGGCCAGCTCCGGCCTGGTCGCCTTGCACAGCATGGCATTGGTGATGCGCGGTGAGACCCTGCCGGATCTGGAATCCGGCTGGCAGGTTTTACACGCCATCGCGAGTGAGCTGGAGGCGCGCACCGAAAAGGAGGCGCACTGCAAGTTGCTTAGTCCGCAACCTCGTGTGCGAAAGGCGTTGACCGCAACCGGCTTTGATCGCTTCCTGGCGATCTTTGAGGATCGAGAAGCGGCCCTCACTTCTTTCGGCTAGGTCAGCGAGCAGGCGACTGTCATGCCCTTACCCCTGGAGTGTATTGCCCTCTTTCAGGAACTGGAGACCCGGGTCCACGTGCCGGCCGGAGAGGTCATCCTGCGCGAGGGTCAGCAGGGTGGCCATATGTACATGCTGTTGTCCGGGGAAGTCAAGATATCCAAGCAGGGTACGGATATTGATTCCCTGGTTGCCGGGGACGTTTTTGGCGAGATGACCTTGCTTGCTGACCAAACGCGCAGCGCCACGGTGACGGCAGTCACAGAATGCATCGCCATCCCTGTTGATAACGCCCAATTTGCTACGCTCATTCAAAGACATCCTGATCTGGCTGTACAGGTAATGAGGGCCATGTCGGAGCGCATGCGTCGCTCGTTGATCGCCGAGGTAACGAAAGTGCGCATGGAGCAGGAATTGGCGGTGGGCCACCAGATACAGCTCAGTCTCTTGCCCAGGGAAGCGCCAGAGATCGCGGGTTGGGAGTTTGCCAGTTTTTACCAGGCGGCGCGTGAGGTGGGCGGCGATCTATTTGATTTCATCCCCGGCCCTTCAGATTCCAACTGCCTGGGCATTGTGGTGGCGGACGTCACCGGCAAGGGCGTCCCGGCTTCCCTGTTGATGGCGGTGAGTCGGACGATGATGCGGGTTGAGGCCCGTTATGGGCATGGGCCGGCGGCGGTGTTACAGCGCACCAATGAGATGTTGCTGCAAGATAACCGGTCGCCTCTCCTCCTGACGGCCTTCTTCGCCAGCCTGGACACCGAGAGCGGCGAGATGCGCTTCGCCAGCGCCGGGCATGATCCGGCCGTCTGGCTTTGTGGGGCCAGCGGCGAGATGCGCGCACTGAGAGGGCGGGGGATGTTGCTGGGCGCGTTCAGGGGTATCCCGGTCGAAGAAAAGACTCAGGAGATCGCTCCGGGCGATGTGGTGGTGTTCTACACGGACGGCCTGACCGAAGCGCGGGATGCGGCGGGCGGTTTCCTCGACCTCGAGCGGGTAGAAGCCGCAATCGCCGGCGCACGCGGGGGCAGCGCGCAGGATATTGTGGACGCGCTGATGACAGAGGTACACACATTCACCGGAGATGAGCCGCAATCCGATGACCTGACCATCGTCGTTGTGCGCCGGTTGCCATAAGTATGCAGCTGAACGACGGCGGGCTACCCCCTGAAGAACACAATCTCCTGGACAAATATGCGGATTACCTACAAACGTGATCTCGTCGGGGTCGATTGGGAAGAGATGAAAGCCACACTGATGGCGGACAACTTCGACAACGGGCGTACACCACACCAATATCACGATTCGTTTGCCAACAGCTCGGTCACCTGCATCGCCTACGCCGATGGCCGGATTATCGGCACCGTCAGAGCGTTGTCGGACGGCGTGTGCAATGCCTACATTGTGGATGTCTGGACGCTGAGCGCCTTTCGCCGGCAAGGGATCGCCAGCCAGATGATGAAGCTCGTGCTGGCCGATCTGCTGGGCCAGCACGTCTACCTGTTCACCGACGACGCGGTCGGCTTCTACGAGAAGCTGGGCTTCAGACCGTGGGACACCGGCATGGGCCGGGTCGTCGGGAAATGGCTGGACCCGATGTCCGCATTTGGCGGCTAGGGGAAACTACCCGGCTGTTTAGAATGACTCAGGTTGCTGAAATCCACCGGACCGACAATGGCCAATGAAGTACTTTCCTACCTGGACATGTGTAGCCGTGAGAAGGTGAGCCTGCAGCGCGGCATGAACTTCGGTCTGGGTGGAGACCATTCGGTGATTCTGATGTCGCAGCGATTCAACGCGCCCTACGAGGACCGCCTGGAGGATGACGGCTCAACACTCATCTATGAGGGCCATGACCTTCCCAAGAGTTCGCACTTCCCTCAGCCCAAGGAAGTTGACCAGCCCATGCTGACTCCCGGCAGGACGTTAACTCAGAACGGGAAATTCTTTGAGGCGGCGCAGGCCTTTCGAGAAGGCAGACGTCCCCCAGAAAGAGTACGCGTTTACGAAAAGCTCAGACAGGGTATCTGGTCCTATAACGGTGTCTTTCACCTCGTAGACGCCTGGCAAGAGTCGTCTGGCAACCGCAAGGTATTTCGTTTCAAGCTTGTTGCCGTGGAAGGCGAGGAGGATTTTTCAACACCGACGAGCGTGAATCCCGCAAGGCGTCGCGTAATCCCGACCCACGTAAAGCTGGAGGTATGGAAGCGCGATCAGGGTCAATGTGTGATGTGCGGGGCAACTGACGATCTTCACTTTGACCATATCATCCCGTATTCGAAAGGCGGAGCCTCCGCAACGGTTGACAACGTCCAGTTGCTGTGCGCCAGACACAATTTGGAGAAGAGCGACCAGATTGTTTAGCGGCGACATTGGCTCGGCGCTTCCTTTGATTCAACAAAGCCGTGACCGGCACCTCACCGCAACATTGACCGCAGAGACTGTCCCGTATAGCTGCGCTCCACCGCCGCCAGCGATTCCGGCGGCCCCTCGGCGATGATCTCCCCGCCGGCCGCGCCTCCTTCCGGCCCCAGGTCAAGGATCCAGTCGGCGGAGCGGATGACATCCAGGTTGTGCTCAATGACGATCACCGTGTTGCCGGCGTCCACCAGTTGGTGCAGCACGTCGAGCAGCTTCTGGATGTCCGCGAAGTGCAGGCCGGTGGTGGGTTCGTCCAGGATGTAGACCGTTCTGCCGGTGGATGCCCGGCTCAACTCCTTGGCCAGCTTCACGCGTTGCGCCTCGCCGCCGCTCAGCGTTAACGCGCTCTGGCCCATCTTCAGGTAATCCAGCCCCACATCGTGCAGCGTCTGCAGCACTCGGGCAATCGCCGGGTGATGGGCGAACAGCGCCAACGCGTCCTGGATATCCAGGTCCAGTACGTCCGCGATGTTGCGCCCCTTGTACTCAATCTCCAGCGTGGCCCGATTGAAGCGCCGGCCGTCGCAGCTCTTGCAGGTCACCCAGACATCCGGCAGGAAGTGCATTTCCACCTTCTTCTGCCCGTAGCCCAGACAATCCTCGCAGCGCCCACCCTTCACATTGAAGCTGAAGCGATCCGGCCGATAGCCGCGTGCTTTCGCCTCCGGCGTCATGGCGAACACCTTCCGCACTTCGTCGAAGACCTTCACATAGGTGGCCGGATTGGAGCGCGGCGTGCGCCCGATCGGATCCTGGGTAATGTGTATGACCTTGTCAACCTGTTCGAGTCCGTCAATACGGTCATGAGGGCCGGGGGCGGTTTGCGCGCCGTGCAAGGCGTGTGACAGAGCGGGGTGCAACGTGGAGCTGACCAGGCTGCTCTTGCCGCTGCCGCTGACGCCGGTGACGCAGCAGAGCACGCCCAGCGGGAAACGGGCGTCAATGCGCTTCAGATTGTGCAGGCGCGCCCCGCGCACGGTCAGCCAACCGCCCGGCGTGCGACGCGTGTGCCCGTTTGGCGAGACGACCTGCCGCTTGCCGCTGAGATACTCGCCGGTCAGCGAGTGGGTATCGGCCAGTACCTCGTCCGGCGTGCCGGCGGCGACCAGATCCCCGCCCAGCCGACCGGGGCCGGGACCCAGGTCGATCAACCAGTCCGCCGCCCGCATCGTATCCGCGTCATGCTCGATGACGATAACCGTGTTGCCCATGTCGCGCAGCCGGAGCAGCGTGTCCAGCAGCGCCCGATGATCGCGCGAGTGCAACCCGATCGAAGGCTCATCCAGGATGTAAGACACGCCCACCAATCCGCAACCCAACTGGCTAGCCAGCCGGATGCGCTGCGACTCGCCGCCAGACAGGCTGGGCGCGGCGCGGTTTAGCGTCAGGTAGTGCAGACCGACATTGAGCATGAACTGCAATCGCTCGCGAATCTCTTTCAGCAGCTCGCCGGCAATATCCACCTGCTCTTCGCTGAAGTGGCGATGCAGGTTGCTAACCCAGGCATGCGCCTCCGCGATGCTCATCTCTCCCACTTCCGGGATGCGCAACCCGCCCAGAGTGACGAAGCGGGATTCCGCGCAGAGCCGCTCCCCGTGACACATCGGGCAGGGCAGCTCGCTCATGAACTGCATGTACCAGCGGCGGCGATACTCCGATTTCGTCTGCCGAAAGAGGCGATTGAGGTGGTAGATAATGCCGCGCGTCGGCTGGTTACTCTCCCATGACCCGGCGTTGCCGTCGTGGCGAAAGAAGATCTTCTCTTCCCCTGAACCGTAGAACAAGACGTGCCGGAAGTGTTCCGGCAACTCCTTCCAGGGTAGCTCCAGGTCCACACCGTAGAACTCCGCAATCGTGTGCAGCACGTTGACCGTCCATGAGCTTTCCTGCTTCTTGCGCAGGTTGCCGTACCAGGGCGATGCGCCGTCAAGCAGCGAATGCTCGGGATGCGGCACGATCCGCTCCGGGTCAAGCTGCAGTTTGACGCCCAACCCATTGCACTCCGGGCACATACCGGCGGGCGAGTTGAAGCTGAACATCTGCGGCGACAGTGGGGGGAAGCTGATGTCACAGTCTGGGCAGGCGTTGTGCTCGCTGAGGGTGATCTCTTGCTCGCCCAGGTCCACCGTGACCAGGCCGTTGCCGGCGCGCAAGGCGGTCTCAACAGAGTCGGTCAGGCGTTGCCGGAAATCTCCATTGGCTTCCGGCGGGGTTTGCAGGCGATCCACGATCAGCTCGATGGAATGGCGCTTCGTCTTGGCCAGATTCGGCGTTGCGCTGCCCAGGTTGACAACCTTGCCGTCGATCCGCGCCCGGGTAAAGCCTTCCTGCCGGGCCGCGGCCAGCACATCGCTGTGCGTCCCCTTGCGCCCGCGCACCACCGGCGCTAACAACTGGAAGCGCGAGCCGGCCGGCAACGCCGCCAACTGCGTGGTGATCTGTTGCGCCGTCTGCGGCAGCACCCCCCGCCCGCATTGGGGGCAATGGGGTACGCCCACCCGCGCGTAGAGCACCCGCAGATAGTCCATCACTTCGGTCACCGTGCCAACGGTTGAACGCGGGTTCTTGCTCACCGATTTCTGTTCGATGGCGATGGCCGGGCTGAGGCCGGTGATTTGATCGACCTTCGGCTTCTCCATCTGGTTCAGGAACTGCCGCGCGTACGACGAGAGGCTCTCCACATACCGGCGCTGTCCCTCGGCATACAGCGTGTCAAAAGCCAGAGATGACTTGCCGCTGCCGCTCACGCCGGTGACCACCACGAACTTGTGCCGGGGGATGGTGACGGTGATGTCCTTCAGGTTGTGTTGACGCGCGCCGCGAATGACGATGTCGCCCGGCCCGCCGGGCAGGCTCTCGAGCGCCCGCTTCTCAAATAGCTCATCCGGCACGGCGAAGGGCACATACTCCGGAGCGACCTTCCGCAACGCGGCCAATTGTTCCGCGCCGCCCGGCGTCAATCCATCGCCGTCCACAAAGTGCGCCTCGCCGACCAACCCAAGCATGCGTAGCCGGGAGCGCACAACTTCCCCATGCGGCAGCGCCGCCCAGAGCGTCCGCAATTCCTCCAGGTGAGCGTCCGGCGCCTGTACCCAGCCGGCAAGCCGATCGAGCAAGGCGCGCTCGTCAACGCCGAGGTCGCGATGCTCTTTGCGTATGAAGTCGCTCCACATATCCCAGGGAAGCAGCTCGACCTTGTTCAACGCTCCCAGGTCGTGCAGCAGGTTACCGCGAATGTAAGACATGCCGTTCCAACGCTGGTTGAAGCCGAACTTATCCGAGCGCATCTCGTTGCGCCGGCTCAGCTCCCAGGCGCGCCCAGCCAGGTAGAAGTGCCGGTCGTACTGCATATCCAGCGGATCAAAGGTGATCTCAAACGCCTCTCGCTGCCGGTCATCAATCTGCGGGTCGGCCAAAACCCAGCGATCCCCGTCCCAGTACTCAGTTACCCAGTGGTCATAGTAAAGGTCTGGACCAAAATAGGCGGCGAATCCGACGCGCACCCGGGCCGGGATGCCCTTGCTCTGCAGAAA
>CAZIKT010000062.1:11660-13739 GCA_964539885.1 uncultured Ardenticatenaceae bacterium | reverse complement strand
GACGAGCACCATCAGCAACGCGGCGATGCCGGGTCCCCACTGTGGCACGCTGACCAACGGCTCCAGACCCGTCGCCTGCTGTAGTCCTCCCAGGATGATAGTAAAGACAAAGGCCAGCAGATAGTATACAACTATACGAAGAATCAAGCTCGCCATACAGTCCCTCCTTGACGGCAGCGCGGCCCCCATTGGAATGTAACCCACTCCCGGCCGAACGACAAGCGTGGTCGGCATGCCGCGGCGTCCGAGTCCATAGGGTTTGACGACCGCGAGGTTTGCCGGCCGTCGCGCGACCATTAGGGCATGCTTACAGCCGGACTCGTCAGTCCCCGTCCGCAGTATACTATGGTCCGGCAGGCAAAGCGTAGCGCCGACGCCGGATGCGCGTCAAGCGCGGCGCCGGCCCTGCTCGGACAATGGATAGCATGAGCGACGAAGCCAAAGACATCATCCCTACCGACCAGCCGCTGACCATGAGCCGGCGACGCTTCCTCGGCCTTGGCGCACTGGCCGCTGCCGGCGCGCTATTCGGCTGCGGGGCGGCTGTCTCGCTGGTCAACGAGGTGAATTCGGTCGTTGTCGAGCGGGTGAACGTACCCGTCAGCGGCCTGGCCCCGGCCCTGGAAGGAACAACCATCGCCCAGCTCAGCGACATCCACCTGTCAGCCCTGGTGCATGCCGCCTATGTGCGCCGGGTGGTCGAGCTGACCAACAGCCTGCGGCCGGACTTGATCCTGCTCACCGGCGATTACGTCTGGGAAGACGCGGAGGCGATTTTTGAGCTGGCCCCCATCATCGGCGCGCTAGACGCTCGCTACGGTGTCTTCGCCGGGCTGGGTAACCACGAGATCTGGAGCGGAACGGCAGTGGCGGTCGCCGGCCTGGCCGAAGCGCGCGTGCCGTTGCTGCGCAATCGTGGCGTCAACCTGAGTATCAATGGCGCGCCCCTTTTCGTCGCCGGCCTGGATGACGCCTGGAGCGGACGGCCGGACCTGTCAGCGGCGCTGGCCGGTGCGCCGCCCGACGCGCCGGCAGTCGTGATTCTGCACGAGCCGGACCTGGTGGATTACTTCGCGCCGCAGGGCCGGATGACCCTGCAACTGTCCGGCCACAGCCATGGTGGGCAGGTGCGCTCCAGCCACGACAAGGCCTATCTTCTTCCCCACCTGGGAACCAAGTATGACAAAGGGCTTTACCGCGTGGGCGACACCTGGCTGTATACCAGTCGCGGCATCGGCGTCACCCGCTTTCCGGTGCGGCATAATTGCCCGCCGGAGATCTCCCTGCTCACCCTGACGCGGGCGTAGTCGCTACACGAAAACCCGTGGCTAATGTGCCGGCTACTGCCGAAATCTCCAAAACGCCGCCGTTTCCGGGATGCCCATGCCCGTCACAGCCGCTTGGTCATGAAGTAACGCTGCTGACCAGGTGGGAAGTCCGGCAGCTCACCGAAGATTCGGTAGCCGTTTCGCTGATAGAACGCCGGCGCTTGAAAGCTAAACGTGTCCAGAAAAGCGTCGGTAGCCCCGCGTTTGCGCGCCTCTTCTTCAGCCAGCCCCAACAGGCGACTGCCGTAACCGCGTCCGCGCAACTCGTCCTTCACCCACATCAGGTCGACGTGTAACCAGTTCCAGTAAGTCGCCCCGATGACGCCGCCGACGATCTCCTCATCCGGCGCGCGCACCACAAAGCAGACGCTCTTTCCCTGGTCATCGCCGGCCTGCTCACGGTTGTAATCGCTGATCGCCGGCCCAATCGTGCCCCAGGCCGGCTTCTCCATATAAACAATCTCCACTTCCTCGTGCATCGAAGTTAGCTCCACTGTGCTTGGGTCAATCTCGTCTATGTCGTCCACCCTCTGCGATCTCATGGCTTCCGGATCATAATCGGCAACATGCTCTTCGCTGGCGTAGGTGTGGCCGTAGGCGTTGGTGTGCCGGTGGCCGTCGCCGTTGGTGTCTGCGTCGGCGAGCTGGTGGCGGTTGCCGTAGGGCCGGGCGTGTTCGTCGCCGTCGGCGTCGGTGATGGGCCCGGTGTATCTGTGGCGGTGGGCAACGGCGTGTCCGTCGGGGTGGGCGA
>CAZIKT010000062.1:4756-11560 GCA_964539885.1 uncultured Ardenticatenaceae bacterium | reverse complement strand
GGGGTGGGCGACGGCGTGTTCGTCGGGGTGGGCGAAGGTCCCGGCGTATCTGTGGGGGTAGGCGACGGCGTGTCTGTCGGCGTGGGCGATGGGCCCGGCGTGTCCGTGGCGGTGGGCGTTGGCGTAGCCGGCGGGAAATAGACCAGCGAAATGAAGGCATCCGCGCTGCCCGCACCGCCGCCCGGCCCGAGGAATAGCTCACAATCCGCGCTGAGCGGCCCCGGCGGGCAAATGTCCGGGCTGGTGGTGAAGCCGGCCCCCGACTCGGTGAAAACATCATCTTCCGGCGACAGCGGCGCGTCCGATGCCCCCATGAACGGCCGGCTGTGGGCGGTCATCACGGTCATGGAGACCGGCACGCCAATCCCGAAAAACGGGCCGGGAGCAAACATCGGCCAGGGCACCAGCAACTCAATCACGCTGGGTCCCGGCCCAGCCGCTCCTGACCAGGCCAGCGGCGTCACCCCGATGAAGGTCCACGCGCCGGGGGCGGTCGTCGCCTCCCAGATGAAGGCGGCCCCGCCCACAACGTCCGTAGTAATCAGGTAGTCCGGGAACAGGCCGATGGGTAGGCCGATAGCACCCGTGCCGGCCGGAGGCGGCGGGTCGTACCAGAAGGGATTACCTGAGGCCGGCCCGTTCAGGTCAATGGCGATTTGCACGTGCGGCGGAGTCCCACCGGTGGAAGGGAAGAAGCCCAACTCGATGGCGAAGAAGACCGTGCCCAGGTCGGCGGTGGTGGCGAAGAAGTTCAGGTCGGTCTCCAGGTCTAAGGGGACGGGCGCGCCGGGAGCGCCGCCCATCATCCAGCCCATGCCGTCGGTCAGGCCGGCCCCGTAATTCACCGCGTCCCAATCATCCCAGAACCACTCATCTCCCAACGGGCAGAGCGGCGGCGTCAGAAAGGCGAAGGTGTCCGGCCCGGACCCGCCGGCGAAAGCCGGGGCGCACCAGTCGCCGGTGAACATGCCGTCAATGATGGGCGAGCTGTGGGTCTCGGCTGGATGGGGGTCAGAGAGCAGCAGGGCGGTCAGCCCACAGGCGGATAACAACAACAAGAAGCTGGCACGGACAACCCGGCTCCGCAAGAAATGAGGTAGTGAACGCATCGTATCTCTCCTTCTGATGCCGCCGGGCAGGCGCGCCGGACAGCATTTCGCCGGACTTGGACCGGCTCACGAGAGTCTCGAGTCAACAATGCTGTTCACAGTATAGCATAGGTCAGCGCTGCATGTCATCTGCCCCGAGGAATGCCGCCACTGCCGTCTCAAGCTCCAGCGCCCGGCCACGCTCCACCGCGGCGTACATCAACGGCGTGGGCAACCGCTCGGTCAAGTCAGCCAGCAGTCGCCTGGCCCGGTCGCGGCTCTCGCGGTTAGTGGAAGGATGCAGCGTTACCACGGTAGCCGATTCCACCGCTCGTTCGTACTGCTCCTGGCGGGAGAACAATATGGCGGCGCACAGCAGCCCATAGGTTGCGCCCGACGTCGAACCGATTTGACGCGCGAGGCTCAATGACTCGCCGGTAAGTCGCCGGCTCTCCTCGAAATCGCCAAACGCGCCGGCCACCGCACCCAACGTGCCCAGGGTATGCACTGTCAGGTGCTGGTTGCCCACCTCGCGATTCACCTTCATGCTCTCCAGCAGCGCATCCCGCGCCGGCTCGTACTCGCCCATGCAATAGCAGGCGAAACCGTGATTGTTCAGGGCCAGCGCGACAGCAAAGGGATAATCCACCTCGCGGAAGATCTCCAGCGCTTCCCGCGAGAGGCGTCGGGCCGCGTCATAGTCGGCCTGCGCCAGGGCCAGCGAACCCAGGTTGTGCAGGGTCACGCCCGCGCCCCGGCGGTCGCCCAGCCGCCGCTTGATGACCAGGCTCTCCTCATGCGTCGCTCGAGCGATGTCCAATTCGCCCAACTCGGTGTATGCCACAGCCATGCCGTTCAAGGAGTAGGCAATATCGCCCGGCCGGTCGGCCCGGCGCAGCAGCTCCACACTTCGCTGATAGTGGTTAGCGGTCTGCTCGAAGTCGCCGACGGTGCGGGCGACGTTGCCCAGGCAGGCATAGCACAGCCCTTCCTCAGCCGGCAGATCCGCGCCGCGAAGTATCTCCAGCGCGCGCCCGGTCAGCTCCCGGGCCGGCCCATGGCGGTCAAGACGCTGCTCAAACCAGGCTTGGCGGGCCAGCAGTTTGCTGAGTAGCAGCCTTCCTCTTAGCTGGCTGTCGCCGCCGCCGCGCTCCTCCTCCACGGCGACTGCGGCGGCAAACATATCCGCCGCCTCGCTGAAGCGGCCGGCCTGCTCCATGTAGTGCCGCATGCTCTCCAGCCCCGGCTCCAGCAGTTCCGGCGCTCGTTGCTCCAGCGCCCGGCTCCAGGCGGCGCGGATATTGTCCATCTCGCCGGCAATTTCGCGGCGGGCGTCGTTCTGCCGGGCGTCGCTAAGCGCCTCCTCCCTCGCCGCCAAGAAGGCCACGTAATACGCGATATGCCGCTGCTTGGTCGCGGCGCACTCCGGCAGGTCCGCTTCCAGCTTGGTCTGCGCGAACTGGCGTAGCAACTCGTGAAGCGTATAGCGTCCGGCGTGATCGCGGCGCAGCAACGATTTGTCGCACAGGGCAGCCAGGGTCGGAAGTTTACCGCCGCTTACCGCCGTCGCCGCCTCCCGTTCGCAACCGCCGCGAAAGACGGCCAGCCGGGCGAAGCATTGTCGTTCGTCTTCAGACAGCAAGGCCCACGAATGGTCGAAGGCGGCCAGTAGGCTGCGGTGGCGCTCCGGCACGTTCTTTTGCGTCGTGGCCAGCAAGTCCAGGCTGTGAGCGATCTCGACGGCGATCTCGGCGCAGCTCATATGGCGCACCCAGGCGGCGGCCAGCTCGATAGCCAGCGGCAGCCCGCCAACCAGCCGGCAGATGCGGGCCACGGCCGCCTCGGTGCCGTTTCCCGCTCCTGGCCCGCTGCCGAGCGCAAAACCGGGCTGGACGCTTTGAGCGCTGGTCACGAAAAGCTGCACTGCGCCATACTCACTGATGTTCGGCGCGCTGTCAGCCGGCGGAATATCCAAGCCGGTCAATTCCACCAGCCGCTCACCATGCAGGTTCAGCCGCCCACGCGAGGTAACCAGCAGCTTTACCTCCGGACACGCCTCCGCCAACCGGCCGACCAGCTCATCCGCCTGCGGCAAATGCTCCAGATTGTCGAGCAACAGCAACAGCTCTTTGTCCCGCAGGTATCCCAGCAACTGGTCGGCTGGGCTGTTCCGGCCGCCGAGGGTCAGGCCCAGCACGTCCGCCAGCGCCCCCGGCACCGCCTCCAACGAGACAGTGGCGGCCAATGGCGCGAAGTAAGCGCCGTGCAGATAACGCTCAGCCGCGCGGCCGGCTGCCTCCAGCGCCAGCCGGCTCTTACCGCTGCCGCCCGGCCCGCTGATGGTTACCAGCCGGGCGGTCGGATCCGCCAACAAGCGGCTGATCCTGTCCAGCTCTGCGGCGCGGCCCACAAATGGCGTGTCGGGCAGCGGCAGTCGCACCTCATGGCGGGCGGTGCGGATGCGCTCATACAGGGCGGTGGTCTCGGCGGCCGGTTCCACACCCAGCTCCTGTTCAAGTAGCCGCCGGCACGTTTCGTATTGGGCCAGGGCGGCGCTGCGCCGGCCGCTGCGGGCCAGGGCAAGCATCAATTGCCGGTGGGCCTCCTCGCGCCAGGCGTCCAGGGCCAGCAGCCGGGTGGCGGCGTCAATCGCCCGGCCGAACTCGCCGCGGCTGAGGTGCTGTTCAGCCAATTGATGCAGGGCGTGCAGGGCCAACTCCCGATAACGCGCCCGTTGGGCCAGCATCCATTCCTCGAACTCCGGCGCGTCTCGCACGTAGAAGCCGGCCAGAAAGTCGCCCTGGTAAAGGCTGGCGGCCCTGGCCAGGTGCTCATAGCGCTTCCCGCCCTCCACCCGGCTTTGATGCAACAGGCTCTCAAAGTGGTCCGTGTCCAGCGTGTACTGTGCGTCGCGGTCAACGGCCACGCTCTCCCGGCTGATGACCAGGTAAGGGGCGAGCAGTTTGCGCAGGTTGGCCAGCGCCTGCCGCAGGTTGTTGCGCGCGTCGGCCTCGGGCAATTCCCCCCACAGCAGGGCCGCCAGGCTGTCGCGTTGGTGCGCCCGGCCGCTAACCGCCAGATAGGCCAACAGCGCCGGCGCTTTGCTGGATACAAAGCCGCTCACCGGCAGTCCCTGCTGCCCAACATACAACCCGCCGAATAGCCGGATTTCCAGTACGGTTGCCATGCGCCTCTCGAGAGTCCTGCCGGATCTTGAGCGAACCGGCCGGCCCTATTCCCGACTAAACGAACTCCAAATGATGACCTGCTAGACTTGGCGAAGATTAGCACATTAGGCGGCGAACGGGTAGAATCGCCGCCCAGTCGTGAGTTGCCTGGACGTGGCTGCCTAGAGCCGCTCAGGCCTGCAAGCCAGATACGGAGGATGCAAGATGTTCGCGGATTTTCTCGTGCTGTTGATGTTTGTCGGTTTCACGGTATTGTTCGGCTGGCTGACCTACCGGGCAATCCGCGCCAGTAAGCTCTGGGTGAAAATCGTGGGTGGTCTCGGGGCCGGCTTGCTTACCCTGCTCTTCGGCGCGATCGCCGTGTTTGGAGCCAGCGGCATGATGGGCTTTTACTTCCCCGGCGCTCCGGACGCCCCGGACCTGACCGTCGCCGGCACGCCGGAGCAGATCGCCCGCGGTGAGTATCTGGTGGGCCTGAGCTGCGTCGGTTGCCACTCAGCGGTCGGCGCGGACGGCAACCCCACCGAGGGACCGCCCCTCGTGGGCGGATGGAACCTCTCAGCCGCTGAAGGATTTGGCTTCATGGGCGACATGGTCGCCGAAAACCTGACCCCCGCCGGCAAATTGGCCGAATACAGCGACGGCGATCTGTTCCGTGTCATGCGTTACAAGGTCAACCAGGACGGCAGAGGGCTGGCGGTGATGGGCTTTCTACCTTACCATGAGTTGAGCGACCAGGATACGCAGGCCATCATCGCCTATCTGCGCACGCTGGAGCCGGCTGAGACCCCCAATGACGCGGAGACCGGCGACCAGCTCAACTACATCGCCGCACTCATGACCGGGCTCGGCATGTTGCCCGGCGCAATCATGGGTGAGGAAATCGTCGCCCATCCGCCGGCCGGCGCCAATGCCGACTACGGCAAATACGTCGCCACCTATGGCGAGTGTCGCGGATGCCACGGGCCGGACATGACCGGCACGCCCGCTTCCGCGCTGGGGCCGGCCGTGCCTAATCCTCGCCCGCTGGTCAGTGACCTCAGCCAGGACGAATTCTTCCAGATGATGCGCACCGGCATCAAGCCGGATGGGCAGCCCTTCCCGGAAGCGATGCCCTGGCAAATCGCTTCCCGCATGACCGAGGAGGACCTGGCGGCGCTCTACGCATATATTACCGCGCCGGTGGAGTAGCCAGGCTGCTGGAATCCCGGAAACCTCCCCAACCGATCTGGTCGTCGCCGGCCTATCTGTCTGAGGTTTCCGGGATTCTATCGAGCGACAGCCGGCAAGTAATAGCCGAAGTACCCCCTTTCCCGGCTGAAGAAGTACACCCGCCCCTGTCCTTCATTCCCGGCGACAGCGGCCCGAATCGCGCCGAGCAAGCCTGTTTCGCCATTCAGCGCCGCTGAGAAGCCCAGGTAATCCCCACCTACGCCGTCTCCGGCAAGCAGCTTCTGCTCCCACAACCAGGAATCGTCGCCGGCCGCGAACACGTATGCCGCCCCCTGATCAGCCCGGCCGCCGATGTCCGCCTGCGGCGCGCCAACCACCGCCCTCCCGCCGTCCAGCGCGACCGAATAGCCGAAGTAGTCCCCGGCCGCTCCGTCGGCCGCCGCCAGCTTCTGTCGCTGACTCCAGACCCCGCCGCTGCGACCGAAGAGGTAGGCCGCTCCCTGGTCGGCCGTCTCGCCGATGTCCGCCAGGTACGCGCCGATCATCGCCGAATTGCCGGCCATCGCCACCACCGCGCCGAAGAAGTCGCCCGCCTCCCCGTCCGCCGCCAGCAGCTTCTGTTGTTCGTTCCACGGCTCGTCGCTTCCGGCGCGCGTGAAGTAATAAGCTGCGCCCTGCTCGTCATCGCCTTTGATGGCGCTGCCCGGCGCGCCGACAAGCAGGCTGTTCCCCTGCAGCGCCAGCGAGCGGCCGAATAGCGCTCCGGCCTGCCAATCCCCGGCGACGACCTTTTGCTGCTCAACCCACACGCCGCCGCTCAGCGCAAAGGAATAGACCGCGCCCTGGTCCACGTTGCTGACGACATCGGCCAGGGCCGCGCCGGCCACAATGGTATCGCCGTCCAGGCCGACAGAGCCGCCGAACTGGTCCAGCGCCCGGCCGTCTCCGGCGGTCAGCTTCTGTTGTTGGCTCCAGGAGCCGCCGCCGGCGCGGGTGAAGACGTAGGCCGCTCCCTGCCGGGAGTTGCCGCCGACGTCAGCCCGGAAAGCGCCCACGACCAGCGTCTCCCCGTCCAGCGCCAGCGATACCCCGAAGAAGTCCCCTTCCCGCCCATCGCCGGCGACGAGCTTCTGTTGTTGCACCCAGGTAGAGCCGTTGCGCGTGAAGACGTAAGCCGCCCCCTGGTCGGCGTTGCCGGCTACCTCATGGTGATAAGCGCCAACCACCGCCGTATTGCTCTGCAGAGCCACGGAGACGCCCAGGTTGTCGCCGGCCTCACCATCCGCCGCCGAGTTCGCTCCATTGTCCGGCCAGGGCATCGGCCCGCGCTCCATCACATACACCTTGCCGGCGTC
>CAZIKT010000062.1:0-4656 GCA_964539885.1 uncultured Ardenticatenaceae bacterium | reverse complement strand
GCGTACTCGCCGTCCTCGGGCATAAAGACGTACACCGCTCCCTGAATCTGCTTGCCGTCAATGGCCGCGGCGAACGCGCCCACCATCGCGCTCTCTTCTTCCAGCGCCAGAGAGACGCCGAACTGGTCGCCGGCGGCCCCGTCTCCGGCAGTCAGCTTGTATTGCTCGCTCCAGGAAGTTCCATCGTATGAGAACAGGTAAGCCGCTCCCTGCTCGTTGTTCCCGGCGACATCGGCGTCCGGCGCGCCGATAATGGCGACCTCGCCGTCCAGCGCCACGGCGAAAGCGAAATGGTCAAGCTGCGCGCCGTCCGCGGCGGTCAGTTTCTGTTGTTCGCTCCAGGCCGGCCCTTCGCGGGTAAATACATAGGCCGCCCCCTGATTCTCGTTCGCGCCGGCATCCGCCCGGTATGCGCCAATCAAGGCCATATCGTCGTCCAGGGCCACCGAAAAAGCGAACTCATCCCCGGCCGCGCCGTCCCCGGCCTTCAGCTTCGGCCCTTCGCTCCACCCATCGCCTTCGCGCGTGAATACGTAAGCCGCTCCCTGGTCAACGTTGCCGTCAATGTCCGCGTCCAGCGCTCCGACCAGCAGGGTGTCGCCATCCAGGGCCAGCGCGCTGCCGAACAAGTCAAAGGCCGCGCCGTCCCCGGCCGTCAGCTTCTGCCCTTCACTCCAGGTGGAGCCGTTCGCGCTGGGCGCGCGGCTAAATACGTACACCGCCCCCTGGTCAACGCCGCCGGGGCCGTCCGCCCGGTGCGCGCTGACCGCCAGGGTTTCCCCATCCACCGCCACCGCCAATCCCAGCGCGTCGCCGGCCGCGCCGTCGGCAGGGGTCAGCGGCCGCGGCTCCATGAAGTTGCGCCCGTGCGCCGGTGTAGACGGCTGGTCATCATCGGGTAGCTGCTCCAGGATGCCCTCGCCGGCCAGGAAGCGATACGCCTCCGCGCCGCTCAGCTGTTGGGCCGGCGCAGGACCCGCGTCGGCCGGGAAGGAAGCGCCGCCTAGCAGGAGTATGAAGATGAGCGTCGCGCCGGCGGCAAGACTGGATGTGCGCTGCATGTTGCCTCCCAGGATGGTTGGGCAAGCCAATGTTCGCCGGCAGCATAGCATAGTCAGGCCGGACGCTTCAACGGCGATTATGCCGATGCGAGGAGGGACTTTGGTCTGAAGAACGGGAGATCGCGATGGGAAGGGTGGCGATGGGTCGGATCGGCGCGCGGCCCGAGGAGTTACCACGGTTCCTCACGGGCGGCGGCAAAGGCGGCCAATACAGCTTCGCGAGCACGGGCGTGATCCACGATCGCTGCCGGATAATCAATGCCAATGACACAGCCGGCTGCCCGTTGCTCTGCCGGGGACATGCGCCAGGGGTCATGCAGCAGGTAATCCGGCACATTCGCCAGCTCCGGCAGCCAGCGCCGCACGTAGTCGCCGCGTGGATCGAACTTCCGCCCCTGCAACACAGGATTGAAGATGCGGAAATAGGGGGCCGCGTCCGTGCCCACCCCGGCGCTCCACTGCCAGCCGCCGTTATTGCTGGCCGGGTCGCCATCCACCAGTTGTTGCATGAACCAGCGTTCCCCCCAGCGCCAGTCAATGAGCAGATCCTTGACCAGGAATGAGGCCGTGATCATGCGGGCGCGATTGTGCATCCAGCCACTCTCCTGCAGCTGACGCATGGCGGCGTCCACCACCGGGTAGCCGGTCCGTCCGGCCCGCCAGGCGGCGAACTGCTCAGGGTCATTACGCCAGCGCACGCGGTCATATTGCGGCCGGAAGCTGCCCAGGGCGACGTGCGGGAAATGGTAGAGGATGCTCAGATAGAATTCCCGCCACACCAGCTCGCTCAGCCACTTTAAGGCCCCCAGCCGGCTCTCATCTTCTTGACTGTCCCGCCACGCCTGCCGAGCGGCCCAGGCCGCCTGCCGCGCGGAAAGCATGCCCAGGCGCAGATAGGGAGATAGCGCGGAGGTACCAGCCAGATCCAGCCGGTCGCGGCCGGTCGCGTAGCGGTAGATAGGCGCGCCATCCGGCCCTTCTTCCCCGGCGGCAAAGGCTGCCAACCGCCGGTGCGCCTCCGCCTCACCCGGCGAGAATGGGACGGTCGGCGGCAACCGCGGCGTGTCAGGTATGGGCAGGGTGTGGATACTCGGCGGGGTGGCGATGCGCTCCGGGACCGGCAAGGGAGCCGTATTGTCGCGCCGGGTCAGCTCATCCCAGCGCTTGCTGAACCGCGTGAAGACCGTGTACGGGGAGCCGTCCGAACGCAGGACGGCATCCGGCGGGAGCACGCTGACGCCGGGCTGCAAGTGGAGGGTCAGAGCGGCGGCGAGAGCAGCGTCCCGCCGGCGCGCGTAGGGGGTCACATCCGCTTCAGCGTAGATGCCGGCTGCACCCGTCTCGCTGATCAGGTCGGCCAGTTGCCGCCGCGGCTCGCCCCGGCGCACGACCAGGTAGCTGCCCCGCCGCCGCAGATCTTCGTCCAGCGCCCGCAACCCGCCCAGCAAGAAGGCCGTCCGCTTTTCGCCGGCGTTGGGCGAATTGAGCAACGCCGGATCTAGTATGAAGAGCGGTATGACCGATTCGCCGCCCTGCACTGCGGCGCGCAGGGCCTGATTATCGGCGAGGCGCAGGTCGCGCCGCAGCCACCAGATAGTCGTGGACATGCGCCCATTGTGCACCGCGAACGCCGGACAGACAACCCCTCAGCCCGGTCGTCACCCGCGGATACCAATGAACGCCATCGCTTCCGGCCTGATATGAACGCTTCTGGCAGGGGGCAGGAACACGGAGATGCACAGAGATTCACAGAGAAGAAGCAAGCCTCTCTCCGTGACTCTCTGTGTACCTCTGTGATCCTCCGTGTTCCTCGGAGTTCCCCCGTGTTACCCGAAAATCCGGCGCGACTCCCATGAGGCGCCTACTAGAATTTCACCAGGAACGCGGTCAGATACATCACCAGCACCCCGGCGGCGATGCCGGCGAAGTTCAGCCACGACACCGCCGCTTCATGTCGCCGGCGGGCATCGCGCACCAGCAGCCGGCCCACCTCCCAGATGACCTGCAAGATCGCGCCCGCACCAAGGCTGAGGAACAACACCGCCAGGAACGGGTTGAAGGCCAGCCCGCCGATCCAGGTGCCGAACATCGCCGGCACGCCCGCGATCAGCGCCAGCAAGGCAAAGTGCCACGGCTGCGGCTTCTCACGGGTCAGCGGGGCCACGATACCCACCCCCTCGGTGATGTTGTGCAGCGTGAAGCCAATCACCAGGAAGGAGCCCAATGCGGCCGCGCCGGTGGCGAAGGCCGCCCCAATAGCCAGCCCTTCGCCGAAATTGTGCAGCCCGATGCCGATAGCGATAAAGGTCGCCACCGCCATCGGCGTGCCGCCCCGTCGCCGGCTGAGCGCTACCAGCAATCCGAAGCTGAACATCGCTCCGAAGAAGACGAGCGGTATACCCTGAAACACACCCGGCAGCGCGGCTGAGATCTCCGCCGCTTCCAGGACGGTATCCACGAAGAGGAACACCAGTAGTCCGATCGTCAGGGCCAGGAAAGCGTTCACCCACTTCTGATCCACCCGGCGCATGAATGGGTACCACATCATGCCCAGCGCCACCGGGATGACGCCCACGTAAATGCCCAGCAGCCCGTAATTGACGAACGTCTCCGGCGTGGTTTGCGGCGACGTCACTGCCACTTCCACCTCGGTTGCGAAAGTCAGGCCGGTGGAAGTGAGCAGCACGATGGGCAACGGCTCACCGTCCACCCAGGGGTAGTCGAGTGAGATGGTGGCCTGTTCCAGCCGGCTCAGACTGTTGTCCGGGCTGATGGCGTACTGCCAGTAGGCGTCATCCACCAGCACCTGGGCGATAGTCACCGGGTCCGGCCCGCCGTTAATCACCTCCAGCTGTATCTGCCCATCGGCTGGGAAGGTCACCCGCTGGATGGTCAGCTCCTCCAGCGGCGGAAATGCGCCGGTGAAAAAGGCCAGCGGGTCAACGGCCACGAAGAGCGCCACCAGCCCTACCAGCAAGAGCACGGGGATTAGCGCCCAGACCCAGCGCGGGACTCTGCCTGTGTTTACCTGCATTGATTGTTCCACGTCTGCCATCTCCTATGCTCTCACGTCAAAGAAGCCCATCCAACCCAGCTCGGCGAACTCGCTCTGGTGGGCGTGGAACATATACAGGCCCGGCTCGAAGCCGGCGAACGACACTTCGATAATGCCCCGTTGCGCCTGGCACTGCATGACCGTGTCCACCGTCTTCAGCGTGGGGGTGAGCGTCGTGCCGTGGTCGTAATAGTCGAAGAAGTTGGCGTGAATGTGCATCGAGTTAATCGGGTCAAACTCGGTCAGGTTGACCAGGTAGATGCGGATTAGCTTGTCCCGCTGGACGACAATCGGGCTGCGATGGTCATAGGCGAATGCAATGGAATTGACCGCGTACACCTCATTGTCGCCATCAAAATTGCTGTCGAAGGCGTTCATCACCATCACCATCTCCTGCACATCCTTGTTCTCCGGCGACAGGTGATGGCGTGAGCGGGCGGCGACCGCCTCCTCCCCGGCATGCAGCGCCGGATCCGGGTCCACAATGAACGCCCCATAAAGCCCCTTGTGGATGTGGCGCTTCAGCGGCAGGGCGTGGCA
>CAZIKT010000061.1:0-13887 GCA_964539885.1 uncultured Ardenticatenaceae bacterium | reverse complement strand
GCAGTCGTGACATCTGTCACTTCCCCCCGGCCCCCGCCGCTGCTACGATATCCTTAACGCCCGGCGCTCTTCGCGCCGGGCGTGAAAGGGGACGGCTATGAACATCACCAGGCTCCTCAAGTGGCTGACCTATCTGACGGCGGCCCTTCTCTTCTTCTGGCTGGTCATCATGAAAGTGATCTCCCGGCTGGCGGCCCGCTTTGGCCGCTCCACCCCCTGCCCGGCATCGCTCAGCTGGCTGGTCACCAACCGGTTCCGGCTGCGCACATTGCAGCCGGTGATGGAGTGGGTCGGCATCCGGCCCGGCGAACAGGTCCTCGAGCTGGGTCCCGGACCGGGCGCTTTCACCGTAGAAGCGGCCCGCCGGACCGGCCATGCCGGCAAAGTCCACGCGGTGGACATACAACCGCAAATGATCGCCCGCCTCAAGCAACGGTTGCGGGCGGCCGGCGTAACCAACGTCCAGACCCACGTCGCCGGTGCGGAGCGGCTTCCTCTGCCGGACCGCAGCATAGACCGCGCCTTCCTGATCTCCGTGCTGCCCGAGATCTCCGACCGGGCGGCGGCGCTGGCCGAGTTGCGGCGCGTGCTCCGGCCGGGCGGCGTCCTCTCCATCACCGCCGAATTCACCGACCCGGACTACCTCTTTGCCGCGGAGAACGAGCGCTTACTGGAAGAGCATGGCTTCAAGCCGGCGGGCAGACACGGCAATTGGTGGGTTTACACGGCAAACTTCACGCCGGCGGCGTACTCCCCGGCCGGCGCCCGCTACACCGTAGCCGACGAGCCGGCCCTGCTGCGCGACTTTGACCGCATTTTGCCCAGGGTCCGGCCGATGCTGGTCCGGCGTTATGGCGAACCGTTCGTCAGCCGGGTGGAGGCGGACGCGCGGGAGGAGTTCAGGCGGCTGATCCCCCAGATCGCATACGTCGGCGGCCGGGCGAATCCATTAACCTTCAACCTGGTCAGCACGGCCTGGTACGTGGCCCTTTATCGCGTGCTGCAGCGCCAGGGCATGGAAATCGCCGAGGTCGGGCCGCTGCTGTTGGAGGTGTACCGGGCCTGGATGGAGTCACTCCCCGGCTGGTTATTGCGGCTGCGCGGGCGCTGGCTGTTCACCGCGCCGGCCCGCAGACGGTTGGAGCACCGCGCGCGATGGTCGCAGGAGCGGCGTTATCCCGGCGACTGGGTGATGGCCGTCAGCGCCGAGGACGGCTTTGACCTGGGCGTTGATTACACCGAATGCGGCATCCTGAAGCTCTGCCGGGAGCAAGAGGCGACCGAATTGATGCCCTGTCTCTGCGCGACGGACTACATCATGTGCGAGCGGATGGGCGTCGCGCTGCGCCGGACGACAACGCTGGCGGAAGGGGGCAGCCGCTGCGACTTTCGTTTCCGGCCGGCTTGATACTCGCCTTTACAGCGTCATCCATGACATTCAGCCCCATTTCCCGTGACAATGTTCACTCGCCCCCCGGCCGCCTTTCGGTCACGATCCGGCAGGTTTGTGTGACCCGACATTGCACCACCGCACAAGAGGGACACCCAATGGAACTGGGACGTACCGCAACACAATTCGCACACCGCAACTGGTTTGTGCTCATCTCGCCGCTCTTGATCATCATCATCGGCCAGATGAGCATCCGGCTATTCAGCGCGCTCCTCGGCCGCTGGGCCTGGGTCGGGGTGGAGTTCGTCTACTGGGGCAGCATGATCCTGGTAACCGCCGCCCTGGTGGACCGGAGGCGAGTGAAGGCCTGGTTTGCTCGACCGCATGACGGCCGCTGGTGGATCGTCGCCGCCGTCGCCATGGGCTTCATCTCCTTCCCGTTTCTGCTGGACCCGCAATTCCGGATCATGATCTCGCTGCCGCTGATCCTGGCCTGGTTCGTCTTCATCGTCGTCAACACCACGTTTGAAGAAGCGATTTAACGGGTTGCTTGCCGGGCGAGAACTGCCGCCGGCCACGCGCTGATGAGGCCGCCAACTCCAGCGCGCACTCCTCGGCTGCTTGCCCGCTGATGATAGCCTGCTCTACCTGAAAAAGAAGAGCCTTCACCGGCGTGTCGTCTCGACGGCCATCGGTGACGTCCGGCCCCATATCTCATGACAATGCTCACTGGCGCGCCGGCTGCGTTTCTGTCAGGATTCAACCAGTTGGGTGAGCCAATTTAGCGCCGCTTCACAACAGGGATATCCGATGGAACTGGGACACGCCGGGACACGTTTCGACTACCGCAAATGGTTTGTGCTCATCTCGCCGCTGCTGATCATCCTCATCGGCCATCTGAGCGCCCGGCTCTTCAGCGCGCTCCTCGGCCAATGGGCCTGGGTCGGCGTCGAGCTTGTCTATTGGGGCAGCATGATTCTGGTCACCGCCGCCCTGGTGGACCGGCAGCGGGTGAAGGGCTGGTTTGCCCGGCCGCGGGGTAGCCGCTGGTGGATCGTCGCCGCCGTCACCATGGGCTTCATCTCCTTCCCCTTCCTGTTCATCCCCCATTTCCGGGTCATGACCTCCATCCCGCTGATCCTGGCCTGGTTCCTCTTCGCCGTCATCAACTCCACCCTTGAGGAGACCTATTGGCGCGGTTGTCTGCTTGACGAGACCAGCCGGTGGCCGCGCGCCTTCGGCGTCATCTATTCCAGCCTGCTGTTTTCGGCAATCCACCCCCTGATGCTCGGCGTATTCTCCAAGGCGCAGGCCATTGACCCGGCCGACCCCATGCGCTTCCTGCCCTTCGGCGTCATCCTGATCATCCTCTCGCTCTTCTACTGCCTGCTCTATCTGAAGACGAAGAGCCTCGTCCTGCCGGTCATCTCCCACTTCCTCACCGACCTGGGCAATCTATCCATCTTCGTCTTCATGAACATGATTGTGGTTTGAAGCCGCGTATTTCTCCGGCATACGCGGGATGCGACATTTCGGTCATCCCGGTAGCTACGCGACTTGAGAGGTGCGGGTACCCTGCAATCCTGGACAGCAATTCGAAATGGACGCTCAACTTCTTGTGGGATGCGTTGTCACCAACCGCGCGGCTTGTGAAATGTGCCAGTAGCGTCAGCCAACGTTTGGGGAAACTGGCTGGCCCTCAATACTCCTCCCCGTATTGGCTTGATGAAGGAGACATGCTGCTTGAGGTGGAAACTCGGCTTCTTGTGGGGATTTAGCATTCCAACCGGCTTCCCCAGCTCTTGGCGCACGATCCTGACCGGCTCCACCAGGTCAGAGTCGTTACTGACCAGGACTGCCGTATCATAGCGTCCAAGGTGCCCATCATGCACCATGTGCGCGGCGATATTCACGTCAGAGCCTTTCTCTTCAGTCTTGATAACAGCAACCATGGCGGGCCCGGCCGCCGCGGGCCTTGCCAGCGGCATGCGAGGTGTAGACTGCAGAAACTGACCGTAGAATATCCGCAGTTGTGGGATAGTCTGCAGAGCACGCAGATACGTGTCCTGGCGGACCGGCTGGTCCGGATCATCCCGCCGTGCGCTTACTCTGGCCGTGTAATACTTGATTTGGACGATATCATCTGTGGGAAGCAGCTTTCGGCAAAGCTCCCAGAGGTTGAGCCATTTGTAGTTGGTTCCCCTGAGCGCCCCATAATAGAGGTTGAATCCATCTATATAGACTATCGTACTCATACTTATGAAAACGCAGAGGCCGTACCAGGTACGGCCTCGCACCCAGCTCCCGAAGCAACTGGGGGGATATACCTGAATCATACTCGAAACGGCTGAGGCAGGCAATTCAAATTTGATTAGAAATGTCACTCGTCCAGCCCGGCTACTGCCAAGTGACGCGAATCGCTGTCGGCTAATACTCAATCCGGCGTCACCCCCGGCCCCACCACCTCACCCTCCCCGGCGCGTCCGCCGGCCACCAGCGATACACCCGCTCCGCCCGAGCCAAATCCGTAATCGGCATCGCCCGCCGCTCGATTCAGCCGACCGTAATCCCTCCGTAAGCCTTTCACAATGTCTGCCGCTTATAGTCGCCTGGTCAGGGTAAGCGCGTCAGCTTGAGAGCCCGGACCACGCCCGAACCGGCTCTGCGTACTATGCGAAAGACCGTGCTTTCGCGCCGGCCCGGTTTAGTAAACGGAGGCCCCTTCCATGATTAGCTTCAAACGAATTCGCCCATGGCTCTTTCTGGCCATATTGCCGATCGTCGCCCTGCTGGCCGGCCGGACGCCGGCTGCCGCCCAATCGCAGCTGCCCACCTGGGGAACCGTCCCCTCTCCCAACGCCGGCTCTGCCCCGAATGAGCTGCAGGCCGTAGCCGTCATCTCGCCCACAGATATCTGGGCAGCCGGCAGCTTTGGCGACAGCCCCTATCCCGACGCCGGCGTGCACCATTGGGACGGCAGCGCCTGGACCCTGGTAGACCTGCCCCCCGGCGTCGGCTCGGCCGAGATCCTGGACATCACCGCCGTTGCCGCCGATGACGTCTGGTTCGTCGGCGGGCGCAATCAGGGCGGCCAGGCGCTGATCCTGCGCTGGAACGGCGCGTCCATCTCTATCGTGCCCAACCCCAACCCCGGCACATATAACCGGCTGTTCGGCGTGGCCGCGGTCAGCGCCAATGACGTCTGGGCCGTCGGCGAATACGCTTCCGGCGGCGTTTCGACGCCGCTCATCCTGCGCTGGAACGGGGCCAATTGGGCCGTGGTCGCCAGCCCAACCAGCCCCGGCGAACACACCGGCCTGAACGATGTGGCCGTGGTCTCTGCCAACGACATCTGGGCGGTGGGCGATGCCGGCCCGCGCACCTTCGCCGTGCGCTGGAACGGCAGCCAGTGGCTGCGCTACTTCACCCCGAACGCCGGCTCCGGCTCCACTTTTCGGGCCGTCTCCGCCCTCTCGGCCACCAACGTATGGGCGGTGGGCGATGGGGCCAGTGGCCTGCTCTCCGCTCGCTGGGACGGCACTCGCTGGGTCCCCATCAAAGTTCCCAGCCCCACCGGCAACTTCAAAGACCTGAACGACGTGATCGCCCTCTCCGCCAACGAAGTATGGGCGGTGGGCTTCTATAGCGATGGAGCGCAATGGAAAGCATTGGCCGTCCGCTGGGACGGCGCGCGCTGGCTGCGCACCGCGCCGGTCAACCCCGACCCGGCGCTAAACGTGCTCAGCGGGATAGACGGCAGCTCGGGCAATTTGTGGGCGGTCGGCAAGGCCGGCCCGGTAGTCAGCGGCCAATCGTCTCTGGTTCAACATTGGGACGGCGGCGCATGGCAGCTCGTGCCCGGCGCGAACGGCGGCATTGGCAGCAACGCCCTCACCGGCATTTCCGCCGCCGCGCCGGACGACATCTGGGCGGTCGGCAATGTGGACGGCAATTCACTGACCCTCCACTGGGACGGCAGCTTCTGGGGGGTCGTGCCCAGCCCGAACCTGCCCTTTGGGGCGGAATTGAACGGCGTGCTGGCCGTATCCGCCACCGATGCCTGGGCGGTGGGCACGTCCGGCGACCCCGGCAGCCTTGATTCCAGCAACGTGATCATGCGCTGGAACGGGACCCAATGGGCCTTCGTCTCCGCGCCCAACCCCGGCGGCGTCTACGTGGACGAGCTGCTCGCCATTGACGGCATATCCGCCAACGATATCTGGGCGGTGGGCGAGTATTGGGACGCCGCTCTCGTCCCGCGCAGCGCCATCCTGCATTGGGACGGCAGCGCCTGGAGCAATGTCGCCAACCCCTGCGGCCGGCCCCTGCACGGTGTGACCGCGCTGGCGGCCAACAACGTCTGGGCGGTCGGCGACACCATCAGCTGCCATTACAATGGGCAAACGTGGAGCGTTGTCGCCATTGCGCCGCCCCAGGGCTTTGAGATTAGCTTGCCGCTCTTTGATGTCTCCGGCTCGGCCCCCAACGACATCTGGGCCGTCGGCGCCGCGATCAGCGATTACGGCCAGTTCCTGGTGTGGAACGCTATGGCTCAGCGCTGGAACGGCAGCCAGTGGGTGCGCCACAGCGCGCCGGGGCAGGTGCTGTATGGGGTAGAGGCGCTGGCGGCTGACGACGTGTGGGCGGTTGGGACCACCGGCTCCGCGCCGCTGATCGCCCATTTCAACGGCGGCTCTTGGAGCCAGGTACCCACCCCACCCAGCTCCGGCGGCCAGCTTCACGGCATCACCTCCGTCGCCGGCGGCAAACTGTGGGCGGCCGGCGCGTATTACACCGACGACGGCAGCCAACGGACGCTCATCATGGAAGCGCCCTCCTCCACCCAGGGCGCGGTCATCGGCGACACGAATGTCTCCGGCGCGGTAGTCTCCTGGTTCGGGCCGGTTAACGGCTCCACCCAGACGAACGTCTTCGGTGACTATGTAGCCGCCGGGCTGCCGGCCGGTGATTACTTCTTCGTCGCTTCCTTCGGCGGCTGCACCCCGGCGACGGCCAATGTCACCGTCGTGGCCGGCATGACCATCGAGCGAAATCTGTTCATCAGTTGCTGAGGCGGGGGGATGAACAGGGCGTTCGCTCCTGTTCATCCCCAAACTCGGGGTCAACCGTGCTTGTCCATCACCCACGGCCCCACCGGCCCACCCTTGGTCACACTGCCCTGCGCGTCCGCCAGCCAGCGGCGATACGCCCGCTCGGCCCGGTCGGCGTTGCTGGCCAATTGCGACAACAGCAGCGTCGTCGTATCCGGCGACTGGCTCTCCTTGGCGATGCGGTTGGTCATCGCGCGCCAGTGTACGTAAGCCAGCAGGATGTGATGATACTGCACCGGCACCGGGCACTCCTCGCTGGACAGGCCGGTCACCTCATACGCCCCGCGCCAGTACAACTCATACTCGGAGCCGTCCCCGGCCCGTGAGAGGATGAGCAGCGGGACGCCGCTCTCCCGGCTGCGATCCAGGAAGTGATAATAATCGTCGCTGAGCCAAAACGCCGGTTCGCCATATGACATCGGCCGCAGGTAGCGCGGCGGTGATTCCCCCGCCGGATACTCCACCGAGATGATGCCCCGCGCCTCCCCGGCCAGCTCGTAGACGTGCTCGCCGGCGCTATCGGTCGCCTTGTCGTGGTACACCGGCGGCACGTGCAGGCTGAAATCCTGGATGGCCTCGTACACCCAGGCGATCACCAGGGTCTCCGCCCAGATAGAGTACGCCCCGTCATCGGCCGCGTTGCTGAATTGCTCGGCCAGGTCGTCAATCGTTACCGTCATATCCCACTATCCTCAAACCCCGTAGGACTTCTGAGACCTGCGGGGTTTCGTTTAGTACCGCAGCTCCCACGTCGTCACCTCCGCGTGCGCCCCGGCGGCAATGCTCAGCCCGGCGCTGAACGATAGTCCCGATTTCTTGCCGCCCAGGATGGCCGAGAAGTCCAGCAGGGCCGGCGACCGCTCCGGCGCGACGTGGATCGTCGCCAATACCGTCCCGGACGCGGCGGTGTTGTCATACAGCGTCACCGTCTGCACGCTGAGCTGGTCGTGGCTGATCAACAGCGCGTACAGCCGGCCCGGCCCGCCCGCCGTGTCCGCGTAGCTCGTCTTGGAGACGTAACGGGTCTGGTAACTGGTCATAGGTCGCCGGCCGGGATGAAGGAGAGGGTCAGCGCCTGGTAGTAGCGGGTGGGACGCTCCATCCAGGAGACCGGCGACCAGACGACGGTCAGCCCGCCCTGCAACTGCCAGCCCTGGGCGACCATCTTCTCGATAATGACGGCCAGTTGCGCCGGCTCAGAGGCCTCGGCGATGTGGTACAGGAATTGCGTCTTGTTGGTTGTGGCGTTGATGTCCATCTTGATTTCCTTTGTAAACCCCGTAGGTCTTTGGACACCTACGGGGTTTCCGCGTTATCCATTCGGATTAAAGCCGGCGTAAGCGTTCCAGACAGCGATGACCCCGTTCTTCAGGGCCGGGTCGTCGCTGGTCGCCCCGATGCCCGGCAGGGCGGCCACGCCGTAAGCCAGCTTGCGCGCTTCCCCCCGGCTGTCATGCAACACCTTCACCGCGTAGGCGAAACGGGCGGCGTGCCCGGCGGTGGCCCCCGCTTCCCCCGCAATCGCCGTCGCCGTCTCGATAGACGCTATCTCAATCCGATTCACAAATTCGGCCGTCGCGGCCAATGCCTGCTGCTCAATGTAGCTCACTTCACACCTCCAATCTGGTAGCCGCGATTTCCATATCGCGCTCTTCCGCGATTTCCATATCGCGCCCTTCTCGCACATCAACGTGAACCGGCTCAAAACACTGGTCCACTCCATGACTCACACACTCCACCACTCCCGCGAAGGCGGTAACACAGAGAACCACAGAGGTGCACAGAGATACACAGAGAAAAAAGGGGACGGTAATTGACCTCACTTGCTTTTCCTCCGTGCTTCTCCGTGCGCTCTATGTTCCCCTGACCGCACATCCATAGCGCCTTCAGCTCCACATAGCATGCAGCGCGGCGATCTGCCCGGCAGTCAGGGCCGCGCCCCAGATGGCGACCTTCTGGATGTTTGCCGTAATGTAGTTGTCGTATGTGGCGATGCGCCGGATGCCGCAACCCACCGCCAGCGGGTACAGGTAGACCGGGCTGCTGCTCGCCATCGGCGCGCCGTCCGGGCCGCCGTTCCGATAGCCCTGCCATTGGCTGAGGGCCAGCGTGCCGGCCGCGGCCGTGGGCGTGTACTCGGCCGCGTTCCCGTTGGCGTAATGGACGCGCGTGTTCGCGGCGGCTGTGGGCAGCAGGCCGAAGTTGGCCGAGCCGTCCAGGGCGGAGCTGGCCCCCATCAGGGTGGCGTTCTCGTTGGTGTAGACCACGCCTGAGAACTTGACCATCAACGTGGTCGCGCTGGAGGTGGGGATGACGCCGGTATCGAATCCCTGGTGCAGCTCATCGTCGAATTGCCAGCCGGCGGCGGCGCCGGGAGCCCAGGGGACGGCCCCGTTCAGCTCGACCAGGTGATTGCCGTTGCCGGAGAGGTCCAGCAGGGAGCCGGCATAGCTGGCCGCGCTCTCCGCGTCCCACGCCCCAAGCAGGCCGGCGGCGAAAACTTGCCACCAGTTGTTAGCGGCAGCGTGATAGCTTCGTACAGCAATGGCGTGCATGGTCACGGCGATCCTCCTTCGCGTCTTCGCGGCTTCGCGTGATCCATCCGTCACCACCCGGCGTGCAGGCCCGTCGCCGTCGTGCCGGTGCTCCATACGCGGCTGACCTGCATCGGGTGCCAGACGCCGGCGGCCAGGGTCAGCGTGTCGCTCTTGCCGCTGGCGTAACTGACCTTCACCTCGCCGGCCACGTCCACCAGGATGGCGCGACAGGGGGCCGGGCTGAGGTCTTCGCTGTCGCTGGCAGTGACCGTCTCAGAATACAGAATAGGGGCGATTAAGGGGTCCATCGGAACTACTCCTGCGCGGTCAATGTCGGGGACTCCCCGGCCGGCTCCTGATCGTCCGCCGCGTCCGAGGAATCCCGCAGATTCTTTTCGAAGGCAGCGCGGTACTCGCTCAGCTCGCGCACCAGCTGCGTCTTGCGGATCGATTTCAGGCGCACGGCCGGGTGCAGGCCGGCCAGGTGGGCCAGGTGGCGCAGCTTCCAGACGGAGAGCTTGTGCAGGGGAATGGTTCCCAGCTCAGCCACAATGTCCGCCGTCAGGTCCCTATCGGGCAGGGCCACATGGGGTTTGGCCGGGGCCGGCGGGCGATAGAGGATCGCCGGCTCAAGCGGGGTTGGCGGCTCGGGCGCCCCTTCGCTGGTCTGGACGTCATCCGGCCAGGTCAGCTTGCGCCCACCATACACGTAGACCTCGACGCGGCCGTCCGCAAACGAGCGCGCGCCGTAAATCGGGGAATCTATTTGCAGCTCCGCCAGCACGCGGCGGAGTAACTCAGGTTGATCGGATTGCATGCTCTTCCTCCATATCAGAATCCCGGAAACTCAGAAGTTTCCGGGATTCTGGGCAGGTTACGCCTCCAGGAACGTGAACACCAGGGTGACATTCTGCGCGGCCGTACCGCTGCTGCCGTCGTAGTCCAGGTCCGCGCTGATCACCGTCCCGGCGGCGATGTAGGGATATTCGGAGCCGGGGTTGCTCAGCAGCGCGCCGTTAAAGTTGTCCAGGTCGAAGGCCGCCGGCCCGGCGTCTCCGATAGTCGAGCTGGTCAGAAAGCCGTCCGCGTCCGCCGACGTGCCTACCACTAGCCTGGCGTCGCTGTCGTTGGACGCGCCGGCGCTGATATGGATCAGCGTGCAATCCCGCGCCGCTACCCAGCGCAGGGCGATGTTGGCGCTGAGCGTGCCGGGGATATGGAACGATGTTTGATACAGGTTGCCTAACATGGTTTTTCTCCTGCTTAGCCAGTTTCCCGGAAACTCGGGGTTTCCGGGAAACTTGGACAAGTTACGCCACATTCATCTTATACAGCCCGCGCCAATCGGTCGGGCCCACGGCGAAGAAGAAGCGCACCTTCACCGGCATCGTGTCATTCGTAAACATCAGCCCACCCGTCGGGCTGGCCACGCTGAACACCTCCGGCGTGCGCCCGTAGCGATAGCCCAGACCGATGGACGGGTACAGCAACGGGTCCGCCTGCGCCGCCCAGTTATTCGTGTCCGTCCAGATGGGGCACATGATGATCCGTCGCCGGGCCGCCGCCAGCCGTTGCGACGGGCTGTCGCCCTCGGCGGCGATATTCTGCTTCTCGAAGCTGGTCGTCGTCCCTTCCGACGGGTCGTGCCGGCTGGCGAACGTCTCCAGCGCCGTGTCGTACAGGTCCGACGGAACCCACAGCAATTGCGGCTCCGTCAGAAAGCCCAGCCGCTCGCCGGAGCTGAGCTCGGTCTGCTTACGCATGGCGTTGCGCACCGTCTTCCAGGCCGGATAGGAGAAGGCGGTCGTGCCGACGTTGTTGTGGTTGGCGTGGAAGAGGGCCACTCCGTCGCTCATCGTCGGCCCGGCCCCGGAAGCGGTCGTGAAGATAGCCGCGATAGCCTTGCCCAGGGTCAGCCACGCTGATTGGGCCAGGGCGCGCGGCGCGGCGCGCAGCCGGCGGGTGTCGTCCTTGTCAATCGCCTCCAGGGTGATGCCCAGGTAGCCGCCCTTCTTCACAAAGGCGTCCGTCTCCGTCTGGTCGTCCCAGGTCAATTCGGTGTAGGCCGCCCCTTCAGCGACGTTGGGCAACTCGCCCACTCCACCCAGCGTCACCCAGCGAGCATCCTGCAGGGTGCTGAAATCCTCCTCGGTGACCGCCGGCGCCCACCAGTGGGGGTACTGCCGGAATAGCTGCACCACCCGCTTGTTCAGGGCGTTGGCCACCAGCCCGGCCATCGTGCCGGTGTCCACATTGGCGAAGGTCACCCGCTCCGGGAAGAAGCGGCCGGTCATCTCGTAATCGCCGGACAGCTCCAGGTACAGCTCTCGCACGCCGGACAGTGGCGCGATGCCGGCCGGCGGTCGTTCCCCGGCGATCAGCGCTTCCGCCGCCATTTGCAGCCGGCCGAAACCGTCCAGGCCGACCTGGTAGCCGGCCACCCGGCTCCGTTCGCGCGGCGGCGGCCCGCCCAACTGGATCACTCGCTCCTCCTGCAAATCAGCCAGCTCCGCCCGCACCGCCTGCACCAGCTGCTCCAGTGCGTCCAGCGGCTCCCGCTCCCGCTCCCGGCTGTCGTTGGGCCGCCTACCATTAACCGCGGCGGGCGCGCCCGAATTGGGCGGGTACATCTCCCGCAGCCGGCGCACCGTCTCCTCCGTCAGCGCGTCCAGCCATTCCTCCGGCAGGTCGCTGACCGTGGGCGCGCTGTAAGGCAGCGCGGGCGCGGGCAGCGGGGCGGCGCTTTCCGCGCCCGCCGTCGCCGGCGATAGATAGGCCGCCGCGCGGCCCGGCAAGGTTGGTAGAGAATGGGTCTTTTCAGGCATGGCGTTTTCTCCTTGTGGGTTGAGAACTCCGACTTCTCTCGGAAGTCGGCCTTCTGCTCGTGGCTTGAGAACTCCGGCTTCTGCGAGAAGTCGGACTTCTGCTCCTGGGTCTTCCGGCACAGCGCTCAGCGCCGCCAGCAACCGGCCGTTCGCGGCCGGTTCGAACACAAAGTCAACGGATTCCACATGGGCGATGCGGCGCACGCGAGTGAGACCTACGGGGTCTCCGCCGTCCCCGGCGCTGACACCCCCGTAGGTCTGGCTGGCGGTCGCCTCGCCAATCCACAGCACCGCGCTCAGGCCGATGTCCGGCGGGTCGGCGGCGGTCAATTGCCCGGCGATCTCCGCCATCAGCCGGCCGGCCTGCGTGTTCAGCAGCTCGATGTCCGCCAGAATGGCGCCGCTGCCGGCGTCGTAACGGGCGCGGCGCACCTGTCCGGCCAGGCGGGTCAACGACGGGCCGGAGCGGAACATGGCGTGGTCCACAAACATCGGCACGTTATCGAATAGCGCCGCCCCTTCCTCCAGCGCGCCCGGCTCGATGACATACATTCCCGGCCGGTTGCCGGCGCTGCGCGTCCGCCCGGCGCTGATCAGCCGCGCCCGATAACGCTTTCCCGCCCCTTCCGCTTGAAGCCTGCTTCTGAATACCACGCGTTCCATCACAAACTACCTCCCGTTTCCGGGATTCTTCTGAAAATCCCGGAAACTACTTGCGAGCATCTCCGCCATCTGCTTACTGCTCGGCGGCTGGCCCAGTACGGTCAGCATGTGGCGCAACATGGTCTCCGCCACCGCCGGCTTGCCGCTGAAATCCGTCTCCACCAGCGTGGCCAGCGCATCGGCCATCGCCTGCGTCGCCTGGGCCAGCTCCAGGTTGTCCGTGCGGGTGATATCCGGCAGCACCACCGCGAACAATTCCTGCATGTTCATCGTCGGCAAGGGCGCGTAATTGGGCTGCCGGCGATAAGCGGTAATCAATAATTCCTGAATGAAATAGACCAGCTCCCGTTGCCGCTGCTTCAGATGGCGCTCGGCCGGGGCCTGCATCGCCTCCGCCGTGGCCAGGGTGGCGTTCTCCGGCTCGCCGCGCCAGTGGGGCGGGATGCCGGCTCCGGCGTCAATGATCCGCCGCACGGCGGTCAGGTCGTGGCGGGCGTCAGCGGCGTGCAGCAGCGGCGTTTTCGTCTCCCATTCCTCCGCCGCCTCCTTCACCACGATGCTGCCCGGCTCCGGCGCGTGCCGATATTGGGCCTGCTTCTCCATCACCTTGTTCGGCGGCACGGTCACGAACCACAGGAAGGTGCGCAACGCCCAATGCAGGCGCACGCGGTCCTCCAGCATCCGGCTATAGCGCAGCAACCAGGGCAGCATGGTGGTCAGGTCGCCCTCTCCGAGCAGCGCCCCGATCGGCCGGTTGACCGCGAAATGCAGCATCACCGCCTCCGCCCGCCCCGCCGCCGGATGGGCCGGCCCGCGCCACACCCGCGTCTCGCCGGAGCCGGCGCCGGCGGCCTGCACATAGCTGACCTCCGTCTCCCAATCGTTCGGCGCGGTGACGATCTGCTGAATCTGGTCCTTGGTCACGAAGCGCAGGAAGCTCATCCCGTCCGCCGGGTTGCGGAAGAGGATAGGGAAGAGGTCGCCTGCCCGCGCCAATTCCGCCACCATCGCCGGCAGCCGGGTGTCTAGATGGTTGCGCGGGTGATGCCAGAAGGACCCGATGAAGTCATTCAAGGGCGGGAAGGGGCTGCTGATCTGGATGCCGTCGCCCAGGATGTAATCCACCTGGATATCCACGATGCGCTTGGCCAGCGGGTTCTTGCGCCAGGCGGCCAGGGCGTCGGTGTACAATTCCTGGATGTCGGCCGCGTCCCGCTCGTGGGGATAAACGGTCAGGCCGCGCCAGCCGGGGGAGTCGTCCACCCGGCTGCTCACTGCGGCCAAAGAAGCCGCGGCCAGCTCCGTCTTGCGCCCGCCGGCCAGCCAATCGGAGAAGGCCTCTCGCAGCGAGAGGCGTCGTC
>CAZIKT010000060.1:0-13981 GCA_964539885.1 uncultured Ardenticatenaceae bacterium | reverse complement strand
GCGGCAACAATTCCAGCCAGTTGCCGCCGGTATATGCGCTCCCCGAGCAGCAGCCGAGCAAGCATCACCGTACTGGCCGGGTAGAGTGAACCCAGCACTGCGGCAATGTCCAGCCGGCCGATCTGCGAAGCGGCTGCGTAGAACGCATTCCCGGCAACTTCCAGCACCCCAGTCAGAAAGATCAGCGGCAACTGGCGTAGGTTGGGTCGGAGCCGCCGGCGGGCAGCGAGCGCAATAAGCAGGAGCAAAGCGATTGAAGCAGCGCGAGCCGTGACCAGCGGCCAAAAGAAGCCGCCGCTGCTGGCGAAGTTGATGAAGAGCAGGAAACCGGCGAAACCCAGCCCGGCAGCCATGGCCAGTCCATACTCCTCCCGCCGGATTCGTAGCAGGTCGGCTGAGTTGGAGGAGATGAGCCAGACAGCCAGCAAGGCAATAGCGAAGCCGGCGACCTGTAAGACGGATGGCAGCCCCTCCAAAAAGATGCCTACCACGACCGGAATGGAGGCGGTCATAATCGCCGAAAGCGGGGCCACCAGACCCATCCGGCCCACCGCCAAGCCCTGATAGAGCGCAGCGATCCCCAGCGCCCCACACAGACCGGCTGCCGCTCCCCACCAGACAGCTTCCGTTTGCGGACGGGCCTCGCCGGTCAACAACGCGAGCAGGGTCAGTAAGGTGATACCAACGAGTTGGGAGAAAACCACGACGGCGAAGACGCTGTCCCGCCTGGTCGCCAGCCCACCGCTGAAGTCACCAGCACCCCAGCTCAGCGCGGATGCAAGCCCGAGAAGAACAGCCAGGAATTCCGGTTCTACCAAAGCCGGGGTCCGGCGCCCAGTTGTGGGTGCTGTCTGCCCTTACCGCGCATACGCCCGGCTATTCCCAGGTTGAATCCGCGACCCCGGCAGTATCCGGAGCAACCTCGGGAGCCGGCGCCATCGCGTCGGTTTCTGACTCCGGGACGTCGCCATCATTTTCGCTACCTGGGGTAAACGGCGGCTCGGACAGACCGTATCTAAGCGGCGGCTCGGCAACGCCCAGCGCCTGCTGCACGGTACGTCGCACGCCGGTAACCCTGTCAGGGATCGGAATTCGAAAGCGTTGCAGGAAGTAGATGCTGCCGGAATCCGAATGGTCATAACCAGTAAATATGGTGTACCCCATCAGCCCGAGCATGATTGCTGCTAGTGCAACTTGAAACTGCGGTACTCTGGCAATGGGGAGGGGCAACAATCCCACAACGCTCAGAATTCGTAAGGCTTTTTCCACGTACTCAGTTTTTTTCTCGTAGCGCTCAGCGAGGCTGCGCACGATTTCAGTGGCATCCACAAGCGCCTGCATGCCGGCATTGGTCTGCTCGATCCACGCCGCGATCTCACGCGAGTAAACTTCCGGGGTGAAAATTCGGTTGATCAGCCTGTGGACGTAATCCTCTCTTACTTGACCGCGCGAATCTTGGATTTCGTCGAGCCACCGGCGCACCCGCTGTCGGGCAAGAGTCTCCGCATCCTGACCCAAGAGGGCCAGCACCCAGTCGAATGCCTGCAACATGAGCCGCAGCGCCGCCTGGATAAGACGCCTGGCAGCTGCCCGAAAGTCGGTCGCTATGCCCTCGATCAATTCTGCGACCTCCTGGCTGATCAGGCTGACACCCTGGCGCAGTGTATCCATGTCCATGTGCAGGAGTGAGCTACCCGCAGTGGCCACAGTGCGCGCAGCACGCCGGCTGATCCGTTCCAGACTGTGGGCCGCCTCCCGCTGCAACACGAGGCCGGCGCCCGTGGCGTTCATCGGCGGCAGCTGTCGGTAGCGGGCGTCAAAGAGGAAGGGCATCATGCCCGCATCGAGCGGTTGCTCAATGGTGAACGCCAATTGCTCCACAGTCGTCCGGGACGCGAGGTACATCGGGGAGTTCGCCGCTTCCATGACACCCTGTCCAGCTACGTCAGCTTGCACTGCCGTCAACAGGTTGCCGGCGATCTCGAGATCGGCGGCGATCTGCGTCAACAACTTCATTTCGGCGCCCTCGCGCTGCTGCATATCGTCCGACTTCAGGAAGTCAATGGTTCTCAGTCCAAGATCGGCGCTTGCCCCGGCCAGGTCTTCTGCCCGCCTGGCCAGAATCTCCGCCGGGTCAATCGGCGCCTCCAGACCTTCCAGAGCAGGATCGGCGACCGGCGTATACATGTAGCGGAGTTGCCCGGCATAGCGAGCAACGGCCTGCGAATACTGGTCCTGATTAACCACTTTCTACCTCCGGTAGTGGACTACCCGCCTCTGCCGACTGCTGTGGATGCGACGAAGGGTAACACGTACCGCAACAAGCGGGAAAGGAGGTTATTGGCTTCTGGAACTACTGTGAAGAGCGACACTCAACGCTGCACAATTGTATGCCAAGAGTGTCGCAGTCTGCAAGCGCCAGGATGCAAGCGTCAGGACTAATACCGGACTGTGGAACAAACGAAGCAAGGTGGCAGCCGGCAGCAGCGCTCACTGCCCGCTGCTGGTTGTGTGACCATCGGCTACCCTCAGGAGCGCGCTGACTTGCCTGGCGATCTCCAGTTCTTCGTCGGTGCGGATGATCAGCAGCTTGATCCGGCTATCGTCAGACTGGATCTCAGTGATCGGACCCTGTGCGCCGGCGCGGTTTCTGTCAAGGTCCAACACGATTCCCAGATGCTGCAGTTCTCGGCAAGCGGTCTCCCTGACTAGTGCACTGTTCTCGCCCACGCCGGCCGTAAACACGATCGCGTCCGCGCGACCCAGCGCTGCCAGGTAAGCGCCCAGGTATTTCCTGATGCGATAGCCGTACATCTCGACCGCCAACCGGGCAACTTCGTCGCCGGCAGCGATGCGCGCTTCCAGGTCACGCAGATCGTTGCTGCCCGCGATGCCCAAAAGGCCGCTCTCCTTGTTCAACAAACTGTCAATGTCAACAAAGCTCATACCCAGCTTTGTGCCCATATAAAAGGGCACCGCCGGGTCAATGTCTCCACTGCGTGAACCCATGATCAGGCCGGCAAGCGGGCTGAATCCCATGGACGTGTCAACCGAACGACCGCCCCTCACGGCGGTGATGCTACAGCCGTTGCCCAGATGCGCGGTGATCAGGTTGGTCTCTTCCGGCGTCCGGCCCAAGTAGCGCGCCGCCTCTTCGCTGACATATAGGTGTGATGTGCCATGAAAACCATATGCGCGGATGCCGTGCTCGGTGTAATAGCTTCCCGGTATGGCATAGCGAAAAGCCTCCGGCGGCATCGTTTGATGAAAGGCGGTATCGAAAATGGCAACCTGGCGGGCGCCTGGAAACAGTTCGATTGCCACCTCGATACCGGACAGGTTGGCCGGGTTGTGTAGTGGAGCCAGGATGGACAGCGAGCGAATGGATTCACACACTTCATCGTCAATTATGGTCGGCTCGCGGAAGCGCTCACCGCCATGCACGACCCGGTGCCCAACAGCCCCAACCTCATGCACCCCTTCAATAGCGCCCCACTCGGCATCTTGCAGGAGTGTGACGATCTTCAGCAGCGCTTCACTATGACTCGGCAGAACTCCCTCTTCGATGTACTCGCCCCCGGCAGCCCTGCCGATGAGCCGCTGATGCCTGACGCGCCCGGCACTCTCACCGATGCGTTCGGCAATGCCCGCCGCCAGGGGTTGTTGTGTCTCGGCGTCGAACAGCCGGTACTTGATGGAGGAGCTTCCTGAGTTGATTACCAGGATTTTCACGCAAGCCTCTTTTCGCGATGTAGGCTCAGGCGAGCGCCAACGCCGGCGTCTCCAGCCGGATATCGCAGGTCTCCTGGGCCTGTATGGCGGTAATGATGACCGTGTTGATTACATCCTCGACCGTGCATCCCCGGCTCAAATCGTTAACCGGCTTTCGCAGGCCCTGGAGGATTGGGCCGATTGCGATGGCGCCGGTCTCGCGCTGTACTGCCTTGTAAGTATTGTTGCCGGTGTTCAGGTCGGGAAAGATCAGCACGGTAGCCTTTCCGGCTACCTTGGAGCCGGGCATCTTGATGGCGGCGACATCGGCGGCGACGGCGGCGTCATATTGCAGTGGGCCTTCGATGAGCAGGTCTGGCCGCAGTTGCCGAGCGAGCTGCGTTGCCCGGCGCACCTTGTCCACCTCTTCACCCTCGCCGGAAGCGCCGGAGGAGTACGAAAGCATGGCTACCAGCGGCTCAATTCCGAAGGTGATTGCCGAATCGGCTGATGCTATGGCGATTTCTGCTAACTGCTCCGCCGTTGGTGTGGGGTTCACGGCGCAATCGCCGTAGACCAATACCCGGTCTTCCAGGCACATGAAGAACACGGATGAGACTACGCTGATGCCGGGTTTGGTCTTCACGAATTGCAGTGCCGGGCGAATGGTATGCCCGGTCGTATGCATCGCGCCGGATACCATGCCGTCTGCGTCGCCGCGATAGACCATCATCGTACCGAAGTAGGAGACATCGCACATCAGGTCGGCGGCCATGTCGCGATTCATGCCCTTGTGCTGTCGCAGCTCCACTAAAGTGTCGACATACAGAGGGAATAATGGTGATTTGGGTGGGAAGATAATCGGCACGTCTTGGAGGTTTTCCTCAAGCCCAAGGCGGTAGATCAAAGCCTGCACCTCAGAGGGCTCTCCAATCAGAGTCAAGTCAACAACGTCCCTGTGGCGTAGTCTGGCAGCTGCCTGCAGGATTCGCTCATCGATGCCTTCCGGCAAGACGATATGCTGTTTGTTGCTGCGCGCCTGCTCCCGCAGAGTGTACAGGAACATCCTCGGCGTCATCCCCCTGGCCAGGACGTTGCTCATTCGCCCGTGTAGGGCATCCAGGTCCATGTGCTGCTCAAACAAGCGCAGACTCAGGCGAATCTTCGCGGTGCTCTCTGCCGTGATGTAAGAACGGACTTCACGCACCTTCGCGGCCGTCTCAAACGTATCCCGGGTAGTTGACAGTATGGGAATCATCGGGCGCATCCCATCCAGCAGGCGGGCAACGGTCGAAGGCGGATGTAGTCCGCCGGTCAACACGATCCCGGCAATCTGCGGATAATTGCGCGACTGGTGTGCCTGTAGAGCGCTGACCAGCACGTCGCTCCGGTCGCCGGAAGTGATCAGCAACGAATTCTCGGTGAGATAGGGCAGATAATTGGGTATCTGCATGGCGATCACCAGGTTATGGTAGGCGAGCCGATCAAGCTGGTCCCCACCATACAAGATATCAGCCTCCAGAAAATCCGCCACCTCACCCATGGTGGGGCTGCTCAGCGCTTTGTGGGCCGGAATGACCGACAGAAGCATCCCATCACCGGTCATGTCATTGCGCAGCCGCTGCAACAGCTCGGAAGCAATCTCTGGATCGACGCGATTCGCCACAGCGCCGATCACTTCGCAGCCGCGCTCTACATAGGCGTCGCGCGTGGCGTGTATGACGCCGGCGATCGTATTCACACTGCGACCGACGCCGCCACTGACAATGATGACCGGCGCGCCCAGGTTGCGGGCGACCTCCGCATTGAAGTCGAATTCCAGCGCGTGTCCTTCGCTGGCGAAATCGGAGCCGATGCAGACCACGAAATCGCAGAGGCTCTCTAGAGCCTTATACTTCTCGAAGATTGTGTTCAATATCTCAGTTTGCTCACCGGCGATCAGTTTGCTGGACACCTCATCTCGATAAAACGCGAACGTGTCCTCGTAGTCAATGCCCAGGCTGAAGTGCGATAGCAAGAGGTCGATATTCTTGTCTCTACCGTCATCAGCCGTCCCCTCAATGACCGGACGAAAGACGCCCACTCGGCTGGTCTGCAGTAGCAACTGGCTGGTTAGCCCAAGCGAAATCAGGGACTTACCGCTGTAAGCCTCGGTGGTTGTAATGTAAACGGAACGTACCATTTATGTCTCCGGAAGTGCCGGGGGCGCAGCCGGCGCCAATACCAACATGGGTATTAGCTCGATATAGCCGAATCGGTCAAAGAATAGAATCTCCCTGGTCATCAGGGACGGAATCAGGACGACCATCCTTGCGCCGTTATTCCAGGCCGTGTGGTGCACATGCTCGAGTAGATTTCGGCCCAAGCCATGGCGGCGCGCCGCCGGAATGGTGAACATTTCGGTCACATAGGCCACACCCCCCGGCAGTGTGACCACCTGCGCCTTCGCCGAAATCCTACCGTTCTCGATGGCTACGAAGTTGTGCAGGAACGGATCAGCGAGAGACGCAGGTCGCGTGGAAGAGTCCGGCGCCAGGGCGTTAAGCGCCTCCACATCCTCAATCGTCCTTATCTCCTTCACGTCAGCATGTTCGGCCAGAAAAGCGCTGTCGCGCTCTTCTTGTAACTGAAAGCCCATGAGTACATTCGACCATGCGTGCTGGTATCCCCCCCTGGTCGCTGCCTGAAACGTGGCCGGCCGGTCGTCGGTGAAGAGGCTCAACACGTGTTCTGCGCGCTCGCCGCCCAACGCCGCGGCGACTGCCTGCCTAACATGAGCAAAGTCGCCCGCCGCCATAAATTCGATTCGATAGCTGAACTCGCGCGGCCAGGAGTGGTGTAACTCATGGGGGTGAGTAATCTGAGTAACCTCACCGACCCGGCGAATATCGGCCCCTTGCTCGACGGAGAGCTTGTGGGCCATTGCCTTGATGCACTCCGCAACAATGTGGTCCATATCGCGGGGGCCTCGTTCCATGACCGTAACCATCCCGGCAAGTTTAACCCGCGAGCATCTCAGGTCAAGCACCGCCGCCGCCCATCAGGCATGTCGGATAACATGCCTACATGGAGATAGACCCCTTGCGAAAATCCGATTGGCCGATCAGGACATTGACCACGACCGGCTTGCCGCCGGCATGCGCGGTGCGGGCCTGCGCGAGTACGTCCTCAATCAGCTCCGGGTCATCTAGCCTGTAACCGTCCCCGCCAAACCCGATTACGGCCTGGTCATAATCAGTCCGCCTGAGCGACGTGGCCACGTCGTCCCCCAGGGTGGGAATCTGCTCGCGGGCAATCTGCGTCCACCCGCCGTCATTGCCCACAATGGCGACGACGGGAAGCCCGTGCCGTAAGAACGTGTCAAACTCAATCAGGCTGAAACCGGCGGCTCCGTCTCCGTAGATTATCCAGACTTCCGCATCCGGTCTGGCCAGCTTGGCTCCCAGGGCGAAACCGGCGCCCACACCTAACGTCCCAAACGGACCCGGATCGAGCCAGCTGAGGGGGGCGGGGGGGCCGAGTATGTAGGAGCCGGTAGCGACGAAGTCGCCGCCATCCGCGATCAATATGGCGTTGTCCGGTAATATGCTGCCCAACTCAGCAAACAGATGCAATGGATTAACATACGCTGACGGTGCCAGGGCTTGTTGTGATATTTCCTGGTTGCGCTCACTATCGCGTGTGCGGAGCGAGTCCTGCCACGCAGACCAGTCAGGATGACCGGATACGCTCTCGGCCAGCGAGTGCAGGAAGAGGCCGGGGTCTCCAAGTATGCCGATGTCCGGACGGCGATTCTTAGTCAAGTCATGCCGGCTGCGGTTCACCGAGATGTAACAGGCGCCGCGCCGGATTTGCCGGCCGTAATCCAGGCGAAAGTCGCAGGGTACCCCGGCCAGAATAACCACGTCCGCTTCCCGTAAGGCGTCTCGTCGCTTATGGCGCATTTGCAGGGCGTGATTCCTGCCCAGTAGTCCACGCGCCATCCCGGAAAGATAGGTTGGGATGCCCAGACGATTCACCGCCCCGGCGACATCATTCACCATGTTGACGTCCAGCGTCGCCTGACTGCCGACGAGCAGCAAAGGTCTCTCCGCCCGGCGCAACTTATCCCACACTCGGCGCAACTCCTGACTAGGGATTGACACTGGGGTCGGCCTTATCGCGCCTCCGACCCTGACGTTGTCGCTGCCGGCAAAGAGCCGATTCACGTGAAATTCCAGGTAGCGATTGACGACTTTGCCCGCCAACGAACGACTACCTGGCCGCACGTTGTAAAGCTGCCGGACGAGCTTCTCCTCATACAGCAGGTCAATTGGGATCTCGACAAACACCGGCCCGGGCACGCCCTCTTGAGCAACGCGAAACGCCTGCTCAAGGGCCGGCACGATTTCCTTCACGCGGCGCACGGCCCTAGACCATTTCACCACACCTTGAAAGAGCGAGAGCTGGTCAATGTCCTGCAGGGCGCCTCGACCCTTCAGTGCGGTGGCAGCGGCCCCACCGATAACGATGACCGGCGACTGCGCCATCTGGGCGTTCTTGACGGCAGTGAGTGTGTTCGTGACCCCCGGCCCGGCGGTAACGACGGCGACACCGGGAATGCCGGTTAGCCGGGCGGTGGCGTCGGCGGCGAAGACGGCGTTCACTTCATGCCGGACGTCAACTACTCGAATTCCGTGCTGTTTGCAGCCCACCAGAATAGGCGCGATATGCCCGCCAGTCAGCGTGAATACTGTTCGCACGCCTTGCGCCTGAAGTACTTCGGCAACCCAGTTACCGCCGCTTTTGGCCATCGTATCCTATGCTCTCCCTGACGAGCCTCATTGCCGCCAATGCCACTGAGTAATCACTTGCTGATTCCCGCATTGGGTTGGGGAACGTGGCAATTAGACAGCAAACGGCGACAGGAATCAATTGCCTGCTGCCTCGGTTCTGACTGACTCAGGCATTGCGCGCATCCAGGCTTGGCTAAGGCGATTGCGTGCGGATAATAGTGCTGTTTCCTGGGACCACAAGCAGTGAGGTGCGACAGATGAACCAACCATGGCTACAGCACTATGACAAAGGCGTCCCTTCGAGCCTTGAGTATCCACGGGTTCCGCTGTACCGCTTGTTGGATGAATCCGCGGACGCCTACCCTGAGCACCCATGCACCGATTTCTTCGGTAAGCGTCTGACCTATGGCGCGATGAGGCAGATGAGCGACCGTTTGGCTGCCGGGTTACAGGGTCTGGGCATTGGCCCGGGCGATATGGTCGGCCTCATGCTCCCCAACTGTCCGCAGTTTGTGATCAGCTATTACGGCATTCTGAAGGCCGGAGCGGTGGTGGTGCCGCTCAACCCATTGGCGAATCCGAAAGAACTGACGTTCCTGCTGTCCGACGCCCGCATCGAAACCATAATCACGATCCCCATGTTTGTGGAGACTATCGCGAAGCTTGCCCGGGATACGTTGCTTCAGCGACTCATTTACAGCCGGCTGGGTGACTTCATGCCGTTTCCGCTAAATGTGGCAATGCGGTTTAGAGAAAACGGGCAGCTTAAGGCCCCTATGGCTGGACTGGGCTACCTCAATTTTGGCCAGCTCGTGGCGAAAGACGCCGGCACGTTCAAGCCGGTGGTGCCCGATCCGGATGATCTGGCAGTGATGTTGTACAGCGGCGGCACAACTGGTGTTGCCAAGGGCATCATGCTGTCACACTTTTGCTGCGTCGCCAATGCCCACCAGCTCAAGACCTGGGGCCATTTGAAGCCGAGCGACCGGCTGCTGGCGGTGCTGCCCTTCTTTCATGGATACGGAATGAGTGTGAACATGAACACCACCTTGCTTGCCGGTGGTGAGATCATCCTTCTTCCCAGGTTCAACGCAAAAGATGTCTTGAAGACGATTGAAAAGCGCCGCCCCACCTTCTTCACCGGCGTGCCGACGATGTTCGTCGCCTTCAGCAATCTGCCGGATGTCCAGAGATATGATCTCAGCAGCCTGGAAGGGATATTCGTCGGTGCCGCACCGTTGACGCAGGGCATCAAGAATGAATTCGAGCGAAAGACAGGGGGCCGGATGATTGAAGGTTATGGCCTTACCGAAGCCACAACAGCGATCATGGCCAATCCCTATAGGGGACAACATAAGATCGGCAGTGTCGGGATACCATTTCCCGATGTCAATGTGAAGATAGTGAACCTGGAGACTGACGAGGTCCTTCCTCCCAATGAACAGGGTGAAATCGTGTTGCAGAGTCCGACCATGATGCTTGGGTACCACAACAGACCTGAAGCCACGGCGGAAGCCCTGCGCGACGGATGGTTGTGTACCGGCGATATCGGCTACATGGACGAGGAGGGCTACACCTATATCACGGATCGCAAGAAAGATCTGATCATCGTCGGCGGCTTCAATGTCTTCCCGCGGGAGATCGAGGAAGTGCTTTATCGGCATCCGCAGGTGAAAGAGGGGGTAGCCATCGGAGTGTCTGATGAATACGCCGGGGAGCGAATCAAAGTTTTCGTTGTACTGAAGGAAGGGGAGCAGGTCAGCGAGGAATCGCTTATCAGCTATTTCCGCGAACACCTTACCCGATACAAAGTGCCCTCCGAAGTCGAGTTTCGTCAGGAGCTGCCCAAGTCCATGATCGGGAAAATATTGCGGCGCGCCCTGCGTGAGGAGGAATCTGGGCAAGGCTCCTCGAAGTGATCAGGTATTACGGCCGGCGACACTTCCAACGGTCTAGTAAGGAGTGGAGCACACATGAATGTCCGTCATTGGGTCCACAGACATCCGGCACCCGCGCGCCATCGCAACAACCAACCGACGGTCCTGTTGGACTGCCGACCCCTGACCCTACTCCTCCTCCTGATGGCCACGTCAGTTTCCTGCAATCTCGGTATCCGTCGCGAATTGCCGACTCCAATCATCATGTGCACGCCGCCGGCATGCCAGGAAGGTGAGGCGTATTTCTGCGCAGGGGATTGCCCGGGCGGTTGCGGAACGACTTGCGCCACCGTGACGCCGGAGAACATACTGATGTGTACGCCGCCGGCCTGCGAAACCAGCGAAGTGTATTACTGTGAGGGGGATTGCCCAGGTGGTTGCGGAACGACCTGCGCCACCGTGACGCCGGAGAACATACTGATGTGCACGCCGCCGGCCTGCGAATCCGGCGAGGTGTATTACTGTGAGGGGGATTGCCTGGGTGGTTGCGGAACGACCTGCGCCACGCTGACGCCTGAGCCGTAAGTTGTCCGCCTTCGGTTACGGTTCACGCGCTGGCGCCACGCACTCCGAACAGCGAACGTCCTCGGTAGGTTCGCCCCGGGCGAGCGCAGACACCCACTCTTGAACTGAAGCCCCGTCCACGACCAGCGAATAGAAAGCGCTGCTCACCAGTATGCCGCTGCTTTCACCTGGGGCAATGAAGCTGACGAAGGTTGGGATCTCCTCACGGATGGCTTCTTGATTGGCATCAATGCGTTCGATGAGGTATCTGCCGGACGCGCCGGCCAGGCGAGTGAAGAAGACCTGATCTGCGTCCGCGACCGTGTTGAACTGGCTGAACTGAACCCTCCCCTGCAAGGCCGGGTTGGCCAGATAAAGGTCAGCGGGGGCGTGCCCCCCACTTGCATTGTAATGAAGCTCCGGTAATGTGGCGAGCAGTTCCTGCATCCCCCACGAACCCAAGATTTCCTCGAACTCATCCGCATCGCTATGATAACCTCCAGCACCGTCCGCCAGTTGCGTAACCTGTGCGTCCGGGTAGTGCGCAGCGACCAGAGCCGCGAAGAGTGGTGTACCGATGGCTCCAGTGCCGCTTCCAGCCACAAAGATAGAGTCCGGTGCGGGGAAATTCAGATAAGCCCAATCAAGCACGGCCGATGCGTTAACGTATCCGCCATGATAGATCGAGATCCCTGAGCGTGACGGGCTCTCATATGTGACGGTGCGATAGCCCAGATGCCAGTCGGCTGTGCAGCCTGGAATAACTACCATGCTGTACTCACCAAATGGGTTGGCCGGATTCGCCAGGTCGAAGATGCCGCGCCGGCTATGTGAGGGGTTATCGTCTCTGGTTACACTGGGATCATAAGTAGCGGTCTCGCCCGGCGCACAGGTAATAGCATTCCAACACGCTCCGCCTCCCTGAAAATAAAGCAGAAGTCGCTCTGAATCAGCCGGACGAACGAAGAAGCCGAATGGGTCGCCGAGGGCGCAGGCCGTCTCCTCGCCCGGCAGCAAAACATTCCAGTTCTCCTCCAGCTCCTCCAACGGAGGCAGCAGGATTGGATTCGTAGCGGGCTCAATTGGTGAGACCGGGCTTGGCACGGGTTGCGGTGGCTGCCGGCAAGCAGCCAACAGGAGCACAATGAGAAACGGTAGCGCCTTAACGGCCCTGCACCTCATTGGTTGCCCGCGGCATGGCGCTCCCAAAATTGGCGGGTAAGCTGCACTTGTCCACAATGAAGGGCGCTATGCTCAAGGGCGTGCAGCAAGGCCCAGGCCACCGTGCAGTCAAAATTGTGCCTGCTCAATACGCGCCTCTCGGCCAGCTTTTCGATAGAAAAATCTCGCAGAGCAATTTCGGCGTAGCCGAAGGCCTCATCCAGCTTTCTGTGAAGCGTCTGAACGTCGGCGTTGGCTACTTCAAATTCGGTAGCCCGAACACGGTCGGACGGGTCGCCCGCCGCGACATCGCCAATCCAATAGCGCTCCGCTCCGGTCAGATGGGTGATCAACACAGCCAGGCTGTTCATGTCAGCTGCCGGCGCCCAATTAACCGCCGCGTCGGGTAGATCCGTCAGCGCAGAGTGACAGTCGCTATGAATATCGGCCATTCTCTCCAGGTAGTCCGTAAAGAACGAATGCATCTACGCCTCCAGCAAACGAGAGTGCTCGCGCCGGCATTATCGCGAATGCGCGACTCGCTCACAGATTTGTCAATAGGTTGTAACGGTCCGGCCAGGAACTGTCTGCCTCACTACTCATACAGCGCAGTATTCGTGGCCTCACGCGAGTGATCCTGCTCCATAACATCCGCGGGGCCCTGCTCATGCGTCTCCACGTGAGCTCGGCTGTTGTCGCCCGCCGACACCTCTTCAAAACTCGGATTCACAATAACTGCCGGGTCGGTCGCCAGGCGATACATCACGTAGATTGCCGCAGCCACTATGAGCAGGGCCAGAATCAACTCAATCATCATCGCTCCGAACAATAGGCATACGATATGATTGTAGCACACACATACAAGTCAAACCTGGGAGAGCCAGCGCACTGATTGATTACGGAGGATAACTGACAATGGAAGAGTTGAACATCACACTTGATTGGGCAAATCGAAATTTACCTTCCGTCCTAGGAGGTATTGTTCTCGGACTAGCGATTCTAGTTATCGGGCGCTGGCTTGCCGGCTGGCTTAGCCGGCTGATTGCCGGTTATATGTCAAGGGCGAGTGTGGACAAAACGGCTATCCGTTTCGTGCAGGGCGTCGTTTATGTCGGGTTGCTCGCCGTGGTCATGATTAGCGCGCTGGAAGCTGCCGGAATACACACCACCAACTTGACGGCGCTACTCGCGACAGTCGGACTTGCGGTCAGCTTGGCAATCAAGGATGCCTTGTCCAACCTCGCTGCCGGGCTGCTCATCCTAACCCAGAAACCCTATCAGGTTGGGGATGAAGTCACCGCCGCCGGAGCCAACGGGTTCGTTGAAGAAGTCGGCATGTTCAACACGATACTCCGTACGGTTGACAACGTGCGCGTGATTGTGCCCAACTCCTCCGTCACGACCAACAATATCAATAACTACTCCGCTCACCCGGTGCGGCGGGTTGACCTTGTGGCCGGCATCCGCTATGACGACAGCATAGAGCAGGCCCGTGAAACGCTTCTGGGGATAATGCACACACATCCGCTGGTGCTGCAGGAGCCGGCGCCGGTCGTGGACGTGCTGGAGCTGGCCGAAAGCAGTATCCGGTTAGCCGTCCGTCCTTGGGTGAACACGGCGGATTACTCGCGCGTGCGCGCCGACGTGCTGGAGCAAATCAAGCTGCGTTTCGACGACACCGGTCTCAGCGCGCCATTCCCGCAGCGCGAGATTACGCTGCAAACGCCCGTTTCGGCATAACTACTGACCGGTCACCCGGTTCTGCGCCGCGCCGTCATTAAGAAATGCCGGCAAGTCAGTTACGCCACGGAGCATGGGAAAGGGATAATCCGCGCCATCGCGCAGGAGTGGACTGAGGACCCCGACAAACGGCATGTTGGCGGCCTGGGCGGC
>CAZIKT010000059.1:5787-14001 GCA_964539885.1 uncultured Ardenticatenaceae bacterium | reverse complement strand
CTGTCAGCCAGGGAAGGGGCAGCAGGCCGGCCGGACTAGTTCAGGCGGCCAAGCAACGCATATTTGGCGGCGTGCGCCTCGCGGAAGAAGGGGTCGATCGCCAACGCCTGGCTGTAGTAGTCGAGCGCATGCCGGTGATCACCCTGTCGCTCATAGACGCGCCCGAGGTTGAAACGGGGGAATTGGGGCGCTTCATAGCGGGGAGCTGCAAGCGCCTTCTGGAACCAGGGAATACCCTCCTCCCAGCGCCCCTGCTCGATGAGATAGGCCCCAATGTCGTTGTATGGGTTGCCCAGGGTGGGGTCTACCTTAATCGCCGCCTCGCATGCCTCAATTGCCTCGTCATAGCGCCTCATCATCCCGTATGTCCATCCCAGAAAGGTGTACGCCTCGGCCGTAGGAAAGGTCTCCAGCGAACGTTTGAATAAGTGGATGGCGTCGGCTAGTTCCCCCCGCGCCTGATGTTTCTGAGCACGTTCAAGCAAGATGGCGGCCTTCTCCCGCCTGATTTCGTCGCTCTCTTCTTCCGGATCCATGCCTGTAGTGTATCATGCCCGGCAGTCAGTGCGCGAATTTGACCACGGTCACGCCCGCCCCGCCCTCGCCGTCCTTCCCCTCTTCCCAGGAGCTGACATGGCTACTTGCGCTGAGCGTCTTGCGCACCGCCTCCTTCATCCTTCCGGTACCCTTACCGTGAATGATGCGCACGAAGGGTAGATTGGCCAGATAGGCGGCATCCAGATAGCTTTCCAGGTCAATCAATCCGTCCTCAACCCGCCTACCGCGCAGATCCAACTCCATGCCGGGTGAGCGGACCACACTCACCGTGACCCCGCTCTCCTCCGGCTCCGGCTCAATGCTCTCGCGCAGTTCCAGATCGGTGAGTTTGACGCGCGTATGCAGCCGGCCTACCGCCACTTCTGCTTCCTTCTTCGCCAGGGAGACCACAACGCCGGTTGCTCCCAGCGGCTTCACGTAGACCGTATCGCCGACCTCCAGCGTTCGTCGCAGGCGGCGGCTCTTCTTTCTGGCCATGTCGGCTTGAGCGCCGTTGTCCGCCGGAGCCAATGTCTCTTCGACTTCAGTTACCTGCTTGCTCAGCTCCTTGACGCGGTTGAGAGACAGGTCTTGCTCAGCGCGACCCAAACGGATCTCGCGCCGGATCTGTTGCAACTCCTCTCGCATCGCCGCCAGTTCTTCCTGCGCCTCCGCCCTGGCCTCTTCCAGCACGAGTTGGCGCTCGCGTTCAATCTCATCCAACCGCTTCTGCAGGGCATTTCGTTCCGCTTCCGCCTGCTTGAGCGCCATGCGGGCGGCAGCTTCCTGCGAGGAGATGCGCTCCCGGATGTCATAGATGGAGTCGAGCAGCGATTCGGCGCGGGTATTGCCGGAGCCGATCAGTTGCAGCGCTTCGTCGAGGATTGTCTCATCCAGCCCCAGCCGGCGCGCGATGGCAATGGCGTTGGAGCGCCCCGGCAGGCCGATGGTCATCTCGAAAGTCGGGGCCAGGGTCTCAATGTCGAATAAGAGTGAGGCGTTGGTCGCGCCGGCAGTTTGGCTGGCGTACACCTTCAGTTCCGGGTAGTGGGTGGCGATGAAGGTGGTCGCACCCTTGTCGCGCAGGAAGTTGACGATCGCCTGGGCCAAGGAAGCGCCTTCCGCCGGATCGGTGCCGGAGCCTAACTCATCCAGCAGGACCAGGCTGCGTTCATCGAGATTCTCCAGGATGTGGATGATGTTGGTGATATGCGCGGAGAAAGTGGACAGGCTCTGTTCAATAGATTGCTCGTCGCCGATATCGGCAAAGACGTTGGCAAAGGCGGCGAGCTTCGCCTCTTTCGCCGGCAGGTGCATGCCGGATTGGGCCATGAGCGCCATCAGGCCGGTCGTCTTCAGGCTGACGGTCTTGCCGCCGGTGTTCGGGCCGGTGATTAGCACCAGGAAGGTCTCCTCATCCAGCAACAGGTCGGTCGGCACGACGTCACCTGGGTTCAGTAAGGGGTGACGCGCACCGCGGATCCAAATGGTGGAGCCGGGGTGGGGATTGGGCGGAGGCGGTTGCCACTTCTCGCGCTCATTGGCGTGTTTCGGCGGCTTTGGGGGCGGGAAGGTTCGCCAGGGGACGAACTCCGGCTCGACGGCGTCCAGCGCGATCGCATAGCGTGCGCGGGCGAAGATCAGGTCCAACTCCGCCATACGCTCCACGACGCGCTTCAGCGATTCCCCATGCGCGGCGACCCTGGCGGACAGCTCGGCCAGAATCCGGGCAATCTCCTCGCGCTCTTTCAGGTGAAGTTCCCGGTATTCGTTGTTGAGCTCGACTGTGTTGAGCGGCTCAATCCACAATGTGGCCCCGCTGCTACTCTGATCGTGAACAATGCCCCGGACACGCCCTTTGTAATCCGCCTTCAGCGGGATGACGTAGCGACCGCTGCGGGTCGTGATGATCGGCTCCTGCAAATACTGGTTCATGCTGCTGTTCACCAGGTTCTGCAGCTTTTCCTGGATTCGCCCATGGGCCACGCGCAGGGCGCGCCGAATTGTGCCTAACTGCGGGCTGGCGCTGTCCAGCACCTCGCCGCGATCATCCAGCGTCTGCCCGATGGCGGACACCAGGCCCTCACACTCTTCGATAAGCCCGGCAATCATCGCCAGTTGCGGGTAGCGATCCTCGAACCTGAGCAACTTCCGCTTTAAGGTGCGGGCGGCGATCAGGGTGTTGCGGATATCCAGCAGATCTTCCGGCGGCAGCGTGAAGCCGCGCATCGCGTTGTCGGCGGGCCGGCGTACATCGCGTGTCCCGCCGATCGTCACGTCCGCGCCGCTGTCCCACAGATCCACCGCCTCGTGCGTCTGAGCCTGCCATTGCCGGGCTTCTGCCTCATCCGTCGTCGGCATGACCGCGCGGGCCAGCGCCGCGCCGGCAGAGAAGCTGGTATGCTCTGCCAGGCGATCCAATACCTTGTTGAATTCCAGTGTCAGCAGCGACTTCCTGTCCATCATATTCCCAAACGTTCGCCCACATTGGCGCGATTCGTCCTGCCAATGTGGGCCGATATTCAGCGCAAGCCCGTGGAGCCCAATCGCGCCCGCCCGGCTGAATACCTGCTCTTAGCTCTTAATTCCTGCGAACGGCTCCGGCAAGGGAATCCCTCACGTCGCACTGAACCGGCGACGCAAATCCCGAGCCGGATGCAGGATACCACACACATTTCGGTGGAGAGTGTATCCCATTTTACAGAGCGCGTTTTACTTTGCACATGGGCGCGCATGGGTACAATAGAAATAGCACCATGAGGAGAGGTGGAACTTGAATAGCTCGGACCACGTCGGCGACGGCGCAGTTGAATTGCTGAATGTTACGAAACGTTTCGGTGAATTCGTCGCTGTCGATGATGTGACGATGTTCGTGCGCGACGGGGAGTTCTTCTCAATGTTGGGGCCGAGCGGGTGCGGCAAGACGACTACTTTGCGCATGATAGCCGGCTTTGAGCAGCCGACCGCCGGCGAGATCTACATCGCGGGCCAGCCGGTCGCCGGCATACCTGCCTACCGCCGGCCCGTGAACACCGTCTTTCAGAGCTACGCGCTCTTTCCCCATATGACGGTGGCGCAGAACGTGGCCTTCGGGCTGGAGATGAAGAAAACGCCGAAGCCGGAAATCGCCCGTCTCGTGGACGAGGCGTTGGAGCTGGTGCGATTAGGCGGGATGGGCGGACGCAAGCCAAAGCAACTTTCCGGTGGACAACAGCAGCGAGTCGCCCTCGCGCGAGCGTTGGTCAACCGCCCGAAAGTACTGCTGCTGGATGAACCGCTGGGCGCGTTGGATCTGAAACTTCGCAAAGCGATGCAGCTTGAGCTGAAACAAATACAGCACGAGGTGGGGATCACGTTTATCTATGTTACCCACGATCAGGAAGAGGCCCTGACCATGTCCGATCGCATCGCGATTATGGATCAGGGTGTCGTGCAGCAGTTGGGCGAGCCGCGGCAGATTTATGAACATCCGGCCAATCGTTTCGTGGCCGACTTCATCGGGGAGACCAACTTCATTGACGCCACACTCGTCGGGTGCGGACCGCCGGCAACCCTGCGAATCGGGAGACTGGACGTTCTCGGGACGACCGACGGACGAGAGATTCCCTCTGGTCAGCCGGTCACCCTGGCCGTTCGGCCGGAGAAGATCAATCTGTATCCGCAGGGAGAGGTGGAGATCACCAAGATCGGGATTGACCCCGAGGAGATGGCGGCCCTGTTGGGGATGCAGTCAGGCGCCGGGAAGATTGATGTGCACGAATACCTTTCCCTGGAAAAGGACAATGTGATCATTTCCGGGAAGGTGCTGGAAGCAACCTACATCGGTACCGACACGCGTTACCGGGTCAGCCTGAGCGGCGCAGCGGAAGCGATAGTGCGCATGCAAAACTACGGCACGCGCTATGACAGCGCGTTTGCGGTAGGGGAAAACGTCTTTGTGCATTGGGCGGCGGAGAACGCCCAGGTGTTTATCGAGTAGCAGGCCGAAGCCGCCCGTTGCTTGCTGGATTGAACACAAATGGCAACGATAGCGCAACCGAAATTGGAAGCCGGTCCCGATCCTCTGAATCGCCTGGCTGCCTATCTAAGTCTGGCCCAGGCCGCGATGTGGGCGTTTCTGTTCGTTCGGTGGCTCACGTTCAGCGCCATTGCCTGGACTCCGTTTCCGGTTGAGTTAGCTCTGGCGAAGTGGCCGCCGATAGCCGCCTATGCCCTCTATGGCGCGTTTTTCGGGATCGACCTGTTCTTGGGCCTGGCCCTGCTGCGCGACGCCGGACGAGTGCGTACGCTGGGAATTGCGCGGGCGCTACTGGGCATCGCCGGCGGCCTGTTGTACTACTTTCTCACCCGGGAGTTCTACGGCGCGCTGCTCATCGGCTCCCTTTCCGGCCTGCTATTGCTGCTAATGCTCCGGCAGACAGCCTGGGCGCTGGCCTACCCGCCCGCTTTCTGGCTGGCTGTCTTCTTCGTCGCCCCGCTGGTCATTGTTTTTGTGGTCAGCCTGGGCGAGCGCTCTCGCCTGGGGACCGTCGTCTATCCCCCGCTTGACCTGGAAGGTCTGGGCGTTTACTTCAATGATTACGTGCGCTTCTTCAGCCCCGTCAGCGGCGACTTCATCTATCTGCGGATCCTGTGGCGTTCGGTCTACATGGCGCTGGTGAACACGCTGCTCTGTCTGTTGCTGGGTTATCCGTTTGCGTTCTGGATCGCGCGACAGCCGGCGCGTTACCGCCAAACGCTGATCTTTCTGGTGATGATCCCCTTCTGGACGAACTTCCTGGTGCGCACCTATGCCTGGATGTTGATCCTGCGAGATTCCGGGCTAATCAACAACTTCTGGACCATCACTTTACATGAACAGGCAGTGATGTTGGCGGAGCGGAGCGAACTCTTCGCCTGGCTGGCGCAGGCGACGGAACAGAAGCTGCCGCTGCTATTCAATCAGCCGGCAGTCTTCCTGGGGCTACTGTACGGCTATCTGCCGTTCATGATCTTGCCCCTCTACGCCGCGATGGAGCGCTTTGACTGGTCACTGCTGGAGGCCGCCGCGGACCTGGGCGCCGGTCGCTGGCGGACCATGACCCGCATACTGCTGCCATTGACAATGCCGGGGATCGTCGCCGGCTCAATCATCGTCTTCATTCCCTCGCTCGGCGCTTACGTCACACCCGACCTGATGGGCGGGGCCAAGGTGACGCTCATCGGCAATTTGCTGCAACAGCAGTTTCTGACGGTGCGTAACTGGCCGTTCGGTTCTGCGATCGGCTTTATCCTGATGGCTATCATGCTGGCGGCGACCATCGTGTACTTCCGATCGGCCTCTGATAAGCCGGTGATTCTATAGCGTGGGCCGGCATGGGACAGGGCGAGATGACTGCAGCAACTGGATCGAGCGTCAGCGCAACGGAGCGGGTGCGTCCGGCGACCCGGCGGCGCGTCGGCTGGTTTTCGGGAACGCGGACGCTCAATCTGTTCGCCATTGGCGTCTTTTTGTTCCTCTACCTGCCCATCTTGATTCTGGTTATCTACTCGTTCAATGCCAACAAGGTGGTGGGCGCTTGGACGGGATTCAGCCTGGAATGGTATCGCGTGCTATTCCACGATCAGGCGATCGCCTCGGCGCTGCGCGTCAGTTTGTGGGTAGCAACCTGGTCCACACTGATCAGCGCCGTACTGGGTACGCTGGCGGCGCTGGTCCTGGAACGTTACCGCTTCCGGGGCCGGCTGACCTTTGATGCCGTCCTCTATTTGCCGATCATCATCCCCGACATCGTGATGGCACTGTCGGCGCTGCTGTTCTTTGTGATCCTGGCGATCCCCCTGAGTCGCAATACGATTCTGATCGCGCATGTTGCCTTCAACATCTCCTTTGTGGCGGTGGTGGTGCGGGCGCGATTGGCCGATATGGACGACCGCTTGGAGGAGGCCGCCGCCGACCTGGGGGCGACGGAATGGGTTACATTCAAGCGCATTACGCTGCCCTTGCTCGCCCCCGGCATCGTTGCCGGCGCGTTGCTGGCTTTCACCCTGTCGCTGGATGATTTTGTGATCACTTTCTTTGTCGCCGGCCCGGGGTCCACTACCTTGCCGGTGCGCGTCTATTCCATGATCAAGTTCGGCGTTACGCCGGAAGTCAACGCCGTCTCGACGTTGATGCTGGTCGGCTCAACGTTGCTGGTCATCATTTCGCTGCTGATACAGCGAAAGCAGTGATTTACCACGGGCGCATCGTTTCGCCGGCGATTGGCCTGGGCGGTTCACGCGACAGTGGGCGAGTGAGGCGAGTTAGTTGGCAGTTATCGGAGGAATGGAGATGAAGAGACAATTGTTGTGGCTTTTGGGTTTGCTGTTGGCCCTATTACTGGTTGCCTGTGGGGGTGGGCCGGCGGGAGGGCCGGAGACTGAGGACAGCGGCGATAATACCGCGACTAACACTGAAGCGACGGACAACAGTAGTGAGAGCGAGAGCGACACAGCGGGCGGGGCGGAAGACGGCCCGCAATTGGCCGACCAACTGAGCGTCTACAACTGGGCGGACTATATCGACGAAGAGGTGCTCACCGCCTATGAGGAGGAGTACGGCGTCGACATCCTGTACGATAATTTCGGCTCCAATGAGGATTTGTTGGCCAAGTTGCAGGCCGGAGCCACCGGCTACGATGTGATCTTCCCCTCCGACTACATGGTGTCGCAGATGATCGAGCTGGGCATGTTGGCGGAGATTGACGTCAACGAAATGTCCAACTGGGGCAACATCAGCTCCGAGTTTCATGATCCGCCGTTTGATCCCGGCAACCAGCACTGTGTACCCTACCAGTGGGGAACAACCGGCCTTGCTTACCGGGCCGGGCATGAGTACTTCGAAGAGAACCCGCCAGATAGCTGGGCCTACCTGTTTGAGCCGGAACTGCTGGAGCAATATGCGGACGGGGGCATCAATGTGCTGAACGATCAACGTGAATTGATCGGCGCCGCGCTGGCCTATCTGGGATATGAGCTGAACTCGCAAGATCGGGCGCTGCTGGAAGAGGCACGGGACCTGATCCTGGCGGCAAAGCCATACTGGAAGACCTTCAATAGCGAAGATTACGACGACTCCCTGCTGATCCCTGATGAAGTAGTGCTTTCCCATAGCTGGAGCGGCGACGCCGCCAATGCTTATTGGAACACTTACAGCGACGAGACCGAGGACGGCAACTGGCGCTTCGTCATCCCTAAAGAGGGAGCCGTGCGTTGGGTTGACAATGCCTGCATCCTGGCTTCCAGCGAGCGCTACGAAACGGCGGTGCACTTCCTGAACTACCTGATGGATGCCGAGGTCGCGGCGGCGATTACGAACTTCACTTACTACGCCAGCCCGAATGAGGCTGCCAAAGAGTTCATCCTGGAGGAGATCCTGGCCGACCCCGGCATCTTCCCTCCAGACGATGTGCGCGCGAAGTTGCAGTGGCTTGTCGAAGTGGGTGACGCCATCTTTATCTATGATGAAATCTGGACGGCGATCAAGGGTTAGCTGTCCCGTATCTGTCTGGAGGTGCCGGTCATTACGGACCGGCATCTCCGATTGGGTTTGGGGGAGCGGGATCAGCCGGACACGACCGGAAGTATCAACGCGGACGGGTGCGCCGCATCCAGGTAAATCGTCTGCTCGGCAATGCGCATTTCCTTGCCCTTGCC
>CAZIKT010000059.1:0-5687 GCA_964539885.1 uncultured Ardenticatenaceae bacterium | reverse complement strand
GCGCCGCATCCAGGTAAATCGTCTGCTCGGCAATGCGCATTTCCTTGCCCTTGCCGGGCAACTCGCCGGTCCCCAGATTGCGATCGAAGCGGGGGTGCGCGCCGCTGGAGAGCTGCAAGCGGATGGCGTGACCGACGGCAAAGCGATTGGCCGTCGCCCACATATTGACCGTGACCCGCAAACTGCCGTCCGGCTGCGATTCCCCTACTGCTGGCCCCAGTCGCACAATTCCATCGCATAGATTGTACGAACGCCCGTCGGGGTGCACATCGCATAGCCGGGCGAAGAAGTCTGTGTGTTCCAGACTGGAACGAACAAAAAGCTCTGCGCGGACCAGCCCAATTACTGTCAGATCATGTGTCAATGGGGGAGTTGTATAGACCAGTACATCCGCCCTGGCCTCCAGCGGTGCGTTGTCAACAGCCCCGGCGACGGTCATGAAGGTCGGTCCGCCCAGCGACGGAGTGGGATTACCGGGACTGTAACGGTAATGGTCCGGCCCGGCGTCAGACGGTGGACGATTTGGAGCGAGGCCGGCGTCAGGCTGCAGGTAATAGCGACGCTCTGAAGCAGGTGGGGGCCAGGCGGGCATCTCGCGCCATTCCTCCGCCCCCATCACGAAGACGCGCACCGGGGCCTTGCGAAGGAACTCCGACCTGCCCTTCAAGTAGCAGTCCAACCAGTCCAGACAATGTTGCAGCGACTCTCTCCCCAACCGGGAATCAATGTGTTGCCAGGGACCGATGGTCAAGTAGGGCTGCTGCCCAGCGTTCCGCAGCGCTGCATAGTCGTCAAGCAAATCTTGCAGGAAGATGTCATACCAGCCGCCGATCAGGCAAGCCGGTGCTCGCACCCCGGCGACATTGGCGCCCAAATCCGTGCGCAATAGCCGTTCGGGCTGCGGCAGGGTCAGAGCCTCCTGGAACGTGACGTTCTCTCCACCCAGCAGATATGCCCCGGCTTCTTCTATGGGCAGGTGGTCAAGAATCGGTCGAATGGTGCGCTCGCGCACGATCGGCAGTAGCCGCCAGGCGGGAACGCTGCCGCCCCTGCGCATCCCTTCCAATAGCATGATCCAGCGCATGAGCAATTCGAAGGGATAGACGCCCGGCGGCGCGGCCGACTCGACTCCGCGGGAGGTAGTGGTCACCGGCACGATAGCCTTCAATGCCGGTGGATTCTGAACGGCGACGGCCCACTGGACATACCCCAGATAACTGGAGCCCCACATGCCCAGCCGGCCGTCGAACCAGGGCTGCTGCTCCAACCACCGGATCGTGTCCAGGCCATCCTGCTGCTCATTGACAAACGGCTCAAAGATCCCTGCCGAGCCGAATCGCCCGCGCACATCCTGCACCAGGACGTTGTAACCTCGTTCTGCGATCCGTTGGACGTGGAAGAAGCTGAGCCGACGGTCATATGGGGTGCGCACCAGGACTGTTGGAAACAGCTCGCCGGACCCGGTCACCGGGGCGTAGTGGTCGGCGAGCAGCGTAACCCCGTCGCTCATGGGCACGGGAATGCCGCGTATTGTCTCGACTCCGTTTTGCGCCGCTCTCAACCCCAGCAGGAGGCCCAGCCAGATGCGCCGTGTGGCAAATGCGGCAAGCCCACCTGCCACACCCGTCGTGATGCCGGCAATCATCGCCCATTCTCGTCTGCGCATTGCTTTTTTCAGAACTCCTTTCTCTTATCACGCGGCGGTGCCATGCAGGTGTTCCGGATCTGCGTCACCCTGTGCATCAGGGAAGAACGCTTAAGGATAGCTGTCCGTTGTTGGAGAAGGGGTCGGTTCAGGCGGTTCCGGGGAAGGCGTTGGGCTAGCCGGCTCCGGCGTCGGGGTCTCGGTCGGCTTCCCTTCGGTAGCTGTCGGCGCAATGGTGACAGTTGGCGTCGGCGTTCCGGTTTCTGTGGCGGTCGGGGTAATCTTGGGCGTGTCAGTCGAGGTCGCGGTCGACTCAGCCAACATGACCGGCACGCGCACTTCCAGTGTGACGGGATCGCTTTCCGCGGTGTACGGGTTATCCGGCCCGAAGAGCAGGAGTCGAATGGTAGCCGGTCCGCCTCGCCGAATCTCCGTCGTATTCCACCGGCCCAACACACCGTCCACAACCGGCTCTAACCGCCGTTCCCGGATTGGTGCCCAGCCTTCGGGATTGTGGCTCAGGCCGAATTCAAGCTGGTAGCCGGAGAAGCCCGGCCCGTTTGCCGTGCCGATTATCTCGGCCTCGCCCGCCAATTGTGTCTGTGCAGCCGGATTACTTATCGCGGCAGCCGGGCGCGGTGTATCGGCGCGGCATGACTGCGTCGGCGGCAAACGCAAAGGCAGGCTGATGCCTCGCGCCTCGGCCCAGCGGGCCCCGGCCTGTGTCTGCTCCACCCACTGCCGGGCGTTGATCGTTTCCCGCTGGATCACTTCCGGCCGGCCCGTCACCAACAGGCTGACGAAGTTCACCTCTACGGTCGCTTCCTGACAGAAGGAATTGGCGATCAAGTTGGTCCACAGGTCCACCGGCAGCCGCTGGACAAAGCCGGCTTCCCCGCTCAACGGCAACTGGTCGGCGGCGAAATACTCACTCTTGCGCGCCGGGCAATCAGCATCCGGGCGCGCGCCGGAGTCGGCGCAGATCTCAATAGGCACGACGCTGGCCGGCTGCAGGAAGTCCAATTGCGCCTTGTCCGCCAGGAAGCCGGACATGAACTGGCTCCAGATAGGGGTTGCCATACGGAAGCCGGAGGCGCCGCGCGCGACCGGGTTGGCATCGGTATTGCCCACCCAAACCGCGGTGACAATCTGCGGTGTGTAGCCGATGGTCCAGCCATCACGCGTGTCGTCGACGTTGGAGCCGGATGTGCCGGTCTTGGCGGCGACAATGTGCCCATCGATCACCAGTGGATTGTCAAGACCGAACTCGGGCTGCCGGGCATCGTTGTCGGCGAGGATGTGGCTCAGCAAGAAGGCGTGGGCGGGCCGGACGCCCTGCTGATTCGCGGTTTCCGGCGGCGCATAGGTGTATAACAACTCACTCCGGCTGTTCTCAATCCGGCTGATCGCATAAGGCTCCACCAGCAGCCCGCCGTTGGCCAATGCGCCGAACGCCGTCGCCATGTCAAGCGGGCTTACTTCCCGGCCGCCCAAAGCGAGGGAAAGCCCGCTTTCACTGGGCTGGCCCTGCACCTGGCAGCCGTCATCCAGCAGCGAAGTCAGGCCGAGTTTCTGCATGTTGGCGATGAAGGAGCAGACGCCGACATATTCCAGCGCCTTGACCGCCGGGATGTTGTAGGAATTGCCCAGGGCCTCGCGAAGCAGGATCGGCCCATGAAACTCGTCATCGAAATTCTTGGGCACATACGGCGGGTTTGCCCCGTCCGGGAACTCGGTCGCCACGTCCCAGATCAGGGTCGCCGGCGTCCAGCCCGCTTCCATCGCCGCCAGGTAGACCAGCGGCTTGATGCTGGAACCGGGCTGCCGCGGGGCCAGGGCCATGTTCACCTGCCCGCGTATTTCTTCGTCGTTAAAGTCGAAGCTGCCCACCAAGGCCAGGATCTCGCCGCTGTCCGGCTTCACGGCCACAATGGCCCCGTTGTTGGCCCCCAGCGCATTGGCGTTGGCGCGATGATTCAGTAGCGCCTCGGTCGCTAATTCCTGCGTCTGCGGGTCCAGGGTTGTATAGACGCGAAAACCGCCCTGGTAAATGGCCTGCGCCCCAAATTCGTTCTCCAGTTGTTGCAGGACGGTGAACACGAAGTGGGGGTGTTGGATGGCAAATTCGGGCGGGGTCAGGCCGCGCACGACAATGGCGGATTCGTTAATTGCATCCTGCGCCTCTGACTGCGAAATGTACCCCTGCTGGACCATCAACCCCAGCACCTGCGCCTGCCGATTGAGCGCCAATTCAGGCGCCGAGAAGGGGTCCCACAATGCCGGGGCCTGGGGCAATCCGGCCAGCAACGAAGCCTCGGCCAGATTCAGATCGGCCGCCGACTTGTCGAAATAGGTCTGAGCGGCGGCCTCAATGCCGTAGGCCCGGTTACCGTAGTTGATCTCGTTCAGATACAGCTCAAGTATCTTGTCTTTGCCCGCCCGGCCGGGATAGATGCGGTTAAGCTCCGCCGCCAGGATGATCTCGCGCAACTTGCGCCGAAAAGTCTGCTCGGTCCTTTCCTGCTCGTCCAGTAGCAGGGCGCGTACAAGCTGTTGGGTGATCGTGCTGGCCCCGGAGACAAACTCGCCTTCCTGGGCGGCCTGGACGATCGCCCGGGCAATGCCCGGCGGATCGAAGCCGGGATGGCTATAGAAGCGTGCATCCTCTGTGGCGATAGTGGCGTTGATTAATTGCGGCGAAATCCGGTCCAGGGTCACGTAAGTGCGATTGCCCGCATTGGGGTCAGCAAGCGAGTAAAGCTCGTTGCCCTCCCGATCGTAAATAACGGCGGTTTCGAAATCGCTGGTGCGGCTCTCCAGCACCGCAGGCGAAGGGAGATCGGCGGCCAACACCGCATAGCCGGCAGCCACTGTCGCCGCGCCGAGGAAGATGCCCGCTACCGCAAACAAGACGCCTACGACCAGCCACTGCATCAGGCAACTGCCCCAATTGCGCCGCTTGCGCTTCGCCTGGACAACGGGCTGAGCCAGGCTCTCAGGTACCGGAATGGCCGCGGCGGCTGCGGCATATCCCCAGTCAACCTGACGCGGAGGTGCAAGGTGCCGTTGCCCGGCCTGCCCACGGGCGCGAGCAGAAGGTTCGGCTGCTGCCGCTTTCGGCGGCTCCGGTTGGCTTGTCGCTGGTAGGCCGCCTGGGGCAGCAAGCTGGGGATCGGTGCTGCCGGGAAAGGCGACGCGTGGTTGCACCCTCGTCGCCCCCTCGTCGCGCGACGAGGGCGGCACAGTAATCGTCTTTTCCGATTTGTATAAGGGTGGGGCGGCCGGCTTGGACCCTTTTTGGGGTAACGAGATGGGGATGGGTGGGCCGGTGGGGGTGTCCTGATCGTCCGGGGAGGAATGCTCCTCCTCGGCGACGTCCATCAGATCCAGAATGGAGATGCTTTCGGTCGAATCATCATTGGATTGAGTCGGCAGCGAGGACGGAACCGCAATTGGCTCGCCATCTTCCATCGTCGGCAGCGGCTCAGGCCCTTGCTCGTTGCTCATACTACCTAGAACGCCGCCGGCGCGAAATGGTTCCGGAGCTCGCTCAAGGCTTACTCTTCACTAACATTGTCCAATTGCCGCGATGCGCCACCTCGCCCTTCTGGTTGACGACCTGCGCCTTCATGAGCACATTACCGCCCCCGAGCCTGGGTAACGCCTTTGTCTCGGTCACTTCCAGCACAACGTGGATGGTGTCCCCGATCATCACCGGCCTGCTGAATTTCCAGTCCAGCTCGCGAAAGGCAAGTACTGTGTCTTCAACCATGCCGGTCTGCACCGCCAGGCCGACGGCGATAGCCAGAATGAGCAGACCATGGGCGACACGCTCGCCGAATAGCCACTCCGCCGCATAGACGGCGTCGGTGTGAATGCGGTTGTAGTCGCCGGAAAGACCGGCGAAATTGATGATATCTGTTTCTGTGATCGTTCGCCCGGCGGTAACAATCTGTTGGCCTGGCGCAAACTCCTCAAAGAATCGCCCTCGTCCCCGGAATCCACTGTCGCTCATGACCGATCCTGACCAGTTGTTATGCTA
>CAZIKT010000058.1:8611-14889 GCA_964539885.1 uncultured Ardenticatenaceae bacterium | reverse complement strand
TCGCCTGGCAATTCGCGCTCAAGGCCAAATGTCTCCGCAGTTCATAGCGGCGCAAGAGGATGCACGCCAATATGAAACGCCCGCCAGCCTTCGCCTACGATCCGGCTGATACCGTCGAGATCCGCATCGAGAAGCAGACCGTCCTGCTGGTCGCCGGCTCGTGCTGTCTTGCCGGTCTCGTCTGGTCGCTGATGTACCTGGTCATCTTCGGCCCCGGCCTGATCGCCTTCTGGCCATTTCTCTTTGTGGTCATAATGGGCATCGCGCTGGCCATTTCCCACGTCCGGCGCAACCATTTTATCGCCGCCTACGCCCAGATCATCTGCATCATCTACATCTCTTCCTTACTCCAATGGACTATCGGCGACGTGTTTGCCTCCGGCATCGTGATCATCTGGGCCTTCATCGGGCCATTGACGGCGTTACTGTTCTTCTCCTTCCGCCGGGCTTCGGTCTGGCTGCTGCTCTTCCTGGTCAATGTGGCGATCACGGTTAGCTTCAACGATTTCTTCGCCGCCCGCGGCCAGGAAGTGTCCGAGGGAACTCAGCTATTCCTCTTCTACACCAACCTGACCTTCGCCGCTACGGTGGTATTTGTCTTCTCCGGCTACTTTGTGCATAGCGCCTTACTGGAGAGGGAGAAGGCCAACGCCTTGCTGCTAAACGTGCTGCCGAAGGAGATCGCGCCAATTCTGAAGAGCGGGCAGAAGACTATCGCCGACCATCATGACTCGGTCAGCGTGCTGTTTGCCGATATCGTCGGCTCCACGCCGCTCTTCGCGGACCTGCCTCCAGCGGAGGCAGTGGACTGGCTGAACGAGTGCTTCTCGCGCTTCGACCGGCTGGTAGAGAAGTACGGGCTGGAGAAGATCCGCACTGTGGGCGACAACTACATGATCGCCGCCGGCGCGCCAAGCTACCGGCCGGACCACGCGCCGGCGATCGCGCAACTGGCGCTGGACATGGTGGCGGAGTGCCGGAAGATGCAGCCGCGCAACGGCAAGCACATGATGTTCCGGGTGGGCATCCACTCCGGACCGCTGGTGGCCGGGGTGATCGGCACGACGAAGTTTCATTATGATGTGTGGGGGGACACAGTGAATATCGCCAGCCGGATGGAGTCGCACGGGGAGGCGGGGCGGGTGCATATCAGCCGGGCGACCTATGAATTGCTGGGCGACGGATTTCATTGTACGCCGCGCGGCATTATCCCTATCAAAGGGAAGGGGGAGATGGAGACGTGGTTCCTGGAAGGGCGGAACTGAGAGTCTCCGCCGCCGGCCATGCCGGCGGCAACGCGGTGCGCCGAATCGCAATCATGGCAGGCGTCGCCGGCCTGCTGACTGCCATGTTTATCGTTGGCTGCGCGGAGGAGCGGCCGCCGGATACGACAGCGCAGGACTCGTGCGCGCCCCGGCCGGCCGAGGCGGAGTACCTCTTCTACGCGGACAACATCGCCCACAATGACCCAACTCCAATCGCCATGGAGACCGGCGGAGCCGGCGCGATGGGACTCGACGCAACTCTGCTGGAGGAGGCCGCCGCCGAAGCCGGCCTGTCTGACACCATCGCCGCCATGCTGGTCGTGCGCCAGGGCAAGCTGGTATTCGAGCGCTATTTCAACGGCGGCGACCGCGCTCAGGCCAACAACGTCCATTCGCTCTCCAAGTCCATCCTCTCCGTGCTGACCGGCATCGCCGTTGCGGAGGGATTGTTTGAGCCGGACACGCACATCGGAGAAGTGCTGCCGGACAATCTGACCGGCACGAACGGCGACCTGACCGTACGCCATCTACTGACCATGTCCAGCGGCCTGGAGATGACCTTCGACCGGGAGAACGACCACATCGCCGGCTGGGAAGCCGAGCGGCGCTCGTTCGTCCAGGGGGCGCTGGAGCTGCCGCGCGCCGCCGCGCCGGGCGAGCGCTTCGAATACCTGAACAGCCTGACGCAAATCCTGTCCGCGGTGATCGCCGAGTCGGCGGGCGTCTCCACCTGCGCCTTTGCCGCTGAGCGCTTGTTCACTCCGCTGGGCATCGACGCGGAACACTGGCATGTCCAGCCGGACGGCTATCACGCGGGCGGTCATTCGCTTTTTCTCACTGCGCGCGAAATCGCCCGCTTCGGGCAGCTTGTGCTGGACGGCGGGGCGTGGGCCGGCGAGCAACTTGTCCCGGCAAATTGGTTGACCGAATCGCTGCAAGTGGAGTGGGATTTGGGTTGCCGGCCCTGGCCCACCGGCTATGGCTACCTGTGGTGGCTACATGAGGCTGCCGGCTACCAGGTATGGTCGGCATCCGGGGCGGGCGGGCAGGAGCTGCTCATCGTACCCGACCTGGAGCTGATCCTGGTGTTGACCCACGCCACGGACGGCGACCCGGCCGATTTCGAGATCACGCCGGCGCTCGACCTGCTTGGGCAATACATCATCCCAGCGGTCAGCGAGGGGGCGATTCCAGCGGCGACGCCGGAGTGCGCCCGGGAAAGCCGTATCGTCGCCATCCGGCCTGACGGCTCGGGTCGGCAGGTGTTACTCGAAACGGAGCGGGCCGTCGCGCCCTGGTCGTGGTCGCCGGACGGCAGCCGGGTCGCCCTGCACGCGAATCTGACCCTGAACAACGAGATATTCATACTGACTACCGATGACTCCAGTCTCCAGCGCCTGACGCGCGAATTCACCCCCGACCTGATGCCGGCCTACTCGCCGGACGGTGCGCGCATCGCCTTTGCGCGCGGAGAGCCGGCGCAGAGCGACCTGTACATTATGGCGGCGGACGGTACCGACGTGACCCGCCTGACCGATTACGCCGGGTACGAACACAGCCCGACCTGGTCGCCGGATGGGCAGTCGCTGGCCTTCATCCGCGGGGAGGGCAGCACAACTGCGTTTGGCGCGAGCGGCGCTTTGTGGGTCGTCGCCGCCGACGGGACGAACGCGAGCTTGTTGGTCGATGGGACGTTGGGCGCGCCGGCCTGGTCGCCGGATGGACGCCGCATCGCCTTCGAAGCGCGATCCGATGAAGCGACCACCATCCAGCTTCTCGACCTGGACAGCGGAGAAGTGGCTGACCTGGGCCTGGGATCCATGCCGCGCTGGTCGCCGGACGGCTCGCGGCTGATCTTTGCCTCCAATGGCGGCGACGGCCTGAGCCTGTGGATCATGGACGCGGACGGCGGTAACGCCTACCAGCTAACTTCTGGGACTGAGAAAGCTACACTGCCTGTGTGGTCGCCGGATGGGGAGACGATAGTGTACGTGTCGTTTGACGGCGAGGAGTGAACCTGCCGGACTCGGGGTCCAGCATCACACTCGCGGATACCGGGCCGCGCGCACACCTTTCCCGCCCAATTGGTGCCCGCTCCCCGTTACACCTCAATCGTCTCCAACGACTGTGCCGCCGCCCATTCCTGCGCGGCGCAAACCTGTTGCGCATCAAGTTGTCCGGAAGCCGCATCCATCTGCCTTTCGGCCCGGCTGCGCGTCTCGTGGGTGGCCGCCGGGTGGCCGGCGACGAAGAGAGCCAGGTGCAGCGCGTCGTCCGGCGCGCCGGCGGCCAAGTGCACTTCGGCGATAGCGGCCAGCGCGTCCAGGGCGAGGGGGGCGGAGTGGGCAGCCATCGCCTGCCCGAAGGCGTTGCGCAGCGTCTGCTGGGCGGGGTCCAATTCGCCGGCCAGGCGGGCCGCTTCGCCCAGATAAATCAGGGTCACGGCGATATCCCAGCCGGTGGTGAAGCCGATGAAGCTCCGCAACGCCTCGTGAAGCCGGCTGCGGGCGGTCTCTGCATCCCCCTGCGCCAGGGCGACCATCCCCAGGAAACGCAGCGCCGTGCCCAGCCCCCAGCGGTCGCCCACTTGCCGGCATAGCGCCAGACTCTCCTCCAATGATTGTTCGGCCTCCGCGAAGCGGCCCAGGTGCACCTGCGACGGGCTGCGGAAATTCAGGCCCAGAGCGATGGAGCGAGGGTCGCCGATGTCGCGCCACAGGGCCAGCCCGTCGCTCATCTGCCGGTAGCCGGGCTCGTAATCGCCGCGCAAGGCGCAAATGTAACCCAGGTTCAGCACCGCATACGCCTCGTACCAGCGCTCACCGGTAGCCCGGGCGCAGGCCAGCAACTCCTCGAGCAATACCTGCGCCCGGTCCAGGTCGCCGTCCAGGAAGGTGATTACCCCGAGGAACAGCAGCGGCGGGGTCAGCGGTCGCGGGTCGCCGATGGGGCGCAGCAGGTCCAGGCTTTCACGGCAGCGCTGCTTTGCTTCATCAAAGTGGCCCTGCCGGAAGAGCAGCAGCCCCTGTTGCGCCAGACACTCGCCGACGATTTGTCGCCACATGGGATCGGCGGGGTTGGCGAGGCCGACCTCAATCGCCATCTGCATGGCGCGGATGCCGGCGCTCAGCCAGCCGACCAGCTCGAAGAGGCAGCCGAGCGAGCGCACGGCCGGCGCGATGGCGTTCGTGAATTGGCGGCTGATCGCCCAATCCCAGGCGATGCGCCCATTGTCGTAATCGCCGAGCAGCTCGCGCAGGGTGGGCAGCAGGGCGCTGCTGCGCAAGGCGCTCTCCCGATCGCGCAGCCTGCCCAGGTAGTGGTCGGCGTGGCGATCGCGCGTCTTTACCTCATCTTCCCCTTCGCCGCTCAGGTGGACCATCGCGTATTGGCGGATGATCTCGTGCAGTTCATAGCGCTCGCCGGCATGGCGCAACAGAGATTTGTCGACCAGCGCGGAGAGCACGGGCAGGGTCGCCCCGGCAACTTCCGCCGCCGCGTGCCGGTCAAAGCCGCCGCGAAAGACAGCCAGCCGGCAGAGCAGCCGGCGCTCGGCGTCCGCCAGCAGGAACCAGGAATGGTCGAAGGCGGCGCGCAAACTGCGCTGGCGCGGCGGCGCGTCGCGCATGTCGCCGGCCAGGAAGTCCAGCCCGCGCTCAATTTCGGCGGCAATCTCAGCGCAGGAGAGCAGGCGCACCCAGGCCGCGGCCAGCTCCAGGGCCAGGGGCATGCCCTCCACCAGCCGGCAGATATGGGCCACCGCCCGGCGCTCATCTGCTGATAGCTCAAAGCCGGCGCGCACGCGGCGAGCGCTCTGCACAAACAGCTCTACCGCGCTATAGGCGTCGACCTCGTCCTCCTGTTCGGCGGGCGGCGCGGGCAGCCCCTGCAGGTCGAAGACCCATTCGCCCGACAGGTTGAGCCGCTCCCGGGAGGTAGCCAGTAGCTTCACGGCCGGCGCTTGCTGCAGGATCTCGGTGAGCAAGCCGGCGCCGTCCAACAGGTGTTCCATATTGTCCAGGACGAGCAGCAGGGAGAGCGGTGTGAGATAGCTGAGCAATTGCAGCTTCGGGTCCAGCGGGCCGGAGAAGGCGAACCCGATGGTGTCGGCGATGGCGAAGGGGATCTGTTCGGCGGCCGTCACCGGGGCGAGAGAGACGAAGAATACGCCGTCCGGGAAGCGCCGCTCCTGCCCGGCGGCGAGGGCCAGCGCCAGCCGGCTCTTGCCGATGCCGCCCGGCCCGATGATGGTGACCAGCCGGCTCTGCGGGGAGGCCAGCAGGCGGCTCAAAGCATCCAGCTCTGTGGCGCGGCCGATCAGCGGAGTGGGTGGGTGAGGCAAGCGGGGAAGCGACGGCGCCGGCGATTGAGGCGGCTTGCCTTCGATGGAGCCCAGACGGAACACCACCTGTTGGCCGCGGGCCACCTGGATGAATAGCTCGCGGCTCTCTTCCGGGATCCGGAGGCAGTCGGCGAGCAGTTCGGCCAGCTGGCGCGAAGGGCGGCGCTCATCCCCCTCGATTTTGCGCAGCGCGGAGACGGAGCAGCCGGCGCAGCGGGCGACCTGTTCGCGGGTCAAATCCAGCGCCTTGCGCCGCAATTGCACCCACTCGCCAAATGACGCGCCTGCCTCCATCGCTCCTCAAGTGACGGCCACACCCGAAAGTGACTGTCTCTTCGGCCCATTGTAACACGGCGGAAGGGCGAATTGTAGCAGTTTTGGGTCTCCTGCCGGGTCACTCAGCGCCCCCAAATGTGGGTCAAAGGCTGCTTAACTATGCAATGTAGCGGCGAGGCGACGAAGCCTTCGCGAGATGTGAGGTAGGGATGATGGCATCCGATGCGCAGAGAAAGAACAGGCAATACGAGGAAGGAAACGGCTGGAATGTCGTGGCTATCTTCAAGGTCTCGCAGGAGCCCGGCAGTGAGCGATGGGCGATTGAGCAGATTGTGGCGGTGGGGCGAGCGCTGGAATGGCCGGCAGCCAACCTGGCGCAGCTCGGACACACCCTG
>CAZIKT010000058.1:0-8511 GCA_964539885.1 uncultured Ardenticatenaceae bacterium | reverse complement strand
TGCACACCATCTATCTCATTATTCTGCGCATCGTGCACGTTGTGGCCGGGGCGCTATGGGTCGGCGCCGGCGTCTATTACTTCCTGTTCGTCGAGCCGACGGTGAAGGATCTGGGGCCGGCCGGGCCGCAGTTCATGCGTAGCTTCATGGGCAAGCGGCGCGTGCCGCTGTTCATGAATGTGGTCAGCTCATTGACCATCCTGGCCGGGCTGTTGTTGTTCTGGTCTACCTCCGGCGGTCTACAGGGGGCGTGGCTGACCTCCGGGCCGGGCATCGGCTACACGCTGGGGGCGCTGGCGGCGCTGGTTGTGTACGGCATCGGTTTCTTCATGATCCGGCCGCGCGCCGAGCGGATTGGGGCCATTAGCAACGCCATCGCCCAGGCCGGCGGGCCGCCGACCGCTGAACAGGGGATGGAGCTGCAGCAGCTGAACGAGCAGATGGCGCGCATCGAGCGGGTGGACGTCACCTTGCTGATGATCTCGTTAATTCTCATGGCCACGGCGCGCTACTGGACCTTCTAGCTGTCAGCCAGTTGTGACCCTCGGTTCGCATAGTGACCGCGAATCTGGAAAGGAAGTGTGACATGAAATGGCAAAACGAAAGGCAAGGCAGGGAATTCCGATCTTTGGAGGATTCCGGACTTAGTGAACGAGTCGAAGAGCCCGGACTTCCGGGAAGAATCGGCCTTTTGGGAGGGCACGGACCCACGAGAGGGCAGCCGGCAGGGCTTTCGGGGTGGTTACTCGGATGGGCGATCCTGCTCCTGACCACGCTGGCCGCGACCGGCTGTAGCGTGGGAAACGCCGAGGGGCAATCGTTGGCCGGGCCCGGCGCGGACGTCAGCCAGGAGTTCCGGCTGCGCACAGCGATGGTGGACGGTCGCATGGCCTTTGTCGGCGTTGGCGGAGAGATTGACGGCGCGGTCAACCCGGAGCTGGTCGTCGCTGCCGGTGAGCCGGTGCGCCTTATCCTGGAGAACGGCGATGGGATGATGCACGACCTGGCCATCCCCGGCCTGCGGGTGCAGACGGCGACCACGATGCGCCGGAATAGCGAGGTTGAGGTCACCTTTACCGTTGAACGAGACGGGACATATCTCTATTACTGCACGGTCTCCGGCCATCGCCAGGCGGGGATGGAAGGGGTGTTTACCATCCAGTGACGGTCACCTGAGGTCCGGATGCGAGGTAGAACGATGACGATCCAGAGAGTGACGAGCCGTGAGGATGTAGACGCGCTGTTTTCGGCGACCGCTTACGCGGCGGCGCTGAACGCGGCCATTGAGACCGGCCTGATTTGGATGCTGTCCGGCGGCGCCATGCGGAGCGACGAGGTCGCTCAGGCGCTGCGAATCCCCACCCGGCGCTGCGGCTATTGGCTGCAATGCCTGGAGGCGGTGGGGATTCTGGACGAGACGGCGCAGGGCTACCTGCCCTCGGCGCCGGCCCGGGAGGCGATCTTGCAGCGTTATAGCCGGGAGAGCTGGCGGCACCTGGCGGTGGATGAGCGCGAGCGGCTGGCCGGCGTATCGCAACTGTCCCCATATTTAAGCACGCCCGGCTCTATCTGGGCCGCGCAGGGGTTGGAGCGGCCGGCGAACTATGTGGAAAAGATGCGCCATGACCCGGACCGGGCGCGCGAGTTTACGCGCATGTTGTTCGAGGTGCATCAGCGCATGGCCGCGGAAATAGATAGCGTGCTGGACATATCCGGCGCGCGCCGCGTGCTCGACCTGGGCGGCGGCTCGGGCGTGGTCTCCATGGCCCTGCTGCGCCGCTACCCCGAGCTGAGCGCGACGGTGGTGGACCTTGAAACGGTGTGTGCGGCCGGCCGCGAGATCGCCGCGGAGAACGGCCTATCGGATCGCCTTGAGTATCACGCCGCCGATCTGCTGAGCGGCGACTTTCCCGGCGTGCATGACGTGGCCCTGCAATGCGATGTCAGCGTCTTTGACGACCGGTTGTACGCCGGGGCGTTCGCCGCCCTGAAGCCGGGCGGGCGGATGGTGATCGCGGACCAGTTTTCGCCGACAGAGGAGAAAGTGCACCCGGCCCGGCTGGAATGGACCTTCCTAGATTCGCTGGATGACCCGCAGGCGGCCATTCCGACGGTCGCTCAGGCGCGGGGGATGCTGGCCCGGGCTGGCTTCCAGCCATTGCCGGGCGAGTGCGCGCTGCTTAACGGGCGGACGCTCATCCAGGCGCGAAAGCCGGGTGGAAACGGCGCGCCGATCGCCGGCGCGTCCGGTCCCGGAGCGATGTCCGGGGGCCGGTTCCTGCTTCGCCTGATGGCGGCGCTGTAGTTGTCAAGTGGCTTGTAGTGTCTCAATCAAGGAGGCGGCAAAATGAAGCAATCAAGACACATCTCAGTGATTTCGCTTTGTTATCTGGTGGCGTTGGCCGTCCTGCTGTTTCTGGGGCAATCCGGCGCGGCGCAGGCGGGAGAAGCCCAGCTTCCGGCGGGAACGGCGTATCAGGGCGAGGGGATGTCTCCCGGCCTGTACCTGCCCGTGGTGGTCCGCCCGGCTGATGGGACGGTGGGGGACGCGCCGGAGATCCTCAGCTTCACGGCCGACCCGGTGACCATTCAAAGCGGCGACTCGGCCACCCTGGCCTGGCAGGTCAGCGACGCGACCAGCCTGAGCATCAGCCCCGGCGTCGGCCCGGTGAGCGGCTCCAGCACCACTGTCAGCCCGGCGCAGACCACGGAGTACACGTTGACCGCGACCAACGCCTACGGCTCAGACAGCGCCGCGGTCACGGTTACGGTGGAGGATGCTCCCCCGCCGCCGGCCGCGCCGGACGGATTCTTCATCACGCCCATGCCGGACATCGAGTTACCCACCTCGCACCCGACGGCCAGGGTGGACGGAGATGGGGGCGTGCACGTGATCTTCACGCCGGAGAGCGCGAACGAGAGCAATCCCAACCACGCCGCCTACTACGCCTACTGCCCGGCCAACTGCGCTAACGCATCCGCTTTCACCATTGTCCAGTTGGGCGAGGGGGTGGATTTCGCGGCGATGGAGCTGACGCCGGAAGGAGATCCGCGGGTGTTTCTGCGCGTGCCGGTGCAGTCGGGGACGATCTACCTGTATCAATATTGGGAGTGCGATAACAACTGCCTGCAGCCGGGGAACTGGAGCGGCGAGAGCATCGGCTATAGCTATGCCCGGCCGGTAGGCTGGGTGGAGGCGTTCATCCACTCCTTCGCCCTGGATAATCAGGGGCGGCCGCGCTTCGTCTACTATGACAACGGGGCGGACTACAGCGACCCGCACTGGGGCGCGTTCTACGCTTACTGCGACGTTGATTGCACGTCGCCGGCCAACTGGTATGAGACGCGCCTGCTGGAGGACCGCTACGCCGGCGAGTTTGACCTGGCTTTCACGCCTACCGGCCGGCCGCGGCTGATCTACTCGACCTATGACCCCGACGCGATACTCCAACAACTGGCGTACGCGGAATGCGCGCAGAATTGCGGCAACGGGGGCAACTGGAGCGCCACCTTGTTGCTGGACACCGCATCGGCCAGCGTCTCCAGCGACGCCAACTTCTCGCTGGCGGTGACCTCCGGCGGCCGGGCGCGGGTAGCGGTGTACACCGGCACGGGGATCGGCGGCACGCTGGCCCCGAACAGGTTGTACTATCTGGGCTGCCGGGCGGATGATTGCCTGCAACTGGGGAACTGGTCGGTGGTGGACATCGGTCTGCCGGAGACGCACGGCGAGGAGGGGGTGTCGCTGGCCCTGGATGCGCAGAATCGGCCGAGATTGGCCTATCACGCGCCGCTGGCAGCCGGTTTCGGGCTGTTTTATGCGTGGTGCGACGCCGGCAATTGCGAGGATGCGGGGCAGGGCTGGCAGGCGCAAGAGATAGAGGCGAGCGAGGAAGTGAACGAGGAGTTGCCCATCCCGCCGTGGGAGGGCTGCCCAACCTGCAACCCGATCATCCCGCCCTGCACCATCTCCACCTGGGATACCGGCATGAGGCCTTCGCTGGCGCTGGGTCCGGCCGGCGAACCGCGCATCGCCTACGACGCCGACCACGAGCAGGGCGGCGCTTGCGGCTCCTTCACCGATACCAGGCTAACCCGTTTCATCCTATTTGAGCAGCCATAGGCCAGTCAGGTGACAGCCACTTCGCAAGTGACTGTCACCTCAAATCGGAGGTTACCCATGCCAACCTGGCGAGCGTTTCTGGCGCGACATTCACTGGTTGCCGGAGTGATATTGATGTTCGCTCTCACCTGGCCAATTGACCTGGCCAACTCCGGCTTGTTGCCGTTTCAGCTTCCGTTTGTGCTGTACCTGTTTCTCGGCTGGGGCTTCATCGTCGCATCGCTGGCTATGACCTGGCTGACCCAGGGCCGGCCGGGAGTGGTTACGCTGCTCAAGCGTTACCTGATCTGGCGCGTCGGCGGGCGTTGGTACGTAGTGGCGTTCCTGCTCTTTCCGGCCATCTTCCTGGCTTCCATCGCCCTGTACGCGGCCTGGACGGGTGAGCCGGTTGACCTCAGCGCATCCATGGCCGGCCAGTTTTTCGGCTCTCCAACCAACTGGCCGCTGTTCATCATACCTTTCCTCTTCTACGAGGCTATTGCCAACGGTGAGGAGATGGGCTGGCGCGGCTACGTGCTGCCGCGGCTTCAGGCCGGACACAGCGCCCTGGTCGCCAGCCTGATCCTGGGAGTGATCTGGGGCTTATGGCATCTGCCCAAGTTCCTCGGGCCGGCGAGTGACGGCTCATTCGCTCTGATGATAGTCAAGGCGTTGGGAGATGCCGTGCTGTATAGCTGGCTGTATAACAACACGCGGGGCAGCCTGCTCCTGGTGACCATCTTTCACGCTTCCGGCAACACGGCTGCCTTCTTCCTGCCCCTGTCTGCTGCCGGTAACGGCCCGCTCATCATCGCCACCGCGCTTATCAACCTGGCGGCGTTAGCGGTGACGGTATTGGCCGGGCCCGCAAAGCTGACTCGAACGGCGGAAAAGCAGGTCGTGGAGATCAGGTTACCACCGGTTGGCAGCTCCGCGCCGGTGCAGGGCTGAACAGCACGTCCAGAACGGCCGGCACATCACAAGCATACCCGCTGCTCACCGCTCAATGGCCTTCTTTCGGCGACGTCACGGTAGCTGTGTGTGGAGCTGCCGATGAGTAATCGACAGGAAGTGATCCGCAATCAAACAGAAGGTCGTTCGCCTCGCTATTCGTTCAGCACGAGCGGGGCATAGCTGCGATAGCCTGCCATGCCGGCGCGCTGGAAGAAGTGCACCCGGCCCTGGTCCAGGTTGAGCGGATAATCCGCCAGTGGCGCGCCGACCAGCGCGGTGTCCCCGTCCAGGGCCACGGAGTAGCCAAACCAGTCGAAAGCGGCGCCGACTCCGACTTTGCCGTTGCCGGCGATCAGCTTCTGCTCCCACATCCAGACGGAGCCGAAGCGAGAGAATACGTATGCCGTTCCCTGGGCCGGGTTGGTGGCAACGCCGGCCGCGTACGCACCGACGATGGCGGTGTCTTCGCTCAGGGCGACTGAGATGCCGAAGTAGTCGCCGTCCGCGCCATCCGGGGCAAGCAGCTTCTGTTGTTGGCTCCAGTTGCCGCCGCTGCGGAGAAAAACGTAGGCCGCTCCCTGGTCGTTGTTGCCGCCAATGTCGGCCCCGTCAGCGCCCATCAGCGCGGTGTTGCCGCTGATGGCTACGGGGAAGCCGAAGTAGTCGTCCTCTGCGCCGTCGCCCGCGACCAGCTTCTGCTGCTGGCTCCAGACCACGCCGGCGCGGGTGAAGACGTAAGCCGCCCCCTGGTCAGGGCGCCCGCCGACATCGGCAAAAAAGGCCCCGACAAGCGCGCTATTTCCGTCGAGCGCCACAGCGCTGCCGAAGTGATCGCCCGCCCCGCCGTCGCCGGCGCTCAGCTTCTGTTGCTGGAGCCAGCTATTGGCGGTGCGGAGATAAACATAGGCCGCCCCCTGATTACCATTCGCGCCGAAATCAACGGTCGGTGCGCCCACCATCGCTGTGTCGCCGTCCAGAGCCACCGCGCTGCCGTATGCGTCGCCGGCCGCGCCGTCGCCGGCGACCAGCTTCTGCTGTTCGCTCCAAACACCGCCGGTGCGGACATAGACATAGGCGGCTCCCTGGTCCGCGTGCAGCGAGCTGTTCGCCTGCCGGGCGCCAACCAGAACCGTATCGCCGTCCACGTCCACAGAGAAGCCGAACCAGTCACCGAACGCGCCGTCCGAGGCGGTAAGCTTTTGCTCTTGGACCCAGATGGGGCCGTTGCGGATGAAAACATACGCTGCGCCTTGATCGGTTGCCGAGCCGTCGGCCAAGTAAGCGCCGACGACAGCCGTATCGCCGTCCAGGGCCACTGAATAGCCTAACAGGTCGTCTGCCGCCCCATCATTAGCGGTGTTCTGGCTGCTCTCCGGCCAGGGGACCGGGCCGCGGGCGGTGGTGTAGAGCTTGCCGGCATCGGCCATTCCGCCCACGGTTGCGCCAAAAGCCCCCACCACGACATTATCCCCGCTCAGGGCTAGTGAAAAGCTGAAAGCGTCGTCGGCCGCTCCGTCGCCGGCAATCAGCTTCTGATGTTCTTCCCAAAAGGTGTTTTCGCGAACAAATACGCGCGCGGACCCCCGGTTGAGATTGCCGAAGACGTCGTCATAGGGGATGCCAATGACGGCCGTATCCTCTTCCAGGGTCACGCTCCGGCCGAACTGGTCGCCGGGCGCGCCGTCGTACGCGGTAAGTTTCTGCTGCTGATTCCAGTTTGCGCCTGAATACTCGAAGACATAGGCGGCTCCCGCGTCAATGTTGCCGCCGACATTCGCGTAGTTTGCGCCAACCACCGTGGTAGGGCCGTCCAGGTCCACGGAGGTGCCAAAGAAGTCGCCTCCCGCTCCGTCGGAAGCGGTGAGTTTCTGCTGCTGGGTCCAGACTGAGCCGGCGCGGAAGAAGACGTAGGCTGCCCCCTGGATGGCGACGGCTCCGACATCGGCATAGTGCGCGCCAACGATGGCGCTATTTCCGTCCACGGCAACCGCATTGCCGAATCGGTCGCCGGCTGCCCCATCCCCGGCGATGAGTTTCTGCTGCTGGCTCCACATGGTCCCGCTCCGCACATAGGCGTACGCCGCCCCCTGGTCGCCATTTGGACCGACATTCGCCAGGCTCGCGCCCACGACGGCGGTGTTCCCATCCAGAGTCACCGCGACGCCAAAGCGATCGCCGGCTTGCCCATCGGAGGAGGTGAGCTTTTGCTGCTGACTCCAGGTTGAGCCGGCGCGGGTAAACATGTACGCGGCGCCCTGGTCAACGGCCGCGCCGATATCGGCCATGTGCGCGCCCACAATGAGAGAATCCTCGTTCAGGGCAACGCTGGAACCAAACTGAGCGCCGGCGTCCCCGTCTCCGGCGACCAGCTTTTGCTGTTGCAGCCATGCGCCGGTCGCGCTACGCACAAAGACGTATGCCGCTCCCTGGTCGCTGTTGGGCCCGATGTCGGCATAGGCAGCGCCTACGACCAATGTGTCACCGTCCAACGCCACCGAGACACCAAACTGGTCGCCTAAATCATAGTCCGAAGCGCTCCCGGGCCGAAGCACCAGGAAGCTGCGCCCCTGCGCCGGCTCCAATGACGCCGCCCCGCCGCCGGCAGACTGAATCTGCTCCAGGATGCCTTCGCGGGCCAGGAATCGCTGCGCCTCAGCCCCATGCAGTTGGCGAACGGAGCGGGATTGCGCCTGCGCCGGCGCGAGCACAATGACCAGCAGCAGCAAGACGATAGGCAGGGCGAAAAGCGAGAAGGGGTGCGGGCGGTTCATAGTTCCTCCTGTTGGCGATATCCTCGGCGCTAATAACACAATCCGGCATACTCCCCGCCGCCGACGCCGATGTCAACCAACTGGTGAATATAGCCGATCTGGCATGACAATCCAAACGTAAGCAAGAGCAGAACGCATTGACAAAGAGCCGCCCATTCGTATAATTTAGGCATAACTAAAAAATTACTTTGCCAGGATAGGAATCGTGCCGGGCAGGCCGGGTTGGATGCGCAACTTGCCCTGCGCTCTACTATCGCTCAGGCTACGCGCCTTGTCCGTGGTTAACCCAATCAGTCAGGAAGGTCCTATGCAAATGAAGGAAGATTCAGAGCGCATTGACGATAGCGGGCGGGCGGGCGGTCTTTCGCGCCGTTCGTTCTTGCAGGCCAGTGGCATGGGCATTGCCGGCCTGGCAGGACTGTTAGGCCTGCGGGCGCTCGGCCCAGTGCGCGTCTCGGCGCAAGTCGAGGGCCAGCCGGAAGCCGAGGCGGAGCACAGCGGACACGGCGGGGCCGGCACGGTCGGTCAGGTCAACCATGCCGCCAACCAGTTTGACCCGCACGAGATCCTGACGGATTTTGACTACGGCGAGGTGAGCGTGGATGCGGACGGGCGCACCGTGCGCAGTTGGCGAATCGTTGCCGTGGACAAGAGCTTCGAAATCGCGCCGGGCATTTCCTTTCC
>CAZIKT010000057.1:0-15308 GCA_964539885.1 uncultured Ardenticatenaceae bacterium | reverse complement strand
GGTGCTCCCGGAAGGACTCGAACCTTCAACCAGACGATTAAGAGTCGCCTGCTCTGCCAGTTGAGCTACGGAAGCTGATGCAACACGATAGAACATTATAGCGGATGGACCGCCGGCCTGTCAAAGTTTGTGTCCCGCGCGCGCGCATTCTACAATCCGGCACATGAACTCGCATGACTTGATCGCCGCACCAGTGCCGCCAACCTCCACCGTCGAGCAACAGCTGCGCGCCGGCTGCCTGCCTACCCTGACTTTCCTGTTCATCCTTTTCGCCTTTGGGGTTAGCCAGATGACGCGGGTGGCGCTCCTGTTCACCGGCATTACCATGTCTAACAATGCGGCGTTGCTCATGACCGCCGTGATGGTTTTCCCGCCGCTGGGTCTGCTCATCTGGCGCACCGGCGCGGGCCGGGCCAGGTCCGCATACATCCTCTGGTCGCTCAGCATTCTTTTTGCCCTGTTCATGATCCCCCTGGCCTGGATTCCGCCGGTGGAGACGCAACTGCTGGCCCTGGCGCGTCTGGCGCTGACGGCCTTGTATCTCGCGCTACTCGGCCTGTACGTGCGCCGCTCACAGCCGGATCGCCCCGCTGCCGACTTTGCCACAGTGCCGCTCGCATTGAGCCTAGCCGCATTACTCGCCCTGCCCTGGCTGACGCTCGGAGCGGTAGGATCGCCATTGGATTTACTGCTCGGCTTGAGCGCCGGCCTGCTGCTCGGCTGGGCGGCGGCGCAACTGGTCTCATACTTCCCACTTCGGGCCATCGAGCGAGCCGGAACGGGCTACTGGCTGGATGCCGTCATTGGTGGGCTAGCCATCTCGCTGGCCCTCTTCTTCCTGACGGTGAGTTTCGGTCCGCACGGCTTGTCGCCGCTGCTGATTCTCACCGTACCGGCTCTGGCCTGGACGGTGTTAGCCCTGGGCCGCATCACCGATCAGGACCGGCCTGCCGCTTCCAACCGGGCGGCGCTGACCTTGCTGATCGGACTGGCAATTGCCCTACCGCTGATTGCCAGCGATCCCGAGACGCTGCCGGTAGAAAATCTGCTATCCGGCCGGGAAACGATCTTCTATGCGCTGGTGTCAGCCGGATTGTCTGTCCTGCTCAGTCCGCTGCTCTTCCTGCTGGTTGCTATTCCCCGCCACTGGTGGGGGCAGCAATTGCATAGTCAAAGAGCCGCACTTTGGACCGGGGCCGCCGGCTTGTGGCTGATCGGTCTGTTCAGCTACTTCCTTTTCGGCCAGCCCGGCTTCCACGGCGATCGGCTGTTCGTCATCCTTAAGGAACAGGCCGATGTGGGCGCCGCCGATGACATCGTTGACTATGACACTCGCCGGCAGTTCGTCTATGACAGCCTGGTTGATCAAGCTCTCGTCAGCCAAGCGGATCTTCGCAGCTTGCTGGACCGCCTTTACATCAACTACACACCCTATTATCTTGAGAACGCCATTGAAGTCTCAGGCGGTCTGCCGTTGCGCCTGCTGCTTTCGCTACACCCTGACGTGGATCGCGTATTGCTTAGCCCCATGTTGCGCCCGCTACCCCGGCGGATCGTGCCTACACCCGGCACTGAATCGGCTCCGCAGGAATTGCTGTGGAACCTGGAAATGCTCAACGCGCCTCAGGTGTGGGAGGAATTCGATGTGCGCGGGCAAGGGATAGTCGTGGGGCAGTCTGATTCCGGCGTGCAGGGAACGCATCCGGAGCTGGCAGATAGCTATCTCGGCGCTCAGACGGGCGGGGAGATCAAGAACGATTACACCTGGCTGGACCCCTGGTTCGGCGACTCATTCCCAACAGACGACCATGGACACGGCACGCATACGTTGGCCACGATCGTCGGTAACACAGTGGGCGTCGCGCCGGACGCAGGTTGGATAGGATGCAAGAATTTGGCGCGCGGGATCGGCAACATGGGACTTTACCTGGATTGCCTGCAATTCGTGTTTGCCCCTTACCCGCAGGCCGGCGATCCCTGGTCTGACGGGGACCCCACCCGCTCAGCGCACGTGCTTAACAACTCCTGGGGCTGTCCGGCGGATAGAGAGGGATGCGACCCGCTGGCCCTGGAACCGGCAATGGAGGCATTGCGTTCGGCCGGCATCTTCGTGGTCGTTTCCGCCGGAAATGACGGCCCGGAATGCGGCACCATTGACAGCGCGCCGGCCATCTACGACAGCGTCTTCAGCGTTGGCGCTCTGGACCGGTTTGGTCGCGTCGTCGGCTTCAGCAGCGTCGGCCCTGTCCTGGTGGATGGCAGTATGCGCCTGAAGCCGGACATTGTCGCCCCCGGCCACGAGATTCTCTCCGCTTACCCGCGAAACAGCTACTATGTCGCCAGCGGCACATCCATGGCCGGCCCCCACGTGGCCGGCGTAGTGGCGCTGCTGTGGTCGGCCAACCCGGCCCTGATTGGCGACATAGCCGCCACGGAGGTGATCCTGGAATCGTCCGCCCGCCCTTACAGTCCTGATTCATCGTCGGCCGATGATCTGGCTGAGTTTGAAGACTACCTGCTCACCTTCGGTAGCGCGCAGGTCTGCCGGGACGAGACTGACACCTCAGTGATACCCAACAACATCGCCGGCTACGGTGTACTGGACGCGTATCGCGCGGTTCAGATGGCGTTGGAAAACCGGTGATGGCGGCTACCGACGTTTCATTACGGGTCAAATGGTGTCAGCAGGCCCGAGATTACCCATCCTTCTTGCCCGGCGTAGACGATCTTCTGCCATCTGATACCAGCCACAACTTGCTCTTCCGGCAATAGCTCCACCACAGCCCCATTCGGCACAACGGCGACCACCAGCGCGTCGGCCTCCGGCGCCTCACGCATATCCACACCGAATGGGGCGTTCACCTGAGCGCGGGGAACGGCCGGGCTTGCCGTAGCCTCAGGAGGTGCCTGCGTCATCGTTGGCGCGGCAATCAAAGTCTCAGTCGGCAAGGGAGTCTCGGTCTCAGCCGGCGTGACCGATGGCGTGGGGGTCTCCGTTGGCGATGTTGACGCCATTGGCGTCATAGTCTCGGTCGGGTTTTGGCCGGCAGCTGTCGGCGCAATCAGCGTCTCAGTAGGTGTCGGCGGCGAGACCGGGTCAAGCCTGGTGACCCGGATGACTGTGAGCACAATCTGCACCGGCTTTCCTTCCGGCAAGAACGGCTGCAAATCGGCGGCGATCTGCTCTTGCAGCTGTTCTACCATTGAAAAGGGGACGACGTGCTCTGATTCAGCCACGATATTCAACGCCAAAGGTTCCGTCTCGCCGCCGACATTCTGGATGTCCAATCGAGTCAGCGTCGCGTCCGCCACGTCAACCAGCGCCCGTGAAGTTGTCTGTTCAATCGTGTTTAGCAGTTGCTGATTCTGCGCCAGGCGATAGGTGAACAGCGCCAGCACAGCGGCCACAACAATCAGCATCACAATTTCAACCTGGACCGAACGGGTCTGAACGGCTCGCTGTGCCTTGTTTGACTCGGCCGGCCGAAAACCACGCAAAAGGAAGACAAGGACCGCAGCAAAAACGATAGCGACGAAGTTGGCGGTGAACAGTAACAGGGCGCCCATCCCTTCATAGGGATTGCGAGAGCTGAAGGCAATGCCGGCTGCCGCCAGAGGCGGCACAAGAGAGGCGGCAATGGCCACTCCCGGTAGGGCGGCAGCAGCGTCTGAATTGGTCAGGGCGAACGCGCCCGCAAACCCGGCGAAGAGCGCTACCGCCAGATCCAACAGGCTTGGCTGCGTGCGCGCCAATACTTCAGCAGTCAGCGGCGAATCGTGTCGCAACAATCCCACCAGCGCGCCAAGAAATACTGCCAGCAAGAGGCCGCGCAGGACCGCCCCAAGGGAGAGTCGTATGAAACGGGTGTCGCCAAGAACGATGGCTAACCCGACCCCTACCATGGGTGACATCAGCGGGGCCACCAACATCGCGCCGATCACCACTGCCGGACTGTTGAGCAACAACCCAAATGCAGCAATGGTGGCGGAGAGACCTATCAAGACAAAATAGTCGGCGCTCGGACGGGCTGAACGATGGACCCGGACATAGACCTCTGACCGATTCGCCCGATCAAGTCGGGGAATGACGTGCCGCAATCCCCAGGATAATTGCCGGGCAATAGAACCTAGCTGATCGTTGGGCTCGCGCACGACTATGACCGGCCGTTGGCTCTCACGTACCACCGAGCCGACGACATCCCCGAAGAGCGCTTTATCTACCCTGCTCTCTCGACTGGCCCCGATTAGGACCAAATCATAGTCCTGGCGCGCTTCGGCAATAATCCCTTCCGTCACATTCTCGGCGACAATCAGCTTGCTCTCGATGCGATCACCGGCATCCACAAAGCGCAGCAGCTGCTCAAGTCGAGATCGGCCCAGGGCCTCCGCTCGCGACCCCATGTGCGCCGCCGCTACGTACAGTGCGGTCACTCGGGTTTCAGGCGTCAAAGGCAGCACAAATCGCAACGCGTGCGCTGAATTGGGGCCGGCCGAGGTCGGTACCAGAATGTTCCGGATCGCGCGCCCTTCTCCCTGTTGAGGCAATTCGCCGTTGGCCGGCGACGGAGGATTTTCATCTTCACTGAAGTCGACGTAGGTGCCGCCGCGCAACATCCCGATGGCGCAGGCGACCTTGTCGAGTCCATGCCATTGGGCCGACGCATCCGCCAACAACAGGTCTATGTCCGCTTTTTCGATCAGAGCCCGGATCGCCTTCCCTACATCCTGCGTCTCGATAAGCAGTGCGTGTGTAGGCCCCTCCGCCGACGCCTCGTCACGCGCCCGCTGCAACGACTCCCTGGCCCTCAGCAGCGCGTTTTCCATCTGCGCTTCCGGCATGATCACCGCCGCCACCGCCTCTCCGCGGTTAGCGTGGGCTACTCGCTGTCCAAACTGCCAGATCGGGCCGGGTTCGCTGCCGGGCTCCAGTATGACCAACGTACGCCATGCCCGATCCTGCGGAACTTCGCCGTCGAGAATCCTCATCACGGAAAGTATAGCGTCGTTCTGCGCGACAGACAGCTACAGGCGCTTCGGGCGGTCGGCGCCATGGTGGTACGGGCGAACGACCAGGAAACAAAACAGGCGACCGGGGTCGCCGATCGCCGGCGGCATAGAATCAATTGAGCAAGGTAAGGGTTATTCAGTCGGGGCCAGGGCTTTGTAAAGGCCCACTTGGTTGCCGCTTGGATCGAGGTACAGTGCAAACCAGCCGGTATCCGGAATCGCCATCGATGGTGTGAGCGCCTCACCGCCATTGGCCTCAATAACGGCCGGAGTAGCATCGACGTCATCAGTCTGAATGCTTACTACCACCCTTCTATCGGTAAAAGGAAGTTATCGCCCATCTTGAGCCTTTGCACAGCGCCATGATCATCCATCTCGTAGGCTACGAATTCGCCAACGGGCCAGCCGCCGTTTGCCTTGACCATCCGGAAGACGTGCTCAGAGACGGGTTCCAGCGTCGCCAAGAAGGCGAGCGGATCCGGCAGGGTGGGGTCAACCAGCGATAGCCGACCATCGAGGACCAGCGCCTGGATATCTCGCCAGGCATTGCGGAACTTACCCACATAGGCCGCATAGGCCTCTCCGGCGTCCGGCGTTTCCTTGGTCGCCGGCTTTAGCAAGTACGGGGCCACCCATTGCAGCGCTTTCTCCTGGTAGAGAATGGGATCGCCGTCATCGGCATTGGTCAGGACGATCACGCCGACCCTATCAGCCGGCGAGAAGCTGATCTGCGTCCGGTGACCCAACACCGCTCCCCCATGACCGACGAGCGTCTTGCCGCCCTGTCGCGAAATCGAAAAGCCAAGCCCCCAGCCGCCCTGCCAATCGGGGTCCAGCCAGTGGACGCGATGCATCTCGCGTAAAGTGCGAGGAGCCAGAATTTGCGCGGGCGCACCGGCAATATGCTCCTTGCCGGTACGGAATTGCAGCATGATGAAGCGGGCCAGCTCCTCCACATTGGAGGCCATATTGAAGGCCGCTGTCAGAGCCTGCGCGTCCGTGTGAGGACTGCGCTCACGTCCGAGTCGAGGCAGGCGTCTTCCATAACCGACCGCCAGCCCGGCTTGATCCGGTTCCGGCGTGCGCACCAGTGTCCGAGACATGCCCAGCGGCTGCAGGATATGAGTTTCGACATAGCTCTCATATGGTATGCCGGACACGGCGCTGATCACTTCCCCCGCCAGCGCTAGCGCCAGATTGGAGTACTTCCATTGCGTTTCCGGCGGCAGAGCGCTCGGCCGGTCCACTAAGCCCTCCCGAACCGCAACAATGTCAGGGAAGTGGGAATCTGTCCAATAAGGAAACGGGGCTTCGCGCGGCAAACCGCTGGTGTGGGTAATCAGATGGCGGAGCGTGATCGCTGGCGCATCAGGCTCCGGCGGCTGCATGGCGAACCAGGGCAGGTGCCTGTGTAAGGGGTCATCCAATTGCAGCAGGCCGGCATCGCGCAATTGCAGTAGCGCGGTGCTGGTAAACAGTTTTGTGATCGAGGCGATGCGGAATAGGGTCTGCGGCGTCGCCGGCAACTCCCGCTCCACATCCGCGAAGCCGAAACCCCGGCTCCAGACAAGCTCCTGATCGTGGACAAGGCCGATTGCCAGGCCGGGTTGGTCACGATACGCCATTTGCGACTCGATCCAACCGATCAGCAGATTGATGCGTTCCAGCAATTCAGGCCGGTTACGATACGGTGCGGTCATTACTCCTCCTCATAATTTGCTGCTCATCTCGACTTTATAGGGAATACCCTTTTGATATAATAGCGGCATGGGTCATTGTGACCAAAGCACCACTCAGAATACGGTGGCCCCGGGTCAGCATGGGCAGGTTGGGTATAAATGAAGAAGGGTCGTACAGTTCTGGAAGCTAAACGATATGGGGTAGTCTCCTGCCGGCAGGACACTCCGCTACTTCTGGTATGTCAGCAGATGCTGGCCTCCGATGTCACCGCCCTAGTGGTGGTCGATGAGAATGGCTTTCTCCAGGGGATCATCTCGCAAACCGATCTGCTGCGTGCTCACATGGAAGACGACGGATGGGCAGAGCGGCAAGCGGGCGATTTCATGAGCTCCGACGTCGTCACTGTCTCCCCCGACACCACCTTGCTGGATGTCGCCCAGTTGTTGCTGACAAACCGCATACACCGGGTGGTTGCCGTCCAGGATGATGTCGAGGGCCGGCGGCGGCCTGTGGCGGTCGTGTCCAGCCGTGATCTCGTTTATCACATGATGCGGGACGCGTAATACGCGCCGCACGGCGTGTGCCACACAGCGTGCGCCGCAGCCGGCAGATAATGGGCCGGCCTCACAGCAACCGCAATAAGTCGCCAACCGATCGGCCCGAATGAATACAGTCAATAGCCTCTGCCAGGACTTCGGCAATTGACTGCACACGAATCTTCGGATGTTGCCTCTCGGGCGGGATCAGTACCGTATCAGTCGTAACCAGTTCTCCGACATAACTTCTGTCCAGGCGCTGCAGCGCTGTCGGCAGCAGCACCGCATGGCTGATTGACAGGTAGACGGGAGAGCGAGCGCCGGCTGCCAACAGGGACGGTATTTGGTCCAGAACACTTCCGCTGGCGATCATGTCGTCGATCAGGATGACCGTCTTGTCCCTCACATCGCCGACCACCGCCGACGTCTCGGTGTGCGCGAAATCAATCCGCGCCTTGTGCATGATCACCAGGTCCATGCCCAGTTGTTGAGCATATTTGCCGGCCAACTTCGCCCGGCCCAGGTCCGGAGCCGCGATGACCGTCTCCTGCGGCGGAAAGCGGGGATCGTTTTCAAAATAGGCGGCGAGGGTGGGCATCGCCGTCAATGGATCAACCGGAATATCAAAGAAACCCTGCGTCTGCAGCGAGTGAATGTCGACGTATATCACGCGCGAAGCGCCCAGCATTTCGAACGTCCGCGCCACTACCTTGGCGCTGATCGCCTCGCGCCCGCGGGCCATCCGATCCTGCCGGGCATAGGGAAAGTACGGCACGATCACATTGATACGCCGCGCGGATGCCCGGCGAAAGGCATCCAACATGAGCATCAGCTCAACCAGATTGTCATTCACCGGCGCGGTGCAGGGCTGAATCAGGAAGATATCCTGGTGACGCACCAGCTCATCAATCTGCACATGAATTTCGCTGTCCGGCAGATGCGTCACCCGCAGATTGGAAAGCGAGATACCCAGTTTGCGGGCCACCCTCTCAGCCAGCGGACGGTTAGCCGTTCCAGAAAAGAGACGAATATCATCTACTTTGCCGGCGGCCGTCTCAGGCGCAGCCGAAGCGTCGTCTGCTAACATTGTGTGCTCCTCTTACCAGTGACCATCCTTCAAACTAGAACAGCAGCAACTCCAGCATCTTATCGCGGATCACCTCAACGGCCGGCACGACCGCGTTCATCAGGTGGTAGTTGAAGGGCACAGGCACAGCCGGCGCCGCCACCCGCACCACCGGCCCATCCAGGTCCATGAACGCTTCCTGGGCAATCGTGGCGGCGACTTCCGCGCCGAAGCCGGCCAAGCCAATATCCTCATGCACGATGATCGCCTTGGACGTTTTTCGTACAGAGTCCAGGACAGCTTCCTTATCCCAGGGAATGATTGTGCGCAAGTCAATTATCTCTACCTCGGCGTCCAGTTGCCCGGCTGCCAGTTCACAGCGCTCTACCATCGCGCCCCAGGTCACTACAGACAAATGGTCACCGCGACTGATGAAGCGGGCCTTGCCGAACGGAATGACGTAGTTGTCGCCCGGGTATGGCCGGCGCGCCCAGGCCGCATCCATTTGCGCCCGGTGCTCAAAGAACAGCGTCGGGTCATGGCCGCGCAGGGCAGAACGTAGCAGGCCCACCGCGTCCTCGGCGTTGGAGGGAAAGGCGATGCGCCAACCAACGGAATGGGCAAAGGCGGCTTCGTCCGTCACGCTGTGCCAGGGGTCGCCCACCTTGCGCCCATATCCGCCGGCCACGCGCACCACGATCGGCGCGGCAAAGTTGTTAGCGGTGCGCCAGCGCAGGGTGCCGGCATTATGGAATTGTTCCGTCGCCGGGTCAGCATACTTGCGGAACTGAATCTCCGGCACAGGCATCAGGCCGGCCAATGCCATGCCCACCGCCCGGCCAATGATCCCCTCCTCCGACAGGCTGGTGTCAAAGACGCGGCTCTCGCCGAAGGTAGCCTGCAGATCCATCGTGGCGATATGCACGCCCCCTTTCTTACCAACATCCTCGCCGAAGACCAGCAAGCGCGGATTCATCGCGAGCTCGCTTTCCAGGGTGCGACGGATCGCTTCGACGAGATTGATTCGCCGGGGACTGGTCATTGTCGGCGTTGGGTCGCCGGGCGGCAGCACAATCTGCTCGGCTGCTAGGCCTCCCACCCGCGGCGGCCTGGCTTCATCCGCCCAGACATAGTCAACAACCGTGTTGGAGTCCGGCTGGTCCTGCGCCAGCGCAGCTTCGCAGGCGGCTGCTACCTCGCCCGCGACCATATCCACAAGCTTTTGCCATTCGCCCTCATCAAGCAAAGCCGGCACGATGTAGTCGTGCAGCGCAGGCAACGGATCGCGCGACCATTCTTCCTCCAGTAATATCGCGCTCTTGTAGGACTGGTTGTCGTGGCCCGAGTGGCCGGTCAGTCGCGGCACTTCCAGGCGCAACAGCGCCGGTCCGGCCCCGTTGCGCACATGGGTCACCACTTCGCTGATTAGCTCCGCTGTTATAGCCGGAACAACGCCCGATCCCTGGCACACCTTCAGATTGGCAAAGCTGCTGAGATTGTCTGCAATGTTGCCGCCCGGAGTCTGCAGGACACTTTCCACAGAAATAGCATAGCCGTTATCCTCAATCAGGAAGAGCACCGGCAGGCGCAGAGTGGTTGCGATAGTCAGCGCGGACCAAAAGCCGTTGGTCGCCACCGACCCCTCGCCTCCGCAGACAACAGCGATGCTGCCGTCCAGATGTTCCTCTCCAAGCGCTTCCACGCGATAGCGAATGGCTTGCGCCCAGCCGATGGCCGGCGTGTACTGCGAGCCCACGTCGCCTGCCATCGGCAGAATCGTCGCCCGCCCCCGGCTGGGCATGTTGAAGACGACGCCGACATCCCGGCCCGCGCTGACGCCGCCGGCCCGGGCCATGTCTGACGCAAACGCCTCCGTAATGGTCAGGCCGGAGCCTAACATGAATGGGCGAGAGCGGTAATAAATGCCGGCGGCGTCAAAGGGATGGTCAAGCAGAACACTGAGCAGCGCCTGCCCCAGTTCGTGGCCGCGCGCCGAAAACTGGTACAGCACCTCCCCCTGAGGGTAAAGCTCCTGCTCTTCCCTGTCATCAATCATGCGCGAGGCCAGCACTGTTCGCGCCACCTGCAGCCAATCAAATGCCGGGTGTAACTGGGTCAAGATCATCCTCCGGGAATTGGTAAGCGCGATCTTAGCGCATTCTTGAGGCTTTCGAAAGCGAACTGTCCAATCATCGCATCGCCCGGCTATGCGAAGTGGCGTCCTGGATTTCGTCGAGCACCTCCGGCTGCCGCTCGCTCGCGGCAGCTGCTTTAAGGGGGCGTATGACCCGATCTCCCCCGATTCTACCCAGCGCCCAGGCGGCGTGCCCGCGGACTATTGGCTCAGGATCAGCGAGCAGGCGGCTCAGAGCCGGGATCGCAGCCGGGTCCCCCCAGTTGCCGGCAGCAACGCAGGCGTTGCGTAGCAGCCGGCTGCGTTTAATGCGCCGGATTGGGCTATCTCCAAAGCGCCTGTCGAACCCCTCATCGTCTAGAGCCAGCAAGTCCAGCAGAGGCGGAGCGGCCCACTCCCAGTCCATCGGCCAAAAGGAAGCCTCCGGCGTGCGTGGAGCGAAGCGGTTAAACGGGCAGACTTCCTGGCAGATGTCGCAGCCAAATACCCAGTTGCCCATCAATGGGCGCAACTCTCTTGGTATCCATCCTTTTAGCTCAATAGTGAGATAGGAGATGCAGAGCCGGGCATCCAGCACATATGGCCGGGCAAAGGCCTCCGTCGGGCAGGCGGTCAGACAGCGGCGGCAACTGCCGCAAGCCGGCATTCGCCTGAATGGATCGGCCTCCAGTTCCACAGTAGTCAACAGCTCGCCCAGGAAAAGCCACGAGCCCCGGCGCGGATCGATCAGCATCGTATTCTTGCCGACAAAACCCAGGCCGGCTTCCTCGGCGTGGCTTCGCTCCAAAATGGCTCCCGTATCCACATAGACCCGGCTGATAACCGGCTCTCCACAATGGTTCTCCAGCCAGTCCGCCAGCGCTTCCAGCCGGGGCGTCATCACAGTGTGGTAATCCTGGCCCCAGGCGTAGTTGGATATCCGGCCCCGCGACGGGTCATTGGCGACGTGCGCCGGCAACAGTTGCGTCGCGTAGTCGAGACCCACGCAAATGATGGATCTCACGCCGGGCAAAATCACGTCCAGGTCGTTGCGCCGCGCCTGACGATCCGGACGGGCTAAGTAACCCATTTCACCATGAAAGCCCTGAGCGATCCACTGCTGATAAGCTTCCAGCCGGCGGCTGGGACGCGCTGAGACAACGCCGGCGACGCTGAACCCCAGCGCCAACGCCTCTTCTTTGACCGCTTGCTTTAGCAGGATATTGCTCATCGCATAGGATTGACCGGCACGCCGCGCTATCATGGTATAGTGTTGGAAGGCGGTAAGCGGCGCGATTAACGGCGCTCGCTCGATTGTACTCAGGAAGGCAGATCACACCTACCTTTACTAATCCGAAATACCAGTGATATAATCTGGACGATTGTCACAGCAGCAGGAGAAAAACGCCCATGAATGACCAGAATGAGCTAACAATCACGCGAGATACGGATGCGGACACGAACAACTCAATCGTTGCGGTGGTCGTCGGACGTGTGGACAGTGCGACAAGCCCGGAACTGGATAGCAAGCTGCAAGAGTACGCCGGCCATAGGAAGAATGTCATTCTGGATGTTCATCAGGTCAGTTACATGAGCAGCGCCGGTATCCGCGCGCTGGTTGCGGCCCAACGCACCACCAGTCGAAACGGTCGCAAGATAGTATTGGTGCATCCATCAGCGCGAGTAATGGATGTGTTACAACTAGCGGGCTTGACCTCTATCTTCGAGATCTACGACAGCGTCGGCGCCGCCGTTGGCGTTATGAACTAGTTGCCCCGCAAAATACAGTGATGAGTCAGCAGCAGGATAGCCTGACAGTTCCGGGCCGCTATGACCGGATCCAGGAAGTGTGCCTGTTTGTAAGCGAGGGCGCAGCTCAGGCCGGGTTCAATGAGGACATGCTCTTTCGCATGGAACTATGCACTGATGAGGCCTGTACGAACGTCATTGAGCACGCCTATGGGGGTGAAGACGAAGGGGTTCTGCACGTCAGTTGGCGAATTGAGGACGAAGCTTTTGTCATCGAAATCCGCGATTTTGGCCGGGCGTTTGATCCGGACAACGTACCAATCCCGGCAGTGAACTCCGGGGGAGAGAACTCAAACGCAAAGGACATGGAGTCAACAATCCAGTTGAAGGTTGGTGGGCTTGGGTTGTACTTCATACGCGAACTGATGGACGGCGTCACCTTTGAGTTCGATGACGATCACGGCAACAAGTTGACCATGCGCAAGCGCCTCCCGGCCAGGCGCACGCCGGATAGCGAATCCTCATGACAATTGAGAGTACACCTTATTCCGGCAATATCTGGTTGGTAACGGCGACTGGTCGTCTCGACCAGTCGCAGGCAGGTCAGCTCGAAGAGACGCTGCAAGCCCTACTCAAAGAAGGTCACAACCGGCTGGTCGTCGACATGGCTGGAGTGGACTATATCAACAGCGGAGGGCTGCGTTGTCTGGTAACTGCCTGGCGTATGGCGCGCCAGGAGAATGGCGACGTCTTACTCTGTTCAATGACACCCCGCGTGTATGACATCTTCAAGATGATTGGCTTTGACAAGGTCTTTCGGATCTTTCCGGACCGGGAAGAGGCCGGACATTACTGGCAGCAGGCCGACTAGGCGATACCTGTTGCCCATCACCGGCTTGCGGGCGGCTTCTCAGGCCGTCCTTTTCGTTGTCGCCGGCAGAATCGCGCCGCACTGCCCAGGCGACCCCGGCAACATAGGTGGCTGAATTGGCGGAGTTATTCCCCTGGCTGCTGCTGATTATCCTGCTGCTGCTTTACGCGCTCTTCATGCTCAACCGGCGCTATCGCAATGTCAGCAGGATCGCGCAGGCGCAGCTGGCCGAGTTGGAGGTGTTGAGTGGGGCCGGGCGAGCGATCGTCCAGGCCAAGCTTGACATTGACGCGATGTGCGAGCTGATTGCGCAGGAAGCTGGCAAGGTAATTGATACACGCACGTTCCAGATCGGCCTTTTTGAGGGCGATCAGTACCAAATATTGTACTGGTCTATAGACGGCGAAAGGCAGCCACCACAGAGTTACGATATCGGCGACAATCCCGGCATCGTCGGCTGGGTGCGCCGCAGCCGACAGACGCTCACCATTGGCGACTATGAGAAGGAGCTGTCGCAATTGCCGGCCCGGCCACGATATATCAGCGACAGCCCTCCCCGTTCCGGCGTCTTTATCCCCCTGCTCAGCGGGAACACTACCCTGGGCATCATGGCGGCGCAGAGCCAGGAGCCCTATCGTTTCACGACCAGCGATGTCCGCCGCCTCTCGATCCTGGCCAACCAGGCAGCCGCCGCCATTTCGCATGCTTATCTGTACGCCCAGGCTCGGCGACGGGCTGCTCAACTCGAATTGGTCGGACAGATAGCCCGCCGGGTAAATGCCCTGCAGGACCTGGACGAATTGATGCAGTCGGTGGTTCATCTGACCCGGGAGACCTTCGGCTTCCATCCAGTGGGCATCTTGGGGATTGATGAAGCAAGCGACGAGGCTGTCCTATATGCCACCACGCTTCCCAGAATCAAGCCGGGGGAGGTGCGGATTCCGGTTGGCCGCGGCCTGATCGGAACCGCTGTGGCTCGCCGCGAGACGATCGTCTCCAACAACACCAGCCGCGACGAACGGTTCATTGTGGCGCCGGAGAATAGCCCGTTTGCTCAGCCGCTGCCGACCCAGGCTGAGATGGCCGTCCCGCTCATCACTGACCAGCGATTGCTGGGTGTGCTGGATGTGCAGAGTGAGCGACCAGATGTCTTTGGTGCCGCGGACCGCTCCGTGCTGGAGGCGCTGGCCGCCCAGGTAGCGACAGCCATTGACAAGACCCGGCAGTGGGTCGCCCAACAGGAACAGGCTTGGCTGACTACCGCTCAATTAGAGGTTGCGGAGGCATTGAGCCAGAGCGAGACATTAGAGGATCTGCTGGAAGCGCTGTGCCGGCTTACTCCGCTGCTCATCGGCATTCCCATTTGCGCAATCCTCATGTGGGAGGAGGAAGTCGGACATTATCACGCCGCCGAAGCATCCGGATTGCCGGCAGGGGAAGAAGCGCAGTTCAGGCGTATCACCCTGGGGCTGGGCGAGTGGCATGCCCTGGATGCTGTACATGTAGGCCGGGAAAGGCTGATCACGGCGCACGCGCCGCCGTGGATCACGAGCGCATCCTTGCAGGACGCTACCTGGGGGCTTTACCCGATGATTGCCCACGGCCGGCATCTGGGTGTCATGCTCCTGGCCAGGTCAGGGGAGAATACAGAGCCTTCGAGCGGGGAGGCCTTTCTCATCCCCCGCCAGGACGAGTTGCTGAGCAATATCATCCAGGAAGCCGCACAGGCCATAGCGGGCGAACTGTTGCATCGCGCGCAACAGGAAGAGGCCTGGGTCAATACGGCACTCTTACAGGTCGCTGAAGCGGTCAACAGTCTGATCGACCTGAACGAGATTCTGGGCACCATCGTGCGCTTTGTTCCCCTATTGATTGGCGTTGAGAAGAGCATCATCTTGATATGGGATGAGCAATCACGCACATTTCGCGCCGGCCCGAGCTATGGGATGAGCGAAATGGGCCGCGGTCTGCTGGAATCCTTTGAGATCGGTGTAGCCGAGTTCCCACCCATTCAATTGTCAGAGGAGAATCGCCTGCCGGCGCCCCCCTATCAGGTCATGCAGTTGCCCCCGTGGATGCGCACCGTTCTGGAAACTGATTCAGCCTATGTCTTTCCACTCCATGCCCGGGCCAGTCTGGTGGGTGCGCTGCTGGTAACGCCGCCGTCCGCGGAACTGCCTCTGACCGGCAGGCGTCTGAGCATTCTCACCGGCATCGGACAGCAGGCCGCCATCGCCGTGGTGAACGATCAGCTTTATGAAGAAGCCGCAGAACGCAGCCGCCTGG
>CAZIKT010000056.1:5346-15952 GCA_964539885.1 uncultured Ardenticatenaceae bacterium | reverse complement strand
GGGCCGGCGCTGTACGCCAGCGGCAGATAGAGGAAGACCATCGCGCCCAGCGCCAGACCGGCCCCGGCCGCCAACAACGACCACGGCCGAAGCAATACCCGCGGGTGGCTGACGAGTACGAAAAACAGGCACCCGGGGACCAACAGCACCGTGGCGGCATGGTTGCCCATACCCAGGGTCATCAGCAGCACCGGCGGGAAGAGACGCGCCGGCGTCGGCTGTTCCTTCCAACGCAACAGCGCCAGAGCCACCGCCGCCATCATCGCCACGTGCAGCGTGTATACCTCGGCGATCAGCGACAGCGCCCAGAAGTACGGCGCGATAGCCAGGAAACCCCAGGCGCAGAAACGCGCCCAGCGCCCTACTCCCAGCCGGCGCATGCTGTACTCCGCGAAAAGTAGGGCCAGGGCGCTATACACGGCCGAGGCCAAGTTGAGCCGGTAGCCGACGTCGCCCACCGGCAGCCTGGACCACAGATTGCCAAGCACGAGGTAGAAGGGATAGCCTGTGGCGCGCACAATGCCGCCGGTCGCCGCCGCCGTTGTCAGTTCCGCGCTGTCCAGGTTGTAGATAGTCGGGGCCAGGGTGAGCAGGTACAGCAAGAACGGCAACAGGAAGGCCGCCAGGGCCATCCAGTCCACGCGCTCGGCAATCAGGGCCAGTCGCTCCAAGAGCCGGCCGGGCATTGCTTCGGAATGGGTGGGCATCGTCTGCATTCGCACTTACCAGTGAACAGGGTTGATTGTCGCTCGACCGGCGCGCACGGGTCGCCGCATCGGTTAGACAGTATCATGTCCCCCCACCCGGCGCAATAGACCAATGTCCGAAAAATCCGGCCGACCGGCGGCCTACAGTCTGGTCATCACACCAGCCGCGGGTGCGGCCCGGCCCGCCGATTCAGCATCGCCACCCCGGCGATAATCAGGGCCATCCCCACCAGCATCCCGCCTGTCACTTGCTCTCCCAGAAAAAGCACCCCGCCGGCTGTGGCCACGATAGGCACGATATAGGCGACCATGGCCGCCGCCGTCGCCCCGAATTGCTTGATGTTGTGGATGGCCAACAGCAGGCCGGCAAATGTGCCTACGATTGAGGCGTACAGCAGGGCCAGGTAGCCTTGTCCGTTGACACCACTCATGTCAAAGCCGACCAGCAGCAGAGAGACCGGCATGGCAATGGCCGCCGCCACCCACATGCGGATACTGGCCACCTCCACGCTGTCCATTTCGCGCATGTACTTGCGCACGTAGACGGCCATGAAGCTGCTCACCAGCATCGCCGAGATGACCAGCCCGTAGCCAATCGGGCTGGCGCGACCGACGTCCGGCAGACCCGACTCCCCACGCAAGGTCAGGACCAGCGCCCCGGCCAGCGCCACCAGCACGCCGGCCACCTTGCGCCGGTTCAGCCGCTCATCCGGCAGGAAGAAGTGCGCGATTACCACCGTCATGGCCGGGCTGGCCGTGATCAGCACCGAAGTCACCCCACTGGACTGATAGTTGAGCGCGGCGACCATGCAGGACATGGGCAGCGCGGTGCCCAGCGAGCCGAGCAGCGTGCTGTGCAGCCACAGGCGCCGGCCGCGCGGCCAAGGTCGCCCGGCGGTGGGCCGGAACCAGCGCGGCGCGAAGAAGGCCAAATAGCAGAAGCCGGCCAGCAACATCTGCAGCGCCGCGTATAGCAGCGCGTCAAACTGCCCGACGCTGAAGCGGGTGACTACTAGTGTGGTGCCGAAGATGATGCCGAGAAAGACAATGTAAGGCAGTGCGGCGACGGACAATGGCGATGCTTGCCTCCTGAAAAAGGCGGATTATACTCGCCCTTTGGAGCGCATCATAATCTGCTCGGCAATCCGACGGGAACGCCGCGCCAGGGCCTATCTGCTGCAGTCAGGCCGCGCAAGCAGCTCAGGAGCCGGCTCTCCGATAGCGGCGGCCGGTCAGGTGTAGGCCAGGCTCTCCCGCACGCTCACCCGCGAGGCCCGCAACGCTGGCAACGCCGAGGCCAGTAGCGAGATGGTAATCACCGTGGCCAGCCAGAAGAGCACGGCCTGCCCGTTGAAGGCGTAGTCCAGCTCTACATCGATCATCGTCCGGCCCAGCAGATCGGCCATGGGCCGGGCCAGGATATAGGCCGCCGGAACCGCGACAGCCCAGCTCAGCAGACCCTGGAACAGCCCTTCCATCACAAACAGGGAGAGGATGGAGCGTGAGCGAGCGCCGATAGCCCGCAGAACGCCGATTTCCCTGGTGCGCTCGACGACGCTGATGCCCAGCGACCCCATCAGGCCAATGCCGCCGGCGGTAGCCATCAGCATGGCCAGCCCCTGCAGCATGCCGATCACCGAATTGAACTGGTTATTCAGCTCCTGACGCTGCTCTGTCTTCAGCGCCGTGGTGAACAGGTCAATCTTCATGCCCCCGTCCTCAAATGCGCCCTGCAGACTCGCGGCGAGGGCCGCTGCGCGATCGGGATCGCCGGCGCGGATCAGGACGAAGACGCCGGTATCGGCCCGGCCGGTGGACAACTCTACCGCCGGCAGCGGGGCGTACAGCGGTTCGGTGACGAAGCCGGGATTGAAGAAGGACTTGTAGATGCCCACAACTTCCCACTCGTCCTCGCCCAACAGGCCAAGGTCAAGCGTGACCGTGTCGCCAGCGGCGATGTCGTTCTCCTGTGCCGTTTCCCGGCTGATCACTATCGCGTTTCCATCGCCCGGCTCCAGCCAACGGCCGGCAACGATCAGCGGTCGCTCCATATCCGAGGCGGTTGGGATGCCGGTCAGTTGCGCGCCCAGGCCGGTCGCATTCCGCAAGCGCTCGCCGTCCCGCAGCAGCGTCGCGTTGTGGCTGAACCATATCTCAGCCTCGCTTACGCCCGGCGTGGCGGCGAGCACCCGCCGGATGTCTTCCCCCTCCTGGGGCTGGGCGAAGGCGATGCGCAAGTCGTAGCCGCGGCGGGCCATGTCATTGTCCAGCGTCAGGCGGGTGGAGGAGACCAGGCTCATCACAATGAGAAACATCACCCCGGCGACCATCAGTCCGCTGAGCGTCAGCAGCAGCCGACCTTTGCGCCGGAGCATATTACCCAGCGCTGCCGCGTAAGTTGTCGGCAGGAGGCGCTCGCCGATCGCGTCCACTGCCCGGTCAAATACGCCCCGGCCGAAGTCGCTGCCCAGGCCGTAGGTCGCGATGGCCTCGCGGACGCTGATGCGCGCGCCCTTCATGACCGGCCACAGGGCGGCTGCCAGCGGGGAGACCGCCGCCGCCACCACCTGATAAGATACCGCCCGAGAGGAGTAACGAAAGGCATCGTAATCAATATTGAAGATAGTCAGAAACCAGCGCGTACCCCCATAGGTCGCGATCAGGCTCAAGGGCAGTGCGATGAGCAGGGAGATGGCGCTGAGGATCAGCACCCCGGCCAAATAGCTCTTGATGATCGTTCGCCGGCGGCCGCCGATGGCCTTCATCACCCCGATCTGGTCCGTCTGTTGCGCGATCAGCGCGGTCATCGTGTTGGTGACCAAGACCACGCTCAGCACCAGCGACACCACGGCCATAACGCCGAGCACCACGGTCACCCCCTCGACGAACATCCGCCCCCAGTGCCGATCGGGGTCCTGGTAGATGGTCACTGCAACGCTGCCCCCGCGCTCGCTTAGCCGGGCCAGCAGATCACCGGCAATTTCCTCGGCGCGGTCCCGGCTGTAATCCTCCACCTGAATCAGCAGCTGCCCATAGCGCCCTTGCGGAACGCCGAAATCAGCCAGGGTGGAGGCGGCGGCAAAGAAGTGCGCCTGCCCGCCGAACAGCGGAGGGGGCACAAATGGGTGGCGGATCAGGCCGTTAAGGGTGATCTCGCGCTCCTCGCCGGCCATATCCGCGATAATCGTGTCCCCGGGCGTGAGCCCGTAGTAGGCGCTGCTCAACCGCTCGATGCCCAGATCGCCGCCCTCCGGCCACACCCCCGCCTTCAGCTCCATGAAATCATAGCGTTGATCGGTATAGTCCGCGCGCATGACCAGCGAGCCAACTTCCCACGCCGCTTCGGGGTCCCTCTTAAAGCGTAAGGAGAGCTGATTGACCGCCTCCACGCCGGCGACCCCGGGTACCTCGCTCAGCGCGGCGACCGTCTCCTCATCCACATAGCTGCGCAGGATCATGTTGATGTGCGAAGGGACGACGGCGCGGTGGGCGGCGTCCATGCCGCTGAGCAACAGGTCAATCAGGCCAAAGACGGCCCCCACCGCGAACATACCGACGGCGATGCTGAGCACGGCCAACAAGGTGCGCAGCTTGTTCTGCCACAAATCGCGCCAGACCTTGGTCCAGATAACACTCACCGCCGATCACTCACAATTTGCCCATTGACGATTTCGATGCTCCGCGGGGCCCGGCTGGCGATATCCATGTTGTGGGTCACCATGATCAGCGTCTTGCCCTGCGCCGAAAGGTCGCAGAACAGCTCCAACACATCTTCGGAGGTGCGCGCATCCAGATTGCCCGTCGGCTCATCGGCCACCAGCAGGGGCGGGTCGTTGGCCAACGCCCTGGCGATGGCGGCGCGCTGCTGCTGGCCGCCGGAGACCTGGCTGGGCAGCTTGTGGGCCTGGTCGACCAGCCCCACCCGCTCTAGCAGGGCCAGCGCCGCCGCCTGCCGTAGCTTGCGGGGCACACGGCCGGCAAAATCCATCGGCAGGATCAGGTTCTGCAGCAGGCTCAGCGTCGGCATCAGCTGAAAGAACTGAAAGACGATGCCCAGATTGGTCGAGCGCCAGCCGGCCAGCTGGTCCTCACTCAGGCGGTGAATGGGCCGGCCTCCCACTAGCACCTCGCCCTGGCTGGGCCGGTCAATGCCGGTGATCATGTTCAACAGCGTGGATTTGCCGTTGCCGGAGGGGCCGACAATCGCCAGGAACTCGCCGGCCGGCACGCACAGGTCAATCCCGCGCAGGACGGGTATCTCCTGGCGGCCAAGCTCATACATCTTGTGGACACCCCGCAGCTCAATCATCGCCGGGGGTGGGATCACGCCGGGTGACTCCATTACCAGCTCCCCCCGCGGAAGAAATCGCCGTGATAGCCGAACAGCACCGGCTGTGGAATCTCCGCCCGGGCCAGCTCATCCAGAGTATGCGCGTCCAGCGCCAGCGCGAAGGAGGTTCCCCGCCCGGCGTCCAGCACGATCGACAGCAGCACGCCGTCGTCCTCGTTGCGCCGATTCGGCGCGCCGACGAAGACCGGCTCTCCCGGAAAGCAGTTGTCCTCATACCACGCCCGGCTGTCGCCGGTCGCGACGTCTATCTTGGTGATCTGGTTGTAGAAGCCCTGCCGATGGGCCGGGTGGATGCCGATGCCGTACACATAGCGATAGCCGGCATCCATGTTGTGGCGTTCGTAATCGAAGCGCGGCAGCTCCAGGCAGACATCAGAAATGGTCTCGAAGGTGGCCCGTCCGCCCTTCAGCGGCAGGCGATAGCGGCGGAGATTACCGAACGGCACCTCGTTCTGGGGGTCTTCCAGCCGGTGCAAATAGAAGGCGTCCAGCACTTCCGCATCTCGATAGGCGCAAATGTCCACCACCAGCTCATCCCCCTGCTCGAAGGCGTTGATGTGGTGGAAGGCGAAGAAGGGATCGCTGTCGAAGCGACCGACCAGCTCGCCGGTGTGGCGGTTCAGCACGTAGAACGGCGCCCCCAATGCCGGCTTCCAGCGGAAATTCTCGATGAATGGGCGCAGCCATAGGAGCAGGTCGAGCGGGTTCACCACCATCGGAAAAGCGCAGACAATGGCGTAGTTCTGGCTCATGCCGAAGCTGTGCATATACGACGGCTTCTTGGTGGGCAACTGGCCGATCAGACGCGGTTGGCCGCCGTGATGAACGCCGTAGAGCCGGTAATGGCTGATGCGATGAAAGCGGGTGACGACGTTGTACATCATGTCCCGCTCGTAATCGAAGTGGGGGTGCACGGTCGTCATCTGGCCCCGCAGATCTTCCTCATAGGAGAAGACGCCCACCGATTGCAGAGTTTGTGGGTCGAATTCGACCTGGATGGGCGTCTCTGCCAGGGCGATGAAGCGGTCGGCTACCTGCGTCAGATTGACCTTGGCGCTGTCCGTGATGCGCGGCGAGAAGACCGACATCACCCGGCTGAAGAAGGAGCGACAGGGATCGGTGGCAAACTCCGAATAGGCGATGCGGCCGGACTCCCGCGCCTCGCGATAGGAGTTGTTCTCCAGGAATCTGTTGGCATACGAGACCCGGCCATTGGCGAAGGCGAATCGGTGCAGCATGGCCAGGCCGTCAAACCAGTGGCGATAGCGCTGCTCGCCTACCCGGAACGTTCCCGGCCCGTTGCGCAGCAGGGTGCCTTGCAGCCAGCCGGGAAACTTTCCCTTAACCGGCAGCGAATCTATCTGTATTTCGCCCTTCGATTGGCTGAAGCCGAGTTCAAAGAGGACGTTCATTGGGCATCATCTCCCCACTCATCTGAGCGGACGACCAGGCGCGCGCCGAGGCCGGTTCCGGCTCAGGGTCAATCAACTGCGCGGCGATCTTGCCCGACGAAAGCACCGCCGGAACGCCCGCGCCCGGGTGCGTGCCTGCCCCGACGAAATAGAGATCATCAAACTCCTCGGATCGATTGTGGGGCCGCAGCCAGGCCGATTGTAACAGGCTCGGCTTGATTGAGAATGCCGCCCCGCGATAGCTGTTGAGCGTGTTCTGGAAGTGTAGCGGATCTATGTAGTGCTCGGCGACAATGTTCGCTTGCAGATCAGGCAGGTAGTTGGCCTCCAGGAACTGCATGATCCGATCCCGGTATGGGCCGGCGGCCGTCTCCCAATCCACGTCGGCCTGCAGGTTCGGCACCAGGGCCAGCACATAAAAAGACTCGCAACCGTCCGGCGCGATGGACGGATCGGTAATCGTCGGCATGTGGAGGTAGAGCGAGAGTTCATCGGCCAGGCGCTTGCTGGAAAAGGTGTCCTTCAGGGGTTGCTTGTACCGGTCGCTGAGGATGATGTTGTGGTGCGACAGCTTGCTGTCAAGGTAGCGTCGCGTCGTGCCGAAGTAGATCACGAACAGGGAGTTGCTGTAGCTGAACCGGTCCAGCCGGCTGTCGCTGTACTTGCGCCGGTAGGCCTGCGGAATGAGGTTGCGGTAGGTGAAGGCCACGTCCCCATTAGAGACGACTACATCAGCAGAGACGATCGTGTCGTCACCCAACCGGACGCCGGTCACGCGCCGCCGGTCGGCGTCTACCATGATCTCCCGCACCTCGGTGTTCAGGCGCACCTCGCCGCCCAGCTCGCGGAACAGCCGGCCAAGGGCGTTGACGATTGCGCCGGTGCCGCCCTCGGCATAATGCACGCCCCACTCCTTCTCAAACTTCACGATGAGCGAGTAGATGGAGGGCGTGTCAAAGGGATTGCCGCCGATGAGCAAGGGGTGGAAGGAAAAGACCCGGCGCATGAACTCGTCCTTCACGTAGCGCGACACAAAGCCGTAAGTGCCCATGAAGGCCTGCAGGCGCATCACATCCGGCATGATCTTCAGCATATCGGTCAGCTTCAGGAAGGGCTGGTCGGTGTACGGGTGGAATGCGTCGAAGATCTGCTCCGTCTTGCGCACGAAACGGACGTAGCCGTCGCGATCGCCGGGGCTGAAGCGCTCAATCTCAGCCAGCATGTCGTCCAGGTGCTGGCGGTAATCGAAATGCTCGCCACGGGCGTTGAATATGCGATAGAACGGGTCCAGCGGGACCAGGCGGAAATAATCTTCCCGCCGGCGCCCGGCAGCGTGAAATATCTCGTCGAAAATGTAGGGCGCGGTGATGACCGTGGGGCCGCCGTCAAACTTAAAGCCATTCACCTCGTACTGATAGGCACGCCCGCCCAGCTGGTCGCGCTTCTCGAAGATCGTTACCCGATGTCCCTTGGCCGCCAGCCGGTTTGCCGCCGCCAACCCGCCAAATCCGCTTCCGATAACCACCACTCGTTGTCTTTCCATCCGCCTTGCCTCACCATAATGGAAGAACGTGGCGCGGACCGCTCTACGCCGGCCGGACCGCGCGCCATACCTCATCTCGACCGCACATATATTGTACAGTATTTGCATATATTTTGCAACACATTCGCAAAGTAGGGGCGGATTTGATTGCGGAGGCGTCGTTGTGGTCTTCGTTCAGTGGAAGCAGGCGCCGGCGCAGCGCGGTGTAGGCCGGCCACGCCGCTCATGGCTGGCAGCGCGTCCGGTTGCCGAACGCTGATTCAGCCTACAATCAGGGTGACGCCTCAGATGAGGTCGAGACAGGCAAGCGAAGGCAGTGCAGCGATGCTCAAGACAAAGGTATGCCGCTGGCCATTCGCCTACCCCCCTCAGCGCCGGGTCTGCCGCGGAGGGAACGTACTGCCACTGCTCCGACGTATGGCAGTATTCGCGGAGGAATTCAGCTCGCCGCCGAACCTCCCGTCGTCGCGAGGCGGAGATGGTCACCCTACTGAGTCAAGAGATTTCGGACGAGGCGATTCACGTAGCTCAAGCCAAGACCCTAACTCACCGCCCGAAACTCCGGCCGATACCGCACCACCCCCCTCCGGCCCAACAGCGCCGCATCCCGCAGCTCCAGCACCATGAAGGCCTCCGGCGCGTCGAACTCGCAGCGAATCCCCAGTGGAGCCCCCGGCCGGAAACCGAAGCGCGGGTAATAATCCGGGTGACCCAGCACCACCGCGTAGGGCCAACCCGCCTGCCGGCAACGCTGCAGGCCATTCAGGATCAGCAACATGCCAAGCCCCAGGCGCTGGCAAATCGGATGTACCCCAATCGGTCCCAACCCGATGCCCGTGTACGGTGGAACCACCGCTCCGGCCGCTTCCCGGGCCTCTTCCAGCATCACCGGCGACCATGCCACATGAGCGACAATCTGCTCCTCATGCACCATCACCATCGAGAGCCACAGCGACCCGCCCTCACGCAGGGCATCTACCAGTCGCCCCTCATCCGGCCGGCCGAAAGCAGCCTCGTGCACCTTCCGGATTCCCGGCTCGTCGCCCGCCGCTTCCAGCCGCATCTCTGCCGCTAGTGCGCTGAAGCTCATCATGCGTCATCTTCCTCCTCCGGCAACACCTTTCCCGGATTCAGCAGGTTCAACGGGTCCAGGGCCCGCTTGACGGCCCACATCACCTCCACTGCCCCGGCCCCGTGCTCGGCCACCATGTAACGCCGCTTGCCGATGCCCACCCCGTGCTCGCCGGTGCAAGTCCCGCCAAGGGACAGCGCCGCGGCAACTACCCGGTCATTGAACGCTTCCCGCACCTGCTCGTACAATGCGTCATCGCCCGGCACAAAAATCATCGCGTGCAGGTTGCCGTCGCCGGCATGCCCGAACAGATATGGATACGCCTCCGGCAAACCGTCCAGCGCCGCCGTCGCCTCCGCCGCCAGCGCCGGGAAGGCCGAAATGGGCACCGCCACATCCGTGCCCACGTAGCGCAGTCCGGCGTGCGCGCGGGGCAGAATCTCGCCCAGCTGGTGCCGGGCCGCCCATAACCGGGCGCGCGCCTCCCTCCCGATACCGCTCTGAAATGCGTCGGTCCCGTGCTCGCCACAGATCGCTTGCGCCATGGACAGCTCAGCCGCCAGCGCCTCCTCGGTCGCGCCGTGAAACTCCAGGAAGAGCGCCGGCATCGGCGGAAACTCGAACTCCTCCTGCCCGTTCATCGCCTCGACCGATGCCGCGTCCAGAACCTCCAACGCAGCCGGTGATAGTCCTGCCCCAATCATCTCCGACACCGCCCGCGCGGCCGCCTCCAGGGTGGGGAAGGCCACCGTCGCCGCGCTGTAGTGGGCCGGCAACGGAGCCAGACGGATGGTCGCCTCGGTCAGCAGCCCCAGCGTTCCCTCCGACCCGACGAAGAGATGTGTCAGGTCGTAGCCGGCCGACTGCTTGACCGAGCGGCTGCCGGTGCGGATCACCCGCCCGTCGGCCAGCACGACCTCCAGGGCCAGCACATTGTCCCGCGTCGCCCCATATTTCGGCGTGCGCGTGCCGGCGGCGTTATTGGCGATCATCCCGCCCAGGCTGGCGTTGGCCCCGGGGTCCGGCGCGAAGAACAGCCCTTGCCGGGCCAGGACGCGGTTCATGTCCTTGTAGAGCAATCCCGGCTGCACAACCGCCTGAAAATCGGCCGCGTAGACGGTCAACAGGCGGTTCATGCGCCGGAAGTCAACTACCAGCCCGCCGTGCTGCGGAATGGGGTTGCCCTCCAGGCTGCTGCCCGCTCCCCAGGCCGTTACCGCTACGCGAAATCGAGAGGCAAGCCCCATGATTGCGCTCACATCCTGCGTGCTGCCGGGCCAGGCAACCAGCTCCGGCAGGCAGGCCGGGTGCGATGATTGGTCCCGGCTGTGCAACTCGCGCTCGGCGTCGGTCGCCGAGACGTGTTCCTCGCCCAGCAGCCGCTCAAGCGCTACACGAAAATCGTCAATTACTGTCATTATGCTTCCCGTCCTTGGCGCGGGGCCGGCGCGCGTATGCTTTCGCCTGCAAAGCATAGCGGCTGACTGGACATTTCGTCAACTCCGATTACCATTGCCCGAC
>CAZIKT010000056.1:2119-5246 GCA_964539885.1 uncultured Ardenticatenaceae bacterium | reverse complement strand
GCAAAGCATAGCGGCTGACTGGACATTTCGTCAACTCCGATTACCATTGCCCGACTTGGAGATTGGACCTGTCCTGGAAAGTGGTCCACTCTGGTAGGAGGGAACGCATGAACGCAAAGGTATTTATCGCCACGACCGGACCCGGGCTGGCCCGCGGGGAGCTGGGCGCTTCCGGCCACTGGAGCGTTACCGCATCGTTGGCGGATCTCGACGTTCGCTGTCTGGCGGCCGACCCGCATGATCCCACGCGCGTCTACGCCGGCACACAGGGTCAGGGGGTCTGGCGCTCCGATGACGAGGGTCGGCGCTGGCAGCCGGCGGGCATGGCTGACCTGATCGTCAAGTCATTGGCCGCCAGTCCGGTCGCGCCTGGGGTGGTATACGCCGGCACGCGCAGCCCGGCGACCATCTTCGTCTCCCAGGATAGCGGGGAAACGTGGCGCGAGCTGGAGAGCTTTCGCCGGATTCCCGGTCGCCGGCTGTGGTTCTCGCCCGCCGAGAAGCCCTTTGCCGCTTATGTGCAGGCTATCGCCCTCTCTCCAACTGACCCGGATGTCATCGTCGCCGGCATCGAATTCGGGGCGGTGGTGCGCAGTGAGGACGGCGGGCGCACCTGGAGCGGCCATCGCGCCGGGGCCTTGCGCGATTGCCACAGTCTGTTATTCCATGTGGAGCGCGATTGGGTGTACGAAGCCGGGGGTAGCGGTGCGGGCGCGGCTCTCAGTCGCGACGGCGGCCTCACCTGGAAACAGGCTCGCGAAGGACTTGACCGGCATTACGGCTGGGCATGCGCCGCCGACCCGCAGCACGCGGACATCTGGTACGCGTCGCTCTCCACGATAGGCCGTTTTCCCAAAATGGTGCCGTCAGCGCACATTGACGGGCAGGCTAACGCTTGCATCTTCCGCTCAATGGCCGGCGAGCCGTGGCAGAAGTTGCGCGGCGGCTTGCCGGACCCGCTGGACTACATGGCCTACGCGCTGCTCACCGATCCGGCCGCGTCTGGACACCTGTATGCCGGGCTGAGCAACGGCGATGTGTGGCATACGGCTGATTACGGGGATAACTGGGAAAGACTGCCTTTCAACCTCGGCAGCATCCATCGCACGCTGATCATGCTCTCGTAGACCCGGAATCCTTTCCGGGCGCCTCAGTAGCCCCGGAATCCCTTCCGGGAAAGGAACAGATTCGTGGGATTCCACAAGCGCCATTGACAGTGTCGGCGTGAATTCTGGGCTGGCTCGGTGTGGGCAGAACTCCCGGCAGGGATGCCGGAGCTACTTGTAGGTTGACAGCGCCTGGCGGAAAGCGGAGAGGTTGCCCGCGATGCCCGCCGGCCCGCTGAAGACCGCGCTCCCGGCCACCAGCACATCCGCCCCGGCAGAGGCGATCTCGGCGGCGTTATCCGGCTTGATTCCCCCATCCACCTCCAGCAAACAGACTGGGTTACGCTCGTCGAGCATCGCCCGCAGCCGGCGCACCTTCTCCGTGCTGGTGGGGATGTACGATTGGCCGCCATAGCCGGGGTTCACCGACATCACCAGCGCGAGCTCCACATACGGCAGTATCTCATACAACGATTGCAGATCGGTGGCCGGGTTAAGGGTCACGCCCGGCCGCACGCCCAGCCCCCGAATCGCCTGCACGGTGCGGTGCAAATGCGCCCCGGCCTCCACGTGCACGGTCAGGATGTCGGCTCCCGCCTCGGCGAATTCGGCCAGCAGTGAATCAGGCCGGCTGACCATCAGGTGCACGTCCAACAGCGCCCCATGGCGGTCGGCAATCGGGCGCAGAGCGCGCACCACCAGCGAGCCGAAGCTGATGGTGGGCACGAAATGGCCGTCCATCACGTCGACGTGCAGCCAACGCGCGCCGGCCTGTAGCGCTTCCTCGGCCTGCTCACCAAGCCGGCTGAAATCGGCGGCCAGGATGGACGGGGCAACTTCCACCGGCCTCATCAATCGTCCGCCACACCTACCGTTCGCGCGCTCATTGGGCCAATAGTAGCGCCGATTCTCTCCCCGGCCAAGCTGCACGCTCCCACAGGCAACGCTGTTTCAAACGATTGCTGGTCGGCGTCGCAGATGAGCTGAATGGCGTTCCGGCCGGACATGGCCGCCGCCGGCACACTGCCCCCCGGCTCCACCCAATGGCCCGCCAGGTACAATCCATCCAGACCGGGAAGCGTCTTGTCCATCCCCTTCACCTGCATCATCATCGTCTTATCGGTCAGCAGCCAGCCGCAGGTGGAACCAAGCCAGTTGCCGGTGTAGCGCTCGTAGCTCAACGGAGTGGCCACGTCCTGCACCTCGATGCGTCCTTTGATGCCGGGATAGACGCCTTCCAACCAGTCAACCACGATGTCGGCCACCTGCAACTGCTCGGTGTCGTACAGCCGCCGGCCATAGATGCGCTGCCAGTATCCGTAATCGCTATCTACGGCCACCAGCAGCGGCGTCTTGCCGGGCGGGGCCAGCGAGGGGTCGAAAGCGTATTGCTTCACCGCCAGCTCGCCGTGCTCCCGGCCGGCGATCTCCAGCGGTTGGTCCAGCAGATATACGCTCCAATACGGTTCGGAGGAGAGGTCCATGTCCACGCCCAGCGAAACTTGAAGCTGCGAGTGGATGGGCATATCGCCGCCATACAGCCGTTTGATCTCGCCGTCTACGTACTCCCCGCCCAGCATATCGAAAATGGTGCCGCGCCCGTCCGCCGCCGACACGACGTAGTCCGCGAAGTGCAGACTGTCATCATACAGGCGCACCCCGATGGCCCGGTCGTCTTCCACCAGGATGCGCTGCACCTGCTGTTTGTAGTGTATTTCGCCGCCCAGCTCCAGGTACCTGCGCTCGATGTCGCGCGATAAAGCCAGCGAGCCGCCGAGGGGGAAGCCGGCATTGCCGTTGGCCAGGTACGCCAGCAAGAACATGCCCACCGCCACCGGGATGTCCGGCCAGCCGAACATGGGCACAATCGCCCGGCGCAGGAAAGGGTCCTGGAAACGTTGCGCGTACTCGCGGGCGGTGAGCAGTCCCCAGCGGGCCATGGGCAGCGCGTATGGCAGCATCTTGCGCCCGAAATCCGCCCAATCCAGCGGCGAGAACAATCCCCGCGGCGTCTCCTGCAT
>CAZIKT010000056.1:0-2019 GCA_964539885.1 uncultured Ardenticatenaceae bacterium | reverse complement strand
CCGTTCATCTGCCCGTAGCAGCCGGCAGCCAGGCCGGCCACGCCCGCGCCGATGATGATGATTGACTTATCGGTCATGATTGGGGGAGGCGGCTGTCCCTTGCGAAGTGACAGTCACCCGGCCAAATTCTCAGTTCACGGACGCCCGGCCGCGCGCTCGCTCCGGGTCGCGCATCTGCATCAGCGGGATGCCCACGCCGTAGGTGACGAAATCGCCGTTGGGCGTCACCTCAATAATACAGGTGCCGGCCAGCTTCTCTTCAGTGACTTCCATGCCGCGGAAGATGGTCTGCATAATCTCCTCGCTGTACTCATCCCGGCAGAGCACGCGGGCCATGCCGCTGAACGTGATCGTCGCCGCCGGGATCTTCACCCAGGGCGCGAACGGGATGCGCTTGGCAATGGGGATGGTCAAGGAGACGTGCGGGTTCTGGGCGATGTGCTTGGCTTTCCAGGTGGTCTTGTCCGTACCGATATACAACTTGTGGTCGCGCACCACATAGACGATACCGGCGGTGCGCGCCTCGCAATCGGCGGTGACCATGCCGATGACGCCGAAGAGGTTGTCCTCGATTTCCTGCCACACTTGCTCGCTGGTTAGGCTGAGGGCCATGTATTCCTCCCTGGTCGTGTCTGCTGCCGGCCGGGGATGAGGGCCGGGTTCGGCGCGCCGCGGACTGTCATGCTTGCCGGCTTCGGAGTACAGGTTAGCCGGGCCGGACAACTGGTTGTGATGGCGGCGCGCCGTCAATAGTCAGGATACAACAGGGGCCGGCTGGGCCGCCAGCGACAATTGACACGTAATCGGCGTGATGACTGTCACTATGTGCAATGGCTGAGCGGGGCAACCTCCCGGCGGCGAAGATCGCGGCGGAGCCGGCCTACTCGCAGGTGGTTTCGATACCGTACAGTTCTTGTTCCTCGCAGCTCAGTTCTCGTACAAAGCGGTTGGCGCCGATCCAATCGAACATCTCCGAAGCTGAGCGGATTTGCAGATCCCACATGGTGACCGATCGGTCTGACGAGCCGGTCAACGCATATCGGCCGTCGGGGCTCATGTCAATGTCATAGGTAATCCCCGGCCGGCCAAAGCGGCGAATCAGCTCTCCGCTCTGCAGGTCCCAATAGGCCAGCTCGCCATCCCAGCCGCAGGTGAGGGCGTAACGGCCATCGGGGCTGACTTCCACCCGCCCGCGTATCCCGTTGTGCTGGCCCAGCCGGCGTATCTCCTCGCCGCTCTCCAGGTCCCACTGGATAATGTATCCGCTAGAGGTAACGGTAAGCGCATTCTTGCCGTCAGGCAGGAAGGCGATACCGGTAGCGCCAGTATTATTCGGCACATTGTCCACGGCGGTGAAGCTGCGCAGCTCTGCCCCGGTTTCCAGGTCCCACCAGATCATAGAGCCCGGCCCGCCTTGGGCAAGCGCCGTGCGCCCGTCCGGGCTGATCGCAACTGCCCATGGGCCCTCCAACTGCTTGCCAAGCCTTAGCGGCGGCGGCAGGGAAACCGGACCTCCGGTGAGCAGATCCGCCAGGTCCCAAAGCGCCATCATACCGTTGACAGAGCCGGTAAGCGCCAACGCATGGTCATGGTCAATGTCTAGACTTGCAACCATCTGCGGCGTGTCTGGCTGCTCGCCGGAAATCGCACCCCAGGCTTTGTGCGCCCTAAACGACTCCGCGGCCCCTGTCTCGAGATCAATTAGCCAGACATTGGAAGCCGATCCGGTTGCCAGCGCGAAGCGGTCTCCGGGCGCGAACGCGACCTGAAATACGACGGGAACCTGTTCAGGGACTACCAGCAGTTGCCTCCCTGTCTGCACGTCCCACAGCCGGATGCTGGAGTCGAACGACTCCCGGCCCGGATTATCGGTGCCGGACGAAGAGATGGCCCGCGTACCATCGGACGAAAAGCCGACGTCATAAACCATGTCACCATGCCCCAGGAAGCGACGCACCTCCATCCCGTCGAACAGGTCCCAGACGATGAACGAGCCGTCGCGGGCGCTGGAGTAGGCAA
>CAZIKT010000055.1:0-16470 GCA_964539885.1 uncultured Ardenticatenaceae bacterium | reverse complement strand
CAACTACTTCGGCGACGGCCTGCGTGACGCGCTGGACCCCCGCCTGAAACTGTAGCGGCGGCGAAGGCCGCAATAACCTTGTACGCAATCAAACGTTTGTGACTGGGCGCGAGCGCACTGATTCTGCACAGTGCGCTCGTTGCTCGCCCTGAACGAGAGTCAACGGCCTGTTCGCCGGGTTCGGCAATTGGAGTGACGCGCACCAATGAAACATCCTTCGAAAATTCGTCTCTGGGAACCACTTGTGCTTTTTGCACTGATTGCGCTGGCAATTTACTATCTGGTCAACGCGCTCAACACACAGGATTGGCTCTGGTTTCGCTCCGCGGCGACCGACATCTGGCCAAGCCGGATTGTTATTCGCAGTGATGGCGAGGTGGTGACGCTCGTTCCCGGCCACAAAGATTTCGCTTCCCTGGCAGAAGCCGCAGAGCAGTCGCTGCGGGAGGTCTCCAACACGGACCTTATCAGCCTGGGCATCTCCTCCGAAACGGTGGCATTCTATGAGCATGACGGTGTGTTGCTGGAGCTGTATTTTGACCGGCCGGTCAAGTTTCACACCGCCTATCGTGCGGGCGATCCGACGCAGCTATTGATCCCCATAGAGGGCCGGCACTCGGGCAAGGGCTATTTCTTTCGCGGCAAGGACGGCGAGTGGTGGTTTGGGGCCATGCGAATGGCCGAGCCAGACCTGCTGCTCGACAAGATGGCTGAATTAGGCTACCCGGTCGACCGCGGTTCTGCCACAACATACTGATCGGTCGGATGGCGGCTGGCTAGAAGCGTTGCCCCCAGGCAGACCTATCCAGCCGCTCCATCCCCCCAACATTCCCTCAAGAAGCGCAGCCAGTTTAGTCCCATGATCCCACTGATGTCTGTCTCGGCATAGCCGCGTTGGCGAAGCGCGTCGGCGATAATAGCCATATCCAGCACGGACTTTAGCTCCAGGGGGATATGCTGCGCGCCAAATCCGCCGTCGAAATCGCTGCCCAGGCCCAGGTGGTCGGCGTTGCCGAGAAGCTGACAGATGTGGTCGATGTGCGCGATGACATCCACCAGCGTAACGCTTTCCCTGGGATCGGTGAGTTCGTAACCCCGCTTCAGAAAGCGATTGTAGAGCACAAGCCCGATCACCGCGTTTCTTTCGGCCAGCCGGCGAATCTGCGTGTCGCTCAGGTGGCGTTCCATGGGCACCAGGGCGCGGACGTTGCAGTGGGTGGCGGCGATTGCCCCCTGATAGTGATCCAGCGCTTCGAAGCAGGCCATTTCGCTCAAGTGGGTGACATCAAGGATCAGGCCTAACTCGCCCATTCTCTCCATCAGCTCAAAGCCGGCCGGGGTGAAGCCCCCGCCTGAACGCCAGGCGCCTCCGGCATAACGGGTGTCATCCCAGGCCGGGCCAATGACCCTGACCCCCCGTTCATACCATAGTTCCACCTCGGCGGGTTCACGAATAGGGTCCGCGCCCTCCAGGAGAGGCACGAGCCCGACCCGCCTTTCGGCTGGCTCGGCCGGCTCAGCGACGACAGCCTCCAGCGCTGGCCGGTCCCCGACAAGGTCCAGGTAATCCAGCTTGTCGGTCATGCGCCGATAATAATCCAGTTCACGCATGGCGAGCCGGTGGGCTTCCTGTTCATCGCGGTAGGTCAGCTTTCTGACCGGCTTCCTTCTGTCAAACGGCTCGACGAAGATAGCGCCGAAGACCAGCCCGACGCCGGCGTCGCGCAGACCAGGGAAGGTGACAGTGATCGGCCCGTCTCCAACAGGCCGGCCGGCTTCCGCTTGTCGCAAAGTGGCGACCGGCTGAGTGAGATCTCGGCCGAATTCCAGCGCATTAAAGGCCAGGTCCAGGTGCGCATCCGCGATAAACATGGGTCTTCTCCTCAATAAGCAGGCTGCAAACGGCGGTTAGTTTAGCACCTGTTCCGGTCGCAGTCACTCCGAACTGGTGCGCGAACCAGCCGTCAGCGGCTATAATGGTGTCCGTTTGGTCGAGAGGATGGCCTTGTAGTATGTCTTTTATCCGGCGCAACCAGGAGACGTTGGGGGCAGCATTGCTGTTCTTGCTGCTGGCATTGCTATTCATGGGCAGGGCGCTCTTCCCCGCGGCCGGGGAGGTGTTAGGTGGCCATGATATGCGCGGCTATTACAACATATTGCATGAGGCCGTGCGGGACGCCATCCATAACGGCCGCCTGCCCTTCTGGACACCTTACATCTTTAACGGCTATCCACTACTCGTTGACCCGCAGCAAAACCTGTTTTATCCACCGGCTTGGCCGACCCTGATCATCCCGGTCAATGTCGCCATTAGTGGGTATATGGCTTTTCACATCTGGTTGGCGGGCGTGGGCATGTACCTCTTTGTCCGCTTCATGGGCAGTCGCTGGCTGCCGGCTGTTCTGGCAGGCGTCGCGTTTGCCTTCAGTGGACTACTCGCCGGTCGTCTATGGGCCGGGCACAGCACCGTGTACGCTATTGACGCCTGGACGCCCTGGTTGGCGCTGGCCCTGGCGTGGAGCGTGAATCGCGGCGGCGCCCGGCATGGCGTCTTGGCCGGGCTGCCTTTCGGATTGGCTCTCCTGGCCGGGCATTTGCCCTCTTTCCTATATGTCGGTCTGATCTGGGCGCTCTTTGCCGTTTACTTGCTCTGGGTCAATCCGGGTCGCCGGCTGCTTGTCGCGCGACAGGCGGCGCTGATGATGGCGATTGGCTTAGGGATTGCCGCTGTACAGCTTGTCCCATTTGTGCAATTCAGCCTGGCATCGCAACGGGTAGCAACTGCGGATTATGCCTTTGCCACGGACTACTCACTGCCGCCGGCTCACCTGGCAACGCTCGTCTTCCCGCAGTTCTTCGGCGAGCCGACTGAGCTGGGCTATTGGAGCGTGCCGACCTTTGAGGAGCTGACCTACTACGCCGGCATATTACCCCTTCTACTCCTGGTCCTGGCGTTGCGCAAGCCGACGCGGCTCACCTGGTTTCTACTGGCCGTGATGGTGCTGGGGCTGTGGCTGGCGCTGGGTCGCTACGGCATTCTTTACCGTCTGGCTTATGACTTTCTATTGCCTTTCCGGCTGGTGCGCGCGCCGGCGCGCGCGGCCTTCCTCTACCTGTTCGCGGTTACGGCGCTCTCCGGACTTACGTTGAGCGCCTGGATGGATATGGCTCCCGATGATTGCCGGCGCCGGCTGGCCCCGCTATTGCGCTGGACATTGGCAGTGGCCGCGGTCGCCTTTGTCGCGGCAATCCTGGCCACGGGTGCGCTGTTTGCGGCGACGCATCCAACCGATACCAGCGGCCGTTTGTGGCACCAGATCGGGGGCTACGCGCAGGCGCTGCTTCTGCTCTTGCTGGGTGGGGGAGTGCTTTGGGCATTCTTGACCACACCGGCGGCCAAAACGGGCCGGCGGATATTGTTGGGCATATTGCTGGTTGTCATTTTCGTGGCTGACATGTGGCTGTTCGCCTTCAAGATGGTGCGTTTGCAGCCGTCCGGCCCCGAGTCGCCCTGGACCGATGCTCGGGCGTTGATCGGAGATACCACTGACCGCGTGCTGCCCTGGGGGGTCTCGCTCTTCTCCCAGAACGCTGCAATTCAGACGGGGCTGCACAGTGTGTTCGGCTATAGTTCGATGGAGCCGGCGCAGCACATCGCCTTCACGTCGTCTGTCCCGGACCCGCGCTCGACCGCGTATGATGTATTAGGCGTACGCTACGTCATTGCTTCCACGTCGCTGGATCAGTTTGTGGAAGGGGAGTCCGGCCTGCAAATGCTGGGCCAGCAAGGGGCGGCCTGGGTCTACACCCGGCCCGGCGCGCTGCCGGTGGCCCGGCTGGTCTACAACTTCGAGACCATCGCGGACCTGGAAGCGGCCGGCGCCCGCGTGCATCAGCCCGACTTCGACCCCGCCGCCGCAGCAATTGTCGACGCGAATCCGCCGTGCGCCGGGGAACTGGTCCCCGGCGGGCAGGGGACAGCGGAGATCCTCGGCGCGGAACCCGGCCACTGGGCGATAGCAACGGACAGCGCGACGCCGGCGATTCTGCTCCTGGCTGAGACTGCCTATCCCGGCTGGCAGGTTCGCATAGACGGCGAGCCTGTTGATTGGTTCACGGCCTATACCACCATTCGCGGCGTCTGTGTGCCGGCGGGCAGCCATTCCGTCACCTGGGAGTTCCGGCCGAATCTCTATCTGCTCGGCGCGCTGATCTCGCTGTTCAGCTGGCTGTTGGTTGGCGTTGCGGCGATCCTTCTCTGGAAAGGGTGGGGGATGCGGGTCAGGCCGGAGACTGCGCAAACTCTCTTACGGCCCTGATAACCGCCTCGACGTGCGCTGCCGGCATGTGAGGGTAGAGGGGCAGGGAGAGGATACGATCGGCAAGCACTTCCGTGACCGGCAGAGTTCCAGGCCCATAACCCAGATGCGTGTACGCCGGCTGCCGGTGAATCGGGACGGGGTAGTGGATGGCGGTCGCGATGCCACTTAGGGCCAGATGCTGCTGAAGTCCGTCGCGCTGCACGCTCTGTATGACGAACAGGTGATAGGTGTGGTCCACGGCGGGCGCTGCGCCGGGCAGCGCGAGCGGCAGATCAGCCAGCCGGTCGGCATATTCCGCTGCGATGCGCCGGCGGGCCATGTTACCTTTCGATAGATGTCGGAGGCGGGCGCGCAGGATGGCCGCCTGCAGCTCATCGAGCCGGCTGTTATAGCCAGGCTCGTCGCTGACATAGCGCGTCCGCCAACCATACTGGCGCAGTGTGCGCAGCCGCTCGGCTAGCGCGGGGTCGTTGGTGACGATGGCCCCGGCGTCTCCAATTGCGCCCAGATTCTTGGTCGGGTAGAAGCTGAAAGCGGCGGCACTGCCAAAGCCGCCGACGCGCTTGCCGGCAACACGCGCACCGTGCGCTTGGGCGCAATCTTCGATCACGAGCAGGTTATGGCGCGCGGCGAACCGGCCGATCGCGGCCATATCCGCCGGCTGCCCGTAGATGTGCACAGGGATAATCGCCCGGCTGCGTTCGCTCAGCGCGGCGGGTAGCGCCCGCGGGTCCAGCGTGTAGCTGCTGGGATCTATGTCCACAAACACCGGTCTGGCCCCGCTCAGCTCGATAGCGGCAACCGTGGCGACGGCGGTGTGGGCTACGGTAATGACCTCATCGCCGGGGCCGATATCACACGCTTTGAGAGCCAACAAGAGCGCATCGGTGCCCGAGGCCACCCCCACACATTCTTCCACCGCGCAGAAAGCCGCAAACTCCTGTTCGAAGCGGGCAACCTCCTCGCTCAGGATGTAGCGACCGCTGCCCAGCACGCGCTCAATGGCAGTCCTGACCTCATCAGCGCTGTCGCGAAAGGCGGCGGCGAGATCGATAAAGGGGACGGCCACGCTAGATGTAGTGCTCCAGATGTTGCTTGAAATAGGCCAAAGTCCTGGCAAAGCCCTCCCGCAACCCGACTGCCGGCTGCCAGCCCAGCTTGCTGCTGATCTTGCGATAATCTCCGTAGAAGTCGCCGATGTCGATGCGCTTGCGGTCGGCCGGGAAGGGTACCATCTCATACTCACCGCGGCCGTTGATATCGATCAACAGCCGGGCCAGGTCAATGAGGTTGATCGGCTCCCGGCCGCCCAAATTGTAGATCTGACCGACGGCCTCATCGCTCAGTGCCGCCCGGAGCAGTGCCTCCAATACATCATCCACATAGTTGAAGTCGCGCACCTGCTGGCCGTCGCCGTAAATCTGCAGGGGCTTTCCTTCGATCAGCTGCCGGAGCCACCAGCCGACGAATGTTTGCCGGGCGTCCTTGATGCGCATACGCGGCCCGTAGGTATTGGTCAGGCGGAGGGAGACAGTGCGCAGGCCGTAAACCCGGTTGTAGACGATGTGATACCACTCGCCGGCCAGCTTATTAATCCCATTGACGTCGGTGGGTTGCAGCGGGTGGTTCTCGTCCACCGGCAGGTATTCCGGCCGGCCGTAGATCTGGCGCGTGCTGGTGAACACAATCTTGCCTTCCGGATTGCCATGACGACAGGCCTCTAACAACGAGAGTTGACTGCGGACGTTGATCTCCAGATCCGGGTACGGGTCCATCATGCTGTCGGTATGGCTCACCTGCCCGGCCAGGTTGAATATCACATCCTGGCCCTTCACCAGGTAGCGCAGGCCGTGCTCGTCACGCACGTCAGCGATGTTGACCCGCACCTGCTCTTCAAAAGGGGCGATATTGAACAGGTTGCCGCCATACTTGGGGATCAGCGAGTCCACCAGCAGCACATTGGCATCGAGATCAACCAGGCGGTCCGCCAGATTGGAGCCGATGAATCCCAGGCCGCCGGTGATCAAAACGCGCTTATGCCGAAAAAAGGCTCTGAGTCGGTCAGCAGTAGCGGCAGGCATAGCGGAAAGGGTCATGGCCGGACAAAGCCGGCCGGTCTACCGGCTGATTAGCGCCCGTAACGCTGCCAGATTCACCGGGTCCATTTCGATCTCGTTGCCGTCCTCGTCGGTCTCTGTCTTGGGTGTCTCCAGGTGACCGGCATGATCGGCCCAGCGGGGATCGTTGAGGAGATGCGAGAAGCCCGCCAATCCGATGTGGCCCTCCCCGATGTGGGCGTGGCGATCCCGGCGCGTGCCCAGCTCATACTGGCTGTCGTTGAGATGAAAGCACTTGATGCGCTCCAGGCCGACGATCTCATCCAGAAGCGCCATCGATTCCCGATAGCCTTCCGGCGCGCGAAAGTCGTAACCGGCGGCAAAGACGTGGCAGGTGTCGAAGCAAACGCCGAGGCGATCCGCCATGCCGCCGGGATCGCTATGCTTCAACAAATAAGCCATGTGTTCAAAGCGATGGCCTAGATTCGTGCCCTGTCCGGCCATCAGCTCCAGGCAGATGATGGTCTGGTAGCCGGCTGTCTCGGCCAGTAGGCGGCGCAGTGCTCGCGCGATCTGCTCCAGGCCGGCTTCCTCGCTGGACTCCATATATGAGCCGGGGTGAAAGGTGAGCGTGGCGATTCCCAAGGCGTTGGCGCGCTCAAGCTCGGTCTTTAGCGCCTGATATGATTTCTCCCACAGGGCGGGGTCCGGCGAGGCGACATTGATCAGGTAACTGGCGTGGGCGGTATCCGGCTCGATGCCGGTCTCGGCTGCCGCCTCTTTGAACAACACAATATCCTCTTCCGTGAGCGGCTTGGCCTGCCATTGGCGGTTGCTCTTAGTGAAGACGAGGATAGTGTCGCAGCCGGCTTCGCGGCCTCGTTGAAAGGCGGTGTGCAGGCCGCCGGCAGTGCTCATCTGTGCGCCGAGTCTCATCGTCGCTCCTTTTCAATTGCCGGGCAATACGTATTGCGCCGGATTGGTTTCAGATCAGGTCTGCCGGGCGCTCACCGCTAATATAACCGACCGGCTCGATGCCGTCCACGGTGTATACACCGTCGCCCATGAGGCGCCAGACCGGCTTGCCGGAGATATCTACGATAAAGTCGCCTTCAATCCGGCCGGAAAGCTCATAGTCCAAGGTATACAATTGGTCTCCGGCCAGCAGGGCAAAAACCTCACCCTTTGTGTCAACAATTCCACGGTAGCCCATGACGTCTCCTCCGTTCACTGTCGCGCGCCGACAACGCCGGCATGCTTTGAGTGTCGTTAAGGTATGACAAATGATGCTCGCATGGTACCCGTCTCGTCCAGTAACGCAACTGTCTCGCCGCTTTCCCAGACTGCCTCATCCAGCCCCCAATAAAGATCGGTGGGGCCGTTAATCCCTACAGCGCTGTGCAGCATGATCGCCGCCCCATCGCCGAACAAGGTCACCTGACCAAAAGTGTACTCGCGGCCGGCAGAGTCGATTATCTTCCAACCCTGCAGCGCGACCGGGCTATCGCCGAAGTTGGCAATGGACACCAGCTCCTCATCCAGCGAGCCTGGGCCGGAGACGGCGGTAATCTCAACAATTACCACCCCCGCCCCGATGGGCTCCGTAGGCGCCGGCTGTGTCGTGGGCTCGACTTCCGTTGTGGGCGGCGGCTCAGTGGCCGCCTCCGGTAACTCCGGGAGCGACTCGTCGCTTGCTGGAATGACCAGCTCCTGGCCCACCGCCAGCAGATCAGGATTGTCCAGGTTGTTGGCCGCAACCAGATCCTCCATTGAGATATCCAATTGCGCGCTGATGCTGCCCAGGGTGTCGCCGGGCTGCACAACATACGTGTTGCCGGGGCTACCGGCGGCCGCGGGCAGTGTGGGGGCTGAAGGCGTTGGCTGGCCTGCAACCGGTTCGGACGTGCCCACCTCGTTGGCTGCAACGGTAACTTGCACGGTAGCGGCGGCGCTGATGACGTTGTCTTGTTGGCGTCGCTCCCACCAACTGAGGATCAGCAGCACAACGGCGGCTGAGACCAGGATGTTTATGAGAATGAACGGTACCATGCGGCGCAAGGACATGATCATCTCCACATATGACATCCTAATTCTACCTGCTGACGGTCAATTTGCGAAGATTGCTCGCCGGCAAGCGCCGGACGACGACTTGTACGGCTGCTTCAAATCAGGGACAATTCCGCAGCATCGCATGTCTGCCGCCCCTGGTCACCAGTTTTCAGAGGATACGCATGAAAAAGAAGCTGAAGATTCTGTTCCTGAGCGCGGAAGCCGCACCCTTTGCCAAAACAGGCGGTCTCGGGGATGTCGTCGGTTCGTTGCCGAAGGCGTTGAGAAAACTGGGGCATGACGTTCGGGTGGTCATACCGGCGTATGCAGCGATTGAGCGGGGTTATTCAGGGGTCGAACCGCTACCGTTACATCTACAGGTGCCGGTTCGAGGCGCGTTGGTCGCGGCCGGCGTGTTTGAGGGCCGCATGCCGGATAGCGACGTGCCCATCTACTTCATCGCCCAGCAAAACCTGTTCAACCGCTCCGAAATCTACGGCTATGGAGATGACCCTTACCGTTTCGCCTTCTTCAGCCGGGCGGCGCTGGATCTGATGGTCGCCGCCCTGAAGTGGCGGCCCGACCTGGTGCACGCGCATGATTGGCACACAGCCCCGGCGGTGATGTGGCTGGCGACCGCCGGTTGGGGCGATCCTCGCTATGCCAACATCCCAACCGTCTTCACCATACATAACCTGGCGCACCAGGGCCGGTCGAGCTGGGACATATTGGAATATCTCGGCATCTGGACCCATTCATTGGTCGAGGAAGGCTATGGCGAAGTCAATATGATGGCGCGCGGTATTTATCACGCCACCATGGTGAACACAGTCAGCCCGACATACGCCCGCGAAATCACCAGCGGGGAGGGAGGAGCCGGCCTGAGCGGTATCTTGCGCCATCGGGGAACGGACCTGCGCGGAATTTTGAACGGGCTGGACTACGATGAGTGGGACCCGGCAAGCGATCCGCGCCTGGCCGGGCCTTACAGCAAGGACGATCTGAGTGGACGGCGGCAGAATCGTCTTGCCCTGCAGGCGTTTGCCGGCTTGCCGCAGCGGGATCATGTGCCGATTGTGGCCATGGTGTCTCGGCTGGATTGGCAGAAGGGGCTGGACATCACCGGCCATGTCGTGCACATGCTGCTCAGTGGATATGCCGGCGAGGCGCAATTCATCGTGTTGGGCACCGGCGCCGGCGAATATGAGCGCATGTTTGCCAACCTGGCCCGCGCGCACCCCGGCAACATGACGGCGGTCCTGGATTACAATGCCGGTCTGGCCCCACTCATCTATGCCGGCAGCGATATGTTCATCATGCCCTCCCGCTTTGAGCCTTGCGGATTGGGACAGATGATCGCCATGCGCTACGGCAGTGTGCCCATCGTGCGCGAGACAGGCGGGCTGGTGGACACGGTGAAGGACGGCGTCACCGGCTTTAGCTTCCGCTATCTGAACGTGGACGATTTCTGGCATGCCATGCAGCGCGCGACCTACGTATACAATGTGGATCGCCCGAGATGGACGCAGATCCAGTCGAACGGCATGGAAGCAGATTACTCGTGGGAGCGCTCAGCCGCCGACTATGTGCGCCTGTACCGTGAGGCCGTCGCCCGCCACCAACAATGATCCTCGCGCCCGGTAGGGCATCAGCCGCGATCAGGCCCTTGGGAACATCCACTCCGCCACTCATTGCCATCCTGCGCGAGCAGCCAATCCCCTTCCGTCGGTCCCAGGCTGCCGGGCGGATAGAAGCGCAGCGGCGCGGCCACGTCTGAATGCCAGCCGTCAATGATCGAGTCAATCAACCGCCAGGACAGTTCTATCTCGTCCGCGCGGGTGAAGAGCGAAGCGTCGCCGTTCAGCGCATCCAGTAAGAGCCGTTCGTAGGCGTCGGGGATGGGCATCTCGCCGAATGAGTCCGCGTAATGGAACTCCATGTCCACTGAACGCATGACGGCGGTCGTTCCGGGCTGCTTCGCCTCAAAACGCAGGTGAATCCCCTCGCCCGGCTGCACACAGATAGCCAGCAGATTGGAGTTCGGCGGCTGATCCTGCGGTATGGGGAACATCAGAATCGGCGGTTGCTTGAAGCAGATAACGATTTCCGTGGTCTTATCCCATAGCGCTTTGCCTGAGCGTAGATAAAATGGCACACCCTGCCAGCGCCAGTTGTCCACGGTGAGCTTCACGGCGGCATAGGTGGCTGTCTGGGAATCGGGAGCCACACCGGCTGATTGTCGATAGCCGGTATATTGCCCACGAACGGTGCGCACGGCGCATTCCGCCGGCTCTAACGGACGTATCGCCGCCAGCACCTTGACCTTCTCATTCCGCAGGGCATTGGCTTCAAACGAAGCCGGCGGCTCCATACTCACCAGCGCCATCAGTTGCAGCAGGTGATTCTGGAACATATCACGGGCGATGCCGACCCCGTCGTAGTAGCCGGCGCGATGGCCGACGTCCACGGTCTCGGCGGCGGTAATCTGCACGTTGCTGATGTAATTGCGATTCCAGACCGGCTCAAAAATCGTGTTCGCGAAGCGAAAGACTAGTAAGTTCTGTACCGTCTCTTTGCCCAGGTAATGGTCAATGCGATAGACCTGGTGCTCCGCCAGCATCGTGTGCACCTCGCTGTTCAGCGCCCGGGCGGAAGCGAGATCATGTCCGAATGGCTTTTCGATGACCACCCGGCGCCAGCCGCTGCTCTCGTCTGCCATGCCGGCGACGCCCAGGCATTGGATGATCGGCGTGTATAGTCGTGGCGGTGTGGATAGATAGTAGAGCCGACCCGCCCCCTCCTCCTCTAGTTCGGTCAGCTTGTTGAATAACTGTTCCACGTCCGCCACATGGTCATACCCGCCCTGCACATAGTGCAGTCGCTGTGAAAAGGGCTGCCAGGTGGCATCTTCCAGCCGGCTAAATTCTATTATGCCGTCGCGCATGCTCTCGCGGAATGAGTGGTCATCCAGCTCAGTGCGCGCATAGCCGACGATGTTGAACGGTTGCGGCAACCGGCCCTTGCAGAAAAGATCGTACAGGGCGGGTATCAACTTGCGGTGGGTCAGGTCGCCGGACGCGCCAAAGATGACAATACTAGGCATAGGTCACTCTCCGGAAACTATACGGCCCAGTGAGTCGGGTGGGCGCTTTGTCTACCGAGTCATCGCCGATCAGGGCCGGCTGTTGCCCTCAGACAACGAGATCGGCGTCAACTGCCTGGCGGACCCGGATCACGTTTTCAGATAACAGAGTGCGGTGAACCGGGCAACGCTCGGCGATCTCGAGCAAACGTTCTCTTTGCTCGTCACCCAGATCGCCTTCGAATCCGATATCGAGGTTTATTATGTCGACTTTTGCCCGGCCGGTGGTCTCGCACTCGTCGCAATCATCGGCCGCAACCTTGCGATGATCCAGCCGGACATGCACCCGGCGCAGGTCCCATTCCTTGCGCTGGGCGTACATGTGCAAGGTGATCACCGTGCAACTGGCCAGCGCGCCGAGCAGCAGATCGTATGGATTGGGACCGGCGTCGTCTCCGCCGGCGCTTACCGGCTCATCCGAGATGAATGTGTGGCGGCCATTGGTGATTTCTACCTGATAATTCTGAATGGTGTGCGCTGTGATGCTCATCCTTTCTCTCCAAGATGTTGTAATGCCTGTGAAGCGGGACGGTCAAGGTACCACGTGATCATCCCGTCTACCGGCTGCAGGCGCTGCCCGGGCAGGCGCGCCGGATCGAAGGCGCCCTCCAGCGTTGCGGTAACCGCCTCTGCCTTACCCGCGCCCAGGGCCAGCAATAGTTGCTGCCGGGCGTCGTTAAGGACCGGCGGCGTCATGGTGATACGCGCCGCCGGCCTATCTTCGTATGCTGCGGTGACCCCTATGACTGAGCCGGCGTAATCAGGCTCCCTTGCTGCCGGAAACAGCGAGGCGATATGCCCATCGCTTCCCAGGCCCAGCAGCACCAGATCAAAGCGCGGCCATATGTAACCCGGGCCCGCAATAGCAGCCAAGCGGCCGGCGTAATCTGCCACTGCTTCACTCAAGCTCAGCTCACCGCGGGCGCGGTGGATATTCTCAATGGGTATCGGCAGCTTATCCAGCATCGCTTGTTTGGCTTGCCGGTAATTGCTGCCCGGATCATCAGGTGGAGTGAGGCGCTCGTCTCCCCAGAAGATGTGCGTCTGTCGCCAGAATGCTTCGTCGCAGTGAGGCATTCGCGCCAGCCGGCGATAGAGCGGCAAGGGAGTGCCGCCGCCGGATAGGACTAAGAGAAAGCGGTTGCGTTCCTCCACGGCCCGGCGCCCCAGCGAGACAACGAACTGCGCGGCACGATCATACAGCGCATCAGGGGAGTCGAATACCTGCAACGTTGCTCTTTCCATTCGCAATCGTGCTGCCCGCCAACTCGCCTCAGCTCTGATTGACGAGGCCGACGAGCGCCGCCGCCGCGCCGAGTAGTCCGGCTTCCGGATGCAGAATGACCTTTACCGGGACATCCGCGACCAGTTCGCTGAATCGTCCCTTGTTGACAAAAGCGGCCATGAAGCCGCCGCTACTGAGCTGCGGCAAGATGCGGGGTGGGATGCCGCCGCCGAGGTAGACGCCGCCAGTGGTCAACAGGGTCAAGGACAGATTGCCGGCCTCCGCGCCCAGAATAGCGATGAACAGGCGCAACGTCTCCATACAAAGTGGACTGGAACGCCCTGTCTCTTTCGCCGCGCCAATGATGATCGGTGTGCGATCTTCTGCACCGGTAAGCTTCTCCGCCAGCCACTCCTCCTCTCGCGCAAAGCCGGTGTGCTTCAGATAGTCGTAGACGTTCGGTATGCCGATGCCGGAGCAAACGTTCTCATAACTGACGTGGGTGAAGCCAAGCTGCTCGCGCATGAAACGCAGCAAGCCCCATTCCACATCATTATTCGGTCCGAAGTCCTTGTGCCCGCCTTCGGAAGGGAAGGCGCGATAACCGGCGCCGTCCCAAACCAGGAAGGCCTCTCCCAGGCCGGTGCCGGGCGCGATGACGCCTATAGGCCCGTTGGCTTTCGGCCTGCCGATATTAATCGTGTGCAAATGCTCCGCAGACAGGTAGGGAATGGCGGTAGCGACTGCCTCCAGATCGTTGATCAGGCGCACATGGCGGCAGCCGAAGCGAGCGGTGAGCGTGGCCTCACTGATACGCCAAGGGAGGTTCGTTACCTTGGCCTGACCATCCTCAATTGGGCCGGCGACCCCAAAGGCGGCATGACTCACCGAATGATCGTAGCGAGCCAGAAACTCTTCCACCATCGCTTCCAGCGACTCGTAGTCGTCGCTCGGAAACCGCGCATGCTGCTCCGGATGATGAATCTCATCGGTTGACCGATATAGTGCGAGTGTCGTCTTGGTCCCCCCGATATCACCAGCAAGCAGCATCTCTCACCCTCATAAGCGCCGTCAATGTTCATGGGAGGCAGCCGGCGACCTGCCTGCCCGGTTTCCGATTATGGCGTGACTTTCACGCCGCGCCAGAAAGCGATGTAGCCGGAGATCTTCTCGGCGGCCGGCTTGGGGTCGGGGTAATACCAGGCCGCATCGCGATTCACTGCCCCGTCTACCACAATGTCATAATAACTGGCCACCCCTTTCCAATAGCAGGTGGTGTGCGTGTTACTCTTACTGAACAGCGCTTCCTTGATGGCCGTCGGGGGGAAGTAGTGATTTCCCTCCACCACAATTGTCTGATCGCTTTCGGCCAGCACTTCGCCATTCCAAACTGCCTTTGCCATGTTCTCTCCTTGATGACGTCGCTTAATAGTGTGGGAGATGCCGCAGCTCACCCTGAGCTGGACAGGTCTGTTATGCTAAGCGGTGGCTTCACCAGAGCACGACAGTGGAATCGCTGTGAGTGTGTCGCCCGCCCGCTGGATAGCGCGCAGACCAACGCCGATCAGGCCGAACCGCCCTCGCTGGAAAGTGACTCCATCACGCGCAGCAATGTCCGGTACTCCTCTTCGCATTCCGGACACAACTCCAGGTGTTGGCTTACCAAGGGCATCGCTGTCGCGGCATCTTCACCCCGAGCTAACCGATCTAAATATTCATCAATGAGATCAAAGGTTGAACTGCAGTTCAATTCGACATCGATGGTGCGAAGCGCATCGCGGATCAGCTTCTCGAGTTGTTCAGGCGACATCTGCTCGGCAATCATAGGCGCATCCGGCTTGGCCTCCGGTTGTTTTCCAAACAACTTTTCCAGCAGTTCTTTCAGCATCTTTCCATCCTGAATGCCTTGACGCGCCCGGGGAAGGGTTTCTTACGCTGAATGGAAATTGCGCTCACCGCCGGGGAGACTCTGCACTCTGTGGCCTGATCACGGCTTGGCGATCCTGCGCCGCGGGGCGCGGTTACAGTAGAACGCCATTGAGGGAGAACTGGATTGCTGAGCGCCACTTCATGCTAGCCTTCAAACGCGGCCAGAACATCTTCCGGCGATAATCCTTCCTCGGCCAGCGTCTTCTTCAGCCGCAGCCGGGCATCGTGCAGAAGTTTGTAGAGCGCGTTCGGGTTCATGCCCATTGCGTCGGCGACCTGCGCCATGGGCATGCCGTGAATACGGGTAGCGACGATAGCGGTCTGCTGCTTGTCAGTCAGATTCTCGGCGATGATCCGGCGTACGCGCTGGACTAGATCGTCCTGTACAACAGCGGACTCGGGGCTGACCGCTGTATCCGCCATGAAGCGCGGAGTGCGCGTGCCGTTCTCTCGTTCAAGCAGCTCTTCCAATGAGGTGTCCTGCCAACGCTTCCGGCGCAGTTCAGTCAGGGCGACATGAACGGCAATCTTGTGCGCCCAGGTTGTGAAGCGGCTTTGCCCGCGAAACGTGGATAGGTTATCAAGGATTTTGATCAGCGCATCCTGCACGGCTTCTTCAGACAGCGCCGAGAAACTGGGATCGGCCGGCGAGAGGTAATCGCGCAGAGCGAAATGAAGACCCTGGAGAAGCCTACCCCGCAAATCCTCCAGCGCGACCGCCCGCACTGAGTCATCTCCCTGCAGATCGGCCAACCACTGCTCATTGGTTCGTTGCGACACAATAGTCCTGCTTGCTCAATGCCGGCCGCGTAACTCACCCCGCGGCTTTGCTGACGCTCGATTCGCCGCCGGCCAAGGCAGTGAGCCGGGGCATCGGTCTGTTAACAGCCTGTCCGAATGCACGCCTGATGGGGTAATTGTGCAGCATGGCGGAATGGGGCGCAAATCAACTCAGCTCTGATCGGCCTGATTCCCCTCCCGCTTGATCACAACCAGGGTGATGTCGTCAGACTGAGGCGTATCGCCGGAGAATTCGCGGATCGCTGCCGTAATCTCATTGATGATATCCTCTGCTCCCCGGTCATTGGCAGCCCCGGCGCCTACCATCAGCCGCTCCACGCCGAACTCGTCCCTGTCTTCATTGATTGCTTCCGTGACCCCGTCGGTATAGCAGAGCAACACATCGGTGGAGTGCAAGTGAATCTTGCGCGCCTCGACCTCGATCTTGTCCAATACGCCCAGGGCCATACCGGCGCCGCTGAGCATGATCGGCGGACGGCCCGCGCGCAAAAGCACAGGGGGATTGTGACCGGCGTTCGCGTAGGTAAGTGTCTCGTCATCCGGATTCCAGACAGCGTAGAACACCGTTACGAAGAGATCCGAGGTGGTATCATTCCAGATGATTTGGTTGGCGCGCTCCAGTGTGCGAGCCGGGTTGTCGCGTTGGAAAGCGATGGTGCGCAGCACGGTGCGGCAGAGAGCCATGAACAACGCTGCCGGTACCCCCTTATCCGCCACATCAGCCACCAGAATACCCCAATGGTTGTGACCGAGATCGTAGAAGTCATAGAAGTCGCCGCCTACCTGACGCGCGGCCCGCCAGTAACTGGCTACTGAGCAGCCGGGTACGGCAGGGCTTCCCGGCGGAATGAAGCTGGCCTGGATACTTCTGGCCACATCCAGCTCTTGTTCCAGGCGGCTGCGTTCTGCGGCTTCTTCATAAAGCTGATCGTTCACCACGGCGAT
>CAZIKT010000054.1:0-17671 GCA_964539885.1 uncultured Ardenticatenaceae bacterium | reverse complement strand
GCGGTTCTCCGCCTGATCGAAGACTACGCTGTGAGGACCGTCCATCACGGAGCTGGTTACCTCGATATCGCGGTCAGCCGGCAGAGGGTGCATGTAGATCACATCGTCTTTGCCCAGGGCCAGCCTGGCGTCGTCCATGATCCAACTCTTGTATTGGTCTTGAATGCGCTTCCCTTCCGCCGGGTCGGAGGTGGTCAATAGCGGCCCCCAGGACTTGGCATAGATAACGTCGGCGTCCCGGCAGGCGGCGTCCATGTCATCCATTACTTCGAAGCCGGTATGATATTTGCGGGCCATCTCCTGCGCCTGATCCATGATCTCCGGCATCAGTTGGAACTCGGGCGGGTGCGCCAACACCACATCCATCCCGAAGCGCGGCATCTGCAAGATGAGCGACTGCGGCACGGATATCGGCTTCAGGTACGACGAAGCGTAGGCCCAGGAGACGACAATCTTCTTGCCGCGCAGGTTGCGCCCCTTCTTCTCGATGATGGTCATGATGTCCGCCAGGCATTGGTGCGGGTGATAGATGTCGCACTGCATGTTTAGCACCGGCACCCGCGACGCTTCGGCCACATAATTGAGATAGCGGTTGCCGACGCCCCATTCGACGTGCCGGATGGCGATGCCGTCGAAGTAGCGGCCGAAAATCTCGCCCAACTCCTTCTCGGTGTCGCCGTGCGCCACCTGGGTGGTGCGACTCTCGATAAACGCGGCGTGACCGCCCAGTTGGGCCATGCCGGCTTCAAACGATCCGCGCGTGCGCGTGCTGGAGAAGAAGAAGAGCATCGCCAGCACCTTGTCGCGCAGCGAGGCGTGCGAGACGCCCATCGCGCGCTTCATCTTCAAGTCCCAGGCTACATCCAGGACAGTGTCGACCTCTTCCTTCGAGAAGTCCAGGTCGCTGATAAAGTCTCTACCACGTAATCCGGTTTGCATGATGTTCCCCTCTGTTACTCCATCTTTCCCAATACCAGCGCCAGCAGCGCCATACGCATGACCACGCCGTTGAAGGCTTCCTGCCAATAGCGCGACCAACGGGTGATATCCACATCCGCCGGGATCTCGTCCATGCGCGGCAGCGAGTGCAGCAAAATAACGTCCGACTTGGCCTTGGTGGTCAGCAGCTCGCGGGTAATTTTGTAATTGGCCGGGGTCAGACCGACATCGCCGGAGCGCTCATCGCGGGACTTGGTGTAATCCGGCTGCACCACCGGCTCGACGAGGATGACGTCTGCGTCGGCGATGGCCTGTTCCACGTGATCTGCTTCGCGATAGTTGAGGCTGTATTGGGCCAGGTCGGCCTTGAACTCATCTGTCAGGGCCAGCTCCGGCGGAGAGACGAAGGTTATCGGGCAATCGAACTGGGTCAACCCGTGGGCCAGCGAGTGCATCGTGCGCATGCGCATATCGCCCACCGCCAGCCACTTCAGCCCGTCGATGCGCCCCTTTTCGCGATACACGGTGTAGAGATCAGTCAGGATCTGGGTGGGGTGCTCGCCCCAACCGTCGCCGCCGTTGATGATTGGCACAGACGACCAATAAGCCGCCTCGTGCGGCGCGCCTTGCTGGAAGTGGCGCATGACAATGACGTCGCCATAGAACTCCAGCATCTTCACGGTGTCCTTAATGGACTCCTGGTAGAAATCGCCGGCGCGCGTCATCTTGGCGTCAGCAAAGCCGGTCACCTGTCCGCCCAGGCGGATCATGGCGGCTTCGTGCGCCAGACGGGTGCGCGTGGATGGCTGGTAGAAGGCGGTGACCAGTGTCTTTTCCCGCAGCATGTCGCTGTTGCGCCGGTCGCGGGCGATAGGTTCCAGGCGCTCCGCCACTTCAAAGACGCGGAAAAACTCCTGGCGCTCAAAATCCTTCAGGGACAAGATGTCCCGGCCTGCAAAACTCCTCATGTTTAATCTCCTTCAGTTTCGGTTGCAAGGTTGGACAGGAAAGGCGCCATCGGCGCCTTTCCTGAATGTACGGATATTTAGTTTTCGCCGGCCTCGATGCGCGTGCCGGTCTCGCCGCGCATGGAGCGGGCCAGGTTGGGTGGGTCGGTGATCAGCGCCGGGTTGCCTGTGGCAGACACAAAGGCGATCACGGCTTCCACCTTCGGCTTCATGCTGCCGGGCGCGAAATGCCCCTCCGCCATATACTCCTCCAACTCGGCAACTGTGGCTGTATTCAGGTCCCGCTGATTCGGTTTGTTGAAATTCACCGCCACCTTCTCGACGGCAGTGGAGATCAGGAACAAGTCAACGTTCAGCCGGCGGGCTAACAGCGAACTGGCCCGATCCTTGTCGATCACGGCGAAGACGCCCTTTAGTTCGCGCAATTCGCCGGCCTGGTTCTCGATCACCGGGATACCGCCGCCGCCCACAGCCACAACGATATTGCCGGCTTCGATCAGGTCGCGGATGGATTCCTCTTCGATAACCGCCAGCGGCTCCGGCGAGGCGACGACCCGTCGCCAGCCGCGACCGGCATCTTCCACTACCTGCCAGCCTTGCTGCTCGAAGATGCGCGCGGTATCTTCTTCCATGAAACCGCCGATCGGCTTGGTGGGAGCCAAAAAGCCCGGGTCGTTCTTGTCCACCAGCACCTGCGTGACGACGGAAACAACTTTGCGGTTAATGCCCCTGCTGAGCAGCTCATTCCGCAGAGCCTGTTGCAGCATGTAGCCGATGGAACCCTGGGTATCCGCACCGATCAGGTCGAGCGGGGTGGGGTGTACCTCGGGGCTGGCTAATTCATTTCGGCGCAAGATGTAACCTACCTGCGGGCCGTTGCCGTGGGTGATGATCAGGTTCCAGCCGGCTTCAATCATGTCAGCCAGGTGGCGACTGGTCTCACGGACGGCGTCCCATTGGTGCGGCACGTCAGGATGGTATTTGTCGAGGATCAGAGAGTTGCCCCCAACGGCAACGAGTGCGGTTCGTGTCATTTAATTTGTACCCTCTCCAAGATGAAATGAACAGACGGCAATCGTCAGACGTTTAATAGTATAACAATATTCTGCCCCTATTTCAATGACCAATTCTCCCAGAATACGAAATGAATGGACCAGTTTTCCGAAACTGGTCCATTGTCTCTTACCCTGTGCGCAGTTGAGCGAGCACGCGCTCAGGGGTCAGCGGCAACTGGTCGATCCACACGCCGGTGGCGTCATGCAGCGCGGCCGTAATCGCCGGGGCCAGCGGGATGAAGGGCATTTCAGCCATGCCGCGCGCGCCCCAGGGGCCGCGTGGATCAGGGATCTCCATAATGATCGACTCGACCTGCTCCGGAATATCGCGGATGCCGGGGATGAGATAGGTGCTCAGGCGCGGGTTCAAGATGCGCCCGTTGGCCACTTGCAGGTTCTCTGTCACCGCGTAACCGTATGCCTGGACGATAGCGCCCTCAATCTGGCCCTCGACCAGCATCGGGTTGACCGCTTTGCCGACATCGTCCGCGCAGTAGACGCGCTCCAGGTGGAGATGGCCGGTCTCAATATCCACTGTCAGATCAACAATCTCGGCCACATAGCCGTAGGCGAAATTCGGCACCGATTTGCCGGTCTGCGGATCGAGCGGTTCGGTTCTGGGGGCGTGGAATGTCACCTGCGCTTCTGCTGGCCTGTCCTCGTCCTGCCAGCGCTGCAGGGCCTGTTCCGCCGCCAGGCGGATGGCATTCCCGGCCATCCAGGTCATGCGCGAGGCGGAGACGGAACCGGAGTTACCGGTCACCGCCGTGTCGCTGGCGACCAGCTTCACCCGCTCCACCGGCACGCCCACCGCCGCTGCCGCCATCTGCCGGAAGGCGGTATGCGATCCCTGGCCCACCTCCGCGCCGGCGTGATACAGCGTCACTTCCTCGATCTCGCGCCCGCCGTGTAACACAATACGGGCGTCACACTTCTCCGGCGCGCCGAAGGAGAAGCCGATATTCTTGTACGCGCAGGCAATGCCGCGCCCACGGCGCAACGCGCTTGAACTCGGGGGCAGGGATTGAAAGCTGTTGAATGCGGGCGAATAGGCGGAGCGGCTGCCCCACTCTGCTTCCGCGGCGCAGCGCTCGATGACCTCCGGCAGGCTGACACCCGCCGGCATGACCGTCTGCGTGATGCCCAGGCTGCCTTCGCGCAGGCTGTTGCGCAGCCGGATCTCCACCGGGTCCAGCCCCAGCCGGGCAGCCAGCTTGTTCATCTGGCTCTCGGCGGCAAAGCAGCCCTGCGGCGCGCCGAAGCCGCGGAATGCGCCGCCGGGCACGTTATTGGTGTAGATGGCGTAACTGTCGATGTGCGCGTTTGGGATGTCGTACGGGCCGGCGACGCAGAGGTGGGCGTTGCCCAATACCTTATTGCTGGTGTAGTTGTAAGCGCCGGCGTCCAGCTCGACTGTCGCCTCCACCGCCGTTATCCACCCTTGCCTGGTCGCGCCCCAACGCGTCCTGATTCGCGCATAATGGCGCTTGTGATGGCCGATGATGCTCTCTTCGCGCGACCAGATGGCCCGGATCGGGCGGCTCTCGCCGTGCTCGTGCAAACGCCAGGCGGCAAGGGCCATCACGATTTGCAGCGACATATCCTCGCGCCCGCCGAAAGCGCCGCCGATGGCGGGGTAAATGACCCGCACCCGGTCCAGCGGCAGGTCCAAAGCATGGGCGATCTGCTCCTGATCCTCGTGCGTCCACTGGCCGCCGACCTCCACGGTCACCCGGCCGGCTTCGTCGACATAGCTGAGTGCCGCCTCCGGCTGCAGGAAGGCGTGCTCCTGGCGCGGCGACTCGTATGTCCCCTCGATGATTACCTCGGCCGCCGCCCAACCAGCGTCCATATCTCCCTTGCGGATGCGAAAATGCTGGTACACATTGCTGCCGGTCGGGTTTTCCGGGTGCAGGATGGTCCCGTCCCTCTTCGCCTGATCAATATCGCCGACCAGCGGCAGATCCTCCCATTCGACCCGGATTAGAGCCAGCGCTCGCGCGGCAGCCTCCTCCGTCTCGGCTACCACCAGCGCGATCTGGTCACCTTCCCAGCGACTGACATCGGAGGGAACGGGGCTGCGCCCGTTGCCGCCTACGCCAACGAAAACAGGCTGGTCAAACAACGTCAGCCCGTACTCGTTCAGCGGCACATCTTTGGCGGTGAAGACGGCGATCACGCCGGGCAGCGCCTCAGCCTCGCTGATATCCATCGTCAGCATCCGCGCATGGGGCTTGTTGCTGAACAATACCTTCGCGTAAAGCAGGTCCGCCGGGCTGAGATCGCCCGGATAGAGGGTCGCCCCGGTCACTTTTCCCGGCGCGTCGATCCTGTATTCTGATTGTCCAAGAGTCATATCCACAGTCTCACGAATCAAGTTTATTACAGCGCCAACGTTTCCACCGAACCGGCCAAAACAGTCGCCACAAGTTGTTCCCATTCTTCAGACGGCATCTGCCGGCCTTCACCAAGCGCTCGCGCCAGGCCGTCATCGCCCAGCCGGGCGCGGGCGGCCGTCACTACGCGCTCATATTGCTGTCTTTCCGGCGGCGGCAGGCCGCCGCTTACCTGTTCGACCATCCGCTCGCTGACGCCCAGGGTCTGCGCCGCCGACTTCAGTTTCCCCTGCGCCGCCGCGACTGCCGCCACGCCAATCAAGGTCAGCGCGACATACCAATGACTTCCGGTCCGGCGCATGACGGGCAGTGCCCGCGAGTAACAGACGGCCGCCTCCTGCCAGTCGCCCTGACCCAACGCCTCCTCCGCCATATTGGATAAGGAAGTGGCGATGCCCCACTGGTTGTCAACGCTTTGAAAGAGCGCCAGGCTCTCTTCGCTCAGTTGTCTGGCCTGGCTCCAGCGATGCTGGCTGCGAATGACCAGGCTGAGCCGAATCAGCGAAACGCCAATTCCCCACAGGTTATCCAGATCGCGAAATAGCGCCAGGCTCTCCTGCAACGGGGGTTCTGCTTCCGCGTAGCGCTCCTGGTAGATGAGCGTCAAGCCCAGTAAGCCCAGTATGTGCGCCCGTGTCCATGGATGGTCCGCCGGCGTGGCGATCATTTCCGCTTCGCTGAGATAGGCGTAGGCATCGGCATAGTCTTCCTGCGCCCAACATATCAGCCCGGCCCCGCAAAGCAGGCGGGCACGCTCGATCCCGCTCAACTGGGCATGTCCCAAGGCGCTCATGAGCCAGCGTCGCCCCTCTGCCCAATGGCCACGAAAATGCCAGAACCAGCCCAATACGCCGGCCATACGCTGGCTGAGCGCCCGCCCATGCTCATCCTCGCCTGCCAATCCCCATTGCAGAGCAGCCCGCAGATTCGCATGTTCCCGCTCAAGCCGATTAAGCCATTCCACCTGCCCGGCCCCGAAAAGGTGCGGCTCCGCCGTTTCCGCCAGGGTGGTGTAGTACGCCAGGTGACGCTCCCTGGTCTGCGCTCCCTCGCCGGCGGCCTCAAGTTCATCGACGGCAAATTCGCGGATTGTCTGCAGCATATCGAAGCGCGCCTCGCTCTCACTCTCCACCTTGCGCAAGAGGCTGCGGGCGGCTAATGCGGTAACCTCGTCGTCGAGCGTGAACGCCGCTGCGTGCGCCGGTTCACCCGGCTCCCTGAGCCGCGCCTCGCCGAGCCGCGCCTCGCCGGCCACGGCCGCTGCCGCTGCCAGGGAAAAGCCGTCCTCAAAGACCGCCAGCCGGCGGAACAGTCGCCGGCTCTCCGGCGTAAGCAGGTCATAGCTCCATTCGATAGTGTTACGCAGTGTTTGCTGGCGCGCCGGCAGATTCCGTGGGCCGTCGACCAGCGTGGGCAGCCGGCGACTCAGACGCTGCAGCAACTCCTCCGGGGAGAGGAATTTGACTCGCGCAGCCGCCAGTTCGATGGCTAGGGGAAGCCCATCCAGCCGGCAGCAGATCTCGGCAATCGCCAGCGCGTTGGAGGCAGTCAACTGGAAGCCGGGTTTGGCAGCCTGGCCCCGTTGCAGAAAGAGATCCACAGCTTCACTCTGCGGCAACAGCGGCCACAGTTCCGGCCGGCGCAAGTCCGGCACCTTCAGCGGCGACAGCGGGTACTCCTGTTCACCATATAGCGCGAGGGGTTGCCGGCTGGTGGCCAGCACCGACAGCCCCGGCGCGGCCTGGATCAACTCGCCTACTAGCGTTGCTGCCGGCAGCAAATGCTCAAAATTGTCCAGCAGCAACAACAGCCGGCGGGCGCGCAATTCCCGCTTCAGCACCTGGAACGGATCCGCTGCGCTGGAGAAGGTTAGCCCCAAAGTCTGGGCAATGGCCTGGATGAGCTGCCCCGGCTCATGCAAAGGCGCCAGGGAGACAAAATAGGCTCCGTCCGGAAAAGCAACCTGTTGTTCTACTGCTAACTGCAGCGCCAACCTGGTCTTGCCCACCCCGCCGGGACCAACCATGGTCAGCAACCGATTGTGCTCCAATAGCCTGCCCAATTCGCTCAACTCTTGCCGGCGACCGATGAAGGAATTGGGCGGCGTGGGCAGGTAGCCGGGGCCGGCAGCCAGCGGCCGGTCAGCAACCGGCAGCGACATCGCCGGTCGTTGGCCCCTGGCAGCCTCAACAAACCGGCCGTGCTCTTCATCGGGGATCGCCAGCGCGGTAGCCAGCAGCTCGGCCAATTGGCGAGAGGGTCGCCGCTCGTCCGCCTCGATCTTCTGCACAGTGACCAGCGCACAGCCAACTTGCCGCGCCAGTTCCCCTTGCGTCAGGTCCAGTGCCTTCCGTTGACGCCGGACCCAGTATCCAAAGGAGGCCGTCTCAACCATGCTCATTTCCGGCAATCGAATCCAGTTCTCCGAGGCGGACATACTCCGTGTACGGTTTATTGTAGCGGAAATACATACCCATTAGGAACTGCCCTCTGCTTTAATGCTCGTATCGTATGACCGGCAAAATGGCCGGCAAAAGAATACAGGACACTATTTCACTTTGGAGGCAAATCAAATGTCCACTTCACCGAACAAGACTATCGCCCGTCGCTACTTTGATGAGATCTGGAACATGGGCGACATGAGCGCTATCGCCAAGCTGGTATCAGAGGACGCCGTTGGCCACGTGTCCGGCATCGAGATTCACGGCCAAGAGGTGCTCAGGAAGCGATATCAGGCGCACACGGCGATGTACAGTGACTCGCTTTTCACCGTCGAGGATCTCGTTGCTGAAGATGATAAAGTGCTGGTGCGCTGGAGCTTCAGCGGCCGGTTTACCGGCGAGTTCATGGGCATCAGCGGTGCGGGCGAGCAAATCACCAGTTCCGGCATGAACCTGTTCCGCATCGCCCAGGGCCGGATCGCCGAGTTGTGGGTCCACGCCGACGATCTGGGTGAGCTGCAACAACTGGGCGCCCTGCCGGCCCTCGAAGCGACGGAAGCATAATACGGCCGCGAGCCGCTCGCGCGTTATCGGGAGGGAAGTGGCGTCGCTTCCCTCCCGATAACTCAATCAGCCCGCGCCGCCTGCTCAACCGCTTTGATGATCTTGTAATATCCGGTACAGCGACAGAGGTTGCCGCTGAAAGCCTGGCGAATCTGATCCAGGTCCGGCTGGGCAACTTCCTCCAGCATCTTCGCGCCGGACATCAGGAAGCCGGGGATGCAATAGCCGCACTGCACCGCTCCCTGCTCAATGAATGCCTGCTGTAAGGGGTGCAGGTCGCCGTTGTCCGCCAATCCTTCAATGGTTACGATCGTAGCGCCGTGCGCGCGCACCGCCGGCACCAGGCAGGACATCACCGCCATGCCGTCCAGAAAGACCGTGCAAGCGCCGCACTCGCCCTCGGCGCAGCCCTCCTTGGAGCCGGTGAGCAGTCCCTCGTCGCGCAGCCAGTGCAGGAGCGTCTTGTGAACGCCGTTGGCGGCGCTGACCGTCCGCTCGTTGACGGTTGCCACGATTGGTGTTTCGTCTTCGTGCCCGGCCTGGAAGTGGTCGCCGGTGGGGAAGCGGCCGTCCGGCACAGTCCCCCACAGCATGACCGGATTAGCCGGCCATTGGCTGCGCTCTTCGCTATCTCGCAACGCCGTCAGCGCTCGCCGGACCATGACCCGGATCATGTCCCTGCGATAGTCGGCTGAGCCGCGGATGTCATCAATCGGGGTGGCCGCCTCCGCCGCCAGCCGGGCCGCTTCTTCGATAACGGCGGCGGTCAGTGGCTTGCCGACCAGAAACGCTTCGGCCGCCGGCGAATTGATGATCACCGGCGCGACGCTGCCCTGGGCGATGGTGGCAGCCGACACCACATCTTCGTCAAGTGTGAGCACGACGGCAATATGGGCGACCGAGATCGCCTGCGCGCGGCGCAAACCCAGCTTGACGAAAATACCTCGCTGATCGGATGTCATTGCCGGGAAATGGATATCAACCAGCATCTCATCCGGCTGCATCACGGTCCGCCGCACCCCCAGATAGAAATCCGCCAGCGACACCGTGCGCTCGCCGTGGGCTGAGGCCAGGGTAACGCCGGCCCCCAGCGCGCGCAGGGCGGAGATGGTGTCGTTGGCCGGGCTGGCAGTCACCAGGTTGCCGGCTACGGTCGCCCGGTTACGCAGTTGGGGGGATCCCACTTCCCAGCACGCCTGAGCCAGCGGCAGTGCGCGCTGCACCAGCAGGTCGGAAGCCACTACCTGGTTGTGCGTGACCAGCGGCCCCAGGTGAATGAGGCCGTCATTGTCTTGCCGTATCTCAGCCAGGCCGGGAATGCGCGTGACATCAATCAGCACATCCACGCCCGGGCGCTGACTGCGGGCCAGCTCCAACAACAGGTCGCTGCCGCCGGCGATCAGCCGGGCGCGACCCCCGTATTCAGCCAGCAATTGCAGCGCCCGGGTCAGGCTGCCGGCTGTCTCCACTCGAGTAATTCGTTGTCCAGCTTTTTGTATCTCGTGCATAGTCCAATTAACTTATGTTCGCTCTTCGCGGTTATAAGGTAGGCCCAGCGCAGCCGGCGCGCCGACGCGTTTGCTCAGCGCTTCTAACCAGGTAGTCAGGACCAACACGATCACCGTGAAGATGTAGGGAAGCATATTTAACAGGCTCGCCGGGATGGTCGTCCCCTGCGCCTGCAAGCGAAACTGCACCGCGTTCACCCCGCCGAACAGCAACGCCCCCAACACTGCCCGCAAGGGGTCCCAGGCGGCAAAGATGACCAGGGCGACGGCGATCCAGCCCCGCCCGCCGGTCAGGTTTTCCGTCCAGCCGGGGGTGTAGGCCAACGAGAGGTGCGCTCCTCCCAGGCCAATAAACATGCCGCCAATCACCGTATACAGGTAGCGCGTGCCGAATACGCTGACCCCCATCGCATCGGCAGTTTGTGGGTTCTCGCCCACTGCCCGCATGTGCAGGCCGGGGCGCGTCCTGTATAGATAGAAACTGGCCGCAATGGCGACAATGTACATCAAGTAGACCAGGATATCCTGGTCAAAAACGGTGGGGCCGAGGATGGGTATCTGGCTCAGGCCGGGGATCGGCATATCCTGGAAGCGCGGTCCAATCAGCCCGACCAGCGGCCCGCCCTCATCGCCCAGCTTCTGCCCCAGAAAGCTGGCCAACCCGGTGCCCGCCAACGTGATCGCCAGGCCGGTCACCACCTGCTCGGCGCGCAGCGTGATCGTCAGAAAGGCATGCAGCAAGCCCAGTAGGCCGCCGATTAGCATCCCTGTCGCCACCCCGGCCCAGGCGTTGTTTGTGTGATAGGCCGCGGCAAAGGCAGTCACCGCCCCCATGATCATGATCCCTTCAACGCCCAGATTCAACACACCTGAGCGTTCCGTGTAGATCTCACCGATGGTGGCGTATACCAGTGACGTCCCGGCGGCGATGGCGATGCCCAGGATGGAGACGATAAGTGCAGTGTCCATAACCGTGTATCCTATCGCGCGTGCACTCGCACGCTCGCGTTGGCTTAACCTTCTTCCGGCTGCGTGGCGGCCGAGGCCGGCGCCGCTGCATGGCGGATGACCCGTAGACGATAGCGGGTAAACACATCGCCGCCCAGCACAAAGAGCAGGATCAACCCCTGCAACACCAGGGCGACGGAGGCGGGCAGTCCCATTGAGATCTGGATTTGATCGCCGCCGACCAGCAGCGCGGCCAGCAACGTGCCCACCACCAGTACGCCCCATGGGTTCAGCCGTGCCAGCCAGGCCACGATGATACCGGTGAAGCCATAACCGACCGCCAGACCGTGTTGCAGTCGAAATGAGATGCCGCTGATCTCGGAAAGCCCGGCTAACCCCGCCAGCCCGCCGGACAGGATCATCACAATGATGATGTTGCGGATGATGTTCACTCCGGCATAGCGGGCAGCGTTGCGGTTCTCGCCGATAAGCCGAATCTCATAGCCCAGACGGGTCTTGTCCATTAGCACCCAGATCAGCGCCGCCGCCAGCACGGCGATAATAAAGCCCAGATGCAGGCGACCGCTCAGCCGGGGCAAGTGCAAGAACTGCGCGATCTCGGCTGAGCCGGGGAAACCGAAGCCGGCCGGGTCCTTCCAGGCGCTAGTGAACAGGTACTGGTAAAGCAGAATGGCGATGTAATTGAACATCAGCGTGGTGATGATCTCGTTGACGTTTAGAAACGCCTTCAGCAAAGCCGGGATCAAACCCCAGATCGCCCCGGCTATAATAGCGGCGAGCATCATAATCGGCAGCCAGAACCACAACGATTGGGGCAGAAAAGTGGCCCGCTCAACCAGAAACAGCGCTACCGCCGCCGTAGCAATGCCGCCCATCACCAGTTGACCCTCCGCTCCGATGTTCCAGAACAACATGCGGAACGCGATGGCCACCGATAGGCCGGTCAGAATGAGCGGGGTCGCCTTGACCAGCGTTTCGCTGATGTTGTAGGTGGAGCCGAACGCGCCGGAAAACATGGCCCGATAGGTCTCGATGGGACTCGCGCCGGCCAGGGAAAGTATGAAACTGCCCACCAAGAGCGCCAGCAATAGCGAAACAACCGGTACCAGGAAGAGCGCCTTCCGCGAAACATTCAGGCGCTTTTCAAACTTCAACGTAAAAGGCATCTTCACGCGCTCCGTTCGCCGGCCATCATTAGGCCGAGCGACTCGATGTCGGCTTCCGCCGCGTTGACCACGCCCATCACCTCGCCGCCATGCAGAACAACTACCCGATCGCTTAGGGCAATCAATTCATCCAGCTCGCCGGATACCAGCAGGATGGCCGTTCCCTGGCCACGTTGCTCCAACAGCTCCTCGCGAACCGTCTCAATGGCCCCGCAATCCAGCCCACGCGTCGGATGCACCGCGACGATCAACGGGGCCGCCTCTCCTTCGGCCAGCTTCTTACCGGCGGTAATCTCCCGGGCCAGGATGGCCTTCTGCTGGTTTCCGCCGGACAGGTTTCTTGCCGGCGTCTCCAGGTCCGGCGTCAGCACCTGGAACTTCTCTACCAGCGCCTGCGCATACCGGACGATGGCATTCTGGCGCAGGAACGGCCCCGAGGAAATGGGGGGCCGGCTGTAATTCTTCATAATCAGGTTGTCGCTGACCGGCAGATTGCCCGCCAGACCCATGCCCAGGCGGTCGCTGGGCACATGCGCGACGCCATGGCGAATGAACTCTCGTGGCGAGGCGTGAGTCACATCTTCACCGCGCAGTAGGATCTTGCCGCCGGTGACCGGGCGCAAGCCGGTGATCACCTCTGTCAGCTCTCGCTGCCCGTTGCCCGCCACGCCGGCTATGCCGAGAATCTCGCTCTGATGCACTTCCAGGGAAACGTTCTTCAGCGCCGGCAACCCCTTATCCCCATGCGCGGAGACATCCTGCAGAACAAGCACGACCGGGCCGGGCTCCGCCTCTTCCTTCTCAACAGTGAAGAGCACCTCCCGCCCCACCATCATCTTCGCCAACTCAGCCTTGTTGGTTTCGGCGACATCAACAGTGGCGACATTCCGGCCGTCGCGCAGCACGGTTACCCGGTCAGCGAAGGCCATGATCTCGTCCAGCTTGTGGGAGATAAAGATAATCGCCTTACCCTGCGAGGCCATGTTGCGTAAGGTGGCCCCCAACTCCAGCGCCTTCTGGGGGGTGAGCACAGCCGTCGGTTCGTCGAGAATCAGGATATCCGCTTCGCGATAGAGTAGCTTCAAGATCTCCACGCTCTGCTGTTCATCGACGGAGAGCTGCCAGACATATGCCTTGGGGTCAACGGCGATATTGTACTGCTCGGAGAGCGCCCGGATGCGCTCCTCCACCTGGCGCAGGCTCAGTCGAAAGGGTGTACCTTTCAGGCCCAGGATGACGTTCTCGGCGACCGTCTGGGTAGCGACGAGCTTGAAATGCTGGTAGACCATGCCGATGCCGAGCTCAATCGCGTCGCTGGGCGCCTGAATTTGCACCGACCGCAACGCCTGCCCCCTGGGAGCGACGTGAATCTCCCCTTCGTCCGGCTGATACAGGCCGCACAGGGCGCTCATCAGGGTGCTTTTACCGGCCCCATTCTCCCCCAGGAGCGCGTGGATTTCGCCGGCGCGCACTGTCAGATCGACACGGTCATTTGCCAGTACGCCGGGGAATCGTTTGGTCACGCCGCGCATTTCCACGGCGATAGGATGCGAGGATTCGCTCATAACTTGTTCTCTTGTTAACGCGGTTGCCGGGCAGGCGCCAGCTTTCAGATAGGTTGTCGCCTGCCGGTCAATCGCCAGTGGGCTGGTGGCCGGGTGTCAGGGATGGGCAGTACCCGGTGGACCGCTGAGTGTGTTTCGTTTCTTTAATACAGTTGGCTGAAGCATGGAGAAGTTGAATCCTCCGGCTGCGGAGCGATTCAACTTCTCCGATTGCTGTATGGCGGCTATTCGCCCATACCTTCAGATGCCTCATTGGGCGCTTCGCCGGAGACCCCCTCTACGAAGAAGTCCATGCTCAGCATCTCGGCGTCGGTCAGGCACTTGCCTTCTTCAACGAAAGTAACGCCGTTAGCCCCGACAATGGGCCCGCAGAACACATCCCATTCACCGGAAATGATCAGGTCCATCTTCTCGGCGATCAGGTCTTGTGTTTCCTGAGACACGCGGGATGAGAAAGGCGCCAGGCCGACCAGGCCTGTGTCCAGCCCTCCCCACCAGGACTCGTCGCCCTGATAGGTGCCGGCGATGACCTGTTGGGCGATCTCGATGTACTTCACGTCCCAGTGCCAGATGGGGCCGGTTAATACCGTGTCGCCAACGACCTCGGACATATCGGAGTTGTAGCTGACGGAGACGCCGCCGGCATCGGCCGCGGCCTTCTGCGGCTCGGTCGTGTCCTGGTGCTGCGCGATCACGTCCGCGCCGGCCGCCAGCAAAGCCTCGGCGGCCTCTTTTTCCTCCGGCGGGCCGAACCAGGTGTTGGTCCAGACCACGCGCACTTCCGCATCCGGATTGACCTCACGGACGCCCAGGGTGAAGGCGTTGATGCCCCGGATCACTTCCGGAATCGGGAAGGCGGCGACGTAGCCGATGATGTTGCTTTCGGTGGCTGCCCCTGCGGCCAGGCCGGAGAGATAGCGCGCCTGGTAAATGCGCCCGAAGAGGTTGGACATATTGGGCGCGGTCTTGTAGCCGGAGATATGTACAAACTGAGTATCAGGGTACTCCTGCGCTACGGTGAGGGTGGGATCCATGTAACCGAAGGAAGTGGTGAAGATCAAGTCGTAGCCTTTCTGCGCGAAATCGCGGATCACGCGCTCGGCCTCCGGTCCCTCCGGGACATTCTCGATAAAGGCGGTCTCGATTTGGTCTCCGAGTACCTCCTCCATCTTCAGCCGGGCCTGGTCGTGAGCATAGGTCCAGCCGAGATCGCCGATAGGGGCGACGTAGACGAAGGCTACCTGCAGCGGCTCCGCCGCTGTCTCCTCTTCTGTAGCCGCTTCTTCTTCGGTAGTTGCTTCTTCTTCTGTTGTCTCCTCGGTGGTGGTGTCGGCGACAGTGGCTTCCGCCTCCGGCTCGACAGTGTTGTCGCCGCCGCAGGCAGCCAAAATCAACGCCGATATCACCACAATTAACAAGAGTTGCCAGATGGTGCTGCGTTTCATCGTTTCGTTCTCCTCATTTCACAATGGTGAATTGTCAGGTCCGGAGATGCGCAGGAACATGGGACGCCCCGTTTCTGCCAGTCGATCCTGGTCAAGCACCTCCGCACACCAATTCTAGCAGAAAAAGCCGGACATCCTAAGCCCGGCGCGAGATCTTTAGGTGATTTCAGGCCGGTTGACAATGGCGCCTCTCCTATGATAGAAAAGGGCATAGATCAGACGATTGCCCATTTTGCCCAATGTTCGCTCTCCGATTGAGAATTCTACTATGCAAATCGAACGCCCCCGGCCAATTACTGAACAGGTAAACACCATTATTCGCCAGCGCATCCGGGACCGCACATATCCCCCCGGCAGCCGGCTGCCTTCCGAAAGTGAGCTGGCCAAGGAACTGGTTGTGAGCCGGGCGACGGTGCGCACGGCATTGGCCCGGCTGGCGGCAGACGGATTGGTGTTGCGCAAGCAGGGCGACGGCACTTACGTGAATGAACGCGTCCACGACATCGACACCCGCTTTGGCGGCTTGTGGGATTTCTCGCGCCTGATTGAGGCAAACGGCTACCGGCCCACCATTCAAACGCTTGCCGCCGAGCGCCGGCCGGCTACCTCCCAGGAAGCCGATGTGCTGGCAATAACGCCGGACACCTCAGTCCTGTCGCTCATCCGCCTTTTCCTGGCCGACGGTCGCCCGGCGATTTATGCCACCAACGTTATCCCTGCCGGACTGATCAAGGTAGATACCGATCGCTTTGACGGCAGTCTGCCGATCCAGCGGTTTTTGCAGAGTTATTGTCAGGAAAGGATCGCCTATGCGGTCTCGAATATCGAAGCTGCCGTAGCGGATGAAACCTTGCGGCGGGTGTTACGGCGGCAGAGTGACGCTCCCCTCCTAAAGCTTATCGAGACCTTTTATAACCGGGATAACCACCCCCTGGCCTTCGGGCTGAGCTATTACGACCACACGGTGCTGCGGCTGCGCATGGTGCAGGCCTGGGGGTAGCCCGGCGGCAGAGAGCGCTTAGAGCGGCGGTTTGAGCCGGGCGAGGCGTCTGTACAAGGCTTGAAGGGCATCAAGATCGATGCCGGGAGCTACCTGCTGCACGAAAGGGCCTTCCAGCCAGCCGCCTGTCCCCGACAAATACGGGTGCTGCAGCTTGATCCAGCTCTTCACCTTCTTAATCGCGTCGTAAGACGTGGCCGTGGTGGCGTACCGCTCCACGTTAATATACACAAAGTAGTTGCCATAGCGCCCGGAGATGCGCCAGGTCGGGTCTTCCGGCAGTGGCTGGGTGATTGGCCGGCTTCTTGGGTAGCTCATATGTTCTATTATGAAAGGGATTGCGGTTTTTGTCCATACGGATCCTAGAGGAGGTGACAGTCACTTGCGGAAGTGGCAGTCACCTGAGAAAATCGAACCATGAGCGAGTTGCTGAGACAATGTCCACATTGCTTCGCGCAAATTGATGGCCGGGCGTCCGTGTGCCCGAGTTGCGCGCTGGGGGTACAGCCGCTTGACCCGCAACAGGCTGCCTATGAACGGATAAAACGCGAGGAAACAGCCGGCCGGTCGCGCTCATTCGTGCGCTGGGCGGCGATCATTCTCGTGGGCATCGTGCTGCTTGCCCTGTTGTGGTACGTCGCTGTCGGATTGTAAGGCCGGCGCTCCACCAAATTCCTGTGACCCTCTTCACCCAGTTGACCCATAGATTGCGTAGCTTCAGGATGCCGGCGTTGCAGCTTGCCGGCATGCGCGCCGTCGCCGTCGTCTCCTCGCTCTATGTGGCCGCGCAGATGCTGGCCGACATTACCAGCCTGCGCATCCTGACCCTGGGCGGCTTCAGCGTGGACGGCGGGACGCTGATCTACCCGTTCACCTTCACCCTGCGCGACATGATCCACAAGGTCGCCGGCATTGCCGTGGCCCGCTCGCTCATCTTCACCGCGGCGATCGTGAACATCCTCATGGCCGGGCTTTTCTGGCTGGTCTCCGTCCTGCCGGCTGATACGCAGGTCGGGCCGCAACTGGAATTCGCCGCCGTTCTCTCGCCGGTGTGGCGCATCGTGGTCGCCTCCATCATTGCCGAAGTCATCTCAGAGCTGGTTGACGGGGAGACGTATCAGGCATGGGTCAATCGCTTCGGGCAGCGCTACCAGTGGACGCGGGTGCTGGCCTCCAATGCCGTCAGCGTGCCGCTGGACAGCATCATATTCGCGCTGATCGCCTTCGGCGGGGTGCTGCCCTGGCCGGTGGTCTGGTCCATCGCCCTGTCTAACATCATCATCAAAGGGCTGACCACCCTGATCAGCATGCCCTGGATATACCTGGTGCGCGACACGGCGCAGGAGAAGCCGGGATGAGGTGGGCAAAAATGGAAGCGGGAGTGGATGGGAGTCGAACCCACCGCCGCTCGCTCGGCGCGACCGGCCACTGATTTTGAAGACCAGGGCGCCCACCGGGACACAACCACTCCCATCTCGCCTGAAAGGGAGCAGCAACTATAGTCGAAATCAACCGGCAGGGCAACTCTGACCAGAGTAAGAACGACCCGGCGCCGGCCATTCACAGCGCCTCAATCTCACTTGACAGCCCTCCGCAACTTAGATAGAATGCCTCTTGCCTCAGTAGTCAGGCCGGGATAGCTCAGTTGGCGCCAC
>CAZIKT010000053.1:0-17887 GCA_964539885.1 uncultured Ardenticatenaceae bacterium | reverse complement strand
ACGGTCGAGCAGCCGACGGACGTGGGCCTGAGCGGAATCTCGGGCGACACGAACCCAATGTTGCTGCCGGCGCTGCTGATCACGTTGCTCACGGCAATTGCCGGCGTTGGGCTCATCTTGCGCCGCCGGTCGACAGTTAACTAACCGCCTCTGACGAGGAATTGGGGCTGCCGCCGCCGGGTCGCGGCGACAGCCACCCGGTACATATGGACGGGGCCTTCCAATGCGGAAGGCCCCATTTCGGTATGGCGCATTGTTGTCAGGCATGTTTCTTTCATGTAACATCCTGCTCGCGCAAGCAAATCTTTGGAAACGGCGGCATGAATCACCGGCAGTTGCTTCACAGGCCCAACCCCGTAACGGGGCCTGCGAGGGGACGGAAGCCAAGTTGGCGACTTATCTCTTATTTGGGGGTGCCATAGCTTAGGAGGCTCTGAATGACGTTGCGCAATATTATTAGACTTGGAACCATTTTGACCTTACTGTTGGTAGGTGTTGCACTGCTTGGCAGTGTTGCCGCTGTAGGCACAGACACATCATTGCGGCAACAGGCAATGTTTGCGGCAATGGGCCCGGTTGGGATGAATTCGAGAACCGGTACCGGTGCGGCCCCGGCGGATATGGGACCAATTGCCGCCGTGTCCGTCAATCTGGCCGACGTGCCGGCCGGCGAGTACTTCGCCAACAATGAGTATGACCTCTGGATGCGTGGCGAGATCGATCTCGAGGAGATCAGCGAGGCGAGGATTCCGGAGGCCGAAGTGCTCGTTATGCGCGAGAAGGCGTTGGGCCTGCCGCCGAGCGCCAACGTCCAGGATGCGGACGCAGCGACGGGTTACGCGCCGGATCCAGCCGGGGTGGCCTTCGATTCGCTGGACATGACCCAGTGCTGCGGCGGCGGACAATTGACTCCGCCCGATCCGGAGATGGCTGCCGGCCCCGATCACCTGATCTCGGTCGTAAACGCGGCGTTCGAGATCTATGACAAGAGTGGGAATACTGTAGTCGCTCCGACCACCTTCTCCAGCTTCTTCGCGTCCCTTGGCGGGGGCTGCCAGAGTTTTCCGTTTGACCCGAATGTGCTCTACGATGAAGAGGCCGATCGCTGGATCCTGGCGGCGGACGGCAATGGCACGCACTACTGCATCGGTGTCAGTCAGACCGCCGATCCGACCGGTTCATATAACCTTTACGCTGTGCCGGCGACGCCGGTTGGCGGTGAGTTCCACGATTACCCGCACACGGGCGTAGGTGACAACTATATCGTTGTCGGCGCCAACCAGTTTGGCGGCGGCATCCCCGGCGGGTTTGAAGGCCGCGTCTGGGCGCTGGACAAGGCAGATATGTACGCCGGCGACCCACTGACGCCTGTCACGTTTAGCACGGGCGTTGACGGAGGCACGCCGCAGCCGTTGCACCTGCATGGCTACGACCAGGGTACCTGGCCGGCGATGGGCAACACCCACTATGTGGTGACAGACCTGTATGACGGCTGCACGCAACAGGTTTGGGAATGGAATATCCCTGCCGCTCCCTCGATAGTGGCCACCTTCGACCTCTGCGCGGAGACGGGCGTGGGCGGCGGCTTCCCGCTGAGCACCCCGCAGCAGGGCGGGCAAACTATCGAAGGCAACGACTGGCGCATGCGCGGTTTCGAATACCGCAATGGTTATGGTTGGGTCACCGATAGCATCTCCTGCAATCCTGGCGGCGGCTCGGTGAACTGCGTGCGTTGGAACCAGATTGATCTCGTTCCCGCCGTTCCGACGGTTGAGCAGGCCGGCGTGTATTCGTCGACAGGCTCCCATCGTATCTTCCCAGACCTGGCGGTCAATCATTGCGATGACATGGCCATCGGCTACACCAAGTCGAGCACCAGCATGTATCCGAGCGTCTGGTACACAGGTCGGGAGAGTGGCGACCCGGCCGGCACGCTGCAGGCGGAAGCTGAGCTGAAGGCCGGTGAAGTGCCTTACGTGGCGTATGACGGCGCTCCATTCCGTTGGGGCGACTACACCGCCATGACCATTGATCCCGACGGCGAGACCTTCTGGTACCTGGGCGAATACGGCAAGGACATCCCGGCCTCCGCTAACTGGGGCAACTACGTCGGCTCGTTCGTTTACCCGGATTGTGACGCCGGCGGCGGTGGTCAGGAGCCGGAAATCGAGGTCGACCCGCTGTTCATGAGCAGCACCCAGAACACGAACTCGGTCGTCAATCAGACCTTGACCATCAGCAACACCGGCACGGCTAACCTGGACTGGGACATCTTCGAGGACGAGTCGGTTGCCCCAGTGAGCAGCCCCGAACGCCTCGGGCCCACCGCGCCGGTGAACCGCGGCGATACCCCAGTTGTCCCCACTGTGGATGTCATCCAGGACGGCGGCTTTGAAGCCGGCACGCCCAATCCCTTCTGGAATGAGTTCTCCAGTAACTTCGGCACCCCGTTGTGCGACGCCGGCTGCGGCTTCGGCGGCGGCACCGGCCCGCACTCCGGCTCCTGGTGGGCCTGGTTCGGCGGCATCGCCGGCATAGCAGAGACCGGCTCCGTGGACCAGGACGTAGTGATCCCGGTCGGGAGCGCGGTACTCTCCTTCTGGCTGGAGATCCCGGTAGCTGGTACCACCGGCTTCCTGAACGTGGAGATCGACGACAACGTGTTGGCCACCTACACCGAGGCGGACCAGGCGGCGTACGCGACCTATCAACTGGTAGTGATTGACGTCAGCGCCTACGCGGACGGCGGCAGCCACAACGTCGAGTTCTACTCGGTGACGGATGCCGGCGTGGATGTGTTGAACTTCTTCGTGGACGACGTGGTGTTGGATTCTGAAGCGCAGCAAGAATGCGACGCGGCGGACGACATCCCCTGGCTGAGCGTCAGCCCGGACAACGGCACGACCGCTCCAGCCGGGGCGACGGCGGTGGATGTCACTTTCGATTCAACGGGCCTGGCAGCGGGCACGTACACCGGCAACCTGTGCATCAACAGCAACGACGCTGATGAGCCGCTGACTGTGGTACCGGTTGAGCTGATCGTGGAGCAGCCAACGGACGTCGGCCTGAGCGGAATCGGCGGCGACACGAACGCCGCGATTCTGCCGGGGCTGATGCTAGCGTTGTTGCTGGCGGTCGCCGGTATCGGGCTATTCGCGCGCCGACGTTTCATGGTTCGATAGGCGTAAGCTTCGCATAGTTATTAGGCCCGGCACGCCGCTAGAGACTTGCCGGGTGTCATGAAGACGGGGTCCTCCCAGCGTAGGGGAGGGCCCCGTCATGTGTTATACTGGGGTGCAACTCGCGCCGCCAAGATTACTGGAGGGAAATCGATGGGCCGCTACCTGTATGCTCTTCTGGTCTGCGTACTGCTGCTTCTGGTGGGTGTCTCGCTGGTGTGGGCCGGGATGGAGCGTGGAAGCGCCGCCATCGACCTGACCAAGACGGTTGGGCTGAACCCGGCGGAATGCGCCGGGAGCGACAGCGTCACTGTGCCCCCCGGCACACAGGTAACGTACTGCTACCAGGCTGAGAACACGGGGGACGTCCCCTTCAATTTCTATGACCTGTTTGACTCGGAGCTGGGCTTATTGGCGAACGATCAGCCGCTGGTTCTAAATCCCGGCGAGATCACCGAAGTCCTGGTCGATGTCACAATTGAGACGACAACTGTCAATACCGCCACCTGGACGGCTATGACGGTCATCGGCGGTTATGCCATGGATGACTCCATTCCATATAGTTACGAGGATATTTCGGCCACGGGTACGCCCTTTGCGCTGGAAGATGAAGAAGTTGGCGGCCCATATCCCATCGGCTTCACCTTTGATTACTATGGAACGGAGTACACCGGCATTTATGTGAGCTCGAACGGCTTCCTGACTGTGGGTGATATGGACACCGGCTGCTGCCAGGGGATGCCGATGCCCGATGAAGGGTCGCCGGACGGCGTCATTGCCGGCTGGTGGGATGACCTGGACCCGGAGCGGCCGGGTGGGGCGCTTTATTACGGGACCTACGGAACGGCGCCGAACCGCAGGATGGTTATTCAGTTCAGCAATATCCAACACTGGCCGAGCGGTAATCCAGTGACCATGCAGTTCAAGCTATTTGAGGGCAGTAATGCCATTGAAGTGCATTACGAGGCGGCTCCCGGCGATGGATTTACCGCGCACTCTGCCGGCATCGAGAATCAGACGGGCACACAGGGACGCCAATTTCACTTCGGCATAGAAGGGCTGGACCCGCAGACGGCAGTGCGCTACACGCCGGAGGAAGCGATCACAGCGGCGGACATTGACAACGCCACCGTCTTTGTGCTGGAACCTGATATCCGGATTGATCCGCCGTCTTTGAGCAGCACGCAGCCGCCGGAGGACACTGTCGTCGAGCTGTTACAGATCAGTAATCGCGGCCTGGTGGATCTGGAATGGGACATCATGGAGGACAGCTCGCCGGGACTTTCCTGCGACGCGACCGGCGATATCCTCTGGCTGAGTCTGAGCCCAGCTAACGGCGCGACCGCTCCGGATGAGACTTCGGTCGTGGAGGTGACCTTCGACTCAACGGGCCTCTTGCCCGCAATCTATGAGGCGGCCCTCTGCGTGAACAGTAATGACTATGATCAACCGCTGATCATTATCGAAGTGACCTTGACTGTTGTGCCGGGTGGAGCGCCGCACATTGCCTTATCACCGCCTACCCTGGAGAGCGATGTGCCTCAGGGGGAACAGGTTGAACTGCCGCTGGAGATCACAAACACCGGCACGCTAAACCTGGCCTGGACTCTGTCAGAGGAAAGCGTTTCCGGACAACGGTCGCCGGCATCGCTGCTGTGGGATAACGGACCGCTGGTCAATTGCGCCGGCTGCGGAATCGGGGGCGCTGATGAAAGTGTGCTGCAGAACCTGACCTTGTTTATGACCACTTATGGCTTCGCCCATCAAGCGGCCGACAATTACTGGGTCGCGGATGACTTTGAGGTGAGCGATCCCTCCGGCTGGAGTGTGGACAGCGCCAACTTCTTTGCCTACCAGACAGACTCCTCCACCACTTCGACGATCACCGGCATAAACTGGATGCTGTTTGATGGGGAGCCGGGCGACAATGGCAGTGTGATCGCCTCCGGCAGCGGACTGGAGACGACGGAATGGGCCAATATCTACCGCGTCTCCGAATCCACCACCGGCAGTGCTACAGATAGGCCGGTGATGGTCAATACCACCTCAATGGATATCTTCCTCGCTCCAGGGGTTTACTGGCTGGCCTGGCAGAGCGACGGAACGCTGCCGGCCGGGCCTTTTGCGCCGCCCATCACGATCAATGGGCAGGCGACGACCGGCAACGGGCTGCAATCTCTGGACGGCGGTGCGACCTGGGATGAGGCTCGCGACGGCGGACCGGCTGTGCAGCAGGGCCTGCCGTTCCAGCTTTTCGGTGGCATTGGGGGGGCCGACCCGTGCCAGCCGGCGGACATCACCTGGGTAGCCGCGGATCCTGATGAAGGCGCTACCCCGCCGGGCGAAACGGAGACATCGCTGGTGACGTTTGACGCCGCCGGCCTGCTGACCGGGACATACACCGGCACGCTTTGTGTAGAAAGCAATGATCCTGTCGCGCCCATCATGCGCGTGCCCCTGATCATGACTGTCACGGAGACCATTGAGCCGGCACCGGCCATCGCCGTTACCAAGACGGTCGGCCTTGACCCGGCGAATTGCGCCCTATCCAACCTGCTGCTGGTCGGCCAATCCAACACGGATGTCACCTATTGCTACGCGGTCAGGAACACCGGCAATATCAGTCTGACCACGCACGAGGTTTATGACGATAAGCTGGGGCTCTTGTTAAGCGGCCCGGAGTTATTACAGCCGGGGGCTACCTACTGGTTCACGAAGACAACGAACATCGCGGAAGCTGTGACGAACGTGGTGACCTGGACAGCCTCGACAGAGGCCGGCCAAATGGCCAGCGCCACGGCATCCGCGACGGTGACTGAGGCTCCCACCGATGTAGGGTTGAGCGCTTTTCGAGGAGGATCTGCCGGTACAAGGTGGTGGTTGCCGGTCGCGGTGTTGGCCGGCGCGGCAACTTTCTTCTGGGTACGCCGCCGGCGCCCTTAGATCAACTCCACCATCACGGCCGTCGCCACCTGCCGGCCAATTACCATCTCGCCCTGTTCGCCGCGGAGCGTCAGCGGCCCGTCAAACGGGTCCCGGGAAATGAGTGTGATTTCTGTGCCGGGAACCAGCCCGATTTCGGCCAGATACTGCAACATCTCGCCGTCGTCAGCGACGCGAATGACACGTGCCCGTTGACCCGCGGCAATAGAAGCCAGCGATTGCGATTCAACATTGGGCAGTGTTCCGTCCTTGGCCGGGATTGGGTCGCCGTGCGGGTCCAGAGTGGGGTAGTCAAGGGCAGCCGCGATACGCTCTTCCAGCTTCTCGCTGATCACGTGCTCCAGAATGTCCGCCTGCTCGTGCACCTCGTGCCACTCAAAGCCCAGGGCCTCGATGAGATAGAGTTCAATCAGCCGGTGGTGCCGGATAACCTCCAGCGCGATTTGCTGACCGGCGGGCGTCAGCGTGACGCCATAATGCTTTTCGTAGTTGACCAGGTTCAGGCCGGCCAGCCGTTGCAGCATGCTCGTGACCGAGCCGGGTTTGACATCCCGCGCCTGTGCGATGCGTGAGGTACTTACCGGGCTTTCTTCTTCCGCCAGGACATAGATCGTCTTGAGGTAGTCTTCAATTGCCTGATGATTGAGTCCGTTGCGCTGAAGCGACGAACCAGGAGCCAGATTGTCGATCTGGGGCATAGGCAGCCTTCCGGTCTGGAATCTAAGCGTCGGCTTGAGCAGGCCAGGAGCAATTGAGTCCCGGTGAAGTTCCGGCAACGCAAACTCCCATTAGCCATCCCGCCGGACGCTGACACTTTACATGTTATCCGCGAAGGCCTGCCGGGTCAACCGCCTGAGAGACTATCTCACTCGCTTCCCATAGTCATAAGCCGGGAAAGGCAATCGGCTAGGTGTGGGTCGCGTGCGCCTCCGGCCAGGTCGCGTGCAACAACGCGGGTAACACCTCGCCGGCGGGACCGCTCAAGACGTAGTCGGCATAAGGCGAGAATGGCGTTCTGGCAGGATTGACCTCCACAGTCAAGATCTGATGCGCCAGCGCTTCTAAAGGCAGCGAGGCAGCCGGATGTACCAGCGCTGATGTGCCGACGCAGAGGAAGAGATCGCAATCCCGCGCCGCCTTGAATGCCGCTGTCAGCGCCGGCAAAGGCAGCGCTTCACCGAACCAGACGACATCCGGCCTTAGGAGGCCGCCACAGTGTGGACACAATGGGGGCGTATGGCCCATCGCCGCCGGCGCGCTGACAACAATGTCCTCGTCAAAGCAGCGATTACGGGTGATGTTGCCATGCAACTCGATCACGTCCGGACTGCCCGCTTGCTGGTGCAGCCCATCGACGTTCTGCGTGATCAAGGTAAGTTGCGGAACCATGAGGGCAATGCGGGCGAGCGCCAGGTGACCGGCATTAGGTGCCGCATTACGCACCAGCTCTCGCCTCCATTCATACCATTCCCAGACCAGCCGCGGATTGCGGCGGAAGGCTTGGGGCGAGGCAAGCTCCTCCGGGTCGTATCGGGCCCACAGACCCGTTTGTGCCTCGCGAAACGTGGGGATGCCGCTCTCCGCCGAAATGCCGGCGCCGGTCAATACGGCGACATGGCGGGCGGAGCGCAACGCCGCAACCAGGCCCTCAGGGAAGAGCGGAAGAACGTTCCGGCTCATAACAGATTCACAGACCCAGGATGACTTTGGCCAGCGTGAAATATATCAGCAGGCCGGTGGCGTCCACAATAGTCGTGATCATCGGGCCGCTGATCACTGTAGGGTCGATCCGGAAGCGATTGGCAAGAATGGGGATGGTGGTCGCCATGGCTGTCGACCAGACGACGACCGCCGGTAAGGTGAAGGCTACCACCAGCGCCACATCCGGGCCGGTGTTCCACAGCGCGGCGCGAACAAAGCCGATGAGGGCCATAACCAGGCCCAATAACAGCCCGACTGAAATCTCGCGGCGGAGCGCCTGCCAGATGTTTGTCAGGCGGACCTCATCCAGGGTGATTGCGCGGATGATTGTGGCCACGGTCTGCGAACCGGCATTGCCGCCGGTACCGATGATCAGCGGGATAAAAAGACTGAGAGTAATAACCATATTCAGTTCACTCTGAAAGGCGCTGATCACCGTGCCGGTGAGCGTGGAAGCAACAAAGAGCAGCAGCAGCCAGCCGATCCGCTTTCGAAAGACCTGCACCACCGAAACCGCAAAATAAGGCTGGTCCAGAGGCTGCGAACCGCCCATTCGCTGGATGTCCTCCGTGGCCTCTTCTGAGAGCACGTCCAGGGCATCGTCCACGGTAACAACACCAAGCAGACGGCCGTTGTGATCGACCACCGGAATGGAGAAGTAGTCGTACTTGGAGATGAATTCGGCCAACTCCTCCTGGTCAGCCGTGACTAGGACCGAGGCGACCTCAGGTTTCATTAGCGACTCGATCAGGACGTTGGGCTTAGCCATCATCAATTGTCGCAGCGGAACGATCCCGATGAGGACGCTATGCTGATCGATCACGTACAGGTAATGTAGCTCTGCTTCTTCCTCCAGGCTACGCAGATAATCCAGCGCCTGGGCCGCCGTCCACTGCCGGTGCAAGCGGGCGATGCTGGTGATCATTAACCGACCGGCTGTTTCGTCCTGGTAGCTAAGCAGCTCACGGACTTCCTCGGCTTCTTCCGGCTCCATCAGATCGAGCAGGCGTTCGGCGACCGGCTCCGGCAAATCGGCGACGAACTCGGCGGCATCGTCCATGGGTAGCTCGTCGAGCAGATCAGCCAATCGCTCGTCGTCCACCCTCTCCACCAGCTCCTGACGGACAAGGCTGCCGGTCTCATCCAGCACTTCACTGGCGACATCAATCGGCAATAGCTCGAAGACAGCGACCGCCTGTTCTTCGGTCAGCTCATCCAATAGTTCGGCGATGTCTGCCGGGTGGTAAGCTTCCAGTAAGCCGGCAAGCTCCTGCATTCGTTGCTCTTCGACCAGGGTGATAATGGTTTCTGTTTCTGGGAGCTTGAATGCGGAATCGGGCATGGCGAATCTCCTTGATGTCTGACCGCGTCAGTCGTACAATGCTCTCTATCATATTCGCTGAGGGTGAATATGACGATCAATTGTCGGAGAGAGAGAAGTCGATTTCTGCAGACATTCAGAGCGGGAACAAAGGGACACTCTGGATATTCGCCCGTAAGTGTGACCAGTGCACAATCTGCTTTTTGTTCTGAACGCCCTTTGGATGATTGCGCTGCCGTTGATCGTCGCTACTTTTATCGAGCGGCGATGGCGGACTGACTGGGGGTTGTTCGGGGTTGGGGCGGCCACATTTGTGCTCTCGCAGGTGCTGCATATTCCCTTTAACGTTATGTTGAGTCGCCTGGGCATTCTGCCGTCCGGTGCGACAGGCGGCCTCGCTCTGCTGTGGACCGCGATTGTGTTAGGACTGTCCGCAGGTGTATTCGAAGAGGTTGGGCGCTATGTGGCATATCGGTATTGGGTCAAGGATGCGCGTACCTGGGCGAAAGGTATGATGCTTGGGGCCGGACATGGCGGCATTGAAGCCATGCTGCTGGGCTTTCTGGCCCTGGTGAACGTGCTCTTTCTCTTTGCATTTCAGGCGGATCGCTTGCTCTCAGTGGTGCCGGCTGAGCAAATGCCGCTGCTACAGTCTCAATTGGACCTGATCTTCTCAGCAAACTGGTATGATACAATCCTGGGGGCTGTTGAGCGCACCTTCACAATGGCGATTCATCTGGCCTTATCGGTACTGGTGCTACAGCTATTCCTCCGGGGCCAACGGCGCTGGCTCTTTCTGGCGATCCTTTACCACGCACTAGTCGACGCGCTGGCGGTCTATACGTTGGTACGCTGGAATACCTATATAGCGGAAGGGACGGTCTTCGTAATGGCGCTTGTCGGCCTGGGTATCATTGCCTATTTCTACCAGCCGAATCCGGTGGTTGCCGACGCCTTGCCGGTAGTGGAGTCGCCTCCGGCTGCGCCGGTGCTCAGACCCATTGAGCCGACGAAGGAGAAGCTGGATGAGAGCCGCTACGGATGATCTCGGCTTGAGGTGTTACCATGATCGTAACTGAGAATTTGTCGAAACAATTCGACGGCCATATGGCTGTCAATGGTCTGTCGCTCTCTATCGCGGAAGGGGAGGTCTTTGGCTTTCTGGGGCCGAATGGGGCCGGCAAAACCACTACGGTGCGATTGTTGACCAGTCTGATCGCCCCCACCGGGGGAAAGGCCATGGTCGCCGGCTACGAGGTGGGCAAGGATGATATCGAGATTCGGCGCAACGTGGGCATCCTGACCGAACAACCCGGCATGTATGATCGCCTCAGCGCGCTGCGCAACCTGCAGATATATGGCCGGCTGTATGAGGTAAGCGATATTGACGGGCAGGTCGAGCGCTATCTGCACATGCTTGGCTTATGGGAGCGCCGGCAAGATCCCGTCGGCACCTTCAGCAAAGGGATGAAGCAGAAGCTGGCAATTGCGCGGTCGCTGTTGCACGAGCCGCGGGTGTTGTTCCTGGATGAACCCACAGCCGGATTAGACCCTGAGGCGGCGAAACTGGTGCGCGACTTCGTTGAGGAGCTGCGCGGCGAGGGGCGCACAATCTTCATGTGTACCCACAATCTGGATGAAGCAGACCGGCTATGCGACCGCGTCGCCGTGTTCAAGTCGCAGTTACGGGTTGTCGACACGCCGGCCGGCTTGCGGCGCCAGCTTTATGGGCGCCAGGTGGTCGTACACCTGGCGTCTGACGCACAGCCTTTCTTGAAGTCAATTGAAGCCTTCCCATTTGTGAAGCATGCTGAAGCCGTTGATAACAAACTGGTGATGGCGCTTGAGGAGCCGGAGGCGCGCAATCCTGAGATTATCAGAGCCCTGGTCTCAGCCGGAGCCGACATCCAGTTTGTGGGAGAGCTGCGACATTCATTGGAAGATATCTACCTGCAACTCGTAAAAGGGTGACCTGCGTCAGTCGAGGTCGGCGGCGTCAGTGATGGGCGTCGCCGCTAAAACTGCAACGGCAAAGGACTGGGCAATGGACAAAGTAAGGACAATCATCGGCAAAGAGTGGGCGGAAGTCTTCCGCAATCGTCTGGTGCTTTTCAGCGTCCTCTTCCTGCCGCTTATCTTCATCGCTCTGCCGATCATCACACTGGTGGCGACGAACTCGCTTACTGAGGAGCAAGCGGAAGAGGCCAGCGTCAACGAGCTGACCGGCTCGACCGGTTTGCCAGGCTTCGACGAGTTGTGCGCGGAGATGAGCGAGGCCGATTGCGTGCAGCTCTACATGCTGAACCTTTATACGTTCATGTTCATGATTCTGCCGGTGGCGATTCCGGTCACGATCGCCGCTTACAGCATTGTGGGCGAGAAGGCGGCGCATAGTCTGGAACCGCTGCTGGCGACGCCAATTACGACTATGGAATTGCTCATGGGCAAAGGACTAGCGGCTGTCATTCCGGCAGTCGTTGCTACCTGGCTTAGCTATGTTATCTACGTCATCGCAGCGCTAATCATCGCCGGACCCACCATCTTCGCCTACGCGATCCAACCGATCTGGCTGATTGCGATCTTTGTTGTGGGACCGCTGATGACGATATTGGCGGTGAGCGCCGCCATCATCATTTCGGCCCGCGTGACGGATCCCAGGGTTGCCGAGCAAATCTCGATGGTCGTGATCCTGCCGGTGATTCTGATTATTCTCGGCCAGTCGGTGGGTCTGATCCTGGTGGACCAGACGATGGTGCTGATATTGGGCGCGGTGGTCCTCGTGGCTGACATCGTTGTCGGCTACCTGGCGATCAAGGCGTTCCAGCGGGAGACGATCCTGACCAAGTGGAAGTAGCGCGATCCGGTTTGCGCGTTCTGGCACTTTCGCTATAATCCTCGAGTTGCTTATCAGCAGCATACTTCACACATGCCCTGACGCTACCAGGTGTGCTTACAACGCGCTTCGCGTTCAGACTAAAGCGACGGCAATCGGCCGCCGACTTCCTCAAGTCTGGGTGCGACGCGCTGCCGGCCATGTAAGTTCTGGTCAGCGATTGAGGGGCATGGAGGCTAAACACAGTTTATAAGGAGAATACCCCATGGCCGTTGTATCAATGAAGGCGCTCCTGGAAACGGGCGTCCACTTTGGTCACCGAACTCGCCGCTGGAATCCAAAGATGAAGCCATACATCTTTACGGAGCGAAACGGCATCCACATTATCGACTTGCAGCAGACTATTGGTTTGATAGACGATGCGTACGCGCAGGTGCGCAATGCGGTCGCTGAGGGCGGCACGGTGCTGTTTGTGGGCACAAAGCGCCAGGCGGCAGACACTATTGCTCGCGAGGCGAGCCGCAGTCATCAACCGTATGTCAATGATCGCTGGCTGGGCGGGACATTGACGAACTGGCAGACGATCAAGCAGCGCATCAAATACCTGGATAACCTGGAGGCGCGCCGCGATGCCGGCGAACTGCAGTTGCTCAAGAAGAAAGAACGTCTGACCCTGGAGAATGAGATCGAGAAGCTGAACCTGCGGATGGGCGGGATTCGCACGATGGAAAGATTGCCGCGCCTTCTTTTTGTCATCGACGTGAGCAACGAGGAGACGGCCGTCAACGAGGCCAATAAGCTCAGGATCCCCGTGATAGCGATGGTTGATACGAACTGCAATCCGGATCCGGTCGACTTCGTCATCCCTTCCAACGACGACGCGATTCGGGCGATCAAGCTGATCACCGGCAAGATGGCCGATGCCGCTCTGGAAGGGCTCGCCATGCGCAAAGAAGCCCTGGAAGAGGAAATCTCCCAGTATGATACGTATGATGCCGGCTATGCCGATTACGACGTGGATGAAGACGTTGATGATGAACAGCTTCTGGGCGAGGCCACGCTGGCCAAAATCCGGGAAGCTGAGCTTCAGAAGCTGGAAGAACAAGAGGCTGCTGTTGACGCAACCACACTATTCCCTGACGTGGGAGTAGACGAGGAGAGCGCATAAACAATGAATATCAGCGTGGAAATGATCAAAGAGGTCCGCGAGGAGACCGGCGCCGGCGTTCTGGAAGCGAAGAAGGCTCTTGAAGCGGCGAACGGCGACATGGAACAGGCCGTCGCCAAGCTGCGCGAGAAAGGGCTGGCCAAGGTAGAGAAGCGGGCGGAGCGCCAGGCCAATGAAGGACTGATTGAGATGTATGCGCATCCCGGCAACCGCGTCGGGGTGATGCTGGAACTGAATTGCGAGACCGACTTCGTGGGCCGCAATGAGAAATTCAGGGCGCTGGCGCACGAGCTGGCTTTGCACATCGCGGCGATGAGCCCCACGTACACCACGCGGGAGGCAATACCGGCGGATGTTGTGGCCGGGTTGCGGGAGGAGTTCAGCGCAGAGGCAGCGAAGCAGGGCAAACCGGCTGACATCGTCGAGAAGATCGTGGCCGGCAAGATGAATAAGTTCTTTGAGGAGAACGTACTGGTCGAGCAGCCGTTCGTAAAGGACGATCAGGTGAAGGTGCAGTCGCTGATCACCAATGCTGTCAGCGCACTGGGTGAAAACATCGTCGTCAGGCGTTTTGTCCGCTTCGAACTAGGGGAAGAACGCAACTAAGGATGTTTCCGGCAGAGGCGTCCATCTGGGCGCCTCTGCCGCGACTGGGCAGAGCCACCGGCTGGCCCCTGCTGAGCCAATCGTGACCGCGGTGGGCAATCCGCAGGCGGTACTCAAAGGAAGTTGTATGAGCGAGCCTCGCTTTCGCCGCGTTGTACTTAAGATGGGTGGGGAGGCGCTGTCCGGGCCGAATGGTTTCGGCATTGATCCCGCCCGGGCCGCGATGGTCGCGACCATTGTGAAGGAAGTCCACGATCTTGGTGTACAGATTGGCGTGGTCATTGGCGGGGGCAACCTGTGGCGCGGCTCTGTCGGCATTGCCGAGGGCATGGAGCAGCCAACGGCGGACCATATGGGCATGCTGGCGACGGTAATGAATGCCCTGGCCCTGCAGGACGCCCTGGAGCGGGCCGGCGTGGCCACCCGCGTACAGACTGCCATCGAAATGCAGTCTGTGGCCGAGCCGTACATTCGCTTGCGGGCCATCCGGCACATGGACAAGGGTCGGGTAGTGATATTTGGCGGCGGAACCGGCAACCCGTACTTCACCACCGATACCGCCGGGGCTTTGCGAGCCATGGAAATCAAGGCGGATGTGCTGATCAAAGCGACCAAGGTGGATGCCATCTACGACGACGACCCATTTGCAAACCCTGACGCGCAACGCTTCAGTGAGATCTCATATATTGAGGCGCTGAACATGCGGGTGCGCGTCATGGACAGCACGGCTATTTCGCTCTGCATGGATAACAACCTGCCGATCATTGTGCTAAACTTGTGGGACAAGGGTAGCGTCAGGCGGCTGATCCTAGGTGAGTCAGTGGGCACTGTCATTCGAGATTTCGAAGGCGTGAAGACTGCTTAACCAACAAATACCGTCTGCCAGAAGGATTCTCGACCGAGGAGGAAGCAATGATCCGCGAGGTTCTCCAGGAAAGCGAATCGCGTATGCGCGGAGCCATTAAGGCTCTTGAAGAAGACCTCTCCGGCTATCGAACCGGACGGGCGTCCCCGCAGCTTGTCGAACGCCTGGTGATAGAGATCTACGGCAGCGAGATGACGCTCAATCAGGTGGCGCTGATCTCCGTGCCCGAACCGCAGCAACTGGCGATCCGTCCATATGACGCGCGCACGATCAGCCAGATCGAGAAGGCCATTCTCAAGTCTGACTTAGGCTTAAACCCGAACAATGACGGTAAGATCATCCGGCTGAATATCCCAAGTCTCACTGAAGAACGCCGGCGCTCGCTGCAAAAACAGGTAAACAAACGCGTCGAAGAGGCCAAGGTAGCTGTGCGCAATGTGCGCCGCGACGCGTTGAACGACCTGCGGGATTTCAAGAGTGAGGGCGATATCACGGAAGATGAGTTACATCGGGGACAAGACGACCTCCAGAAGCTGACCGACAAGATCATCGGCGAGATCGATGCGATTGGTCGAAACAAAGAACACGAGATCATGGAAGTCTGATCCAAATGGCAGGACGCGGCAAAACCCCCCTTGATCTGTCGGCTATTGAGCATCCGCCGCAGCATGTGGCCATCATTATGGACGGCAACGGTCGTTGGGCGCGAAAGAGAGGGTTACCGCGTGTCGCCGGCCATCGAGCCGGGGCCGAGAATCTGCGGCGCATCATCAATGCCTGCGTCGAGTTCGGCATCAAGATACTGACAATCTACGCCTTCTCGACAGAGAACTGGGACCGGCCGGAGAGCGAGATCCGGGGCCTGATGAAAATCTTCACCAGAGTGCTGGATCAGGAGCTATACGAGTTGCATGATCAGGGTGTTTGCCTGCATCACCTGGGCGATTTGCGCGGGATTGAGCCGGCCCTGCAAGACAAAGTGCGCCATGCCCTGGAGTTAACCAAGAACAACGACCGCCTGATATTGAATGTTGCCTTCAACTACGGAGGGCGCGCCGAGATCTTGCACGCTGTCAAGGAAATGCTGGCTGACAATATCTCGCCGGATGAAATGACGGAGACGCTGTTCAGCTCCTATCTGTTTACCCGAGGGCTGCCTGACCCGGACCTGGTCATACGCACCAGCGGCGAGCTCCGCATCAGCAATTTCCTCATCTGGCAAGCAGCCTATGCTGAGTTGTACACGGCGCCGGCATATTGGCCCGACTTTGATCGCGAAGAGCTGTATGCGGCGCTGGTGGAATACTCCCGGCGCGAGCGGCGTTTTGGTGGTCTGGTTGGCGAATCGTAGTGCTCAACACGGCTGACTGACGCACCTATGCTCCTGAGACGCCTCCTTGTCACCCTGACGCTGGGACCGCTGGTTCTGCTGCTGATTTACCTGGGAGGGCTGTTCTACTTCATTCCCTTCCTATTCTTGCTGTCGGTGGCGACGTTGGAGTATTCGGCGCTGATGAAGCATCTGGGGTTCAGGGTCTCACCGCTCCTGACCTTGCCATTTGTCGCTGCATTGCTGGCTGACGGACAATGGCCGGAACTCGGACTGACGATTCCACTGCTCATTGCGGCGACGTTTGTCACCATGTTTGTCGCCCTGTGGACGTACGAACGCAGACGTAGCGAGACCGCACCCGTCGATTGGTTGGCTGCCGCTGCCGGCATTCTGTTTCTAGGTGCGATTGGCAGCTACTTCTTTCGTGTTCGCGGCATCCCGGACTTCGCGATTGAATGGACCATGATGGCAATGGTTGGGACGTGGATCGCCGATTCCGGTGCGTATGTGGCCGGTAAGACGCTCGGCCGGCACAAACTGGCCCCACGACTGAGCCCTAACAAGACCGTAGAAGGGTATGTGGGCGGGATAATCGCCGGAACGCTGATCACCGTGGTGTTGGGCTGGCTCTTTGATCTGCCCTGGCTGCCGACGTTGTTGCTGGGATTGGCCGTTTCGGTTGTCAGCCCGGCCGGCGACCTGGGTATCTCAATGCTCAAGCGGGCAGCCGGAGTCAAGGACAGCGGCAACTTTCTGCCTGGACACGGCGGCGCGCTGGATCGGATTGACTCTCTGATATGGTCGGTGACCTTCGCCGCTTTGCTGGCGCCCTTGCTTTGACCTGAACCAGACTATTCCATCAATCTCTTGCTTCACAAGACACATTCAGCTTCAACAGAATACTGTGTGGAGAGGAAAAGATGAGCAAGATCGTCACTATTGAGCGATTCATATTGGAGAATCAGCCGGCGCATGCGAAAGGGGAGTTTACGAACCTGCTGTATGACATCGCGCTGGCAGCCAAGCTCATCTCTGCGCAGACGAACAGGGCCGGCCTGGGTGATATTCTGGGTCGGGCCGGAGACACCAATGTACAAGGCGAAGACCAGCAGAAACTGGACGTCTATGCGGATGAGCTGCTATTTCGCCTTTGTGATCATACTGGTCGGCTTTGTGTAATGGCTTCTGAAGAGCACGCGGATATACTCGAGATTCCGCCGCACTATGAAAAAGGCCGTTATGTACTGGTCTACGATCCGCTGGACGGCTCCTCCAACATTGACGTGAACGTAAGCATCGGCACGATTTTCGGCATTTATCGCTGCCTGGAAGAGGAAAACAGGGGCCGGCTCGAGGATTGTCTGCGACGGGGAGATGAGCTGGTGGCCGCCGGCTATATCCTTTACGGGTCAAGCACCATGCTGGTTTATACCACCGGTTCCGGCGTGCACGGCTTCACGCTCGATCCGACCATCGGCGAGTTTCTGCTTTCACATGAGAATATGACTTTGCCCGAGCCGCCGGCTTATTACGGGGTCAACCACGCCTATTTTTCGCGCTGGTCGCCAGCCATTCAGAGGGCCATTCGTTGGTTTCAGGGACAAGAAGGCGAAGATTGCCCGGCGCTGTCCGAGCGGTATATCGGTTCTCTGGTAGCCGACATCCATCGAAATCTGCTTCGCGGGGGCATCTTCATGTATCCGGCGGAAACGCATAAGCCGGAGGGCAAGATCCGGCTGGTGTATGAAGCGGCGCCGCTGGCGTTTATTATCGAGCAAGCCGGTGGCAGGGCATCGGACGGTCGCCGGCGGATTATGGATATTAAGGCCGAAACCTTGCACCAGCGAGTGCCGTTCTTCATCGGCAACAGGTCGCTGGTAGAAAAAGTGGAGATATTCCTGCGAGAAGGCTAAGCATGAGAATGGACGCGTTTTATGC
>CAZIKT010000052.1:15031-17915 GCA_964539885.1 uncultured Ardenticatenaceae bacterium | reverse complement strand
TGCCCCACCCTGCTCAGCAACGGCTTCGGCGCGCACCGCATCGAGGGCATCGGCGACAAGCATGTGCCCTGGATTCACAATGTGAAGAACACCGACATGGTCATGGCCATCGACGACGCCGGCCCGATGGGGCTGATTCGCCTGTTCAACGAGCCGGCCGGGCGCGATTATCTGGTTGACCAGGGCGTGCCGGCTGAGTTCGTGGAACAGCTCGATTTGCTGGGCATCTCCGGCTGCGCCAACCTGCTCTCGGCGATCAAGTTCGCCAAATACTACGAGTTGGGCGAGAAGGACATCGTGCTGACCGTGGCCACAGACTCGATGGAAATGTACCAGAGCCGCCTCGTGGAGTTGCGCGAAGCGGAAGGCGGGTTCACGCCCCTGGATGCTGCCGGCGTCTACCATCGCCACCTGCTGGGCCAGACGATTGATTACGTGGAGGAGCTGGGCTACTACGATCGTAAGCGCGTGCACAACCTCAAGTATTACACCTGGGTCGAGCAGCAGGGCAAGAGCTACGAGGAGATCCAGGCGCAATGGTATGACGATGATTATTGGACCAGCATCCCGGCGCTGACCGGCGAGATTGACCGGTTAATTGAGGAGTTCAACACCCGCACCGGACTGGTTTAGGCTTATTAATTTCCCCGGAAACTGACAGTATCCGGGGAAATTGGAGCAGGTCTTCGACTTTCCCGGAAACTGACAGTTTCCGGGAAAGTCGGGACATCGAGAGTTCTCGATGAAGATTCGCCCCACAAAGGGATTGACATTTGACGATGTCCTGCTGGTGCCGAAACGCTCGCCGGTCGCTTCCCGGCATGACGTGGACACCAGCACATACCTGACTAACACCATCAAGCTAAACATCCCCATCCTCAGCGCCAATATGGACACGGTGACTGAGGCGGAGATGGCGATCGCTATGGCCCGGCACGGCGGCATCGGCATCCTGCACCGCTTCATGACCCTTGAAGAGCAGGTGGCCCAGGTGCGGCGCGTGAAGCGGGCGGAGGGCTTCCTGGTCGAGCACCCGCAGACGATCGGCGCCGGGGCGACGATTGACGAGGCGCGCCGGCTGATGGCCCGGTTCGACGTCGGCGGGCTAGTCGTGTCCAATGAGACCGGCGCATTTGTCGGCCTGGTCACTCAGCGAGACATCTTGCTCACACAGGATGACACCGCGCCGGTAAGCAGTGTCATGACCGGCCTGGATGCGATTGTCTCCACCGGGCCGGACACCACATTGAGTGAGGCGCAGGCTATCCTGCATGAGCACCGGCTGGAGAAGCTGCCGGTGCTGAATGAGGCGGGAGTGCTGGTGGGATTGATCACCGCCCAGGATATCATCAAGGAGCAGCGCTATCCGCTGGCGGCCAAGGATAGCCGGGGCAGGCTGCGCGTCGGCGCGGCGATCGGCGTGAAGGACACCGAGTTCGAACGCGCCGCCGCCCTGATTGAGGCCGAGGCGGACGTGCTGGTGCTGGATATCGCCCACGGCCATGCGGACCATTGCATCGAGATGGTCACCCGCTTGCGCCGTGAATTCCCTGATGCGCAGATCGTAGCCGGCAATGTCGCCTCGCGCGACGGCGGGCGTGAGTTGGCTGAAGCGGGCGCGGATGCCGTCAAGGTGGGTATCGGTCCCGGCTCAATCTGCACCACGCGCATTGTCACCGGCTTCGGCGTCCCCCAATTGACAGCGATCATGGACAGCGTGGCCGGCGTAATGGATTCCGGCCGGGACATCCCGGTCATTGCCGACGGCGGCATTATCAGTTCGGGCGACATGGTGAAGGCGCTGGCTGCAGGGGCTTCCACGGTGATGATCGGCAGTCTTTTTGCCGGCTGCGAAGAATCGCCGGGCGCGGCCGTCATCCGCAACGGGCAAAAGTTCAAGGTGGTGCGTGGCATGGCCTCACTGGGAGCAGCGATGGGCCGGCAACAGGCCACTAGGGGCGGCGACGAGAGCGCAGAAAGCCAGGCAGACTGGGACAAGGTGGTCGCCGAAGGAGTGGAGGCCGTTGTTCCCTATCGCGGCAACGTCCAAGAGATCCTGTATCAACTGGTCGGCGGCTTGCGCTCCGGTCTGAGTTACGGCGGCGCGCGAACGATATGCGAATTGCAGGAGAAGGCGGAGTTCATTGAACTCTCGGCGGCCGGCGTGCGCGAAAGCCATCCGCACGACGTAACGAAGATGTGACTCTGACAAGCAAACGGAGGATAACGGCGTGAAAATCGCGATCCTAGGGGGGACCGGGCCGGAAGGAAGCGGCCTCGGCTATCGCTGGGCTGCCGCCGGGCATGAAGTCATTATCGGCTCCCGGCTATACGAAAAGGGGGAGCAGGCAGCGGCTGAACTGCGAGAACGGTTGCCGGATGCCCACCGCAGCGGCGGCATCAGCGGCGCAGACAATTACACCGCCGCGCAGGCCGGCGAGCTGGCTGTCCTGGCAGTGCCTTATGAAGCGCAGGCGGCGACTCTGGATTCGGTGAAGGAGGCGTTGGCCGGCAAGTTGCTGATCACTGTCGTCGCCCCCACCGGCCAACCCAAGGCGCGCGTTCGACGATTGGAGAGTGGGCTTTCGGCAGCCGAAGAGGCGCAACAGCAACTTGGCGAGTCCGTGCGAGTGGTGGCCGCCTTCCAGAATATCGGCGCCCACAACTTGAAACAGCCAGGCTACCGGCTGGATTGTGACGTGCTGGTATGCGGCGAGAAGGCCGCTGACAAGGATGTAGCCATCCAGTTGGCTGTGGACGCCGGCCTGCGCGGCGTGAATGCCGGGGCGCTGCAGAACGCCGGCGTGGTCGAGGGATTGACGGCGTTGCTGGTCTTTATCAATATGAAGAACCAGGTTAAGGATGCCGGCATCCGCATCACCGG
>CAZIKT010000052.1:12215-14931 GCA_964539885.1 uncultured Ardenticatenaceae bacterium | reverse complement strand
CAGGCGGCCTGCGGCTGCTGCACTGTGCAGTTGGACGACAAAGCGGTGCTCTCCTGCGTGACGAAGATGAGTCGCGTCGCCGACAGCGAGGTGATCACGATCGAGGGATTGGGTGAATACCGGCAGAATGTCTACGCCAACGCCTTCGTCTCGCGCGGCGGCGTGCAATGCGGTTTCTGCATCCCCGGCATCGTCATGCAATCCCACGTGCTCATCGGCCAGAACCCGAACCCCAGCCGGGCGGACGTGGAAAAGGCGCTGACTCCCAACCTGTGCCGCTGCACCGGCTACAAAAAGATCGTTGACGCGGTGATTACCGCCGCCGGCGCCATCCGGGAGGAGGAAGAAGTGCCGCTGCCGGAGAACGACGGGCGCATCGGCTCCCGCCAGCCCAAGTACCAGGCGCAGAAACTGGTTCTGGGCCAACACCATTATGTGGATGACATCCGCATCGCCGGCATGCGCCACGGAGCGGTGCGATTCAGCGACCATCCGCGCGCGCGAGTGCTGAAGATAGATGCTGGCCCGGCTGAGGCGCAGGCCGGCGTCATTCGCGTTTTGACGGCCCGCGACTTCCCCGGTGAACGCTATGTGGGCCTGATCAAGCAGGATTGGCCGCAAATGATCGCTGAAGGGGAGATCACCCGCTATGTCGGCGATGTGCTGGCGCTGGTCGTGGCCGAGACGGATGCCATTGCCCGCCGGGCAGCCGAGCTGATTGAGGTAGAGTACGAGGTGCTGGAGCCGATTACCGACATGCGCGCCGCCATGCAGCCCGGCAGCCCGACTGTGCACGGCAACGAGAGCAATATCTTGTCGCGAACGATCACCAATCGCGGCGACCTGCCGAGGGCGAGGGAGGAGTCAGCCTTCACCGCGCAGGGCGTTTTCCAGACGCAGATGATCGAGCACGGTTACATGGAGCCGGAAGCGGCGGTGGCTTACCCGGTCGCAGACGGCATCGAGGTGCTGTCCCAGGGGCAGGGGGTCTACGATGACCGTATCCAGATCGCCAAGTTGCTGGGGCTGCCGCTAGAGAAAGTGCGCGTGATCATGGTGCCCAACGGGGGCGGCTTCGGTGGCAAGGAAGACCTGTCGGTGCAGGGACATGCGGCCATGGCAGCATATCTGCTGCAGGAGCCGGTGAAGGTGCGCTTCACGCGCGATGAATCCATCATCTTCCATCCCAAGCGCCACCCCATCTGGATGGATTACGCCATCGGCTGCGATGCTGAAGGAAAGTTGACTTTCTGCCAGGTGGAGTTCGTGGGCGACACCGGCGCCTACGCCTCGGTGGGCATGAAAGTACTCGAACGCTCCGCCGGACATGCCACCGGCGCATACAGCTTCCCGGTGACCGATGTAGTCAGCACCGCCGTCTACACGAACAACCTGCCCTGCGGAGCGATGCGCGGATTCGGGGTGAACCAGGCCGCCTTCGGGCTGGAAGTGCTGATTGACGAACTGTGCGAGAAAGGCGGCTTTGACCGCTGGCAATTCCGCTATGACAACGCGCTGGACGACGGCGACATGACTGCCACCGGCCAGGTGATCGAGAGCGGGGCCGGCGCAAAGGCGACTCTGCTGGCGGTGAAGGACGAGTTCTATCGCAGCCGCTATGCCGGGTTGGCCTGCGGCATCAAGAATACCGGCATCGGCAACGGCATGCCCGACGCCGCCAGCGCCCGCATCACCATCGCCGCGCCGGACAAGGTGATCATTGACCACGGCTGGACGGAAATGGGACAGGGAGTCAATACAGTGGCGCTACAGGTGGTCTGCAACGAAACGGGCCTGGACCCGAGCCTGATCGAAGTACGCATTGACACGGAAGCTGAGCAGGAAGCGGGCATGACCACCGCCTCGCGAGCCACCTCGCTGGTGGGCAACGCGCTGATTGACGCCTGCAAGCAATTGAAGGAAGACCTCCGGCATCACGACCTAGCTGAGCTGGTCGGCCGGCAGTATTCAGGGGCGTGGATCGTGGACTGGACCACCAAGCCCGGAGCCGAGGTGGAGAAGATATACACCCACTACTCGTACAGCTACGCCACACAATTGGTCACGCTGGATGAGGAGAAGGGCTTCGTCAGGCGGGTCGTGGCTGCCCATGACGCGGGCAAGATCTTCAACCCCACCCTCTTTGAAGGACAGCTTGAAGGCTCAATTCATATGGGGTTGGGCTACGCGATCAGCGAGGAATTGGAGATGGAGAACGGCCGGCCCAAGAGCACTCGCCTACGCAATATGGGCATCCTGCGCGCCAAGGAGATGCCGGAAGTAGAGGTGATTGGCGTGGAAGTGCCGGACCCCTACGGGCCTTATGGGGCCAAGGGTGTGGGCGAGATCGGGCTGGTGCCCACCGCCGGCGCGGTCGCCAACGCGCTCTATCAGTTCGACGGCGTCCGGCGTTACAAGCTGCCGATGCGTATTCCGAAGCGCGGACTGGAAAAGCGCAGCAACGGAGACCAGAGTTAATGGAAACAGCCACGCGAATGTACTGGCGGAAAAGATAGGAGCGGACAATGGCGCTGCTAATCCACAACGTCACGATTTTTACCAATGACGAGGAGAATCGCGTCCTGCATGGCTCCGCCGTGGCGATTGAGGGGGCGAGAATCACCGCTATCGGCCCAGAGGCTGAGTTGCGGCAGCGCTACCGCGACCATGAACAGATGGATGGGAAAGGGCGGCTGCTGATGCCGGGTTTCACCAA
>CAZIKT010000052.1:0-12115 GCA_964539885.1 uncultured Ardenticatenaceae bacterium | reverse complement strand
GCGACCATGAACAGATGGATGGGAAAGGGCGGCTGCTGATGCCGGGTTTCACCAACGCGCACATGCACTTTTACGGCCTGTACGCGCGTGGGATTACCCTGAAGCGGACGCCGCATAATTTCCACGAGATCCTGCAGTACCTGTGGTGGGCGCTTGACAAAGTCTTGGACGCGGACGCCGTCTATTACAGCGCGCTCATCCCGGCGATCGCTTCCATACGGCACGGGGTGACCAGCGTCATCGACCACCATGCCAGCCCCAACGCCGTCGCCGGCAGCCTGGACCACATCGAGACCGCCCTGACACAGGTCGGGCTGCGCGGCCTACTTTGCTACGAAGTATCCGACCGGGATGGGAAGGCGATCCGCGACGCCGGGTTGGCGGAGAACGAGCGCTACATCCGCAAGTGCCGGCACTCGAAAGAGATTGATCCCAATCATCTCTTTGACGGCATGATGGGCCTGCACGCCTCCTTCACCCTGGATGATGATTCCTTGCGGCAGGCGGCGGCGATTGCCGGAGGCCTGGAGCGCGGCTGCCACATCCACATGCTCGAGGACTTTGTGGACGAGGTGTTGACCCGCGAGAAGTATGGCCGGTCAGTAGTCGAGCGGCTGGACCACTTTGGAGTTCTTGGGTCAAAGAGCATTACCGCGCACGGCATCTTCCTGGATGCCGGCGGCCGCCGGCTGCTGGCCGATAGCGACACCATTGTCGTGCACCAGGCGCAGAGCAACATGAATAATGCGGTGGGCCGGGCGGATGTCTTCGCGCTGTTGCAGGCCGGCGTGACCGTTGGCATAGGCACGGACGGGATGACGCCGGACATTCGCCGGGAGGCGATGACCGGCTACCTGATGCACAAGCACCATCTCAGCGACAACAACCTGGGCTGGGGCGAATTCGAGACGATGCTAATGAAGAACAACCCGGCCATCTACAGGCGACTGACCGGGCAACCCGTCGGCCGGGTGGCCGTCGGGTATCTGGCAGACCTGATCCTGGTTGACTATTTCCCGCCGACGCCGCTTGCCGGCGACAACTTCTGGGGTCACTTCTTGTTCGGGCTGATTGACGCCGAGGTGGATACGACGATCATCAATGGGCGGGTGATCATGCAGGGCAAGCAGATCCCGCATCTGGACGAGGCGCAGATCGCCGCCGACTCGCGCGCGGTCGCCGAGGATGTGTGGCTCCGCTACCATAGATGACCTCCTCAGGTGACTGTCACTTTCTGAAGTGACAGTCACCTCTCACGAATATAAGGACGCCATGTCTACGATTCTGATTCACAATGCGAGACAACTGATTACCATGAACGACCGGCGCGAGACGCTGCCGGATGGGGCCATGTACGTGCGCGACCGGGTAATCGAATGGCTGGGTGACAGCAGTGAAATCCCGGCGGAATACCGGACGGCGGATCGCGTCATTGACGCCACCGACAAGGTCGTGTTGCCGGGGCTGATTAACACGCATCACCATCTCTACCAGACGCTGACCCGCGCAATGGCCCCGGATCGCTCGCTCTTCCCCTGGCTACAGACGCTATACCCCATCTGGGCCAGAATGGACGGCGAGGCGGTTTACACCAGCGCCCTGGTGGGCATGGCGGAGTTGATCCTCAGCGGTTGCACCACTTCCAGCGACCACCTTTACCTCTTCCCAAATGGGGCAAAGCTGGACGACGAGATTCAGGCGGCGCAGGAGCTCGGCTTCCGTTTCCACGCCGCGCGCGGCTCGATGTCGTTGGGCGAGAGCGCCGGTGGCCTGCCGCCGGACAGCGTGGTGGAAGATGAGGACGCCATCCTGGCCGATTGCCGGCGGGTCATCGAGGAGTTCCACGACCCCGAACCGTTCGCCATGACCCGCGTGGTCATCGCCCCCTGCTCGCCCTTCTCGGTCACGCCGGACCTGATGCGCGAGTCGGCCCGGCTGGCCCGTGCCTATGGCGTCACCTTGCACACCCACCTGGCGGAGACGAAAGACGAGGAGGCGTTTTGCCTGGAGCAGTTCGGCTACCGGCCCGCCGCCTACGCCGAGCACCTGGAGTGGGTCGGCGATGACGTCTGGTGGGCGCACGCGATTCACGTCAACGATGAGGAGATCGGGTTGATGGCCCGCACCCATACCGGGGCAGCGCATTGCCCCTGCAGCAATATGCGCCTGGCCAGCGGCATCGCGCCGGTGCGCCAATGGATCGACAACGGCGTACTGGTCGGGCTGGGCGTAGACGGCTCGGCCAGCAATGACGGCTCGCACATGCTGAATGAAGCCCGGCAGGCGTTGCTCTTGCAAAGGGTGACGAAAGAGGCCGGCTCGCTGGCTGTCGGGGAAGCGCTGTGGCTGGCGACGCGCGGCGGCGCGGAAGTGCTCCGGCGCGATGACATCGGCCAGCTCGCGCCGGGCAAGGCGGCAGATTTCGTCGCTTTCGATCTGAATCGGCCGGCCTACGCCGGCGCGCAGCATGACCCGTTGGCGGCGCTGCTCTTTTGCGCTCCGCAGCCGGTTGACCTCTCCGTGATCAATGGTCGCATCGTGGTAGAGGACGGCGAGCTGCGCACAGCGGAACTGCGACCGATTATTGAGCGACACAATCGCATCAGCCGGCGGATGATCGGCTGATTTGAGGTTCAACAATGCCAAGAGTCAAAGCATACCATCGACCTGAAAGCGTGGCGGAGGCGCTCGCTTTGTTGCAGCGACCCGGCGCGATTGCCCTGGCCGGAGGTACACAACTCATCGCCAACATGGCAGATGGCATAGAGGACGTGGTGGACCTGCAGGCCGTTGGGCTGACGCAGGTTGAGATAGACGCAGAGGCCGGGATAATTGTTTTGGGCGCGATGACGCGTGTGCAGGCAATCGTCGAGGACCAACGCTTGCCGGAGATGGTGCGCCGGCTGGCCCATCGCGAAGGGCCGAACACCTTCCGCAATATGAGCACCATCGGCGGCACGACAGCGACCGCCGACCCGGAAAGCGAGCTATACGCCGGGCTGCTGGTATACGAGGCAGCGGTCACTGTGCAGTCGTCGGTAGGCGCGCAGACAATCCCCCTGGCAGGTTTCCAACTTCCGGCCGGCGCGCTGATTACAGCCGTCACCATTCGGAGCGGCGGGCAGGCAGCCGCCGAACGGGTGGCGCGCACCCCGGCTGACCAGCCCATCGTGGCGGTCGTGGGCCGGAGGGACGAGGCAGGCCGGATGCGATTGGCGGTCTGCGGCGTCGCCGGGCGGCCGGTGCTGGTCGAGCCGGAGAAGGTCGCGCTGCTTGAGCCGCCGGCTGATTTCCGCGGCAGCGCCGAGTATCGGCGGGAGATGGCTGCGGTGCTGACTGCCCGCGTTCTTCGGCAATTGGAGGACTGAGAGGCATCTATTCGGCGGATACACCTTGACCTACTTGGAGCAGTAGATGGATATACAACTGACGATTAACGGCGAAGAGAAGGCGCTGACCGCGCTGCCGGGGGAGACGCTGCTGCGTGCGTTGCGACGCGAGGGCTACTTCAGCGTGCGCTTCGGCAGCGACACCGGCGAGACCGGCGCGGCCGCCGTCCTGCTGGACGGCGAGCTGGTCAGCGCGGACATCATGCTTGCCGCCCAGGCGGATGGCCATGCCATTGAGACCGTGGAAGGGCTGGCGCAGGGGCTGGACCTGCATGTCATCCAGCGTGCCTTCATCGAGTATGGCGCAATCCAATCCGGCTACTCCACCCCGGCAATGGTGCTGGCGGCCAAGGCGCTGCTGGAGCGGAACGCGAATCCCACCGAAGTAGAAGTCCGCGACGCCCTTTCCGGCATCCTTGATCGAGAGACAGCCTACGTCAAGCCGGTACAGGCGATCATGGCGGCGGCGGCGATGCTGCGCGGGCAGGAGCCGGATACACCTTCGCTGAACGTGTTGACGCCGATTGATTATGAACACGACCCATTTGGCGAACCCGGCGGGCCGGCGGGCGGCGACGAATTGACGCCGGAAGTGGAGGGCGGCGGTGTGGCGACCAAGCCGATCGCTCCGCCCCGGGCGCGGATCACCTCCAGCATCCCGGAGACGCACGTGGTGGGCAAGCCGGAGGCCAAGGTCGACGCGGTCAAACTGGCCAAGGGTAACGCCGCCTTTGTGGATGACTTCGAGATGCGCGGCATGTTGTATGCCAAGCTGCTGACCAGCCCCCACGCCCACGCGCGTATCCTGGACATTGACGACAGCGAGGCGCTGGCGATACCCGGCGTGCACGCCGTGATCCACTACAAGAACACGCCGCGTGTGCTCTACGCCTCCGGCGGGCAGTCCTATCCCAACCCGCCGCCCTATGACCAGGTGAGCTTTGACAACAAGGTGCGCCATGTCGGCGACCGGGTAGCGGCCGTGGCAGCCGAATCGCTGGAGTTGGCCGAGGAGGCGCTGGGAAAGATCAAGGTCACTTATGAAGTGTTGCCGGCGGTCTTTGACGAGCGCGAGGCAACCCTGGACGGCGCGCCGGTGATCCACGACGAGCCGGACGCCGTGAAAATTCATGACGCCGCGCGCAACATCGTCCACCATATCGAAGCGCAGGCGGGCGACGTCGAGAAGGGCTTCGCCGAAGCCGATGTCGTCCACGAGCAGACCTACCGCGTTCACCAGGTGCAGCAATGCCCGATTGAGCCGCACATCGCCATCGCCTATTGGGACTCGGACGAGCGCTTGACTATTCGCACCAGCACGCAGGTTCCCTTTCACGCCCGGCGTATTGTGGCGCCGTTGCTGGGCCTGCCGGTGAAACGCATCCGGGTGGTCAAACCGCGCATCGGCGGCGGCTTCGGGGCCAAGCAAGAGGTGCTGATCGAGGACATCGTCGGCCACCTGACCATCAAGACCGGCCGACCCGTGCGCCTGGAACTGACCCGCGCGGAGGAGTTCATCTCCAGTCGCACCCGCCATCCGCAGACCATCCGCTTCAAGAGCGGCGTGACCCGGGACGGCCGGCTGACGGCGCAGTTCCTGGATATCCTGGGCAACACCGGCGCCTACGGCACGCACGGCCTGACCGTGCAGACGGTCAGCGGCCTGCGCGGTCTGAGCACCTACAATTGCCCCAATAAGCGTTTTGATTGCCGGGTGGTCTACACGAACATCCCGGTGCCGGGCGCATATCGCGGCTACGGCGCGCCGCAGGCGCTGTTCGCGCTGGAAGTCCACATGGATGAGATCGCCGAGATGCTGGGCATGGACGTGATCGAGTTTCGCCAGCGCAACTGGGTGAATGTCGGGGATGGGCTGAACATCGCCCCCCACCTGGGTGAAGGCGAGAAGGAGACGGTTACCGCCGTGCCGATCATCATGTCCAGCGGGCTGAACGAGTGCATCCTCTTTGGCCGGCAGGCGATCGGCTGGGAGCGGCGCGACGATCCCGATTGGCGCTATGTGCCCGGCAAGCCGCACTTGCGCCGGGGGTTGGGCATGGCCGTCTGCATGCACGGCACCGCCATCCCCGGCCTGGACATGGGCGGAGCCAGCATCAAGATCAACGACGACGGCTCCTTCAATGTGCTGGTCGGAGCGACGGACCTGGGCACCGGGTCGGATACCGTCCTGGGCCAGATCGCCGCTGAGGTCTTAGGCGTGCCGCTGGAGGACATCATCGTCTACTCCAGCGACACCGACATGACCCCCTTTGACACCGGCGCATACGCCAGCTCCACCACCTATATCTCCGGCACAGCCGTAAAGCTGGCTGCGGAAGGGGTGCGCGAGCAGATCAAGGAGCGCGCCGGCCTGATGCTGGAGCTGGCCGATTGGCGCAACGTCCGCCTGCATGATCGGCGCGCCTGGGCCGAAGATGGGCGCAGCGTCAGCATGGCGGAGATCGCGCTGCATTCGCTGCACCGCGATCAGCAGCGCCAGATCATGCACACCGCCTCTTTTGTCTCCAGCGCGTCGCCGCCGCCCTTTGCCGGACAGTTTGTGGAGGTGATGGTGGACATCGAGACCGGGCAGGTGACCGTTGAGAAGATGGTCATGGCGGTGGATGCCGGGGTAGTGATCAATCCGCTCACCGCCGGCGGGCAGGTGGAAGGCGGCATGGTGCAGGCGCTTGGGTATGCCCATTGTGAAGAGATGGCCTACGATGCCGACGGGCGGATGGTCAACCCGGCGTTCGGCCCCTACAAGATATATAGGGCCGACGAGGTGCCGGAGCTGGGCGTGATTCTGGTGCAAACGCACGAGCCCAGCGGGCCCTTTGGGGCCAAGGCCATTGCCGAGATCCCCAAGGACGGCGTCGCCCCTGCTCTGTCCAACGCGATCTATCATGCCACCGGCGTGCGCATCCGCCAGATCCCCTTCACGCCCGAGCGGGTCTGGCGCGCTCTGGTGGATGCCGGAAGGGCTTGATTCGCGATGACGCCTGACAGCAATCAGTTTACCGTGTTGGATGAGCTGCTGACTGCTCAGAAAGCCGGGCAGCCGGTGGTGCTGGCGACGGTCGTGCGCTCGCGGGGGTCTGTGCCACGCCACGCCGGGAGCAAGATGCTGATCTATGCGGATGGCCGGCTGAGCGGCACGGTCGGCGGCGGCGAGCTGGAATCGCGCGTGATCGAGGAAAGCCGGGCGGCGCTGGCGGACGGGAACCCGCGCATGCTGTCGTACATGTTGGCTGACCCGCAGCGAGGCGACCCCGGCGTCTGTGGAGGTGAAGTGGAACTCTATCTGGAGCCATATGCGCCGCCGGCGACGGTTTTTGTCGTGGGCTGTGGGCATGTGGGCCGGGCGGTCGCTGACCTGGCGCACTGGCTGGGCTATCGGGTGGCGGTCACCGATGACCGCGAGGAACTTGTTTCGCCGGAGCAGATGCCGCACGCGGATGTCTATCTGCCCGGCTCAATTGAGGATGCGCTGCAGCGGCACGCAATCACCGGCAACACCTTCGTGACCGTGGTGACGCGCAATGTGGAGGTCGACCGGCGCGTCCTGCCACGGCTGCTGGAGACCCCCGCGCCGTTCATCGGGGTGATGGGCAGCCGGCGGCGCTGGGAGACGACGCGCCGGCTGTTGTTGGAGGACGGCGTCCCTGAGGAGGCGTTGGCCCGCTGCCACTCGCCGTTAGGAATCGAATTGAATGCTGAGTCGCCGGCTGAGATTGCGGTCAGCGTGATGGCCGAGATCATAATGGTGCGTCGGCAGGGCGCCGGCGGGCGCATGTCGCACTAAAGCAGTAGGGGCGTATCCTTGTGGTCGCCCTGGGGCAGGCACAAAGCGCTGCCCCTACCAGACACATTATCGAGGAGGAAACCATGGCCAAGGAACGCGTTGCGCTCTATTTACAGGACGCCCATGAATTATCGGAGGGCATCGAGCTGGTGAAGTATGCGGAGGCGAAGGGCTTCGAGGCGGTCTGGCAGGCGGAAAGCCGGCTGGTGCGTGACGCTATCGTGCCCATGGCCGCCTTCGCCGCGCACACCACGAAACTGAAGGTGGGCAGCGGTGTGACCAACAACTGGACGCGCAACATCGGGCTGTTGGCCGCCACCTTTCTGACGCTGGATGACCTGGCCCCCGATCGCATCTACTGCGGTATCGGGGCCTGGTGGGACCCGCTGGCAAGCAAGGTGGGTATCCAGCGTCGCAAGCCGTTGCAGGCCATGCGCGAGACGGTGGAGGTATTGCGCCGGTTGCTGAACATGGAGAATGTCACCTTTCACGGCGAATTCCATCACGTGGACGGCATCCAGCTGGACGTGGTGCATGGGCGGAAGACGCCGCGCAACGTGCCGATTTACATCGGGGCCACCGGCATGAAGATGATGGAATTGACCGGCGAGATCGCTGACGGGGCGGTGTTGAACTACCTGGTCAACCCGAAGTACAACATGGAGGCGCTGGACGCCCTGGAAGCCGGCGCGAAGCGCAGCGGCCGCACGCTGGATGACATTGACCGGCCCCAACTGATGATCTGCTCCGTGGACTACGACCGCAAAAAGGCGCTGGACGGCGCGCGCAAGATGGTCACCCAATATCTCGGCCAGCAGCCGCACCTGATGAAGGCCAGCGGCGTCAGACAGGAACTGCTGGATGAGATTCACCAGGTATTGACCTGGCCGGCGACGGATGAGCAGATCGAGGCCGCCATGCACATTGTGCCGGACGATGTGGTGCAGATGTGCACGGCTGCCGGCTCGCCGGAGGAGGTGAAGGCCAAGGTGCAGGAATACATTGACAACGGCTGCACCTGCCCCATCCTCTACCCGTTGGGCGACGCCCGGCTGATGATCGACATTTTCAGCCAGGAAGACGACGACTGAGGAGCACCCAATGACGGGCGACGCTAACCCGCCTTACGATCTGGTCATCAAACGCGGGAGCGTCGTAACCGCGCAATCGACCTTTCAAACGGATGTCGCCGTGCGGGCCGGGCGGATCGCAGCGTTGGGCGAGGATCTGTCCGGCGCGCGAGAACTGGACGCCGCCGGCAAGCTGGTCATCCCCGGCGGGGTGGACATCCATGTTCACATGCAGCTGCCCCTGCCTACCGGCTATACATCCGCCGACACCTTCTACTCCGGCACACGCGCGGCGGCCTTTGGGGGCACAACGGCGATGGTTGACTTCGTGGATGTCAGGCCGGCCGAGACGATGCTGGACGCGCTGGCGGCCCGGCGGGCGCTGGCCGATCCCGCCGTGGTCATTGACTACGGCCTGCACATGACCATTGGCCCAGCGGACATTGGCAAGCTGGAGCAGGTGCAGGCCGCTTACGACGCCGGCTGCGCGACCTTCAAGCTGTACATGGCTTACGGCTTCCGGCTGGATGACGGCCAACTGCTGCGCGCCCTGCGCGCGGTGGGTGAGGCAGGCGGGCTGCCGGTGGTGCACGCCGAAAACTGGGATGTCATTTGCACGCTGGTCGAAGAGAACATCGCTGCCGGTCGCACCAGCCCCCATTGGCATCCGCGCAGCCGGCCGGCCATGCTGGAGGGCGAGGCAACCGGGCGGGTGATCGACATCGCCGCCTACCTGGGCGTGCCTTTGCACATCTTCCATGTGTCGTGTGGCGCTACTGTACAACGTATTGCCGCCGCCCGGGCGCGGGGACTGCCGGTCACCGGCGAGACCTGCCCGCAATACCTGTTCCTCACCGAAGATGCGCTAGACACGCCGGGGGTGAGCGGGGCGTTGCCCATTTGCGCGCCGCCGCTGCGTCCTCAGGCGGAGCAGGATGCACTCTGGCGGGCGCTCGCCGCCGGCCATCTGCAAATCGTGACCACCGATCACTGTCCGTTCGTCCTGGCGGACAAGGAGCAGGGCTGGCGGCAGGATTTCAGCCGCGTACCCGGCGGCGTGCCCTCGATCGAGATGCGGTTGCCGGCTATATACTCCGGCGGTGTGCGTCGCGGCTTGCTGACGCCGAACCAGTGGGTGGACCTTTGCTGCACAACCCCGTCCCGCTTGGCCGGCTTCAAGCGGAAGGGAGACATCGTGGTCGGCTATGACGCCGACCTGGTCATCTTTGATCCTGAGAAGGAGATGACTCTTTCCACGGAGACCCTGCATGAACAGGTTGACTGGACGCCCTATGAGGGGCTGCGTATCCAGGGTTGGCCGGCGGTCACGATCAGCCGGGGTGAAGTGATCGTGGCCGACGGCGTCTTCCTGGGACAGGCCGGTAGGGGACAATTCGTGCAACGTCGCATATAATACGCTGCGCCCCACTTCCTGGAGCAATTGACATACGCCACGACACTGCGAATGGCCGGGACAGGCGTTCCCGGCTGGATAGGTTAAGAATGACATACCGAATTCTGATTGCTGACAAACTCGGCCAGGCCGGCCTGGACCGCCTGGCGGAAATGAGAGATGTGGAGTACGACGTCAAGACCGGTCTGAGCAAAGAGGCGCTCATGGCCGTCATTCCCTTTTATGACGGCCTGATTGTGCGCAGCGACACCCGGCCCGACGCCGATGTGATCGCCGCCGGGACCAGGCTGAAGGTCATTGGTCGCGCCGGCACCGGCATTGACAACATTGACGTAGCCGCCGCCACACGACGGGGAGTGGCGGTCATGAACACCCCGCACGCCAACAGCATCGCCGCTGCCGAACAGACCATGGCGCTGATGCTGGCGGCCAGCCGGCATACCGTCCAAGCGCACAACTCGCTCGCGCAGCATGAATGGTCCCGCTCCCAATTTGTCGGTACAGAGTTGTACGATAAGACGTTGGGCATTGTCGGGTTGGGATATATCGGCCGGCTGGTCGCTGCCCGGGCGCGCGCCTTTGGGATGACGATTGTAGCCCATGATCCTTACGTGCCGGCAGAGATGGGGGCAGAACTGAACGTGACCCTGTTACCCCTGATCAGGCTGCTGGCGCGGGCGGATGTGATCACGTTGCATTGCGTGCTCACGCCGGAGACGACGAACCTGCTCAACGCACAGACCATTGCGCAGATGAAGGATGGCGTGATCATTGTCAACGTCGCCCGTGGAAAGCTGATCGACGAGCAGGCATTGGCGACGGCGCTACAGAGCGGCAAGGTAGCGGCGGCTGCGTTGGATGTCTTTCCGCAGGAGCCGCCAAACGAAAGCCCATTGATCGGCCTGCCGAATGTACTGCACACGCCGCACCTGGGGGCCAGTTCGAAAGAGGCGCAGCGCCGGGTGGCGGTGGAAATCGTGGAGAAGGTGGTTGACGCGCTGCGCGGGGTAGCTTATCGCAACGTGGTCAATCCGGACGTCGCTCAGCACGTCTAGCAATTCACCGGCAGCGCAGTACAATAGCCGGCAATGAACCCGCCGGTTATGGACCCACAGACCAAATATCGGCTCGCCCACGAGCGGCTCAGGGACGCTTACGGCGAGCCGCTTTGGCGGCAGCACCTGCCGCCCCTCGATGAGCTGGTCAGCACTATCCTGTCCCAGAACACCAACGACATCAATCGTGACCGCGCCTTTTACGCGTTGCGGGCTGCCTACCCCGATTGGGAAGCTGTTATGAATGCCCCAGTGGACGAGGTGACGGGGCTGATCCGGCCCGCCGGCCTGGCGAACCAGAAAGCGCCGCGCATTCAGGAGGCGCTGCGCACGATCATGGCCCGCGAGGGGAGCCTGAGCCTGGATTTCCTGGCCGATATGCCGCTGGATGAGGCCAAACAGTGGCTCACCAGCATCAACGGCGTGGGGCCGAAGACGGCGGCGATCGTGCTGCTCTTTGCCTTCAACCGCCCCGCCTTCCCGGTGGACACGCACGTGCATCGTATCACAGGCCGGCTGGGGTTGATCGGCCCGCAGGTGAGCGCGGAACAGGCTCACGAGATTCTCGCGGAATTGGGCGCGCAGGAGACGTATTACGCCTTCCATCTGAACTTGATCCGCCACGGGCGCGAGGTGTGCCGGGCACGTCGGCCGTTATGCGAGCGCTGCCCTCTGCAGGATATCTGCGAATATTACGCCGGCCTGAGGGCGTGACAGCGGCTGCCGCGGGCCGGGATGACGATGAGCGACTCAACACAGGGGTTCAAGCTATTACTCACTTACAGCATTAAGCCGGCGGCCAGTCAGTCCTATTTCCGCTTTATGCTCGGTCGCTATGTGCCCCTGATGGCGGAACTGGGGTTGGAGATGTCCGATGCCTGGCACACGGCGTATGGGGATCAGCCGGATCGGCTGATCGGCTTCATCGCCCGTGACGAGGGGACTCTGCGCGAACTGATGGAAGGCACGGCCTGGGCCGCGCTGAACGAGGAATTGCAGCGCTATGTCAACGGCCTCACTTACAAGGTGGTGCCCTATCACGAGGGTTTCCAGTCATAGAGGGACGATGGCCCTATTTGAACAGGCGCGCCGGCGCACAATTGAAGCGGAGTCCCCGCTTGCCAACCGCATGCGGCCGCGCGTGCTGGATGAGTTTGTGGGCCAGAGCCACATCGTCGGGCCGGGCCGCTTACTGCGCCGCGCCATCCAGGCCGACCAGCTTTCATCGCTGATCTTCTATGGCCCCCCCGGCACCGGCAAGACCACCCTGGCGATGGTCATCGCCAACACCACCCAGAGCCACTTCATCACCATCAACGCCGTGTTGGCCGGCGTGAAGGAGATCCGCGAAGCTATCGCCGAGGCGCAGGAGCGGCGCAATC
>CAZIKT010000051.1:0-18322 GCA_964539885.1 uncultured Ardenticatenaceae bacterium | reverse complement strand
CATCAGCACGCCTAACCAATATCCTCCGGAAGCCAGTTCTTCCCTTACGGGCTGCGCAGCGGGAAAAGGGACAGATGGAGAGCTCAGCACTGTGTGGATGGCCAACAACGAAAGCACGGCGACCTTCACCATCACCGACTTGCAGAAGATGAGGCTTGATGAAATCGTGCTGGATTGGTACGCGGGTTCACACGGCAATTGCCCCAATCAGACAGGGGTCTATGCCAAGCAGTACAATATCAAGGTGCAGAAGACGCCCGGCGGGGACTGGACGCAAATCTATAATACCAGCAACGGCCAAGGCGGCAGGGAGACCTTGGATACCGATGATTTCTACAACTACAACGATGAGTATATCTATGCCATCACGCTGGAAATGACCGGCAAGCCGGCCAGCCCATTGGACAATTACGCTCTGAAGGAATTCGAGGTCTATGGCGAGGTGGAAGAGTCTCTCTTCAACCGCACCTATTATGAAGAAGAGAGCGACGATGAACTGGATCTGGCGGGCTGGGCCGGTGCAAATCCCGGCGCGCTCTGGCTCATCGGCAACGAGCCGGACAATTACGACATCGAGGCCGGAGACGCGATCAGCCCAACCACTTATGGGGAGTTCTATGGCGAGGTGGCCAAGATCATTAAGGGCGCCGATCCGACGGCCAACCTGCTCTTCTGCCAGGGCACTAAAGCGGAGACGCCGGCCACGCCCAGCCCGTCAAGCCAGTTTCCGCACTACTGGGGCTGGAATTACTGTGAACAGGCTCTCGCCGCCGTTGAAAGCGCACTCTCAGGCTCCGGCCTCTCGCTTACCTCCGCCATTGACGGAGTCAGTATTCACCAATATACCACCACCAAGATCGTGACCACGCCGACCCCCAATCGCCAGAGCGTCATCGCGGACTGGATTGCGAAGTTGGAAGAGTTCCAGGCGGCTGTCAATGCCTCAGCAGAGTTAGCCGGCAAACCGCTCTACCTGACAGAGTACGGCGACGCGGACAACCGTTGTATCCCGGCGACGCCGACTCCCGCCGGCACGATGCCGACCACCGTGACGCCCACTCCTACGACGGCGCCGGGCTGCGGCGCGATGGGAGAGGGTACCGCCTGGTATGGCAGAAACAGGGAGGAGGGCTATTGGGCGCTGACCCATTATATGACGGACTATTTCCTCAACACCTGCCAGCGACAAACGGGCTGCAATTCACAGTGGGTTGGCGTCTGGTGGTTTAAGGCCGGCGACGACCTCATTGAAGCAGCCCGTGGCAACGTTATTCTGGACTGGGAGGACAGTCTACTGGTTGACACCGGCACACGGCTGCACGAGGCGATTGCGACGACAACTTGCTGGCGGAACTTGAGCTGTACACCAACGCCGACCCCGTAGCAGAGGTACGTCCATGACCAAAACCCGCATTGCCCTGCTCCTGCTTTCGATCTCGCTCCTGACAGCTATCTCAGGCTCGGAGCGTACGTCGTCCGGCGGCACGACCGAAGACGAGCCCTTCCAGCTCACTGTCACCAGTGAGATCCAGCTGCCGACCCATAAGCTCGTGAGACAGGATAACTACCTATACATCCTGGGCTACCCAAACGGCTTTCACATCCTGGACCTGAGCGACCCCGCCTATCCGCGTTGGGCCGGGGTGGAATCGCAGACCGCCGGCTGGTATATGAACGTCTGGGGCGACTACGCCTACGTCACCGGGGGCAGCAATGTCTTGCAGATCCTCGACATCTCCGACCCGACCAACCCCTGGCTGGCGACGACGTACAGCGACTTCGAGACCTATCTGGGTCTCTATCCCTATGCCGGCTACGTGGCGGCCAGCAACGACACGCTGTTTGTGGAAATATACTATGTTGAGGTCCATGGTCAGTATTCCTGTATAGTGGGGGAGCACATTGCCGTCCTGGATGTGAGCGACCCGCTCCATCCGCAGCGCATCGGCACCCTCGATGTGTTTAATACCTCGCCGATGCACGCCAACGGCAATGTGCTCTACACCACGACCGGGGCCATTTTGGATGCCTACGATGCCCGGCCGCCGGGGTCGCCGCCGTGGTTGTCGCGTCTCTACTTCTCCGAATCCGGCCCGGAGCCTTACACATTGTTCGCCATCCGCAACGACTACGCGCTGCTATACTTCGAAAACAGCACTGACCTCTGCGGCTACAGCGGTCCCGACTCCTGGCACATCGTGGATATCTCCGAGGCGCGGACGCCGCAGGTGCTCTTCTCCGATACCTCCGGGGATCTCATACCCATGCACGCCGGCGATGGCTACTTCTATGTTCGGTCACGGTCACTTGACACTGGTTTTTCGCTGGAGATTCGACGCTATCCTGATGCGAGCGTCGCCGGTGTAATTGATGACTATCAGGTGTTGAGCCGCATGGAAGGATACGAGGGCTTCATCCAGTCCGATAGCTTGAATGCGAGTGCGCAGTTCCTGACTACGTATCGGTTATCCGCTGCGACAGAAACCGTCGAACCAATCTTGGGGACGACGTTATCCTACAACGATACCCTGGGAATGACCAGCTTTGAGCTGGCGCCGGGCGCGGTGCTCTCGCCCACCGTGGTCAGCGCCCTGCCCCTGCCCCGCGCCGACTACCCGCCCGGCGGGAGACCGCAGTGCCTGGCCTTCGACATCCGCGGCCACATGCCGGCCGAACAGCGCACCCTGCAGCGCTTTCAGGCGCCGGTCACCGTCACGCTGCCCATCTCCCCTACAAAGTGCGGGGCAGATTCAGGTCCGGCGCTCGGTTGGGAGTTCCTTTACTGGGAGCGCGACCGCTGGATAGACGCCGCCGCCACCTGTACCGATACCGTCCCGAACCCGGCAACCCAAGCAATGACGGGAGAGGATGGCGGCCTGGTCGTGCACATCTGCCGGCCGGGGAAGTATGCTGTCTACCCGCTCTGGCTGGAGCACTACCTGCCGGCAACGTGGTTTCAGCCGGGATGGGAATAGCCGGGTGGGCCGTACATTGAGGGGCTGTACTACATGTATGGCAATCAACTGGGAGGCATGAGGGTGAGGGATGGGGCCAGAACATGGCTACACCAGGCGATTGCGACGACAACTTGCTTGCAGAACCTGAGCTGTACGCCCACGCCAACGCCCACCCCATAGGAGAGGTTTGTCTATGCCCAGAGCCCGCATTGCCCTACTCCTGCTTTCTTGCTCGCTCCTGACAGCTATCTCAGGCTCGGACCATACATCGTCTGGCAACCCGACCGAGGAACAACCCTTCCAGCTCACTGTCACGAGTGAAATCCTTCTGCCAACCCATAAGCTCGTGAGACAGGATAACTACCTGTACATCCTGGGCTATCCAAACGGCTTTCACATCCTGGATTTGAGCGATCCCGCTTATCCCCGCTGGGCAGGCGTGGAATCGCAGACCGCCGGTTTTTCAATGAATGTATGGGGCGACTACGCCTACGTCACTGGGGGCAGCAACGTCTTGCAGATCCTCGACATCTCCGACCCCACCAATCCCTGGCTGGCGACGGCGTACAGCGACTTCGAGACCTACCAGGGCCTCTATCCCATCACGGGCTACGTGGCGGCCAGTAACGACACGCTGTTTGTGGAGCTGGTCTATGTTGAGGAATATGGTCAGTATGAGTGTCTGGTGGGCGAGCGCATTGCCGTCATGGACGTGAGCGACCCGGTCCATCCGCAGCGCGTCGGCACCCTCGATGTGCGGAATACCTCGCCGATGCACGCCAACGGCAATGTGCTCTACACCACGACCGGGGCCTTTCTGCGCGGCTACGACGCCCGGCCGCCGGGGTCGCCGCCGCAGATCTCCTCTCTCTACTTTCCCGAATCCGACCCGGAGCCTCGCACACTTTTCGCCATACGGAACGACTACGCGCTCTTATACTTCGATCACGACACTGACCGCTGCGGCTACAGCGGCCCCGGCTCCTGGCACATCGTGGATGTCTCGGAGGCGCGGACGCCGCAGGTGCTCTTCTCCGATACCACCGAGGATCTCATACCCAGACACGCTGGCGATGGGTATTTCTACGTCTGGGTTAATGATTTTGACCTGGGTACCACGCTGGAGATTCGACGTTTTCCCGACATGGGTGTCGTCGCTACTGTCCTTGATGACAATGCAGTAGGGCCCACAGAGGAGTATGAAGGCTTCATCCACTCCGACATCCCGAACGTGAATGGTCAGTTCCTGACCACCTTTCGGTTATCCGCCGCGACAGAAACGGTCGAGCCGGCGGTGGGGGCAACGTTAAGTTACAGCGATACCCTGGGGGTGACCAGCTTTGAGCTCGCGCCGGGCGCAGTGCTCTCGCCCACCGTGGTCAGCGCTCTGCCCCTGCCCCGCGCCGACCATCCGCCCGGCGGCCGGCCGCAGTGCCTGGCCTTCGATGTCCGCGGCCACATGCCGGCTGAACAGCGCACCCTGCAGCGCTTTCAGATGCCGGTCACCGTTACGCTACCCATCTCGCCCACGCAGTGCGCAGCCGATTCAGGTCCGGCGCTCGGTTGGGAGTTCCTTTACTGGGAGCGCGACCGCTGGATAGACGCCGCCGCCACCTGTACCGATACCGTCCCGAACCCGGCAACCCAAGCAATGACGGGAGAGGATGGCGGCCTGGTCGTGCACATCTGCCGGCCGGGGAAGTACGCGCTCTACCCGCTCTGGCTGGAGCACTACCTGCCGGCAACGTGGTTCCAGCCGGGATGGGAATAGCCGGGGAATGGGAATAGCCGGGGTGGGTGTACTATTCTTGAGAGAAGCTTGAACGGCTTAACAGCATATTGGGGGACATCATGGCGCATACGCATAAGACCATCAGACCAGTTGTTCTGCTCGCCCTGCCACTGGCGGCTATTGTTACGATTGTGGCTCTCTCATATTCCGGCGGCATTAAGCCTGCCTCCGCCGCCGCCAGGGATTACACCTGGGACACTGCCATCACATACCAAAACGTCGGTCTCAGCTCAACGAAGGTGCAGATCCTTTACTATGCAGAGGGAGAATCAACGCCCATTCTCATCGACCCGTTGAACGGCAGTTCACTCGGCGACAATGCCGGGCGTTCGGCCTATATTGGCGGGGCGGTTGGCGCCGGCTTCCAGGGGCATGCCGTTCTCGTAGCCACACAACCACTGGCGACGACGGGCGTGCGCTTTCGCTACTCTCCACCCGGCTACAGCCTACGCCTGCTCTACCACGGTTTCGCTGACTCTTCTGGAGCGGACAAAGTCATCATTCCCACTGTCCTGCTCAATCGATACGACCGTACGACCGTCTTCTCCATTGAGAATCTAGAGAATGTGGACATTGAGGTGACCATCAGGTTCTACAACACGCTGGACGGCGGAGATTTGGCCGGCACGATCAGCCATGATATCGAAGAACGCGCCTCTCTGCAGATAGCAATGGACGATGTCGGCGATACAGGCCTGACGCTGACGGTCTTCGACGGCTCCGCTATCATCACAGCGAGCTTGAAGGATCAAAAGCAGAGCGCAGATATCGTCGCCGCGGCGAGCGAATACTACATCGAGCGGGATATCGCCGCCGATTTCGAGGGGACGCCTGCAAGTGAGGCCGGCCACGAGATATACATGGCCACTGCCCTGTGTGAAATGTTTGGTCTGGACAGCTACACTGCCGTCACCAACGTTGGCACATCGACTGAAGAAGTGTATATAAGCTACCTCAGCACACAGGGTTACCGGCAAGCTGGCCAAAACATGGAAATTGGTCCCGGGGCAAAAGGTGTCTTCTCCACCTGCTACGCGACCGACCAGGAGCCGAGCATAGATGGTTTCACCGGTTCGGCCGTAATCACCAGCACGACCGATATCGTCGCCCTGGGCAAGGTGCAGAACTCGATAGACGAAGGTCAGGAAGCAACGGAGCACTTCTTCACCATATTCCTGGGCGAGAAGGAGGGCGAGTCCAAGATGGCGATCCCCTACGTGCGGTGGGCTACTGATTCAGACTACTACGACCTTGCCAACGCCGGCCAATGGCAGCGCTCTTACATTGCAATCCGGAATTTGGAGGATTACCAGATCCGGGTAAGGGCCGCCTATTACGATAAGAATGGGAACAGTTGTGCTGCGCGGGAGATAAATATCCCGGCAAGGGGAAAAGCCGTCACCAATGCCTATGATGCAGGGGCAGTGGGAGGGCCCGACAGCTGCAATGGATTCATTACAGGCGCTTTCGGCTACTATACCGACGGCTCGTTCGGCGGCGCGGTCGTTCTCACCAGAATTGCGCCGGCAAATGAAGGCGAGTTCATTGCAGTCAACCGTGTGCAGCACCCTGGATATGGAGAGGATGTGAATGCTCTGCCGATACCGTGAGCAGCCGAACCCATGCCGTCACCGCCGCCTTTGGCAACAGCTATGGCTATGACGCCGGTAGCGCGCGGGTGCTGAAGAGCAACGCTGGCGGTCTGACGGTCAGTAGCTCAAGTGACAGGCACTTCCGGAAGTGACTGTCACTTGCTAGAAATAGACTCTCCCGGAAACTGACTTTTGACCACTCGGGCCGGCCAAGACAGTTTTGGGAATATCGGTCCACATGACGTTTGTCATGCGTCTTACATGATGATGTTCCATTGACAAAGGCTGTAGCTGGTCGGTTAGACTATGGGCAGTTGGCATTGTCCACTTGATTAAGCGGAGCCAGGGGCCTGCACCGGCGAGGTAGGGACCCGTACCGAAGGTACAGAGCCTGGTATTGAATATGCCGGCGACCGGCCTTACGACCACTATGCCGGGGGAGGATTGCGATGTCTGCCAGGGTTCAACGGGCCATTGAATTGTTCCTCATCAGCCTGCTCATTCCCTATGCTTTTCTACTCATTACGTTCGAAGCGACACCTTCCTCGGGCGACGATAGCGGTTATCCGGGGATGCGCGGGGAGCCCACTTCTACGTTCGCCCCTTACCCGATCGGGACGCCTGTGTACTATTCCGCCGGGGCAGCGCCCACCGCGATGGCCGGCACACGTTACCACCTCCCGATTGTCGACCGCGCGGTCCCGGTTCAATTCAGTCTTGCCGGGGGAGAGGATAGACACGTAGCTGCTGTTGTCAGCGTGGAGAACTTCAGCTTGCCGCCTTACCGCTGGGCCAAGGCGCCGGACACTGTTAACACGACCCAGATGATCAACCGCTGTGGGGGCACCCAGGAGCAGTATTGGTGCTGGATAGTCCCTTACGCCGTCACAGACTATCCGTCAGGCGCGGAGTACCGCAGCAATATCGCCGACATCAGCACGCCTAACCAATATCCTCCGGAAGCCAGTTCTTCCCTTACGGGCTGCCTAGCGGGAAAAGGGACAGATGGCGACCTCAGCACTATGTGGATGGCCAACAACGAGAGCACGGCGATCTTCACCATCTCCGACTTGCACAAGATGAGGCTTGATGAAATCGTGCTGGATTGGTACGAGGACAAAAACTCCAGTTGCGCCAATCAGGTAGGGGTCTATGCCAAGCAGTACAACATCAAGGTGAAGAAGACGCCCGGCGGGGCATGGACGCCCATCTATAGTACCAGCAACGGTCTGGGCGGCAGGGAGACATTGGATACCGATGATTTCGAAAACTACAACAATGAATATATCTATGCCATCACGCTACAAATGACCGGCAAGCCGGCCAGCCCATTGGACAATTACGCTCTGAAGGAATTCGAGGTCTACGGGGAGGCAGCGGAGTCTCTCTTCAACCGCGCCTATAGCGGCCTGGACCTGGCGGGCTGGGCCGGTGCAAATCCCGGCGAACTCTGGCTCATCGGCAACGAGCCGGACAATTACGACATCGTCCACGGAGACGCGATCAGCCCAACCACTTATGGGGAGTTCTATGGCGAGGTGGCCAAGATCATTAAGGGCGCCGATCCGACGGCCAACCTGCTCTTCTGCCAGGGCACTAAAGCGGAGACGCCGGCCACGCCCAGCCCGTCAAGCCAGTTTCCGCACTACTGGGGCTGGAATTACTGTGAACAGGCTCTCGCCGCCGTTGAAAGCGCACTCTCAGGCTCCGGCCTCTCGCTTACCTCCGCCATTGACGGAGTCAGTATTCACCAATATACCACCACCAAGATCGTGACCACGCCGACCCCCAATCGCCAGAGCGTCATCGCGGACTGGATTGCGAAGTTGGAAGAGTTCCAGGCGGCTGTCAATGCCTCAGCAGAGTTAGCCGGCAAACCGCTCTACCTGACAGAGTACGGCGACGCGGACAACCGTTGTATCCCGGCGACGCCGACTCCCGCCGGCACGATGCCGACCACCGTGACGCCCACTCCTACGACGGCGCCGGGCTGCGGCGCGATGGGAGAGGGTACCGCCTGGTATGGCAGAAACAGGGAGGAGGGCTATTGGGCGCTGACCCATTATATGACGGACTATTTCCTCAACACCTGCCAGCGACAAACGGGCTGCAATTCACAGTGGGTTGGCGTCTGGTGGTTTAAGGCCGGCGACGACCTCATTGATGCAGCCCGTGGCAACGTTCTTAGTCAATGGTCCCCTGTAGGACTTGTTGACACCGGCGTGCGACTGAGCGAGGCAGTCGCGACGACAACCTGCTTGCAGAACCTGAGCTGCACTCCCACGCCGACGCCGACCCCGTAGTGTGCCCATGATCAAGTCCCGTGTGGCCATAATCTTGTTCTTCTTCCCCCTCGTAATTGCACTCTTGGTTTCGGGGGGTGCTTCCCTTGCAGGCGTGGTCGCGGAGGAGCCGTTCCAGTTCACTATCACGGGCGAAATCCCGCTGCAAATCCGAACGCTTGCGAGACAGGACAGCTATCTTTATGTTCTGGACCAGTACAGTGGCTTTCACATCCTGGATTTGAGCGATCCCGCCTATCCGCGCTGGGCGGGTGTGCTGACAGAGATCTATGGCTGGTACATGAATGTGTGGGGCGACTACGCCTACGTCACCGGGGGCAGCAACGTCTTGCAGATCATCGACATCTCCGACCCAACCAACCCCTGGCTGGCGGCGACGTACAGCGACTTCGAGAGCTACCAGGGCCTCTATCCCTATACCGGCAACGTGGCGGCCAGTAACGACACGCTGTTTGTGGAAATATACTATGTTGAGGTCCATGGTCAGTATTCCTGTATAGTGGGGGAGCACATTGCCGTCATGGACGTGAGCGACCCGCTCCATCCGCAGCGCATCGACACCCTCGATGTGTTTAATACCTCGCCGATGCACGCCAACGGCAATGTGATCTACACCACGGACGAGGCCATTTTGGATGCCTACGATGCCCGGTCGCCGGGGTCGCCGCCGCGGTTGTCGCATCTCTACTTCTCCGAATCCGGCCCGGAGCCTTACACATTGTTCGCCATCCGCAACGACTACGCGCTGCTATACTTCGAAAACAGCACTGACCTCTGCGGCTACAGCGGTCCCGACTCCTGGCATATCGTGGATATCTCCGAGGCGCGGACGCCGCAGGTGCTCTTCTCAGATACCTCCGGGGATCACATACCCAGACACGCCGGCGACGGCTATTACTTTGTCTGGAGCTACGAAATTGGCAATACATTGGAGATCCGCCGATACCCCGATCTGAGTGTCGTCTACACGGTAGATGACTTACCGGCAGCAGTCATGGACGGGCATGAGGGATTTATCCAGGCCGAGATCGTGGAGCCGACTGCCGAGTTCCTGACCACCTTCCGGTTATCCGCCGTGACAGAAACGGTCGAACCGGCAGTGGGGGCGACGCTGTCCTACAGCGATACCCTGGGAATGACCAGCTTCGAGCTGGCGCCGGGCGCGGTGCTCTCGCCCACCGTGGTCAGCGCCCTGCCCCTGCCCCGCGCCGACTACCCGCCCGGCGGGAGACCGCAGTGCCTGGCCTTCGACATCCGCGGCCACATGCCGGCCGAACAGCGCACCCTGCAGCGCTTTCAGGCGCCGGTCACCGTCACGCTGCCCATCTCCCCTACAAAGTGCGGGGCAGATTCAGGTCCGGCGCTCGGTTGGGAGTTCCTTTACTGGGAGCGCGACCGCTGGATAGACGCCGCCGCCACCTGTACCGATACCGTCCCGAACCCGGCAACCCAAGCAATGACGGGAGAGGATGGCGGCCTGGTCGTGCACATCTGCCGGCCGGGGAAGTACGCGCTCTACCCGCTCTGGCTGGAGCACTACCTGCCGGCAAGCTGGTTTCAGCCGGGATGGGAATAGCCGGGGCATGGTGAAACCCCGTAGGTCTCTTGCGGGTCGCCACCTCTGGTCGGCCGCGCTGAGAGGCCTACGGGGTTTTTGGGAAGTTACCGACGGCTCGTTCGTCGGTGCGGTCGTTCTCACCAGAATTGCGCCGGCGGGTGAAGGCGAGTTCATTGCCGTCAACCGTGTGCAGCACCCTGGATATGGAGAGGATGTGAATGCTCTGCCGATACCGTGAGCAGCAGACAGTCGCACGCCGTTACCGGCGCGTACGGCAACAGCTACGGCTATGACAGCCGCTTGACGGCGGTGAAGGAGGGGGACGAGCTGCTAGCGGGAATCACCTATGACGCCGACGGTGTCAAGTTGCGGACGGAGTGGAGTCATCCGCACTTTGTGTGAAAATTCCCGTCGTGGGCCGGCACACCGACCCTGCTGCTTGAGTATGTCAGGCCTCTGCTATTTGGATCGGCACGAACTGGGCTGATCGATCACACAAAGCGCGGAAGAGCGGCCAAACAGTACCATGCTCCAAGAGAGTTGACATACTCTATCCGAGCCCGTAGTTGCCAATTAGCCAGAAGTATGATATTTTGTGTTAAGTTAATAACATATTTGAACAATTTACTTAATGATAACTAACACTGAGAACGTGCCAAAAGGATTAGGCCCACAGGAACGATTATTCCTTTCTTCTCTGGCGGTAGAGGGAAAGCGCATCTTCCGGGTGGATGAGGCGCGGCCTTATTGGACTTCTGAACAGCAGGCAATCAACGCACTGGCCCGACTAGAAAAGAAAGGTTGGCTGCAGCGATTGGAACGCGGTTTATACATGATCGTCCCCCTAGAAGCTGGACCAGAAGGCAAGTGGACAGATGATCCGCTGGTGATTGCTACCCATCTACAGCCGGACGGAGCAGTCGCCTACTGGTCTGCACTCCACTATTGGAACCTGACAGAACAGGTGCCGCGAACAGTCTTCATGCAATCCTTGCGCCAGCGGAATCCTTCTCAAACAACCATCCTTGGCGTTGCGTACAAGTTTGTACGACTAAAGACGCATAAGTTCTTTGGAATTCTGTCTCGTTCGAACGAGGGTCAAGAAATCAAAATTACCAATCGGGAGAAATCGTTGATCGATGCCTGCGACCGGCCGGACCTTTGCGGGGGGATCCTGCAGGTAGCTCAGGCTTTCCAGGCTGGAGAACCGATTGATTGGGACCGAATCGATTCTTACTTGAAGAAGATGGGCTCTGGCGCAATCTATAAACGTATGGGGTATTTGATTGAAACGCTGAACATTTCATTCCCTGATCAAGAAGCCCGTTTGCGGACATGGCAGCAAAGTATGAGTCAGGGAATCGCTTTGCTAGATCTGGGAGGACTACAAACTGGCTCCGTCAAAACAAAGTGGCGGGTTCGAGTCAATGTGCCCGCTTGGAGCGAAACGTGATTGCAGAAGCTGAACTTCGGCGATTGGCAGCTACCTGGCTAGTTAATCCGATGATTGCCGATCTGGATTATGTGCTCGGATGTTTCCTGAGCCGCTGGTATCGGGATAGAGCAGCTCAATCTCTACGGTTCAAAGGTGGGACCTGTCTGCGCAAGACGTATTTTGGAGATTACCGTTTCTCAGAAGACCTGGCTTTCACTGCTGAGGAACGCATTTCCATCGACGAACTGCGAGCGCTCCTTGAGCGAACCATCCAGCAAACGCAAGATGTTTTTGGCCTCAATCTTTCCGAAAGACCTCCCCGGATTGAAATCATAAGTGACGAATACGGTAAAGAAAGCTATCAGGCACGCCTCTATTATCGTGGTCCACTCAGGTGGAGAGGCGACCCACGGGCGATCCGCCTCGATATTTCTCGCGACGAATATGTCGAGCAACCGGCTGAAGCCAGGGACCTTATCCACCCTTACAGTGATTCAGATTTGGTTAACGGTGTGACAATCCGCTGTTATAGTCTGGCAGAAATGTTCTCGGAAAAACTCAGAGCACTAAGTGGTCAACGCCGGTTTGCCATTGCTCGCGATCTTTATGATGTATTCCAGCTTGTTAAGAGGGACGGCATTGACCTTGCTACTGTAATCAGTATTCTTCCAAGCAAATTCTCGGTGAAAGGCCTTGATGTCAAAGAGATGAACACGGACCATCTCGAAGATCGACGCGAAGAATTCGAACGCGAATGGGAGCGCAATCTGCGATATCTTTTACCTACTTCGGACAAGACCTCCTTTGAAGAAGCATGGGTTATGTGTCTTGAATTGATTCAGAGGATGCTTGATTCAACCTGATGGGCGGCCCAATACCCGTTCTTCAAGGGATCTGATTCCCTTGTGCCGCTCTCGGCTTACGACAGGATGATTGAGCATGTGGTGATGCAAGGAAACACTTGTGGCGAAAAAACGGGCGAATCGCGAAGGTTCAATTTTCAAGGAGCATTCCACTGGTTTATGGTGCGCTGAAATTTCGCTGCCCAACGGTAAGCGAAAGAAGAAGCGTTCCAAGAGACAGCAGATGGTTAAGGAGTGGCTGCTTGAACAGCGCGCAGCCCTCAGAAACGGTCTGTTTTTGCCTAATGAAGAGATACTCTTTAGTGAATACCTTGACCGCTTTCTGACTGACATTGCCATACCGACTTTGAAACCCAAGACAGTAGACGCTTATAGGTGGCTTATTGAGTCTCATATCAAGCCGAATCTTGGACACCTAACACTGACCCAGTTAAGACCCGACCACTTGCAGAACCTTTACACCGGAAAACTTGAAGAGGGATTGAGTAAGAGAACCGTCCAGCATATGCACGCTGTAATCCGAAGGTCGCTGAACCAGGCGTTGAAGAGGGATCTAATTGGTCGAAATCCCGCCAGCGTTGTCACGGCTCCGACCCCAGACCGGAGGCCGCCTAATACCCTTTCAAGCGAACAGGCCAAGCAATTTCTGGAAAATGTTGTAGATCACCGTTGGTATCCCATCTATGTGCTGGCCATTACGACCGGTATGCGCCAGGGTGAAATCCTTGGCCTACATTGGGAAGACGTGTATCTGGACCGTGGGAATCTAGCCGTCCGGCGCACCATTCAGCTTTTGCAGGGCCGAATAATTGAAGGCGAACCAAAATCCGCTCGCTCTCGACGACCTATTGCTCTACCGGAATATACTGTAGCAGTTCTATTGCTACACCAAGAAAGGACCGGCAAGGATAAGGGGCTTCTATTCACCACATCATCAGGCAATCCGGTGTCTCCGCGCAACCTTTCACGTCATTTCCATCAGGTGCTAGATCGGACAGGGCTTCCTAAGATTCGATTCCATGACTTGCGTCACACGGCCGCAACATTACTCCTCAAAGAGAATGTTCATCCGAAAATTGTGCAGGAGATGTTAGGCCATTCAACAATTTCGTTGACGCTTGACACCTATTCACATATCCTACCTGATATGCAACAGGAAGCAGCTGCTAAGATGGACAGGATCTTCGGTGAGGTGTAGCAACTAGTGTAGCAACCATGCTACAGTTCAATCCACAATTCGGACATTTTTGAGACATTGGAGTCAGTTGCTACCAGAGGTATAAGTTTATAGCCCCAGTAGCTCAACGGACAGAGCGCCGGACTTCTAATCCGTAGGTTGGGGGTTCGATTCCCTCCTGGGGTACCATCGTTGACCCCGTTCGACATCAGTCCGGCGGGGTCTATCCTTTTGCTCGGCCAGCAAACCGCCGATTTGTCAGCCCATCGGGAAAGAATATAATTCCGGCGGGCTTGTGGTCCGGAGCCCGAAGGTGACCACAGGGACTGCCCGGATTTGTTGACAATACATTGACGCGCGCGCCAGTCGCAACATGATCCACTATCGTCAGATCAGTCCAGGGTTAACAACCAAGGAGGGAACCCACCGATGAGCGAATTGAGCAATGCTGCCCGGCGTTACTCACGGGAGCAAGCGAATAGATTCCGGGGCGAGCTGCATGATTTCTTGCGCATTCCCAGTGTCAGCACCGACCCGGCGCACGCAGGAGACATCCAGCGGGCCGCTGACTGGTTGGCCGCCCACATGCGCGGACTTGGCCTCGACAACGCCCGGGTCATGCCCACCGCCGGACATCCGGTTGTCTATGGCGAGTGGTTGGGGGCGGGAGCGGACCGGCCGACGGTGCTGGTCTACGGCCACTATGACGTCGTACCTGCCGAGATGGAAGACGGCTGGCAGACGCCGCCCTTTGAGCCGACCGAGCGAGACGGCAAGATATTCGCCCGCGGGGCCACCGACGACAAAGGGCAGTTGTTCATCCACGTTAAGGCCCTCGAATCATATCTGAGGACCGCCGGCAAAGCGCCGGTCAACGTCAAATACCTCATAGAAGGCGAGGAAGAAGTCTCCTCACCCAACCTGACGCCCTTCATCAAGACGCATCTGGACCTGTTGATGGCCGACGTGGCGGTGATAAGCGACTCTTCCATGCGCCGGATAGAGGAGCCGGCTATCCTGCACAGCCTGCGGGGGATGACCTATGTCGAGGTTCTGGTTCAGGGTCCCACGGATGACCTGCATAGCGGTCTGTGGGGCGGTGCGGCGCACAATCCGGCGCTCGCCCTTGTCGAAATCCTCTCCAAGCTCTTCAATTCGGATCATACAGTTGCCGTGCCGGGCTTTTACGACGATGTCGTTCCGCTCACCCCCGAAGAACGAGCCATGATCGCCAAGAATGGGTTGACCGAGGAGCAATTCAAGCAGTCAACTGGCGTGCCGGCCATCTGGGGCGACGCCAACTACACTATCCGCGAGCGCATCTCCGCCCGACCCACGCTGGATATTAACGGCATGTGGAGCGGTTGGGCAGGCCCTGGGCCAAAAACGATCGTGCCTGCCAGGGCCGGGGCCAAGATCAGCTCCCGTTTGGTTGGCAATCAGGACCCGCACAAGATCTACGAGCTGCTGAAAGCCTACGTTGAGTCCATAGCGCCGCCGACGGTCACAGTCGATATCCGGCTGCTGACAACCGGCAAGCCGGCCTTGTTCCCCTTTGATAGTCCCGAGATGCAGGCCGCCTCGCGCGCCTATGAAAAAGGGTGGGGCGTCAAGCCGTTGTTCACGCGCGGCGGCGGCAGTATTCCGGTTGTCGCCGAGATCGCTGACCTGATGGATATCCCGGTGCTGATGATGGGCTATGGACTGGACGACGATGGACTCCACTCGCCGAACGAGCGCTTTAGCGTCGAGATGTTCCATCGAGGCATCGAAACGGCGATCGTATTTCTCGACGAATTGGCCCAGATGGCTCGCTAGTGGGCAGATGGACAGGGGGACGGCGATTGCGCACAGTAGTTCCCTTAATGCAGCGATTGTGCGTGGCTTCAGGGATTCGACTCGATAACGCGATATGGAAATCGCGGCTACAGGAGGCTACATGACCGCAGACACTGCTGACGCAGCCGGGGAGGGCAAGAAGTCGTTTTCCCAAAAGATGCTGGACGGCATCGAGCGACTAGGTAATAAGGTCCCCCACCCGGTGATGATGTTCCTTTACTTAATCATCATCGTGATTGTCCTTTCGCAAATTCTCTACATGCTGGGGGTCAGCGTCACCGAAGAGATCGCCGTGCCCGTCGAAACGGGCGGGACCGACTACTACCCGGACTCTACCCAGCCGGGGCATATCTATCCGGAAGAGCCGTATGAAGCTGATTTTGAGATTGTAGAGCAGACAATCGGTATCCGCAGCCTGCTCTCGATCGAGGGGATTCGCTTCATCTTCACGTCGTTTGTGTCCAACTTCGCCGGCTTCAGCGTGGTGGCCGTCATCCTGGTGGCCATGATCGGCGTGGGCGTGGCCGAGGAGTCCGGCATGATGGGGGCCTTGATCCGCAAGACGGTGAAAGTAACCCCCCGCCGGCTGATCACCTTTATACTTATCTTCGTCGGCGTGCTGTCAAGTGTGGCCACAGATGCCGGCTACCTGATCCTCATCCCGCTGGGCGCGGCCGCCTTCATCAGCCTGGGCCGCCACCCGCTGGCCGGCATAGCCGCCGCCTTCGGCGGGGTCAGCGCCGTCTTCGCCGTGAACATCCTCATCGCGCCCCTGGACGCCATGTTGACCGAGATCACGAATGAGGCCATCATCCTGGCCGGCGGCGAGCCGATCACCGTGGTCGCCAATTTCTATTTCGCGACGGCCTCGACCATCATCATGAGCCTGGTGGCGACCTTCGTCACCGTCGGCATAATTGAGCCACGTCTGGGCAAATACACGCCGGCCGAAGGCGAGACAATCGAAGCGGCCGAAAGCTCTCCTGAAGCCGCGGCCGCCGAGTCCCGCGGGCTGCGATTCGCCCTGTACGGCCTACTGGGCATGATCGCGCTCGTTACGCTGCTCACCGCCCCGCCGGGAGCGCCCTTGCGCGATCCGCAGACGGGCGCCATCATCGGCAATACCCCCTTCATGAGCAGCCTGATCTTCATCATCACGCTCATCTTCCTGGTAGCCGGCATCGGCTACGGCTACGGGGCGAAAACGTTTTCGAGCAGCGCCGATATCATCCGCGGAGTGACCAAGGCCTACGCCGGGCTGGCCGGGCTGATCTTCATGTTGCTGATGATCAGCCAGTTCATAGCCTTCTTCAATTACAGCAACCTGCCGCAGGTGATCGCTATCTGGATGGCCGGCGCCCTGGAACAGATGAGCATCGGCACCCTGCCCCTGATGGTCGGCTTCATTCTGGTGATCATGATCCTGAACATCATCATCCCTAACTCCGTCCCCAAGTGGGCCATCTTCGCTCCGATTTTCATTCCGGTATTCATGCGCCTGGACGTCTCTCCCCAGGCCATTTTGGCCGCCTATCGCGTCGGCGACTCGCCACTAAATGTGATCACGCCGCTAATGGTCTACCTGCCCTTTGTGCTCACTATCGTCCAGCGCTACCAAAAGGATGCCGGCATCGGCACGGTGGTGGCGCTGATGCTGCCCTATTCCATTTTTATTGCTGTGGCCTGGATCCTGCTGTTCATTATCTGGTTCCTGCTTGGGCTTCCGCTGGGGCCGGGCTTCCCGGTGAGCATATGACAGGCAAGGGCGTAGGAAGCGAATGAGCCGCAAAACAGAAGCATCGGCCGGGGCGGGCACAGCGCAAAGTGCTTCGTGGCTGTCGTTACTGATCATCGTTCTGGCGCAGATCCAGATGGCGTTCAATGTTAATGCCCTGCCGATCTCTCTTGGCCCAATCGCTGACGAGTTGATGGCCCCGGCGACGACTGTAGGCACCGCGCTGGTCATCTATTCCCTGTTTGTCGCCGCCTTTGTCTTGCTGGGCGCGAAAATCGGTCAGATCTTCGGCGAACGGCTCGTTTTTCAGGTTACGGCTCTGCTGCACGGATTGGCCATGGGGATCATGGCGCTCAGTCCAGGTACGAGCGCTATGTTCCTGGCGCAGGCATTCGCCGGCCTGGCCGCGGCCGCGCTGGTTCCGACGCTGGTGGTGCTGATCGCCGCCAGCTATCATGGCAAGCAACAGACGCAGGCGCTGGGTGTGTTGGCCGGCACCCCTGCCTTATCCGGCGCGCTGGCTTTCTTCATTGCCGGCTACCTGGGCACCGCCCTCAGCTGGCGACTCTCCTTTGGCCTGCTCGCCGTTCTATCGGTTGTTGTCTTTGCGCTCAGCTTTCGGTTGAGACCCATCCAGAGACAGTCGGGCATCAAGATCGATGCCGTCGGGGCAATTCTGGCAGCGGCGGCGATCATCCTGATCAGCTTTGGCTTTAACGGTCTTCACTCTTGGGGCATCTTGCTGGCCAAGCCGGCTGCACCTGTCGCTCCGCTTGGGCTCTCGCCGGCGCCTCTGATGATCTTGCTGGGCATCGTCCTCGGTCAGGGATTCTTCTTCTGGTCTCATCGGCAAGCGGCCCAAAACAAGACGCCCTTGCTCTCACTGGAGGTTCTGGATGCGCCGGCAGAGCGGTCGGCGGTGCTCGCCCTGCTGATCATCGGCGCGCTTGGTTCGGCAGTCATCTTCTTGATCCCGCTCTATATCCAGATCGTGCAGGGCCGTTCCTCCCTGTTTACGGCCGTTGCCACCGTTCCATACACGCTCTCGATCGCGGCGGCTGCCATTCTCAC
>CAZIKT010000050.1:0-18524 GCA_964539885.1 uncultured Ardenticatenaceae bacterium | reverse complement strand
CTAGAATCAGCCCCCGTTCCGCGCTCACCCGCGAAGCTGCCCCATGCGATTCGTCCAGATGCTCGCGCAGCATTCGCTCTGAGAAGGCCGGGTCATCCCAGGGCAGATTCCCGCTGCCGGACCAGGGTTCCGGTCGTTCGGGCCGGCGATAGAGCCGCCATAGTGCCCTGAACATTTGTTGTTGCGCGTCCTTGTTCTCTGCGTCCATCGCTTTCCTGCGCTCGCCTGCCGCCGGCAAGCTGTCGCCCCTCGATATCCACAACTGCCCACAGGCGAGATCTCGCCCCTGTCGCCGATCATACCGCAGCCTGCCTTTCGCTCCCATATCTGGGGTCCCTGTACATCTCAGCCGGAAGAATTGACGCCGGAACACGGTCAAGTTGCCGGATCGATAGATGTTAATCGCCATTAATAAAGTGTGGATAACTGCGTCCGGAAATGGGGATAGTCCTGCGAAACGGTGGAAAACTATGTCAAGCTCAGATCGCCCTGTCGCCGGCAAATAGGGGCCCCGAAGCGCTCGTTCTGCCCATATATGGCATGTTGGGCAGGATGGAGACGTATTTATCGCTATGCCGCGACATAAGACTGTCCCCACACCGCCCCGCGCTCATCCACAGGAAGCGCTTCCGGTATGAACAAAAAGAACGCCATATAACTGGCGTGGCCGGCGGCCGTACGCCCCATATGGGGGTCTGTGATGGGTTATACACATATGCACAGCCCCTACTACAACTACTATATAATCCATACTGATTGGCAAGCATGTCGTGGATATCTTCAGACGTCCCCGTAGCAAACACGCAACCTCTGACATTCGCGCTACCGATTATGCAGACTGACGTCTGTCACAGATTCTGTTACAGTACCATAATGGCAGGCATCCGACCGCTGAGGGATCCTGCGCAGGATAGCACAACGCGATAGATGGGAACAAACGAAATGAGCCTCTCCGCCCTGGGTGAGGTGCTGGCGGCTCTGCGCATGAATCGCGACTTCATGAGCAATGTGGTCGCCTGGGAGAGAATGCCGGCCCGGCCAGGGCAATATGCCTCCCCGGCGACAGACATGCCGGACGAACTGCGCGCCGGGCTGGACCGGCGTGGCATCCGCGCCTTCTACGCGCACCAGGCGGCGGCCATTGACAGCGTGGCTGCCGGCGACAACGTGGTTGTATCCACCTCCACCGCCTCCGGCAAATCGTTGTGCTACACCGTGCCTGTCCTGCAACGGCTGCTGACCCAGCCCAAAGCGCGCGCCCTCTATCTCTTTCCCACCAAGGCGCTGGCCCATGACCAGGTCGCTGAGACTGCCGCCATAGTCGAGGCCGGGCGATTGCGCATCCCCGTCCACAGCTATGACGGCGACACGCCCCGCGCCCAACGCAGCCAGGTGCGCCAATCAGCCGGCATCCTGGTCACAAACCCGGATATGTTGCATTCCGGCATCCTCCCCTTTCATCCCAACTGGCGCGTGCTGTTCAGCAACCTGCACTTTGTCGTGCTGGACGAGATCCACGCCTACCGGGGGATCTTCGGCAGCCATGTGGCCAACGTCATCCGGCGTCTGCGGCGCATCTGCCGCTTCTACGGCAGCGATCCCCAATTCATCTGCTGCTCGGCCACCATCGCCAACCCGCAGGAACACGCCGAACGCCTGATTGAAGCCCCGGTCACCTTGATTGACGACAAGCTGGACGGATCGCCGACCGGCACACGGCACATGATCCTCTTCAATCCGCCCATGGTGGACGAGGAATTAGGTTTGCGGCGCAGCACGGTGCTGATGACCAAAGACGCCGCCGCCGCTTTCCTGGCGGAAGATGTGCCCACCATCGTCTTCGCCCGCGCCCGGCAGACGGTGGAGTTGCTGCTCACTTATTTGCAGGATGATCTGGTCGAACTGGACAAGGACCCGGATACCGTAGCCGGCTATCGCGGCGGTTACCTGCCTTTGGAGCGCCGGCGTATTGAGCAGGGCTTGCGGCATGGGGCGCTGCGCGGCGTGGTAGCCACCAACGCCCTGGAATTGGGAGTGGATATCGGTCAATTGAGCGCGGCGGTGCTGTGCGGCTATCCCGGCACCATTGCCGCCACCTGGCAACAGGCCGGGCGGGCCGGGCGGCGCGCGGCAGAGTCGGCGGCGATGCTTATCGCCGGCAGCAACCCCCTGGACCAATACATCTGCCAGCATCCCCGCTACCTGTTCGGGCGCTCGCCGGAGCACGCCCTGATCAACCCGGACAATCCGCGCATCATGGCCCGCCACATGGCCTGCGCCGCTTTCGAGATCCCTTTTCGGGCCGGAGAGTCCTTTGGCGCATCTGGCCTGGTGGACGATCTTCTGGAAGAGTTGACGGCGAAAGGGGATTTGCACGCCACGCGAGGCCAATATCACTGGTTGGGCGAGGGCGCGCCCGCCAACCGCCTGTCCCTGCGTACTGGCGGCGAGGAGACGGTGGTCATTCAGGATACGAGTGGGGCGCAGCCACAGGTCATCGGCGAGCTGGACCTGGCCAGCGTGCCCCTGCTCGCTTATGAGGGGGCGGTCTACATGCACCAGGCGCGGAGTTATCTGGTTGAGGAGTTGGATTGGGACAATCGACTGGCTGCCGTGCGCCCGGTGGACGTGGATTACTACACCCGGGCCAGTATCGGCAGCAACTTACGCAGGCTGGCAGCGGTCGAGGAGGCGATCAGCGGGGATCTTTTGCGCGCGCATGGCGATGTGCGCGTCGAGACCAGGGCCACCAGCTATCGCAAGATCAAGCAATACTCCCACGAAACCCTCGGATTCGGCGAAATTGACCTGCCGGCCATGACTTTGGACACGTCCGGCTACTGGATTATCTTCGGTGAACAATTGTCTGAACAACTGTTCGCCGCCGGCGTGCTCCTCAGACCCAATGATTACGGCCCGAATTGGCCGGCGCAGCGTCGCAAAGCCCTGGAACGCGACGATTACCGCTGCCAGATCTGCGGCGCGACCGGCGGTGACCTGCACGTGCACCACATTCGCCCCTTTCGCGACTTCGACTATGTGCGCGGGGAAAACGAGAACTACCGCTACGCCAACGAGATTGAGAATCTGGTCACGCTCTGCCCAAGCTGCCACCAACGCGCGGAGGAGGGCCAGCGCACCCGCTCGGCGCTGGGCGGTCTGGGCTATGTCTTGCGCAACCTGGCTCCGCTCTTCCTGATGAGCGATCCGCGCGATATCGAGGTCGTGGCGGACAGCCTGAATCCGTTGACCCGCGCGCCGACGGTGGTGATTTACGAGACCGTACCCGCCGGCGTGGGCTTCAGTGAGAAGCTATACGAGTTGCACACCGACCTCTTGAATGCGGCCCGCGAGCTGATCGCCGACTGCCGTTGTCGCGACGGCTGCCCGGCCTGCGTGGGGCCGCCCGGCGAGATTGAGGCCAACACCAAGGATCTGACCCGGCAGCTACTGGACATCATCCTGCGCTCCGACAGAGAAGATCGCTGACCATGACCTTCCGCATCCCATTTGTCGAATTTGGCGGCGACGGCCCTTTGCTGCATTTTGCGTCGGCCAACGGCTTCCCACCGGGCAGCTATCGTCAGTTTCTGACCGGCCTGGCAAGGCAATACCGCCCGCTGGCCATGTTGCCCCGCCCGCTATGGAGCGACGCGCCGCCCGACGCGACGGCCGGCTTCCGCACCTTCGGCGACGACCTGGTGCGCTTCTGCGATCAGGAAGGGCTGCAGCAGGTCATCGGCGTCGGCCATTCGCTGGGCGCGGTCGCCACCATGTACGCCGCCGTCGAACGTCCGGAATGCTTCAGCCGGCTGGTGCTCATCGAGCCGATCTTTCTGCCGCCGCATGTGCTCACATTCCTTGCAGCTAACCCGGATATTGTCGAAAAGGTCCCCCCTGAACAGCAGGCGGCGCTGGGCTTTTGGCCGCAGCTGGTAGAAGACGCCCGCAAGAGGCGCACAAACTGGACCGACCGCCGGCACGCCTTCGAGCGCTTCCGCGCCAAGGGTGTCTTTCGCGGCTTCTCGGACGAGGCGCTGATGGACTATGTCACTGCCGGCACCCGTGAACTGCCGGACGGCTCGGTTGAATTGGCTTACCCCCGCGAGTGGGAGGCGACCATCTTTGCCCGCCCACCCCTGGACGTCTGGGAAAACGTGGCCCAACTGCGGGTGCCGACCATCGCCGTGCGGGCCGGAAAGAGCGACACACTGGCCCCGGCAGCCTGGCAGCACTGGCAAAATCTGCAACCCGAAGCGCGCTTCTATGAGCTGCCGGACGCTACCCACCTGTTGACCTTTGAGGAGCCGGAGCGCACCTCGGAAGCGATTCTGGCTTTTCTCGAAGACGTAGACTGAGCACAGATCTCGGGAGGATCAAGCGATGACTTTGGACACCGTGAAGCGCCTGTATAAGTACAACAACTGGGCATGGGACGAAGTGTTCGGCAGCCTGGAAAAGTTGCCGGATGACGCCTACAAGCTGGAGCGCCCCTTCTTCTGGGGGTCGCTGCACGGGTTGGCGGTGCATGCCCTGACCGCAGAATGGATCTGGCTTCATCGCCTGCAGGGCGAAAGCCCCAACGCCATGCTCGACCCGGCAGCCTATGAGGACTTCGCCGCCGTCAAGACCCACTGGCTGGAAGTGCGCGCCGGCTGGCAGAGTTTCCTGGCGTCCCTCAGCGAGGATGACCTGCAACGGAATGTCGACTATCGCAACACGCGCGGCAACGGCTTCACCCTGGCTGCGCTGGATATCATGCTGCATGTCCTGAATCACGCCACCGAGCATCGCAGCCAGATGACGCCGGAACTTTACGCCCTGGGCTCCCCCACCAAGCCGCTGGATTACATGCGCTTCCGGCTGCGACCGTGATGCAAGGGCAGAAGCTGTGGACAAACTGTGAACAAACCGGCCGTTTCTCGTGCCGCAAGTGGATAACTTGACATAGTGACTGTGAGGGAGGCTCCTATGAGACACACATTGCGCGCCGGCATCGTGGCGGCGCTGGCAGCCACCGTTGCCATGATCTTGATCCTGTTGTCGCGACTGACCGCCGGGACCAGTCTGGAACTGCAGCCGAGCTTCCCGGCTGCCCCGCCGGCCGATTTCGTGGCGGTGATCAACGGCTATCCAGGGGAGATGCTGCGCTTATTCGCCGCCGACTCCCTCTTCATCCTCAGCTACCTGCTCGTCTTTGGGGCGCTCTACGCGATTGCCGCGCGCCAGAGCCCGGCGTTGGCGACCATCGGCCTGATTGCCGGCGGCCTGGCGGCGTTCTTTGATGCCGCAGAGAATGCCGTGTTCATTACCTTCGCCACCCTGGCGCAACAAGGCGTGCAGACGACCGTGGGCGAACTGCCCTTGCCGGCCCTCTACATCGTCGCCAACCTGAAGTGGATGGCAGCATACGCCGCGCTCTACGCCTTCGGGCTGGCCTTCCCGCGTGAGAGCCGGCTCGACTGGCTGCTCGTGGTCCTGATGCTGCTTTTCCCACTTGTCGGGGCGCTGACTATGCTCATGCCGGCGCTAATCGCTATGGTCGCCTTGCTCATGCTGCTGGGCATGCCCCTGTTCGCATTCTACTTCTGGCGGCAGACGCGCAAGGAGCTTGCTTCCTAAGCGCGCCGCAGCTTCCGATACGTGATCCGGTGCGGGCGTTCCGCCTCGTCGCCCAGCCTCCGCCGGCGATCATCATCGTACTCGCTCCACGCACCGGGATACCAGAACACCTGGCTGTCTCCCTCAAACGACAGCGTGTGCGTGGACACCCGGTCCAGGAACCAGCGGTCGTGGCTGATCACAATGGCCGAGCCGGCGAAGTTGTTCAGCCCCTCCTCCAGCGCCCGCAGGGTATCCACGTCCAGATCGTTGGTCGGCTCGTCCAGCAGCAGCACATTCGCGCCCGAGCGCAGCATCTTCGCCAGGTGGACCCGGTTACGCTCGCCGCCGGAGAGGGCGCCAATCAGCTTCTGCTGGTCGCTGCCGGTGAAGTTAAACCGGGCGACGTAAGCCCGAGAATTGACGCTGCGTTTACCCAGTTGCAGGTTGTCCTGCCCCCCTGAGATCTCCTCCCAGACATTCTTCGCGGGGTCCAGCGTGTCCCGGCTCTGGTCCACATAAGCCAGTTTCACCGATTGCCCGATCTCCAGCATGCCGCTATCCGGCGTCTCCTGCCCCACGATCATGCGCAGCAGCGTCGTCTTCCCCGCCCCATTCGGCCCGACCACACCGACCACCGCCCCCGGCGGCACGTCAAACGTCATATTATCCACCAGCAGGCGCTCACCATATGCCTTGTTAACCTTGGTGGCGCGGATCACCACATCGCCCAGCCGATCCCCCGGCGGGATGTAAATCTCCAGATCCGCGCTTGCCTTCTCCGTGTCCTGGTCCAGCAGCCGCTGGTAAGAGGTGATCCGCGCCTTGCTCTTCGCCTGTTTCGCCTTCGGTGTCAGCCGGATCCACTCCAGCTCCTGCTCCAGCGTCTTCTCCCGCTTTGAGGTCGCCTTCTCCTCATGTTTCAGGCGCGCCTGTCGCTGCTCCAGCCAGGAGGAGTAATTGCCCCTCCAGGGGATGCCCCGGCCCCGATCCAGCTCCAGGATCCAGCCGGCGACGTTGTCCAGAAAGTAACGGTCATGCGTCACAGCGATGACCGTGCCCTGGTATTGTTGCAGGTGGCGCTCCAGCCAGGCGACCGATTCCGCGTCCAGGTGGTTGGTCGGCTCGTCCAGCAGCAGGATGTCCGGCTCCTGCAGGAGCAGCCGACACAGCCCCACCCGCCGCCGTTCGCCGCCGGAGAGCACCCGCACCGGCGTCTCGCCCGGCGGGCAGCGCAGCGCGTCCATGGCCAGCTCCAGCCGGCTGTCCAGGTCCCAGGCGTTCAGCCGGTCCAGCTCGTCCTGCACTTGCCCTTGCCGGTCCAATAGCGCGTCCATTTCCTCACCCGAGAGCGGCTCGGCGAAGCGGGCGTTGATCGCGTCAAACTCGCGCAGCACGTCTACGACCTCCTGCACGCCCTGTTCGACGATCTCCCGTACCGTCTTGCTCTCGTCCAGCCGTGGCTCCTGCTCCAGGAAGCCTACCGTGTAGCCCGGCGACAGCATTGCCTCTCCCAAATGCTCCTTATCCAACCCGGCCATAATGCGCAGCAGCGTGCTCTTGCCGGCCCCGTTCGGCCCGATCACGCCGATCTTCGCCCCATAGAAGTAGGAGAGCGAAATATCCTTCAGGATCTGCTTGTTCGGCGGGACGATCTTGCCCACGCCCAGCATCGAATAAATGATCTTCTCGCTCATAATGATTGCTCCGTTTGCGGACTCACATCTCCCACCATATCGTATTTGCGCTTCGCGAACCCCGTCAGCCCCAGATAGACCAGGAATGCGCCCAGCACCGCCCCGGCAATCAACGCCATCGTTGCGTATGGGCTGAAGCGGGTGAATAGTTGTCCGCTGACCCAGGGCAATATCATGCCCCCCAGCGAACCCCCGACGAAGAACCAGCCGGTCACCTGCCCGGTAATCGCCATCCGGCGCTCGGCGAAGCTGAGCATGGTCGGGAAAACGGGGGCCATGCACAATCCCAGCCCGAACGTAGCGATCTGCAGAGCCGATGCCGACTCTCGCAAAAGGAGAATCGTTGACAGGCAAGCCAGGGAGCCGAGCAAGCCGACCAATAAGATGTGACGCGGCCCGACGCGGGTTGAAACCGGCACCGCCAGCAGCCGGCCAATGGTCAGCGCCCCCCAGAATGCGGAGGTGAGGTAAGCCGCGCCCACCTCGCTCGCCAGGTTGAGCTCGACCGCGTAACTATAGATCCAGCCGCCGAAGCTGACCTCCGCCCCCACATAAAGCAGGAAGAAGAAAGACACCAGGTAAGCCAGCCTCCGCGACACCTGCCCGCTTTCAACGGTGACCTCCTGGCGCTCAGGCGCGGCAGGGCTGGGCAGGCGCGTCAGAACAAGGGCGACCGGCAAAATGATCAGCGCCAGCAGCCAATACGCCGACTGCACCGAGCCGGCGGAGATCGCCAGGGCGACCAATATCGGAGCCAGAAACGCGCCCACGCCGAAGAAGAAGTGCAACCCGTTCATAAAAGGGGCCACCCGGCTGCCGTGCACCCACATCAGCAATGTGTTGCCGCCCAGGTCCAGCGTAATATCGCCGACTCCCGCCACGAAGACGATCACCGCCAGCACCCACAATTGCCGGCCCAGCGGGATCAGCGCCAGGGTGACTGCCATGATCAGCAGCAGGCCGACAGCCACCGAGTGCGCGGGCCGGCGGTCGAACAGCCGCCCGCCCAGCGCCGAACCCACCAGCCCACCCAGCGACTTGGCCGAAAACAGTATGCTGATCTGGCTCAGCGGCACAGCGACATTATCGGCCAGCCAGGGTAATGTCGGGCCCATAATGGCGGCGGATAGCCCGATGATCAGGAACACGACGTAATAAACGGCCGTCTTGACCATCGCCGGGTCACGCAGCGTCAGGCGAGCCGGTTCATTCAATCGTTTTCAGGGCCTCCTCTGCCCGGCTTCTCCCCTACCAGGATAATATTAGTGGCTGGATAGGGAAGCGGCTGCAGACCGCCGCCGCTCCTACTAAACAGCGCCACCCGGCCGCGCCAACGGTTCTCCACGATCCATGCACTGGTGTACACCCGCGATCCCTGCTCCGGCGCGTTGGGATCTTCCACGATGCGGAAGCCGGCTCCTGCCAGCGCCGCCTTCCACTCCCCGAAATCCCAGAAGGCGAACTGTTCATGCATCTCGCTGCGCCAGTTGTCCAGGTAATCCTTCTTGCTCATGAACTCCACCGCGTCCCGCAACGAAAGCAGAATAAGCGCCTCGCCGCCTATCTCCAGCTCGTGGTAAGCGATGCCCGGCCCGCCGGATTCCGCCCGAAAGTCGCGCGCGAAGCGCAAGAAGCGGGCGTAGGTGGACAGACTGCGGAGATGCTGCGCCAATTCGTCTCGCCCGGCAGACTCCCGGAACACCCCCTCATTACTCCCGTCGCGCCGATCCAGCCACATGACCACCTCTTGCGCTGTGTTCGCCGGCCCGACCACATCCCGGATCACCAGCCGGCCACCCGGCCGGGTCTGCGCGTACTTGCGTGCGAAATACTCCCGCACCGTCCGCTCGCCGTCCCCATACGACCACAGCTCGTGGATCGTGGAGTTGGAGATGGTCGTGTCAATCGAGTTCGGCTCGAAGATCTCGTGCAGGATATTGCGCTGGTGGAAATGCACAAATGATCCGCCGAAATGCCCGGCGCGTTGTCTTTCTCTGGCCCGCGCCATGAATTCGCCCGTGATCTCGATGCCGATCAGGTCCGAATCGGGGAAGTCGCGCGCCACCATGGTGAGCAGCGCTCCGTCCGCGCACCCCTCATCCACGATCTTGCCCGGCAGCAACGTCTCCTTGATATCGGCGTACTTCACGCTGATGATCTCCTGGTTGCTCATCCCCAGGGCATAAACGCCGTAATCGCGGTCGTTCGTCAGGCTGCCGGCTTCGTTCAGCAGTGGATCGCGCCACAGGCGCAACACCCGGCGCGGGATATCGGGGAAATCCTGCCAGAGGTCGAAGGTCGCCGGGGCCAGCTCGCTCCGCAGGGCCGGGTCATGCCGCCACTTCTCGCCCACGGCGACGAAATGTTGTACAAGCAGCATCGGCGTCCGCGGGACCGGCTCCGGCTCACCCAATTCTGCCGGCAATATCGCAAACCCCAGCTCGCGATACTGGGCGATCAAGGCTTCCGTGGAGCAGAGCACCACGCAGTTCTCCGGTGTCAGCTCCAGGTTGCCCTCGCTCTGCTCGGCGATCTCCTGCAATGTGTAGCGCGCGAAACGCGGCGTGGGACGGTAGTGCGGGATGCCCATAATCCGGTAGCGGATGCCCAACGTCAGCTCCAGCGTGCGCGCGAAGCGGTCCACCCCGATCGCCCGCACGTGAAACGGGATCGGGTTATACCGGCTATGCTCCTGGTTGGCTGACGTGATCGCGAAGATCACCTGGTCGATCGGCTCCGTATTTGCCGGCGGCCGTCCGTCCAGGAACAGCAACCGCTCCGGCGGCATCTGCAAGATGCCGGTCAGGTAGCGCCCCTGGAAAGCGGTGTTCAACAGATGTCTACCGGGGAACAGCACATAACTCATCAGGCGCACGATTGTAGAACGATTTCGTGATTGGTTCTACAATGGCGGCGATTCTACCTTGCGGCCCACAAGGAGAGCGCGAAATGTCCAGAAGACGCGGATGCCTATTAGGTGCCATTATCACACTTGTCGCGATCCTCATCGCCGGCTACCTCCTCATCCGCAACCTGACCAGCCAGGTGAACGTTACCGGCCTTCTCAGCAGCACCGGCCCGGCCTCCGACCTGACCCTCCCGCCCGGCTTCGAGGTCAACATCTTCGCCGAAGGGCTGAGCGGCCCGCGCTTCATGGCCCTCGGCCCGGAGGGCGACCTCTACGTGGCCGATCGGGGCAATGCCCGTATCGTCGCCCTGCCCGATGCGGACGGCGACGGCCGGGCCGACAGCATCCGCGTATTCGCGGAAGAACTGGACGAAGTGCACAGCCTCGTCTATCGCGATGGCTCCTGGTACGCGGCCGTGCCCACCGGCATCATCGAGCTCATAGATACGGACGGCGACGGCGTAGCCGACCAGCGCCGCACCCTCACTGACGCCCTGCCCGGCAGCCACCACAGCACCCGCACCGTCCTCTTCCTGCCGGATGGGCGCATGGTCGTCTCCATCGGCTCCAGTTGCAACGTCTGCATCGAGGACGATCCGCGTCGCGCCGCCATTGTCATCTATGATCCGCTGCCCCCTGCCGGCGAGCGCGTCTACGCTTCCGGCCTGCGCAACGCCGTCGGCCTGGCCCTGCACCCCGATACCGGCGAACTGTGGGCCACGAACAACGGCCGCGACCTGATGGGCGATGACCTGCCGCCGGAGACGGTTTACATAATCGAGGACGGCGGCGACTACGGCTGGCCTACTTGCCACAGCGGGCGCATCATCGATCCCGACCTGGGGTCGCCCGGCGACTGTGACGGCGTGATCGCCCCCATCGTGGAGATGCAGGCCCATTCCGCCCCCCTCGGCCTCGCCTTTTACACCGGCGACGCCTTCCCGCCGGACTACCAGGGCGACCTCTTCATCGCCTTCCACGGCTCCTGGAACCGCAGCGTGCCCACCGGCTACAAAGTTGTCCGCCTGCCCTTCGAGAACGGGCAGCCGACCGGCGCGGTGGAGGATTTCGCCGCCGGCTGGCTGGCGGATGACGGCTCGATCAGCGGCCGGCCCGCCGGCGTCACCGTCGGGGGCGACGGCGCGCTCTACGTCAGCGATGATCGCGGCGGCCTGATCTACCGCATCAGCTACCCCGCCCTCAGGTGATAGTCACTTCCAAAACTGTCTGGCTGCCGCGGCAACAGGGCATTGATTGCCGCCATACCGATGCTGCGCAGGGTCAGGTTATCTGTCAGCGCCAGCCCCGCCAGCTCCTTGCCGGACATCCGGCCAAGCCGCCCGGCTATGGGCACGTCAACCCCGCCATGCAGCCGAGCGCCGGTCACCGCAGCGGCCAGGCCACATCGTCGTATTGGAGTCGAGCGTCTAACTCTTAGCGATGCCGGACTCTATTAATCTTTCGTGAGATACCCTAAATCACTTAGGACCTTGAGAACTGGGACCGGATCCTCCATGATCAGCGCCGAGGCTTGCCATTTGCCATTATCGCCTGTGAAAACAAAGCCATTGCCACTGTGACGGCCATCAATTGGAATCAGAAGATGGTCAATAGCAACAGAACGTCCAATGACAGGTCCTATGTCATAGGAGAAGAACACTTCCAGCGCGTATTCTCCTTCGCGATAGTCAGTTAAGGTGCCTTCTGAGAGACCAATTGATATACGACCACGAAAACTTCTAAGGGATCGGTTCAGCGCCGCATCAGTTTCACGAAATGCCTCACTGCCGGGTTGAAGTTCTATCGGCGTTCCGTAATAAAGGACAACTATGCGATCTGGCTTGTAGAATCGCTCTGGCGAGACAAAGAACACCGGATTGCCTGAGATGATGGCAAAATATGCCCAGGCAGCCAGAACGATAACAAGAATGGCAAACAAGATGGGAAAGAGTAGTGTGGGCTTTCGCTGTACAATCATTACACTCATCACAGAACAAGTTCTGTATTATTCTTGCTCACACAACCGTAAGTGAAGCTGTGTTGCTGTCTAGCAAAAGTTGCCGCAGGGTCCATACCCTTCTTACTTTACTGTTCTCAGGTATCTTCGTAACCTCTCTACAAAAGCCCCATTTGTCATCAATCAGATCTATGGTGGCATTTATCACATTGAAAGCAAAGTGGCACTTATCACTTTTGAAGGTGAGGATCGTCATCTATTATTGAGGCTTGCCGTACTGTTAGCGGCCGAAGAGAATGGGTGGAAATGAGGCGTTTAGGCTGAAATAAAACGGGGGAGCGGATTCTTCCGAGCCACATGGCCGCTCCAAAGAGAGTGGCTTTTTTCTTCTCAAACGCCTCCAGGTGACAATCACTTTCGGAAGTGACTGTCACCTCGGATTCAGCTAGACTTCTGCCTATGCCCCGCAAAGCTATGCAGCAATCCGCCGGCTTGCGCCTAGCCGTCTTCACCATCAGCCGGCTGGTCATCAACACCGCCTTGCGCTTCACCTACCCCTTCCTCCCGGCTCTAGCTCGCGGCGCCGGCGTCTCCCTGGTAGATGTCTCCCGGCTGGTCGCTCTGCGCGGAGCGGTCGGCCTGACCAGCCCGCTCTTCAGCCCGCTCTCCGATCGCCTGGGCCGGCGCATCACGCTGGTGCTGGCGCTGCTCATCTTCACCGCCGGCAACTACGCCGTCTTCCTGCGTCCCACTTACTGGATGCTGGCGATAGCCCTTATCCTGACCGGCATCGCCAAAGTCATCTATGACCCCGCCGTGATGGCCTACCTGGCTGATACCGTGCCTTATCAGCAGCGGGGGCGGGTGTTCTCGGTGCTTGAGCTTTCCTGGTCCTCCGCCCTGTTGATCGGCGCGCCGCTCATGGGACTCGCCATGCAGAGACAGGGCTGGTCTGCGCCATATGCCTGGTTGGGTGTATGCGGGCTGATTGCCACCTTATGCCTGTGGCTGGTGATGCCCCGTGACCGGCCGGCTCCGCACCACCGGCCGGCCACGATCTCCCGGCGCGCGCTGCTTCGGCAGGAACCAGTCATCTGGGCCGTCTGCGCCTACCTCTTCATGCTCATGGGCGCCAACGAGCTGCTGCTGATCGTCTTCGGCTCCTGGATCGAAAGCCAATTTGCCTTAACCTTCACCGGCCTGGGACTGGCAGCGGCCGTTATCGGCGCCGCCGAGTTGCTGGGCGAGTCCTCCTCCGGTCTGGCTGTCGATCGCTTCGGCAAGCGTCCGGTGATCATCACCACCGCGCTGATTGTGGTGCTGGGTTATCTCCTCTTGCCCCTGGCCGGCTCCAGCCTGGGGGTGGCGCTGGGGCTGCTGTTTATGCTCTTCGTATCCTTTGAGATCACCATCGTGGGCGGCTTGCCGCTGCTCACTGAGACCCTACCCCAGGCGCGGGGCGTGCTGCTCTCCATGGCCCTGGCAGCCGGCAGCGCCGGACGCATGTCAGGCGCCCTTGCCGGTCCCTTCGTCTGGGAGCAATTCGGCCTGACCGGCGTGGTCCTGGCGGCGGCGCTGATCACCCTGCTGGGTATCCTGGTCCTGATCATATGGATACGAGAGGCGCCCGCCGGCAGGATTGCGCCGGCGGATATGGGAGTATCTGACTGAGGGACGAGCGCATGAATGACGAACTGCTGATCCACAACATCGGCCAACTATGCACCGTCCCCCCGCAACGCGGCCCGCACGACGGTCCCCAACGCGGCCCGCGCCTGGGCGAGCTGGGCATCATTACCAGTGGCGCGCTGGCTGTGCGAGATGGGCTGGTGGTCGAAGTCGGCTCATCGCCGGAGCTTGAAGCGCGTTACCCCGGCAGCGCCCGGCTGGATGCCGGCGGGCGCTGCGTGATCCCCGGCTTCGTGGACCCACACACCCATCTCCCCTGGTACGGCGACCGCGCCGGCGAGTTCGAAATGCGGCTGGCGGGAGCGACCTACATGGAGATCATGGCTGCCGGCGGCGGCATCATGTCCACCGTCCGCCGCACCCGCGACGCCTCCCTCGCTGACCTGGTGCAGGACAATCTGCCCCGCCTGCGCCGTATGCTCGCTTACGGCACAACCAGCGCGGAGGCCAAGACCGGCTACGGCCTGGAAACCGCCGCCGAGCTGAAGCAACTGGACGCCATCATGGCGCTCAACCAGGCCCAGCCGGTGGAGCTGACCCCCACTTTCCTGCCGGCCCACGCCGTGCCCGCCGAGTACGCCGGGCGGGCCGATGAATATGTTGATGCGGTGGTGAACGACATGTTGCCCGCCGGCGCGGCCTGGATGCGCGCGCAAGGCGTCACCCTCTACTGCGACGTCTTCTGCGAGGCCGGCGCCTTTGACCTCGATCAGACCCGCCGTATCCTCCAGGCCGCCCAGGCGTTGGGCTACCGGCTGAAAGTGCACGCCGACGAGTTTGAAGGCCTGGGCGGGACCGGCCTGGCGGTAGAACTGGGCGCGGTATCCGCCGATCACCTAGTCAAGACGCCGCCGGCCGACATCGAAGCCCTGGGCCGGGGCGACACCATAGCGGTGGCCCTGCCCGGCACTCCCTTCGGCCTGGCCCACCACGACTACACCCCGGCCCGCCAGATCCTGCAAGCCGGCGGCGCGCTGGCCCTGGCCACCGACTGCAACCCCGGCACCACCTGGTGCGAGTCCATGCAGATGATCATCGCCCTCGCCTGCCGCTACCTGGGCCTGACCCAGGCGCAGGCGCTGGTCGCCGCCACCCTCAACGCCGCCTACGCTATTGGCCGCGGCGACGAGGTCGGCAGCCTGCAGCCCGGCAAACAGGCCGATCTCCTCGTATTGAACGTCTCCGACTATCGCCGGCTGGGCTATCAATACGGTGTGAACCTGGTGGATGTGGTCATCAAGCGCGGGCGAATTGTGAGCGATGCCCGCCCCGGCTATAATCAGGTCCGCTAGGTACCAGAATCCCGGTTTCTGGCCGAAACCGGGATTCTCTAATTGAGAGACCCTTTGATGCTGCTCAACCACCATTGGCGAATAACAATTGCGCTGCTCATACTACTCCTGCTGGCCGCCTGCCGAAATGGACAACCGCCGGCAGGATCGTCCCCCACCCCGTTAGCCGGAACCCCCTTCACGGCCATCGAGAGCACCGCCGTGCAGGAGACCATCACCGCGCCCACGCCGACCCCCATCCCGCCCACTCCCACCGTCGCCATTCCGGTCGTCGCCTATGTGAACGGCGAGCCTATCTACCTGCCCGAGCTGGATGCGGCCGTCGCCGGCCGGGAGCAGGGCTACTACGGCGTGCTGGACCCGGCGCTCACCGATGAGCAGGCCCGCGCCCTGATCCTGGACCGGCTGGTGGAAGAGAAGCTGATCGCCCAGGCCGCCGCCGCAGCCGGGGTCAGCGTGACCGGCGAGATGATCGCCGCCGAGATGGCCGAGCTGCGCCGGCTGGCAGACGAGTCCGGCAACGAGGGCGGCTACAACGCCTGGTTGCAGCTCAACGGCTGGACCGAAGAGGATCTGCGAGCCGTCGTCGCCCAACAATTGCTGCTCGACCAGATGGTGGCCCTGGTCACCGCCGATGTGCCCACAGCCGTTCCCCAGGCCCACGCCCGCTACCTGCAGGTGGACGATCTCGTCCTGGCCCAGACGCTGGTCACCGAGCTGACCGCCGGGGCCGACTTCGCTACCCTGGCCCGCACCCACTCGCTGGATCGCGCCACCGGCGAGGACGGCGGCGACCTGGGCTATTTCCCGGCCGGAACGCTCTTCGTGCCTGAGATCGAGGCCGCCGCCTTTGCCCTGCAACCCGGCGAATTCAGCCCGATCATCACCGTCACCGACTCCGCCAGCGGTCGCACCACCCATTACCTGGTGCAGCTCATCGCCCTGGACCCGGCTCGCCCCCTCACCGCTGACGCCCGCGCCCGGCTATTACAGGAGCGATTCGAAGCCTGGGTCGCCGAATTGTGGGCCGAGGCCGAGATAGTCTTGCAGCTCGATGCCGGCAGTTGACCCGCCGCTGACTGGCTGATGCCCACGCTCTATCTGGTCGGCACGCCCATCGGCAACCTGGAAGACATCACCCTGCGGGCGCTGCGCACCCTCCGCGAGGTCAGCCTGATCGCCGCGGAGGACACGCGCACGACCGGCCGCTTGCTCAAGCATTATCAGATCGCCACCCCAATGCTCAGCTATCACGAGCACAACGAGGCCGAGCGCATCAGCCGGATCCTGGGCCATCTGGCGCAGGGCGATGTGGCGTTGGTCTCCGACGCCGGCATGCCCGGCCTCTCCGATCCCGGCTACCGGCTGGTGGCTGCCGCCGCCGCTGCCGGGGTGACGGTCAGCCCGATCCCCGGCCCGACAGCGGCCATCACAGCGTTGGTCAGCAGCGGCCTGCCCACCGACCAATTCCTCTTCCTGGGCTTCTTGCCCCGCCAGCGAACGGCCCGCCGCAACGCCCTCGTTGCCGTAGCCAACATCCCCTATACCCTGCTGCTTTACGAGGCCCCTCACCGGCTGCTATCCTTGCTGGAAGATTTGCTGGCGATCTGCGGCGACCGGCCCATCGCCATCGGCCGCGAGCTGACCAAGTTGCACGAGGAGATCTGGCGTGGCCCGGTTAGCGACGCCATCCGCCATTTTGAGCAGGGCAAGGTCCGCGGCGAGCTGACCATTGTCATCAGCCCCGGGGAAGCCGGCGACGCTGAGCCCTGGTCTGAAGCGGACGTGCGATCGGCGTTGCGTGAACAGCTTGCTCAGGGCGCTTCCCGCAGCGCCGCCGCCGCAATCGTCGCCGCGCAGGCCGGCTGGCGGAAGCGAGACGTCTACGCCCTCTCATTGCAGGAATAGCGCTGCGCCAAACACTTGCCCGGTCGCCCGTGCGTACAGTGGATTCTGAGCGCGCGCCGTCAACCGCTCAACGGCTCCGCAATGGCATATGACATATATCATGCGTCCTCAAATCTGCCCATTTGTGGTCTTGGCAATCGGGGCAGCCTTAGATTTCGAGCTACAATCCTCACAAGTCCGATATGCTGGTTGATGGGTTCGCCGGATGGGATGGTGAGCGATTGTGTGGAGTCTTCTCAAAGCAGTGGGGAAGGAGGCTGTAGCGATGATGACGAGAAAATGGAGTTTTGTGGCCGGATTGGCGCTGTTTGTTGCCTTGATGCTGCCGCTGCTTGTTGTCTATGGTGAAGCTGATGTGGTGGTGGTGGAAGACACGATCTTTCTGGGCGAGATCCCTGGTCAGACCACCGCAGTAGATGTGGCCGGCGGCTACGCTTATGTGGGCTTTGTGGACGATTTTCATGTGGTCGACGTGCGCGATGTCGAGAAGCCGGTCAGTGTCGGCAATCTGCTGATGTCCGAGGAGATACGCAGCATTCAAGTTGAGGGCGGTCTGGCCTATGTAAACACCACGAACTCGTTGGTGGTGGTGGATGTGTCGCTGCCGGAACATCCGATTGCGCGGGGAAGTTGGACTGACGCCATTGTTACCGATTTGGTCGTGGTGGAACCTTACGCCTACCTATTGAACCTCACCGACCTGATTGTCGTTGACGTCGCTGATCCGGACAAAGTCTACGACTTGGGTCGTTTGTCGCTGGTCCCACCGGACTTCTTTGGTTTTTACGACCTGGCGGTAAGCGATGACGTCGCTTTCGCCGCTAAGAGGGCTGGTACAATGGATGTCATAGGCACCTATCTAGTTGACGTTGCCAACGTAGCCGATTTGGAGCTGATAACACAATGGGAAGAATATCCGTGGTCCATCAGCGTCTTGGGAGACATTGCCTATGAGGGATCAGGCGGTTGTTCAGCGACCATCTGTCTCGCTGTGTTGGCCACATACGCCGTCAGCGATCTCTTCAATCCGCAGTACCTCAGCAGCGATCAGACGCTTGGCCTTCGTTCGGACATCGAACTCCATGGGATATTCGCCTACGTGACAACAAATGAAGCTCTGTCAGCATTCCATGTCGGCAACCCATATGAAGTTCAACTCTGGGAGATCCACCTGATCAATCCGCTGGGAAGCTCTTATTCCTTAAGGGACAGCGTCGTACAGGGCAACTATGCGTACTTAGCGAATGACGATGCCTTCAAGATCATCCAGGTGCACGACTTCTTCTATGTTCATCTTCCCATCGCGCGAATGGCCGGGCCGGAGTAGATCGATGTCCAATCCACTCCTGGCCCGGCCTGCATAAAAGCCCGGCCGCCGTGCCTACGGCAACTCGCAGTTTGCGCCGGTACCGGTTAGTTCGCAGTACAAAACACTCCGCAGCGTGATTCCCGCTTGACTCAGATATGCGCGC
>CAZIKT010000049.1:2110-18807 GCA_964539885.1 uncultured Ardenticatenaceae bacterium | reverse complement strand
ATGTCCTCGGCCTCCTCCAGCGCGACGTGGCAGCGCTGTTGGCGGCGTTGGAGCAAGAAGAATAGCCAACCCTGCTTGCCGATGAACAGAGTTCAGATTCCCGACACTGATTCTATTGAGGAGTTGGCCAGATTCTGGGACACGCACGATCTGACGGATTTTGAAGACCAGATGGAAGAGGTCACAGAGCATCCCTTTGGGCTGGGCACGGAGGTAACGATTCACCTGCTGCCGGCGAGATGGAAGCTGTGAGAAGAATGTCTGCGTCGAAGGGCGTTCCTGACTCCGACTTGATTGAGCAGTGGGTGCGGGAGAAACTGCAGCTTGCCTGAGCTTCGCCGCTACCTTGGAGTTGACAGTCACTTCGCAAGTGACTGTCAACTGTTACAGTTTTGGCAGCGCCAGAAACGCCGCCGGCTGCACTGCGGGAACGGGGCCGGTCTCGAAATCGCCGGTATTGCGGGTGATCAGATAATCCACCCCGGCTTCGACAGCCGCCGCCATCTGAACCGCGTCCTCAAAGTCACGCCAGCCCCAGGACAGCGCCCGGCGGATGACGGTATCATCCACTGCCGCCACCCTGAACGCGTCCAGTAAGCCGGCAAGAGCAGCCACCGCGGTTTCTCGATTGCGTAGTCGAGCGATGACGTAGAAAAGCGTGGTCAGACTGTGAGCCGCCACCCAACCCTCGGCTTCCCGGCGAACCACGGCGTCCAGAACGCGCGCGGACTCCTCGTACAAAGGACGGCGGTCCTGCACGACATCTACGATTACGTTCAGGTCAACCAGAATGCGAAGCTCACGCGCCATATTTCTCGACCAGGTAGCGGTCGTATAGCTCTTGCACGTCGGCGTCCGGCGGCAACAGGCCGGTCAGCCGGCGGACCAATGGGGTATGTTCCGGCTCCTCCACGCTTTCCAGGTGCAAAAAGAACGTCTCTACCAACTCCGACACTGACAAATTGTGCCGGGCGGCGAACTGTTTGGCCTGTTCAATCAGCCGTTTGTTGAGTCGTAAGGTCAGCTTTTGCTTTTCCTGCACTGCCATGGGTCCCTCCTTGCTTTGCCGGGAAACGAATTGTGCCGTGCAAAAATCACCAATATCATACGTCAAACGCCCCCGGCGCGCAATTGGTATAATAAGGATACACAGACTAGACGGTACAAGTGGAACACGACGAGTCAGGTTAATAAGTAGCTAGCCCGCTTCAGGAGCACGATATGCGACCCCTTCGATATTCGATCAATGTCACACTAGACGGCTGCTGCGATCATCGGGAGGGCATTGCAGATGAGGAGCTGCATCGGCACCACGCCAGGAACCTGGCGCAGGCCGATGCCCTTATATTTGGTCGCGTGACCTATGAAATGATGGAAGGCGCGTGGCGACCGTCCCCACAGACCGGGGCGTGGCCGGATTGGATGGAACCGTGGATGGAACCCTTCGCCCGCACGATCGACAAGGCAAAGAAATACGTCGTGTCCGGCACGCTGGAGCGGGTGGATTGGAACGCGGAGCTGGTGCGCGGGGACTTGGGGCGGGCGATCCGGCAGCTCAAGCAGGAGCCTGGTAACGGGCTGTTCGTGGGAGGGGTGACGCTGCCCCTGGCATTGGCGGAAATGGGGTTGATCGACGAGTACGAGTTCGTGGTGCAGCCCAGGTTGGCCGGCCACGGACCGACGCTGTTGGCCGGACTTTCGCGGCCCATCGACTTGCGGCTCGTGGAGCGACTGGAGTTGAAATCGGGCGCGGTGGCGATGCGGTATGAGGTCAGGAGGTAGGCCCATTGAGGGTAATCGGGCGGCCCTTTTTGAACATGGATGTGCAGGATGGACAGGATTGAAAGCGGGGAGTGATTTCATCCTGTGCATCCTGTCCATCCATGTCAAGGTATCGAACCCGGGTTCTATTCCTCATTCGGCGAGTAACATTGCCATACCGGCCCCTCCAACATTGTTGAACTTATCCGGCGCATTGTCATAATAGGGCGGCAAAGGCACGGGGTTGACAATATGGCGCTCTATCACGGACTGATCTCATTTCACATGCAGGAGCCGGCTCCGGACTGGACGCGGGCCGCGGCGGCGTTGCCGGCCGGGACGGTGCTGAAGTCGGTCAGCGACATCGGGCTGCTGGTTGAGGCGCAACGGGTCAACCCCGGCATCATCCCCTGCCTGCGCCGCTGGGTGGACCAGGAGCCGCTGCATCATCAGGTGTACGACAACGCGCCGCCGGCCATGAAACGGGAGCGGGCGCGCAATTTCTTCGAGCTGTTCATCAACAACCCGGCCCTGCGTTCGCTGGATAACCTGCTGATCAGCCTGTGGCACGACGTGTACGCCGCCTCGCACACCCCGACCGAGACGCAGGATCGGGTCGAGCAGGAGCAGGCCTTCTCCTACGTGTGGCTGAACGATTATGCCCAACGCCTGCCGGGAGCCACGCTGGTCCTCTCCAGCGCCGGGATGGGCAACGACATCCCCATCGAAGTGGCCGCGCTGGCCGACGAGAACGGCTACTTCCTCGACTATCACGCCTATATTCTCACCGCCGCCGGGTCGCCGGTAGCCGGGGAGTGGGACAATTTCAGCGGCCGCTGGACGCGCATGGACGAAGGCTACCGGGCGGCCGGCTACCAGGTGAAATGGCTGTTCGGCGAGGGCGGCCCAATCGGGCGCAACGCACAGGGCGGGGCGGCCCCGGCTTCCGGCTGGCGGCATCGCGAATGCTGCAACGGCGACCCGATTAAGTACATCAACATCATGTCCTATTGGGCGGAGCGCACGCGCAACTGGAATGGGCAACACGGCCGGAGGGCGCACGCGGTGAACGTGTTCACCACCCGCCGACCCGGCGCGCCGGGCGAGACTTCCTGGTTCCTGACCGTGCAGCCGGAGATGGACAGCCTGGCGGCGCTGGCCCAACGCTACGCCGAGACGGCCGCGGAAGCGGAGCCGGAGCCGGAAACGACCCCGGCCGGCGGAACGAACGGAGCGGGCGACACAGGCGGGGCGGCGACTACGGACGACAGCGGCCCGGCGGTGAGCGCGGCCCCCTCCGGCGCGCAAGAGCTGATTGTGGTCGCGCCGGCCGGGGCGGCCATTCGCCGGGCGGACGGCACTTTGGTCGGGGCGTTGCCGGTGGACACCCGCTTCTGGGGCGCGCCGGTGACGATTGGCGGCGAGCTGCGCTACGCGCTGCGCGGCACGGTCAGCGCCGACCCGTCTATCGTGCGGCCGGTGGCCGGGCCGCCGCCCCCGACGCTGGTGCAGCCGCTCTCCGGCGTGGATGTCTCTTTCTGGCAGGGCACGATTGACTGGCGGCTGATGAAGGAGATGGGGGTGAGGGTAGCCGCGATCAAGGTCAGCGAGGGCACGGAGTATGTGGACGGCCAGTGGCGACACAATCACCAGTGGGCGCGCGCTTACGGCATTAAGGTCTTCCCCTACCACTTCTTCCACAACCAGAAGAACGCCGAGCAACAGGCGGCGCACTTTCGCGGCCAGTACGCGCAGGTGATCTGGGATTACCCGCCGGCCGGCGACTTTGAGGATCGCACCGGCGCGCAAACTCAAGGCGACCGCATCCAGAGCTTCATGCTCAACTCCGGCTCCGGCGTCGTCTACACCAACGCTTCCTGGTGGAACCAGTATGTGGGGCCGGTCGGCTGGGCGGGCGGCTACCGGTTGTGGGTGGCGCATTGGGACTCGGAGCAGCCCGAGCTGCCGGCCGGCTGGAGCGAGTGGTGGGGCTGGCAATATCGGGTGACGGACGACGCGCTCCGCTATGGGGTGCAGTCAGATCACCTGGACCTGGACTGGTTCTACGAGATTGAGGCGGTGACCGGCGCGCTGCTGAGCCATTGGCCGGTGGCCGGCCGCTCGCTGTCGCTGGGCGGCAACACCTGGAATAACCCGGCCGGCCATGAAGCGGTGGACCTGGCGGCGGTGCGCGGGGAGCCGGTGTACGCGGCCGGGCCGGGGGTGGTGAAGCAGATTGGCTATCAAACCGGCGGCTATGGGCGCTATGTGGTGATCCAGCACGCCGGGGATGTGGAGACGCTGTACGCGCATCTGACCAGCCAGCCGGTGCTGGTGGGCACGGACGACCCGGTGGCCGGCGGGCAGCAGCTGGGTACAGTGGGCATGACCGGCATGACCAGCGGCCCGCATTTGCACTTCGAGGTGCGGTTGGCGTCCGGCCGGGTGGACCCGTGGCCGTTGCTGTCAGCAATCCCCTGATTTCGAGCAGGATGGGGCGTGGCGGGCCGATAGCTTCGAATGCGTAACGTTGTAACGTTTGCCGGCCGGCGCGCATACGCCCGAAATAGGACGCAATCCGGCTTTCGTGCGGCGACTCGCCACCATTCGTAGCCCCGGCATCCTTGCCGCGGCAACTTTGCCGCGGCATCCTTGCCGGGCGCGACGATTACCCGGCAGTACGCTACGGCCGGCATGACGCCCCCGCCGGAACCCACAAAGCTGGTACCAGCCAACCAGACGAAACAGTAGCCCGGTCCCATGACAATGGGACTGCTTTTCGCTTAGAGTGAGCGCGATGCACGCGAAACCATTGGTCAGCATTCAGAACACCTGCCTGACCCGCGTTCACTTGGCTCGAAACTGCGTTCTTGCAGCGGATCATTGCCTCGTAATAGAAAGGATGGACACAGATGAATGACATAGCCTTTCGATTGAGTGGGATCTTGTTGGTTGTTGGCGCAGCTCTTCTTGGGGCTGCCATCGTCATCGTCTCCTTGAGACCTGTGATTGACCAGGTTTTCTCTACGGGGATCAGTCTGCTGTTCCTGTTACTATCAATGTTCTTGCTTTTGTCCCTGCCGGCCATGTATGCCAAGCAAGCAGGCGCAGCGGGCTGGCTGGGATTGGCGGGGCATGCGCTGCTTCAAACCGGGATACTCTTGCTGGTCGTCCTGGCCGCAACACCCCTTCTCTATCCTTCCTACAAGACAGCTCCCGGTGAAAACCCGGTGCTTTTCCTGCTGGGGATTGCGCTAACGCTTGGTTTGCTCCTGACCGGTATCGCCACCATTCGAGCGGGCATCTTTCCGCGCGGGGCAGGAATCCTGCTGCTTGCAGCGACTGCCGGCTTCTTCTTCGTTTTCTTCGTGGCAGAGTTCTTGCCTGCAATGACTGGACAGCTGGGTTCCGCCTTCTTCGGCATCGTGCTCGCGCTCGCCCTGGCATGGATCGGTATCGCTCTTTCGATGGGAAGTCAGGGACCGTCTGTCGGATATGTGATCCCGGTCCCGTGAAGGTATCGAGCGATTTCACTCATAGATATAGGGATTTCGCAATGGTGACCGAATCCACAGTAGCCCAAGACTCGCGCTTCAAGATCGGATGGGCGCTCCTGCTCATCATCAATGGGTTGATGGCGCTAAACCACTTTATGCTGATTTTCGTGCTGGATGAGCCGACCCTGTTCATGGGCTTTACGCTGTTCAACCTTTACGCGCTGCTCGTGCTGCTTATGCCGTTCCGCCAGGGCGAGAAATGGGCCTGGTACACCACCTGGCTGCTGCCGATCGGCCTGGCGCTGCCGGCGGCCGGCGACGCCGACATCGCGCCTTACTACTTCGGGTCGGCTGCCGTGTGCGCGTTGGGTCTGCTGCTGACAATGCGGTACTTCTTTTCAAGGGAATAGCGAAGTGCGCCAGACCGCTGTAGAGCAATAGAAACCAGGTAACCGAACATATCGTGACAGACCGATGGGCAGCCAGGAGCAGCCATGGATAGCAGTCTTCTCGTCTCGGAGCAGTGGCTCTCAGGAATCTTGTTGATCATGAGCAGCATCGTCTTCCTGGTCGCCGGCACCCTGTTCACCATTCGCGTCATCTGGCGATGGCCCGTGGGCGGCTCGCCTGCCTACTATCGCTGGGAAAGGGGTTTGGTCATCGCCGCGCTGCTCATCGCTGTGTTGGGTCTGACCCTGCTAAAGGGAGTACTTGAAGGAGCTGGAGACAGCATCCTGGCGCCGATGGGGTTGGTGCTCTTTTTCACCGGGTCAGTGCTCGCTGTGGTCGCTGAAACGGTGCTGCTCAGCCGGCAGGAAATCATCTACCCGACCATTGTTGTCTTTGTTATCCTGGCCCTGCTTGGACAGGCGTTGTTTGGATTGGCATTGCTTCGAACGGGCGTGTTACCGGCATGGATTGGGTGGGCAACTGTCATTTGGAACCTGGCCTGGCTGGCTATTCTGCCCATCGCCAGGCCGGAGGATATGTACTATCCCTGGCTACACTATGCTGCGCCACTCTTGATCGGAATTGCGCTCCTGACCTAAGGGCAGCAACGGCAGAGTATTATCCTAGGGCCGAGAAGCCCGGGGGATAGCGGCAGGCTGGTCACTTCATCAAACAGGAAGTAATCTAGTCACTCATGATCCCTGACAGCAGAGTTAGAACGGCGGCTCCGGCCATTGGCGCGAACACTCCATCGCGGACAACGTGGAAGGCCGGAAGTCTCGCCTGGGCGTGTGCGCTGCTCTCTTGCATGATGAGCATCCTCGCCCTCGGGGTCACCGTCCTTGTCGTGGTTACCAGCGGCAACTACCGATCGATCTTAACGCACCAGACGCTTACCCCATTCATAACCGTTGGCTTCGCGGTCATTGGGGCGCTGGTCGCATCCCGTCACCCACGCAATCCGATCGGCTGGATATTCATAGCAGTTGGCCTCCTTCATGCCTTGCTCGCGCTGGCGGCTGCAATGGTCAACTATGGATCCGCTTCACTGGTGTACGACCTGTCATATTGGATCGGCTCCTGGCTCTGGATTCCAGCCACAATCATGCCGGCGACGTTTGTGCTGCTGTTATTTCCGGACGGTCATCTGCCCTCCCCTGGCTGGCGTTTCGTGGCCTGGTCTGCCGCTCTGGGGCTGGCGCTGGCCGTTCTATCAGTGATGCTGCACCCGGGACCTTTGGAAAGCATCGGCCTGCAGGCGAACCCCTTTGGTATCCAGGGAGCGGCGCCCTTACTGGGAACAGTGCTCGCTGTCAGCTCGGTCTTCCTGGCAATTGGAGTTGTTGGATCCCTGGCCGCTCATCTGGCGCGCTTTCGCCGCTCGACGGGCATCGCGCGGGAACAGATGAAGTGGCTGCTTTGCGCAGTAGGATTCTTCATCGTCCTCTCCGTCTTGAACTCCATGGCGAGGTATATCTGGCCGGACTTCCCATCGATGAATGAAATCAGCATCGTGGCGACCGACCTGGGTATCCTGGGCATCGCCGTGGCCGCGGCCATCGCCATCCTGCGCCACCGGCTCTATGACATCGACCTGATCATCAACCGCACGCTGGTTTACAGCGCCCTCACGGTCGGCGTGGCCGCGCTCTATGGGCTGGTGGTGGGCGCGCTGGGGGTGCTGTTCCAGGCCGCGAACAATCTGCTGCTATCGCTACTGGCCACCGGCCTGGCCGCTATCCTGGTGCAACCGATGCGCGAAGGGCTTCAGCGGCTGGTCAACCGGCTGATGTACGGCGAGCGCGACGACCCTTATGCGGTCCTGACCGGGCTGAGTCGCCGGTTGGAAGGCTCGCTGTCGCCGGAGGCCACTCTGCCGGCCGTGGTGGAGACCGTCGCTCAGGCGCTCAAGTTGCCTTATGTGGCCGTCGCTTTGAGGCAGGACGGCGAGCTGAAGATCGCGGCGAGTCATGGATCGGCCGGCGATGAGCTGGTCCAATTGCCGCTGGTTTATCAGGGTGAGAGCATCGGGCAGCTCCGCCTGCGCCCGCGTTCGCCGAGTGAGTCCTTCACGAGCGGCGAGCAGCGGCTGCTGCGCGATATCGCCCGCCACATCGGGATCACGGCCCACACGGTGCTGCTGACCGAGGACCTGCGCCGGCTGGCGGAGGATCTGCAGCGCTCGCGAGAGGAGCTGGTGAAGGGCCGGGAAGAGGAACGCCGTCGCCTGCGCCGCGATCTGCACGACGAGCTGGGCCCGCAACTGGCCAGCCTGAAGCTCAATCTCGACGTGGCCCGCAACCTGGTGTCTCGCGACCCGGATGCCGCCGAGGCGCTGCTGATGGAGCTGCGCGGGCAGAGCCAGGCCGCCATCGCCGATATCCGCCGGCTGGTGTTCGATTTGCGCCCGCCGGCGCTGGACGAGCTGGGACTGGTCGGCGCTATCCAAGAATATACCCGCCAGATTGCCGGCGCGGACGGCCTGCAAATCCGATTGGATAGCCCGCGAGAGCTGCCGCCGTTGCCCGCCGCCGTGGAGGTCGCCGCCTATCGCATCACCCTGGAGGCGCTGGCGAACGTGGTCCGGCACAGCCAGGCGGCCACTTGCCGGGTATCTATCTCGCCGAGCGACCACTCCTTGCAGGTGAGCGTGAGCGACGACGGCGTGGGCCTGCCCGGGGACGCGCAGCCGGGCGTGGGCCTGAACTCTATGCGCGAGCGGGCGGCGGAGCTGGGCGGCGCGTGCGTGATTGAAGCGCGGCCGGAAGGCGGCACGCGCGTGTCGGCCAGGCTGCCGCTGGCTTAGGGTAAGCCGATGGAACCGATTCATGTGCTCATTGCCGATGACCATACCCTGTTCCGGGCCGGGCTGCGGACGCTGCTGGGCTTGTTTGCCGATATCGAAGTGGTCGGCGAGGCAGCGACCGGCGAGGAGGCCGTCGCCCGGGCTGAGGCGCTCCAGCCGGATGTGATCCTGATGGACATTCAGATGCCGGGCGTCAACGGCATCGAGGCCACCCGCCGCATCATCCGGGACAGCCCGCATATCGGCATCATTGTGGTGACGATGTTTGAGGATGACAGCTCTGTCTTTTCCGCGATGCGGGCCGGGGCGCGCGGCTATATCCTCAAGGAAGCGAACGAAGAGGAAGTGCTGCGCGCGATTCGGGCGGTGGCCGGGGGTGAGGCGCTCTTTGGGCCGGCGATCGCCCGGCGACTGGTGCATTTCTTCTCCACGCCCCACCCGGGTTCCGGCCCGGCCTTCCCGGAGCTGACCGAGCGGGAGCGGGAGATATTGGACCTGATCGCCCGCGGGGAGAGCAACGCCGATATCGCCCAACGGCTGGTGCTCAGCCCGCACACTGTGCGTAACCACATCTCCAACATCTTCTCCAAATTGCAGGTCGCCGACCGGGCGGAAGCGATTATCCGGGCCAGGGATGCCGGGCTGGGCCAGTAGACAGCAGGCCCATGCCGGGCAGCAGACGAGGAACCGGCTCAATCGCCTTTTACCCAAAAGCCGGACTTCCGCGAGAGGTGCGGTTGGCGTCCGGCCGGGTGGACCCGTGGCCGTTGCTGTCAGCAATCCCCTGATTTCGAGCAGGATGGGGCGTGGCGGGCCGACAACATCGCGACCGCTAAGTAGGCGCTAGTAGGCGCTCACAGGCTGTAGCGGGCAAATTGGGGCGATTTTCGTGGTTGCGGGGGATGTGGCCGGGGAAGGGGCGTGACTCAGGCCGGTCGTGGCCGTGCAGTCCGTTGCGCGCTCCCCTGGTATCCACAGAATCCGGCATGCAAACCGCGGCTATCCAATGCACCACTGTTCTACGTTTCCGGGATTCTTGCCGAATCCCGGAAACTCCGCAAACGCCACGCCCTCAGCTCACCGCCTTCCTCACCAGCGCGCTGATCATCTCCTCTTCAGTCGCGGTCAGCTCCGTGACTGCGAAGGAAATCGGCCACATAACGCCCTCATCCAGCTTCGCCACGTCATTAAAGCCGAACGTGGCGTACCGCGCTTCAAACTTCGCCGCCGCCTGGAAAAAGCACACAATCTTGCCGGCCGCGTCGGCATACGCCGGCATCCCATACCACGTCTTCGGCATCAGCGCCGGCGCGTTCGCGCTCACGATGGCATGGATGCGCTCGGCCAGCACGCGATCCGCTTCCGGCATCTCCGCGATCTTCGCCAGCAAGTCGCTCTCCCCCGCCTCCCGCTGCGCGCCGCGCCGCGCTTCCGCCTTCAGCTCCCTGGCCCGCTCCTTCATCGCCGCCTTTTCCTCGGCGGTGAACCCTGCATCCTTCTTGGCGCTCATCGAAACCTCCTGCCAGTCATAGCCTGTCGTTCAAGCCGGCTCCTCGCCCACACGGGATAGCTGAATCTCATTATGATAGAACATTCATTCTAGAAAGTCCAGACGGAATTTGCGCAAATCCCGGGCAAGCCGCGTTGCTCAAAGTTTCGCGGCCGCGATGATTGAACCCGGTCGGGCCGCGAGTTATAATCTTTGTTGAGTCAGGCGGGGGGAGATTTGGGCAAAGAGCGAACGAAATGAAATGCCTCAAGCCGCATCTACTCACCCTGACAACCCTTTTGCTGGTGATGACCTTCTTGCTCACCCTTTCCAACACCTCGGGCGCGGCCATGTCAGAAGAGGGCTATCTCTTCCGCCGGGGCTGGGGCAGCGAAGGAGACGAGTTGCACTTTCCATCGGGGATTGCCGTGAGCGCCGATGGAAACGTGTACATCACAAACACATTGTTGCATCGCCTGACAATCTTCTCGCCCGGCGATAGGACCTTCACCAACGTAGGGGGTCCCGGCAGCGGCCCCGGCCAGTTCAATTATCCTGGGGGCATAGCCGTTCACGACGATGGCAGTGTCTACGTGGCTGACAACTATAACCACCGCATCCAGAAGTTCAGCGGCGATGGCAGCTATCTGTTGAAGTGGGGCAGCTACGGTAGCGATCCCGGCCAATTCTTCTATCCAAGCGGCGTTGCCGTTGACGGCAGCGGCAATGTCTACGTGGCTGATCGCGGCAACTCCCGCATTCAGAAGTTCAGCAGCCAAGGCAGCTATCTCTTGGAGTGGGGCAGTGAGGGCGGCGGCCCCGGCGAGCTCTACTCGCCGGCGGGCGTAGCCGTTGACGGCAGCGGCAATGTCTACGTGTCGGACAACCTCCAGGACCGCATACTGAAGTTCACCAGCAGCGGCGGCTATTTGACAGCTTGGGGTGGTGAGGGCACCGGCCCCGGCCGGTTCCTTCTTCCAGAGGGCGTGGCCGTTGACGGCAGCGGCAATGTCTACGTGGCTGACACCTATAACGACCGCATCCAAAAGTTCAGCAGTAGCGGCAGCTTTCTATTGCAGTGGGGCAGTGAGGGTAGCGGCCCCGGCCAGTTCCTTCTTCCAGAGGGTGTAGCCGTTGACGGCAGCGGCAATGTCTACGTGGCTGATAGCTCCAACCACCGCATTCAGAGTTTCAGCACCGCCGGCAGCTATCTTCTAGCGTGGGGTAGATATGGTTGGTCCGGCCCCGGCCAGTTCTTTGACCCGGAGGGCATTGCGGTCGCCGGCAGCGGCAATGTCTACGTGGCCGATACCTGGAATGACCGCCTTCAGCAGTTCAGCAACGCCGGCAGCTATCTATTGGAGTGGGGCGGTCCTGGCGGCGACCCCGGCCAGTTCGCCTATCCAACCGGCGTTCACGTGGACGGCAGCGGCATTGTCTACGTGGCTGACACCGAAAACAATCGCCTTCAGATGTTCAGCAGCGACGGCAGCTATCTACTGGGGTGGGGCAGCTTTGGTAGTGACCCGGGCGAGTTCTCCTATCCCAGGGACATTGCCGTGGACGCCGGCGGCATTGTCTACGTGGCTGATACCGAAAACCACCGCATCCAAGAGTTCAGCAGCGACGGCAGCTATCTGTTGGAGTGGGGCAGTAATGGTAGCGGCCCGGGCCAGTTTGATTGGCCGACGGGCATTGCCGTTGACGGCAGCGGCAATGTCTATGTGGCTGATGCCGCCAACGACCGCATCCAGAAATTCAGCAGCGACGGCAGCTATCTGTTGGAGTGGGGAAGTCACGGCAGCGACCCCGGCCAGTTCTACTGGCCAAACGACGTTGCCGTCGACGCCAGCGGCAACGTCTACGTGGCTGACGCCTGGAACCACCGCCTCCAGAAGTTCAGCAGCGGCGGGAGCTATTTATCGGGTTGGGGCAGTCTGGGCAGCAGCCCCGGCCAGTTTTCCTATCCACATGGCATTACCGTTGACGGCGCCGAGAACGTCTACGTGGCTGATACCTACAACCGGCGCGTGCAGGTGTTCGGCATCGGCTACCCGGCTCCGGATCCTGTCTCCGGCCTCGTTCTGAACGGTTCTCTTGAAGGCACCCCGGCCCTTGCCGATTGGCGCTTTGGCGGCGAGTTGCCGGTATCCCGCGTCAATGCCGGCATACACGGCAGCTACGCGCTCGAGCTGGGTGAAGAGGTGGCGCAGACCGCGCAGGGCATCGGCCAGGCATGGAGCCAGCAGACGGTATTCGTCGATTCGTCATGGACTCTACCTACACTCACCTTTCACTACCGGATGTTCGTCAACGATGCTATGGACCACTCCGACTTCTTCGTCGCTGTGCAGGATAGCCTGGGCATGAATCACCTGCTCACCCTGTTGCGAGACGGCTACCAGCCATGCATCCCCAACACTGCTCCGCTGCCGGGCACAGACCTCGGCTGGCGCAACGTCACATTTGACCTATCCCCGTTCAAAGGTCAACACATCCGGCTCGTTTTCCTCAACCGCAATCTCTGGCCCGACTCCCTGGGTATCTGGACATACGTGGATGATGTGCGCGTGTTGGATGCGGCAGGCGCCCCACCCGGCCCCCCGCCGGCCGGGCCGGAGTTCAGCTACCTGCCCGCTGTACGGAGCCGGCCATGCGACCCGACGCCCACCGGCGGGCCGTTTCATCGCCAATGAGGATTCGCTCGGCGCGGCCGGATGCCGGTCCTATCGCGCCGGCCTGGGGGACACAGCAAGCCCGTGATTGCGTGATATTTCACAAACATGCGCCTTCAAATTGGCGAAGGTTCAATATTTCACAAACGTTGGGGTTGGAATTGCCGCCGCGAATCGCGATGCATATGGTTGAGCGCAAATCTGCCGCTTAATACTCGGCAGCGACCAACCGATCGGGATGATGTCCAATGAAGCTAACCATCGAATTGCCGCAAGACCTACAGCATGATCTCACTGCCGAAGCCGAAGCCCTCGGCCTGCCGCTATCCGAGTATGCGTTGCGGCTGCTATTGATCCGGCCGCCCTTGGAGACTATGCCCAGAACCGGAGCCGAGCTGGTAGCCTATTGGCAGAGGGCGAATCTGTTTGGCGCCCGGCCGGACATTGAAGACAGCCAGGCTTACGCCCGCCGCCTGCGCCGAGAAGCCGAGAGCCGGTCACGAACGTAGGGAACACTTTCAGATTGTGCCTGGCCTGGAAGTGCAGCAGCCCTTTGAACGATGAGTCTGTACCGAACTGTGTAGACCACTCCCTAAGAACTGGTCCACTTTTCGCCATTTACTCCCCCACCCCCCAAATCCTCACCGTCCCATCCGCCGACCCCGAGGCCAGCCACAGCCCATCCGGCGAAAAGGCCACCGCCCGCACATCCCCGGCATGCCCGACCAGCGTCTGCAGCAACGCCCCATCCGCCGCCCGCCACAGGCGCACCGTGCGGTCAGCCGAGGCCGAGGCCAGCGTCGAGCCGTCCGGCGAGAAAGCCACCTCAAATACCGCCCCGGCGTGCCCTTCCAGCGTCGCCAGCAGCTCGCCGTCCGCCACGTTCCACAGCCGCACCGTCCCATCCCCTGAGGCCGAGGCCAGCGTCGCCCCATCCGGCGAGAAGGCCACCCCGCCCACCCAATCGCCGTGCCCCTCCAGCGCCCGCAGCGGTTGGCCGTCCGCCACCGTCCACAAGATCACCCGGTCGTCATCCGAGCCGGAAGCCAGCAAGGTGCCGTCCGGCGAGAAAGCCACCGCCCGCACCCGCTCGTCATGCTCCTCCAGCGTCATCAGCTCCGCCCCGTTCGCCTGCCACAGGCGCACCGTGCTGTCCGCCGAGCCTGAGGCCAATATGGAACCGTCCGGCGCGAAGGCCACCGCCCACACCGCGTCGCTATGCCCCTGCAACACATTCACCAGCTCCCCGCTGCTCGCGCTCCACAGGCGCACGCTGCTGTCCGCCGAGGCCGAGGCCAGCGTCCCTTCCTCGCCCGATCCGGCCGGCGCGAAGGCCACCCCGCGCACCCAGTTCGTATGCCCGGCCAACGTCTGCAACAGCTCGCCGCCGGCCACATCCCACAGGCGGGCCACGTTATCGCTGGAGCCGACGGCCAACGTCGGCGCGTCGCCCTCCGGCGCGAAAGCCACGCTGAACACCCCGCCGGTATGCCCCTCCAGCGTATCCAGCAATTCGCCGTCCGTCGCCCGCCACAATTGCACCGAAAAGCCCACCAGGCCCGAAATCGAGGCCAGCTCGCCGTTCGGCGTAAAGGAGACCCCGCTCACCGCGTTCGCCTCACCCTCCAGCGTGCGTAACAACCCCCCGTCCGCCGCGTCCCACAGGCGTATAGTCCCGTCATACGAGCTGGACGCCACGGTGGAGCCGTCCGCCGAAAAGGCCACGCCGGACACCGTATCCGTATGCCCTTCCAGCCGCGTCGGCGTCCCATTGTCCACGCTCCACAGGCGCACAATGCCGTCCGCCGAGCCGGCCACCACCGTCTCCCCATCCGGCGAAAAGGCCACGCTGAACACCGCCCCGCTCTGGTCGCGCAGGTCTTGCGCCACCTCGCCGGCCGCCACATCCCACAGGCGAACGCTGAAATCGCCGCTGCCCGCCGCCAATGTCGCCCCATCCGGCGAAAAAGCCACGCTGCTCACCGCGCTGGTGAACTCGTCAAACGTATCCACCAGCGAGCCGTCCACCGCTCGCCACAGCCGGATCGCGCCGCTGGCGGAGCCGGTAGCCAGCACGCCCTCAAACTCGCTGCCGGCCGGCGCGAAGGCCACGCTGCTCAGCGCGTCAGCCGAACCGGCAATTGTCTGCAATAGCGCCCCGTCCTCCGCCCGCCACAGGCGCACCGAGCCGTCTGTCGAGGCGGAGGCCAGCGTCGCCCCGTCCGGCGAGAAAGCCACGCTGCTCACCCAGCCGCCGGCGTCCAGCGTGCGGCGCAGCTCCAGCGTGTCCGCGTCATACAGGTAAACGCCCATAGACGAGGCCACGGCCATCAACGTGCCGTCCGGCGAAAAGGCCGTCCCGTTCACCGTGCCCAGCCCCAGCCGGCGCGCCTCCGCCAACCGGCTGGCGTTGTCCGGCCCGATCGGCACGCCCGGCTCGATTGGGCCGGGGATGGGCGTGCCTGCGGGCGCGCGGGTGGGGTTCGGCGAATCAGTGGCTACTTCGGCCGCCGCGTCTGTCGCGGCCGCGTCTGTCGCGGCCGCGTCGGTCGGGGCCGGGCTGGTGGCTGTCGCGCCTGCCGGCGTTTCCCCGCCGGCCGCGCTGGTAGCGATCGCGTCCGCCGTGCCTTGCAGGTTGCCGGTCACCGCCGAGCTGGTCATCGCCGCCTCGGCCACGATCGTGGCCGCCGCATCCGAGGTCTCCTGCGCGGTGACAATTGTCGCCGTGCCTGCCGCCTGCTCGTCATCCGGCCGCAGGAAGCTGATCGTGGCCCAGATAATCAACGCCCCGACGCACAGCGCCATCAGGGCCAGCGCCCCGCCGGCAATCCACAGCGTGCGCTTATTCCCCTTACCGTTCGGCGGCCCGGCGGCCGGGGTGGGGGTGGGCGGCCGGTTCCCCGAGCCGGACGATTGCGCCGGCAAATCCATGCGGGTCTCCAATGATGCCAGGGCCGGCGCGGGAGCTACAGCGGTCACGCCGGTAACGGCAGTGTTCACCGCGGCCACAAACGCGGCCGCTGTCGGGTAACGGTTGCCGCGCTCCTTGGCCAGCGCGCGCGTCATCACCGGCCGCAACCCCGGCGGCAGGTCCGCGCGGTCGGCCAGGATGTCCGGCGTGGGCTGCATAATATGGGCCAGGGCGGTGCTGATCGGCGTGTCCGCCCGGTACGGCGCCCGGCCGGTGAACATCTCATAGGCGATAACGGCCAGTGAATATAGGTCGCTGCGCCCATCCAGCACCACGTCGCCGGTGGCCTGCTCCGGGCTCATGTAGGCCGGCGTGCCGACCAGCGCGCCGGTGGCGGTAAGCGCCGTCTCGCGCGTCTCCATCAGCTTGGCGATGCCAAAATCCGTCAGGTACGGCTTGTCGTGACTGTCGAACAGAATGTTGCCCGGCTTCATGTCGCGGTGGATGATGCCCCGCTGGTGCGCGAAGTCCAGCGCCGGGCCGATGCGCTCCAGAATGGACAGCGCTTCGCCCACCGGCAGCCGGCCGCGCTGGATGCGATCCGCCAGCGATCCGCCGCCCATCAGCCGCATGACCAGATAGAGCCGGCCGGAGTCTTCCCCAAAATCGTACACCGGCGTGATAGCGGCATGCTCCAGGGCGGAGATAGCCATCACTTCCCGCTCGAATCGCGCCCGGTGCTCCGGCTCGTTCAGCAGGGCAGGGGGTAGCAGCTTCAGGGCCACTTCGCGCCGGAAGCGCGGGTCATAGGCGCGGTAAACCACCGCCATTCCGCCCCGGCCCAGCTCAGCCAACAAATCGTATCGATCAATCCGCCCAAGTGTCATTCCGTTCCTCCGTGAAAAGCGCAGTCATTATAGCGCGTGGCTCGACAACCATGTAACTCCGCGCCAATCCCATTGAACGGTTCCGGCGCTGCTTTTCCACTTGGCCCCTCACGTAGCCGCGAATTCCATTTCGCGCTCTTTTTGCCTGCCGTAGCCGCGAATTCCATTTCGCGCTCTTTTTGCCTGCCGTAGCCGCGAATTCCATTTCGCGCTCTTTTTGC
>CAZIKT010000049.1:0-2010 GCA_964539885.1 uncultured Ardenticatenaceae bacterium | reverse complement strand
TCTTTTTGCCTGCCGTAGCCGCGAATTCCATTTCGCGCTCTTTTTGCCTGCCGTAGCCGCGAATTCCGTTTCGCGCTCTCCGTTGGCCGGAGCCGTATACAAACCGCGCTTACCCCGCGGCCCCGAGTCCCCCTGCACTCTCACAATTGCCACTTGACAAACTAATGATATTAGTTTATAAACTACGTACATTAGTTTAAGAATCCCGGAAACTCAGAAGTTTCCGGGATTCTGAAGATTCGCAGCGGAGAATAACCCGATGAGAGTGACGCAACACGGACCACACCTTTGGCAACTGACCCAGTACGGCTTCGTCAACATCTACCTGGTTAGCGAGGCGGACGGGCTGACCATGATTGACACCGGCCTGAACGGGGCGCAGAACGGCATCCTGCGCGCGGCGAACGACCTTGGCCGGCCGATCACGCGCATCGCCCTGACCCACGCCCACGGCGACCATGTCGGCGCGCTGGACAGCACGGCAGCGTTGTTGCCGGAGGCGCAGGTGGCGATGGCCCCGCGCACGGCCGAATTCCTGCGCGGCGAGCCGGCTCTGCGGCCGGATGAGGTGGCGGCCGGCGCGAAATTGCGGGGCAGCTTCATGCGCCGCGCCACGCGGCCGGCGCAAATGCTGCATCCCGGCGACCGCTTGGGCTCATTGCGGGTGGTGTCCGCCCCCGGCCATACGCCCGACCAGATCGCCTTCTACGACGAGCGGGACGGCGCGTTGATCGCCGGAGACGCCTTTCAGACGATGGGCGGGGTGGCCGTATCCGGCGTCATCCGGCCGCTCTTCCCCCTGCCGGCCATGGCCACCTGGAGCCTGCCCGCGGCCGCGCGCACGGCGACCGAGCTGCTGGCCCTGCGACCCACCCGGCTGGCGGTGGGGCATGGGCGGGTGCTGGACGGGCCGCTGCCGGAGATGGAGCGGGCCATCCGCACGGCGCAGAAGCGGGTGGCGGCTTAAGAGTGATGCCGGGGGCATGGTGTGACGCGGCAGTGGAACACAGAGATTCACAGAGGGACACAGAGACACACAGAGTGGAAATCGGTTTTTCTCTGTGCACCTCCGTGTTTCTCTGTGGCTCTCCGTGTTCCTGAGTGATTTGGCCGACCGCCGGCGCATCCGGTGACATGAGCGAGGTTACTCAATGAGCACACGCAGGCAACTGAACCGCGAACGAGTAGTGGCCGAGGCGGCCCGGCTGGTGGACGAGGCGGCCGCCAAAGGCGCAGGGGGCGTGGAGACGTTGAGCATGGCCACGCTGGCCGAGGCGCTGCGCATCCGGCCGCCGTCGCTGTATAACCATGTCGCTTCGCTGGACGATTTGCGCTATGGCATGGCGCTGCTGGCCTCGCGCCGGCTGTTGGCCGTATTGCGGCAGGCGGCAGCGCAACACGCGGGGCGGGAGGCGCTGAGCTATATGGCCTTCGCTTATCGGCGCTTCGCGCTGGAGCACCCCGGCATTTACCCGCTGACCATTCGCGCGCCGGGGCCGGATCAGCCGGAGCTGGCCGAGACGGCGCAGGAACTCCTGAATCTGCTGTTGCTGGCGCTGGCCTCGATGGGCTGGGTGGGGGATGACGCCCTGCACGCGGTGCGCGGCTTCCGGGCCTTGCTGCACGGCTTCGTCAGCCTGGAGGGGGCGGGCGGCTTCGCCATGCCGCTGGACAGAGAGGAGAGCTTTCGCCGGCTATTGTTCGGCTACCTGAACGGGATGAGAGATTCGCGCTTTTACTAGCTGACCCTGCGCACACAGCGCGCCGTTTCAGAATTCCATACCGCGTTCGCCGGCCACCACGAGAGCGCGCAATGGAATGCGCGGCTACAACGGGTACAAGCCGCGGTTTCCATAGCGCGCCCTCCGGCTACCACGAGCACGCGCCATGGAATGCGCGGCGACGACGGGCGTTGTCAGGAGGCTGGCTCGTCCGGCAGCCGGTCGTCGTCGGGGAGGGACGCGGGCAATATCCCCCGCGCTTGCAGGTCGCGCACCATTTGCTCGTAGC
>CAZIKT010000048.1:15289-19150 GCA_964539885.1 uncultured Ardenticatenaceae bacterium | reverse complement strand
TCCAGGTCCAGGTCACGAATCTGCACCTGGCAGGCCTCGTGGATCCGCAAGCCGGCGTAGGCGAGCAGCGCCAGCGCCGCCTGATCCCGCCGGCGCAACATCAGGTCGGGCTCTTTACCGGCCGTGCGCAGCAGTGCATCGATCGCTTCGCCGCTGATTCCCTGTGGGGCCAGATCCGGTGCAGGGATCTCCGGAACTCCTTTCATCGGGTTCTCGACCAACAGTCCTTCAACCATTGCCCAGTTGCAGTAGCTCCGTAGGGAGGACAACGCCCGATTGATGGTGCTGGGTCTGACGCCATCCACCTGTTGACGATCTTGTTGCCAGCGCCGGATGTCTCGTGAGGTCAGTTCCGCCGCAGTAAATGGCCGACGATGGGTTTGCTGCCACCAGGACTGGAAGCCAAACAGGTCGGAGCGCGTCGCCCGCAGGGTGGCAGGCGTCCGGCCGCGCGATTGCAGGTATGCGAGATATTCATCGATGGTGTCCGGCATGTAAGAACCCCTTCGGTTGTTGTCTGATGACCCATTGCAGATTATCAGTAACGCAGAATAGCCGGAAAGGGCCGGATTGTCAACGCCTTATCGCTACCGTTCCCTCAGTCGACCGCTGGAGCCAAGATCGGGCGCGGTAACGATAACGGTATTTATCAGTAACGTCGGTTGGTTCCGGATTTGGGGATTTCGGCGCGGTGTAAAAACTGCTGGTGCTCTTCCTACGAACGGTATCTTATCAGGAACTATTTCTCTCAGCGACGCTCAGGCCGAGTTTGCCCCCGGTTTTTGCTGGTCTCCAAGTATGGGTAGCGGGATGTTTTTCTTGTCGGCTCTGTTGCAAAGAGTCCTGAACAGTTTCGCCTACCAGAGTGCAGGGCGGTCAGGACAGGATTGTGTTACAATCAGCCCGCAGACCGGCAAATGAGCCTCATCGCGCTTGTCCTCCTTTCGTCGCTGATCCTGGCCGGCTCGACCAGCTTTTACGCCCAGGTCGGTGAAGCCGCCGGATCGGACCCCGTGATCCTCACCGATAGGCAGGATGAATACCCGCTGGGCCTGCACCTCGAAATCCTGGAGGACCCCACCGGCGAATTGACCGTTGAGGATGTCTCTTCGCCGGAGTTCGACTCCCGCTTTGCGCCCAGCTTAGTGGACAACCCAAACTTCGGCTTTACCGAGAGCGCTTATTGGGTACGCCTGCCGTTGCAGAACGATTCCCAAGAACAAGACCGCTGGCTGCTCGATGTCGCCTTTGCCAACATGCACTTTGTGGACCTGTTCGCACCGTTGCCCGGTGGCGAGGGTTATGCCGCCAGACAGTCGGGAACGCTGCGCTCGCCCGATAACCGCGATATCCGGTACCCACACATCGTTTTCAGCCTGACCATCCCAGGGCAGAGCCGGCAGACCATTTACCTGCGCTTCGAGAGCGACGCTTCTATGGCGCTGCCGCTTACTTTGTGGACACCGGACGCCTTTCTCATTGAATCGCAATGGGAGCATCTGGCCTACGGGGTGTACTTCGGCGTCTTGATCGCTCTGCTCCTCTACAACCTGTTCGTGTTTATCTCGTTGCGGGAGATCAGTTATCTTTACCTGGTGCTGGTGCTGGCCGGCATGCTCTCCTTTGATGCCGCCTATTCAGGTTATCTGACCGCTTACATTGCGCCGGGCCTGTATGGCTGGATTATCATTTACATGCCGCCGGCGTTCGCGCTCATCTTCGTCCCGACAATCCTGTTTGCCGATACGTTCCTGGAATTGAAGGCGCAGCTGCCCAAACTCCACCGGCTGAATACCGCAATCATGAGCGTCTGGGGTGTGCTGGTGCTGCTGTCGCCTTTTGCCAGCTATCATCAGAGCGCCGTGTTGATGGCCCCAACGGCTTTGCTCACCCTAGGAGCGGTGATGGTTGCCGGCATGATTACCTGGCTGCGTGGTTTTCGTCCGGCGCGCTTCTTCATGTTGGCCTGGTTTGGCCTGGTTGCCACGCTAACCCTGGCGCTGCTGGCGCGGCTGGGCGCAATCCCTGCCACCGAATTCAGCGACAATGCGTTTCGCCTGGGAATGATGTGGATGGCGGTCTGCTGGTCAATCGCGCTCGCCGATCGCATCAACCTGCTGAAAGCGGAAACTGAGAACGCGAACCGCGAGTTGCAGAACAACGAGCACCGGCTGGCGCAAATCCTGGAGGGCTTGCCTTTGGGTGTGGTCGTTTATGGGTCAGACCAGAAACCCAACTTCGCCAACCAGCGTGTGGCTGAGATCCTCAGCAATCCGGAGCGGGGCATTCGCCCAGATCTCTCCGCCGGCCGTACCCTGGCGCAGGCAATGGACTACTACTCCTTTCGCGTGGCCGGCACCGATCGGGCCTACCCCCTGGAGGAGTTTCCCGTCTATCGCGCACTACACGGCGGGCCGGTCTTTGCCAATGACATTGAGGCCGATCTGCAGGACAGGCAGGTGCCGCTGGAGATATGGGCCAGCCCGGTCAGAAGCAAAGACGACAACGTCGAATCCGCCGTTGTCGTCTTTCAAGACATCACCCAGCGCAAGCGGGCGGAAGCAGAACTGGATGAATATCGCAAGCATCTCGAGCTGCTGGTAGAAAAAAGAACGGCGGAACTAAGCGCCATCAACGAATGGCTCGACGCGCTAAACAAAAGCCACCAGACAATCCGGGGCATGGAGGATTTGCCGCAGACCTATCGCGATCTCGCTCCCACCATCCTGCAATTGTTTGGCGCCGGCGCGTTGTTCCTCCTTCACTGGGACGGGCCGGACAAGCAGCCGGAACTGCTCAACCTATCACAGCAGAACAGTTCGACACCCGAGCTCGCCGCCGGGCTGGAATCGCTGTTCTATCCGGGGGCCGCGCTCCGGCAGGAGATCGCGCCCGGCAAGATCATCTGCCTTTCGGCCAGCCAGGAGACGCCGTTGCCGCTGCTGGAGGGTTTCTTCCAGAGCAGCGGCTGCCGGTCGTTGATACTTGCGCCGATGACAGTTCACCAGGCGGTAGTCGGCGTATTGGGGCTGGCCACGACCGGCCCGCAGAAATCCGACCACCAGGAAAGCGACCTGCTGGATAAGATTGCTCTGGACCTGGCGCAGTTGGAGCAGAATGCGCGCTTTCTGGACCAGACGCACGCCCTGGTAGCTGCGGAGGAGCGCAACCGGCTGGCGCGAGATTTGCACGATTCAGTGACCCAAGTGCTGTTTGCCGCCAGCCTGGTGGCCGAAGTTCTGCCGCAGATCTGGCGTCGCGACCCGGAACGTGCGATGCAGAGTATCGCCGAGTTACGCCAACTAACTCATGGCGCGCTGGCTGAGATGCGCACCATGCTCCTGGAATTGCGCCCGGCAGCGCTGACCAACACCTCGCTGGCTGAACTCCTGGCCCAGCTGACCGAAGCTGTTACCAGCCGGACCAAACTGCCCTTCCAACTCTTTCTGGAACAGGTCTCGGATTTGCCGGCTGATGTCCATGTCGCTTTCTATCGCATTGCCCAGGAGGTGCTGAACAACGTCGTCCGCCATTCGCAGGCGAGCCGGGTCACCGTCAGTTTGAGCGCCACGCCGCCCGCTCCGACCTCATCGGCCGGGCCGCCGGGCGAGGTGAGACTGGCTATCGCGGATAACGGGGTCGGTTTCTCACTGGAGTACGGCCGGTCGGAGCATCTGGGCTTCGGCATCATGCAAGAGCGCGCCGATGCCATTGGGGCGCAATTAGCAGTGGACAGTCGGCCCGGCTATGGCACGCAGGTGACCCTGGTCTGGCAAAGAGATAGCGGGAGTTGACCATGCAACAGGCCCAGCCGATACGGGTGTTGATCGTTGACGACCACGCCATGGTGCGCAGCGGCAT
>CAZIKT010000048.1:0-15189 GCA_964539885.1 uncultured Ardenticatenaceae bacterium | reverse complement strand
GGCGCTCATTGAGGCCACCCGTCAGACACCGGATGTCGGTTTCAACCTTACCGACAGAGAGGAGGAGCTTCTGGTCCTGCTTGTGCAGGGGCTATCCAACCAGGAGATCTCCAGCCGGCTTTCTATCAGTATGGCAACGGTCAAGTATCACCTGACGAACATCTTCAGCAAGTTGGGGGCCAGGAACCGGGTGGAAGCCGTAACAATTGCCCTGGAGCATCACCTGGTTGAAAAGAACCACGGCAGTTAGTGGAAACCCCGCAGGCCTTACCGAATGGCCCTTTTCTGCGATGGGCTTGAGAGAGACCTGCGGGGGTTTATCGCGGTCTATCCTTTAGGCTAGGCCGCTGCTCACCTTTCGGTCGGGTCCGAAACCAGACTGCAGGCTCACCCACCGGCTGTTGTGCCTGGGGCGCCAGTTCGTTACATTGTCAGAAGATTCGTGATTGGGGCAGGTTCGGCGCCTTCCGGTTGCGTGTGCCTGCGATGGTTTGGCCCGGCGAGCTAGGAGTGGTCACATGCGCTTCGCACTGGCAGACCATCATCCACCGACCCTCTCTGCGGTCAGAACCATGCTCGTTGAGGAGCCGGAATTGGAGCTGGCGGGCGAAGCGGTGGATGCGCAGCGTTTGCTGGCGCTGGCCGAGTCGTGCGGCGTTGATCTGGTGGTGATGGATAGAGAACTGCCCGGTCTCCCCATCGGAACATTGATTACACGTCTCCACATGCTCAAGCCCCGACCAACCGTGATCGTGATGAGCAGCCGGATCGAAGACGGCAGCAAGATGTTGCGAGCCGGCGCAGATGTCTTCATTACCAAAGGAGATCCGCCGGACTGGCTGCTGCAAACCCTGCGCCAATACGCACGGCGTACAGGGGACGCCGGTGCGGCGGCATAAGAGGCCGGAGCGCTATTCATTTACTTGTTGATTGTGGACCAGTTCACTGTATCGAGTTCAAAAGAGAGACGAGAATGCGCAGACACGAAAGACGCGAAGAGCGCCAGGAAGACCGCCAGCTTGGGCGGCCGGGCGGCGGCGCGAACCGTTACCAGATGCGCCAGAAGATGGTGGCCATCGGCGACGATTTCTGGATCGAGAACGAGCACGGGCAGAGAGTGTTCAAGGTTGACGGCAAGGCGCTGCGCGTGCGCCAGACCTTGATTTTCGAAGACGCGCACGGCAATGAGCTGGCCAAAATCCAGGAGCGAATGCTGCGGGTGAAGGACAGCATGGAGATTGAGGGGCCGCACGGCGAGCAGCTGGCGATGGTGAAGAAGGCCCTGATCACTCCGGTGCGCGAGCGCTGGGTGGTCAGGGTCAAGAATGGCCCGGACCTGGAAGTGCAAGGCAACATCCTGGACCACGAGTACACCATCGGAGAAGGCCGGGACAAGGTAGCCGAGGTATCCAAGAAGTGGTTCCGGCTGCGCGACAGCTACGGCGTGGCAATCGACCCCGGCCAGGACGATGTCGTCATCCTGGCGGTGGCAGTGTGCATTGACGAGATGGCCCACGGTGGTCGGTAAGCTCCGGTGAGAGTGAATTTTGGAGCGATGGCCGGCCCAGACCGGCCATCCTTGATAGGAGATGAGGACCGATGATGAAATATGGACCGACGGATGTAATTGTTCTCGCTTTCGGCGAGCCGCTCTTTGACGGCAGCGTCCTTGCCGAGCTGGAGAAGCAGGCGGCGGCCGGTACTATCCGGGTGCTGGATGCGATGGTGTTGTTCAAGGATGAAGATGAGCGCTGCTGGAGCATGGACCTGGAGGATCTGCCGGCCGATGTGGCCGGGGCATTGGGTTTCATTTATACCGGCACGCGGGGCCTGTTTGATTCCGAAGACGCCGACACGCTGTACGAGGGAATGGTGCCCGGCTCGGCGGTGGTGGCGTTGGCCATCGAGCACCGCTGGGCGGTGGACCTGGTCAACGCGCTTGCCGCCAACGGGGTCGAAGTGGCCCTGAACTTCCGCGTACCTGCCCCCATTATCGACGAGGCGCTTGCCTTGCTCACCCTTGATAGCGCGATGTAGCCCGATTTTCGAAATCGGCCATCGAAATGCAATTTCGATTTACAGGAGATTGAAAGATGCCAGGATTAGTGAGAGGAATGGCCCGGACGGCGGCCGTTGTCGGCACCGCCACCGCCACCCGCAACGCCGTTAACCGCCGGCAGGCAAACAAGAATGTGGCCGCCTATGAGCAGGCGTACGCGCAGCAAGCGCCGCCGCCGCAGCAAGCCCCACCCCCACAGCAGTATGCGCCGGCCGAGGAGTCCTATGAACAGGCGCCGCCGACTCAGGAAGACGTCATCACCCAACTTGAGCGCCTGGGCGCGCTCAAGGCCCAGGGCATCCTCACCGAAGAAGAGTTTGCGGCCCAGAAGGCCAAATTGCTCGGCATGTAAGTAGATGATCTACTCGTTTTCTGGGCCAGCTACCAGATAGTCAAAGCAGCGGCGACTTTGCAGGTGAGGATGGGCTGGCATCTTCACCTGATACCATTAAGTGAAAGGAGATGAAGATATGTGTTGTGCATTCTTAGTTCTGGTGTTGTTAGGCCCCCGCTTCTTCGGCGCCTTCTGGTGGATCTTCCAGCCGACGCGCTGGCAAGCGGCGTTTACCGATTTCATCGGCGGCAGTAGTCTGTGGTGGATCTGGCCGGTGCTAGGGCTGGTGTTCCTGCCCTGGACGACCATCATGTACGTCATTGTCGCCCCCGGGGGTGTTACGGGGTGGGACTGGCTGTGGCTCGGCCTTACGCTGTTTGTTGACATTGCCTCCTATGCCGGCGGCGTCGGCCGCAAGCGCGTCCCCGGCTATCAAGGATATTGATATCAGGCAAAAGAGGAAACCATGAAGAAGATTACTATCACGGTCTTGGCCTGCCTGGGATTACTTGTCCTGGCAGCCTGTGGAACTGAGAATGAACCGACGCCAACCTCGCCCCCGGCTACCAATACGATTCAGGGCATTGTCTGGCAGTGGCAAAGCGTGACCGAGCAATCGACAGGTAACACGACGACTGTACCCAGTCCGCAGAGCTATACCATCACCTTTAACGACGACGGTACGTTTACGGGGACGGCCGACTGCAATGCCATTGCCGGCGCCTATTCGCAGGAAGGCGGCTTCTCGATTACGGTCGGCCCGTCCACAATGGCGTTTTGCGGGGATGAATCACTGGACGTGCAATACGTGGGCCTGCTGAACAGTGTGGCCGCGGGCGGTCTGGATGGCGCGGGTGGTCTGGCCCTGGAGACGGCCGGCGGGGCGCAGCGCATGATGTTTAGCAGTGGCGGCGCTGCTACTGAGTGATCGGTTTGGCGCGACGGGCGAGCCTGGCGATGCCGGCATTGAAAAAGGGATGCTCAAAGCGCAGAAACTCGATTGAGCCCAATTGAGCCGCTATGGAGGAGTTTCAAAATGAGTAAGGATGAAAAGAGAATTGTCATCGTGGCTGCCTATATGGCAACTGAGCCGGCCGCCAAGAACTTCGACCAGCTTAACCGGCTGGTGAAGGACAAGAAAGTCAAGTGCGACGGCATGATTCTGGTCGAGAAGGACAAGGACGGTCAGTTGTGTGTCAGCGAGACCGGCGACCATCTCGGTCGAAAGGGGGTTGAGTGGGGCGGCGGAGTCGGGCTGCTGGTCGGCCTATTCGCGCCGGCAATGCTGGCCTCAATCGCGGTAGGCGCTGCCGCCGGTGCGGTGGTCGGGAAGTTCGCCAAGAGCAAGCTCGTCGGCGGCATCGAGGGTGGATTAGGCCAGAACCTCAAGCCGGGCCAGGCCGCGATCCTGGCCATCGTCGATGAAGAGGATCGCCTGGCGGCGGAACAGGCGCTGGCTGACTCGCCGGTCAAATCGGTGGCCGTGATGGAGGAGGGCGGCGCGCAGGGCCTCAAGGCGGCCCTGGAAGAGGCCCGCGGCAAGTTCAGCCCTGACCGCACCGTGCTGCCGATTCCTGACCGCCAGTTTGGCGGGGCGATTGCCCGCACCATGGAGCAAGCGGTCGCGGATTACAGCTTTATTCCCGGCCCGCAGGCCCCCGAAGGCGCTCCCAATGTGCTTATCGTCCTCGTCGATGACGCCGGCTTCGGCGGCCCGGAACCTTATGGCGGTGAGATCCGCACGCCGGCGCTGGAACGGGTCCAACAGATGGGCCTGACCTACAACGCTTTCCATGTGACGGCGGTGTGCTCGCCGACCCGGGCGGCTCTGCTCACCGGGCGCAACCATCACCGCGTCGGCATGGGCGGCATCGCTGAGTTTCCGGGGCCGTTCCCCGGCTACACCGGCACACGCCCGCGGAGTTGCACTGCGCTGCCCCGCATCCTGAAGGAGAACGGCTACATCACCGGCGGTTTCGGCAAGTGGCACATGACGCCGGGCCGGGAGATGGGGCCGGCCGGTCCCTTCGAACACTGGCCGCAAGCCTGGGGCTTTGACCATTGGTGGGGCTTCCTCACCGGCGCGGCCGGACAATACGATCCGGTTGTCACCCTGGACAACGCGGTTATCGGGGTTCCCCAGGGCAAAGATGGGAAGCTCTACTACTTCCCGGATGACATTACCGACAAGACCATCGAATGGCTCCATGCCGTCCGCGCCCATGACGCCCACAAGCCGTGGTTCGTCTACTACTCCACCGGAGCAACCCACGCGCCGCACCATGTGGCGAAGGAGTGGGCTGACCGGTACAAGGGCCAGTTTGACGATGGCTGGGACAACTACCGCGAGCGGACCCTTGAGCGCCAGAAGAAGCTGGGCATTGTGCCGCCGGATACAGAGCTGGCTCCTCGTCCTGACCCGTACCCGGCCTGGGATACGCTCAGTGACGCGGAAAAGAAGCTGTACGCCCGCCAGATGGAAGTCTTCGCCGGCTTCTCAGAGAATACCGACTGGAATATCGGCCGGCTGTTTGACGAAGTCGAGGCGATGGGCGAGCTGGACAATACCCTGATTATCTACATTTGGGGCGACAACGGCGCGAGCATGGAGGGCACGACCACCGGCTCCTTCAACGAGACCACCTTCTTCAACGGCATCGTGCTGAACGCGGAAGAGCAGCTGGCGCTGATCGAAAAGTGGGGCGGCATCGAAGAGCTTGGCGGCGAGTACACCGCGCCGCACTTCGCCGCGTCGTGGGCGCACGCCAACAACACCCCCTTCCAGTGGGGCAAGCAGATGGCCAGCCATCTGGGTGGCACGCGCGACCCGATGGTCATCGCCTGGCCCAGCCGCATCCAGCCGGACAGCCAGATTCGCAGCCAGTTCACACACTGTATTGACGTTGTCCCGACGGTCCTGGAGATGATCGGCATCCCTGAGCCGAAGGTGGTGGACGGCATTGAGCAGGAGCCGATGGACGGCACCAGCTTCGCTTACACGATCGAAGACGCCGACGCGGCAGAACGCCACACGGTTCAATACTTCGAGATGTATGGCAGCCGCGCCATCTACAAGGATGGCTGGTGGGCCTGCGCACGGCTCGACAAGCTGCCCTGGGACTTCTCGCCCGCCACGCTCAGCCGGTTCAAGCCGGGTAGCGGGTATGATCCGGAGCAGGATCCGTGGGAACTCTACTATCTGCCCGATGACTTCAGCCAGGCAAAGAATCTGGCGGCCGAGCAGCCTGAGAAGCTGGCTGAGCTGAAGGAACTCTTCTGGCAGGAGGCGGAGCGCAACCGGGCGCTGCCGCTGCTCGGCGGCCTTTGCGTGTTCTTCGGCATCTTGCCGCCGATGCAGACGGTCACCCGGTATAGCTTCGCCGGCGATGTCCAGAACGTATCCACCACCGTGATCCCACGCATCTACGGGCGCTCTTACGCTATCGAGGCCGAGCTGGAAGTGCCGGAAGGTGGGGCTGAGGGTGTGCTCTGCGCCTTCGCGGACTTCATCGGCGGCTTCTCGCTGTGGGTAGATGAGAACGGCCACCTTATCCATACCTATCAGTTCCTGGGTGTAGAAACCTACAAGCAGGTTTCGACGGAGCCAATCCCGACCGGCGATGTGACTGTGAAGATGCTGTTCGAGATTGACGAACCGAAACCGGGCGCCGGCGGCAATGTGACGCTGTGGGCCAACGGCAAGCAAATCGGCGAAGGCCGGATGCCCCACTCGGTGGCGATGCTCTTCACGACCTACGCCGGCATGGACATGGGCCGCGACAACGGCGGCGTGGTGGACCTCGATTATGAGGACAAAGCGCCTTATGCCTTCACCGGCAAATTGAAGCAGGTTGTTTTTGACTTGAAGCCGGCTCACATTGAGGCGGAGCAGGACCTGCATCTGCATGCCGCGATACATGAGGTAGCGGCCGGCGTCGCAGGTTAGCAATTCGGAATGGCGCGGCGCATGGAGACGGCGTTGGGACAAAGTGACTCCTCCTCTCCTTGCTGATGCAAGTTAGGGCCGTTGGATGACTCAGGGTATCTGGCTTGTCCACCGGCCGGCATCGCGCACCATAGCCCGGACTGAATATTGGAGAAGGAACGATGCCGGGGGCCTGGCCCTGGAGACGCCTGGCGGCGAGCAGCGCATGTTGTTCGCGAACGCCGGCGCGGCAAATTAAGTCGTTAGCAGCTACCTAATCAATTGAAGGAGGAAGTAGTGACTACTACAACTGCAACAACCGATTCACCGATGGCAATGGAAACCAAGGCGCGATCCTGGTGGCTCTTGCTTATACAAGGAGTTGCCGCTGTCATCATAGGCGCGGTCCTGCTCTGGGCGCCGGCCAAGACAAAGGTAGAGACCTACACGCTGCTGGTGGCTTTCCTGGGTATCTACTGGATCATCGCCGGCATTCTCGACCTGGTGCACATGTTCACCGACCACACGGCCTGGGGTTGGAAGCTAATCATCGGCTTGATCAGCATCATGGCCGGAGGCTACATCCTGATGTACCCAATCGCGGCTGCCGTCGTCTTGCCGCAGGTCTTTGTGCTTGTGCTGGGCCTCTGGGGCCTGATCTACGGAATAATCGCCGTCATTATGGCCTTCCGAGGGGGCGGTTGGGGAATGGGCATCCTGGGCGCTGTGAGCGCTGTATTCGGCCTGATCCTGATCGCCAACTACAGCGCGCCGGGCATGGGGTTGACCATGATCTGGGTGGCGGCAATCTGGGCCCTCATCGCCGGCGTCGGCATGATTGTTCAGGCGTTCCGGCAGCGTTCGGCCGGAGCATAGATCAGACAGCGGCCATGAAAAGCATGGGGCGCATCCGGATGCGCCCCATGCTTGATGGAGGTCGACATGGAACCTATCAGGAAAGCGGAAAACGTAGGCAAAGAAATCCGCACTGTACGCCCGATCCAGAAATTCCTGTTGCTGGATGTGCTGCGAGACAAGGATTCGCGGCTGGTTTTCTATTGGGCGGTAGCTGTCCTGCTCATCGGCACCTTCGCCTATCACTGGCTCGAGGGCTAGAGCTATCTGGACGCGTTCTACTTTTGCGTGATCAGCCTGGCCACGATTGGCTACGGCGACCTGACGCCAACGACGCCGGAGGCCAAGGTCTTCACCATCATCTATGTGATTAACGGCATTGCCATCTTGTTGGCTCTCTTTGACCGGGTTCGGGCTGTTCGTACTCAGTGGACGGAAGACACAATAGTTGCCCAACCTGACGAGCAATCGTGATGGCGTAATGACCAAGGCGCCGCTCTAGACGGCTAAGGAAATGAGGAGGAAAGCAATGACATCCACACCGGCAACCAAGAGTGAAGGAGGCGTGCCGGAACGGGCCGGCCTCGTCCTGGCGACGTTAATCATGGTGGCCGCCGTGGCCAACCTGCCGCTGGCAATGGCGAACGTGGCCTTGCCTTCGATTGGCGATTACTTTGACGCTTCGCAGACCCAGCTCAACCTGGTAGCGGTGGCTTACTCGCTGGGGCTGGCCTGCTCGGTACTGTGGTTAGGGGCGTTGGGAGATCGGTACGGGCGCAAACAGATGGCCGTGCTCGGCGTCATCCTGGCGATGCCCGCTGCCCTGATCTGCGCTTTCGCGCCCGTGATTCAAGTGTTAATCTTCGGCCGGCTCTTTGGCGGTTTTGCCGCCGGCATGGCCTACCCCACCACCCTGGCATTGATCGCCGCCTTGTGGGGGCCGGGGCCGGGACGGACCCGCTCCATTGCCTTGTGGGCGGCCATCGGCGGCGCGATCAGCGCCAGCGGCCCCCTGTTATCCGGCCTGCTGCTGGCGCGTTTCCCCTGGAACTCGGTCTTCTATGTGGTGCTGCCGGTGGCCGTGGTGGCACTCTTTATGGCGTTGCGCTTCTTGCCGTCGCACGTGAACGAGGCTGACGAAACGGTTGACAATATCGGCGGCATCCTCTCCGTCGTACTGGTGGGAACGTTTGTGCTGGCTATCAACTTCGCGCCGGTGGCCAGCATGAGGACGCTGGTAATTGGTCTGCTGGTGGTAGCCGCCATTGCACTGGTACTGTTTGTCATCCGGCAGCGGCGCGCTCCGAACCCATTGTATGACCTCAAGATTGCCGCCCGCCCGACGTTCTGGGTGGCGGCGGTCGGCGGGATCATCGTATTCGGCTCGCTCATGGGGGCGATGTTCATCGGCCAGCAGTTCCTCCAGAATGTGTTGGGCTACTCGACGGTAAACGCCGGTTTTGCCATTCTGCCCGCCGCGGCCTTTATGATCGTGGTCGCGCCGCGCTCGGCCCTTATGGTAGAGGCGAGAGGCGCCCGCTTCACTCTGCTTGCCGGCTACCTGTTTGTGCTGTTCGGGTTCATAACCATGCTGCTTCTTTGGGAGGAGGGCATTTCCTATTGGCCGGTGGCGCTGGGTTACTCCTTCGTGGGCATCGGCGTGGGCCTGGCAGGCACGCCCGCCTCGCGTTCGCTCACCGCTTCGGTGCCGGTGACGCGGGTGGGGATGGCCTCCGGCACCGCCGACCTGCAGCGCGACCTGGGTGGGGCGCTGATGCAGTCGTTATTCGGCGCGCTTCTGGCGGCCGGTTATACGGCGGCGATGGTGACGGCGTTGGCCGGTTATCCGGACTCTGCTCAGATTCCCAGCGATGTCACCAATGATCTGGAAATGTCCTATGCCGGCGCGCAGGCGATGGCTGAACAATATCCGCAGTATGCCGATGAGATCACGGCGGCGGCCAAGACCTCGTTCCTGGCCGGCGATGACCAGGCCTATGTCGCCGGCATCATCGCGGTGCTGATAGGCGCGTCGCTGGTCTTCTTCCTGTTCCCGAAAAGAGATCGAGAAAGAGAGATGCTCGCCGAATACCACGCTCAGGACTTCGCGACCTCTCCCCCGCCGTCATAAGGTATGATCGTTTCATAGTTCTGCAAGTCATTCATCCGTCGTCATGTTGTCTTCATGAACCGGTGCCGTGAAGGAGGGCACAATGAGCGCAGAAGCAGTTCAGAAGTCCGGTCGCAGTTTTCCGATTCTACAGGGTGTTCTCCCGATTGATCGAGCGCGGATACCCCTAGACGTTGTCGCCGGCATAACGTTGGCGGCCCTGGCCATTCCCGAGGTAATGGGCTACACACAGATCGCCGGCATGCCAGTGGTTACGGGTCTCTACACCATTTTGATCCCTATGGCTTTGTTCGCCCTCTTCGGATCATCCAGGCACCTGGTTGTGGGCGCGGACTCGGCGACCGCGGCGATCATGGCCGCCGGCCTGGCCGGGCTGGCGGCGACCGCTTCACCTCAATATGTGGCTCTCGCCGGCCTGCTCGCCCTAATGGCAGCCGGGCTGCTCATACTGGCGCGCCTCATTGGGCTGGGCTTTCTCGCGGATTTCCTGATCTGGGCAGAAGCAAGTATGCGAACCACGGGCGGCGCGTTGTCGAGGGCCAGTGGCGCATGCAGGCCTCGAGCGACATCTTTCTTGGCTGGGAACGGGTACCTTTGGGCTCAGGAGGGCCGAGTCACGACTTCTACGTCCGCCAGCTGTGGGACTGGAAGCTCCCGCTGGATGTGGCAACTATGAGTCCAGATGTGATGACGGCATACCTGAAGCTGTGCGCCTGGACCCTTGCCCGGGCCCACGCGCGCTCCGGCGACCGAATCGCTATTAGCGCGTATCTTGGCCAGGGCGACCAGGTAGATCGCGCACTCGCTGCATTTGCTGTGGCCTACGCCGATCAAAATGATCGCGATTACCGGGCGCTGGGCGCAGCTGCGAATAGCGGCGCTATTAAGGTCCTTTCAGGTGTGTGATCCACGAGCACGCCCGTAAACAGGCGATTTCTAACCACGAGTATTGACTCTGAACACCGATGCTGTCGACGGTAGTATTGCTTGGAGAGCTTTCATGACAACCCACACCAATGGCGATGAAGTTGAAGTAAAACCGCAACGCCGGGGGCTAATGCCGAACGTGATTTCAGGGCTGGCCACGGGCCTGTTCAGCATACCGGAAGGCATGGCCTATGCGCAGTTGGCCGGCGTCAATCCAGTGTACGGCCTCTATTCCGGCATTGTGGCCACCATTGTGTCGTCGCTGAGTACGGGCACAATCCTGATGATGAGCACCCTGACCAGCGCCATCGCGCTGGCCACAGCCAGTGTGCTGCAAAACGCCGGCATTCAGGATAGCCAGATGCCGCAGGCGTTGTTCACCATTACCTTCCTGGTAGGGGTGATCATGTTCGTACTTGGCATCTTGCGGCTGGGCAGCATCGTTAACTTTGTCTCCAATGCCGTGATGACCGGGTTTGTGGCCGGCGCTTCCTTGCTGATCATTCTCGGGCAGGAGCATCACCTGACCGGCTATTCGCCTACCGGCGCGAATCAATTCCAGAAGACGATTAATTGGCTGCAGAACATCTCGCAGTGGGATTGGACCACCGTGGCTGTGTCCGTCGCCGTGATCATCTTCATGGTCATACTGAAACGCATTCGACCATTAGAGAAATTCGCCGCCATTATTGTGCTGGCCGTTGCCACAGTCATCGTAAACGCACTGGGCATTGATACCGAACTGGTCGGCGACATCGCCACGATACCTAACAGCCTGCCCGCTTTCATGCTGCCTAACCTCGAGCTGATACCGACATTGGCGTTGGGCGCTGTCTCTGTCGCGTTAGTGGCGCTCGCACAAGGGGCGGGCATCAGCACGGCCGTGCCTAACCCCGACGGCAGCAAAGCCAGCCAGTCTCGCGACTTCCTGGGCGAGGGGCTGGGCAACCTAGCCGGAAGCTTCTTCCAATCTATGGGCACCGGCGGTTCGCTGTCGCGGACGGGGATCAGTGTGGGCGCCGGCGCAAACAGCCGGTTAGGCGGCGTCTTTGCCGGCCTGTGGTTGGGTTTGATTGTGCTGCTCTTTGGCAGCTCTGCCGAGCTGGTGCCGCTAGCCGTTATCGGCGGCATGTTGACTGTGATTGGCGTGGAATTGATCATGGCACGTATACCCAGCTTCCGCCTGGTGTTTCGTATCGGCGCGTGGGGTCCTATTGCGGCGATGCTGTTGACCCTCGTTTCAGCGCTGTTCATTCCTTTGCAGTTCACCATCTTTCTGGGCGCCGGGTTGTCGCTTTTACTTTATGTGGTGGCCTCGGCAAGCAAACTTCGTTTACAGGAAGCGATCCACCTGGAAGATGGCGGCTGGAAGATTCGCGAGGCTCCTGCTCAATTGAAACCTAATGCGACCACAGTCCTGGTTGTACAGGGTCTGGACTTCTTCGCCGAAGTGCCGGCGTTGGAGGACCAGATGCCTTCGCCGCGCGGCGTCGCCAATGCGGCGGTCATTCTGGTCATCCGAGGCGTAATCAACATAACCAGCACTGCCGTGCGCTGGCTGGAACGGTATCACCGTGAACTAACGGCGAACGGCGGTATATTGATCCTCGCTGATGTCGATCCGGCAGTCGCAACGGAGCTGAAGGCCAGCAGGATTCTGGACATCATTGGCCCGGAAAACGTTATTCCACAGACTGATCGAGTATTGGAATCGGAGAGGTTGGCATGGGAAGCGGCGCAGAATTGGCTGCAGGAGAAGTAAAGCACGGCATTTCCCGATTCATTCCCGGTCTGGCCCTCTTCAAAGAGGTGAACGCTTCGTTACTCCGGGCCGACCTTGTAGCAGCAGTCACAGTCATCGCGGTGCTGGTACCCTCGGCAATGGCGTACGGCGATCTGGCCGGGGTCACGCCCGTGGCCGGGCTGTACGTGGCCCTCGGCGCGATGATGATGTATGCCCTGTTCGGCACCTCCCGGCAGGTAGTCACCGGGCCGGAGGCAACCAGCGCCATCATCACCGCCGCCGCCGTGACCCCGCTGGCCGGAAGCGACCCGGAGCGCTATGCCGCGCTCGCCGCCATGACCGCTATCCTGGTCGGCGTGGTGGCCCTGCTGGCCCGCGTCGCCCGGCTGGGATTCATCACGGATTTCCTCTCCAAGCCAATTCTGGTCGGCTACATCTTTGGTGCGACGCTGATCGTGATCGGCAGCCAACTAGGCAAGATGTTCGGCATTAGTCTGGAGAGCGACACGTTCTTCCAACAGGTGGCGGAACTGATCAGTCGCCTGGACGAAACGGACTGGCTCACCTTCGCCATAGGCGTGGTCTGCATGGTGACACTGTTCATCATCCGCCGGATAAATCGCGCTTTGCCAGGCCCACTAATTGTCGTGGTTGGGGCGATCATCTTCTCTGTCATCGCTGACCTGCAGCCCAAGGGTGTAACAGTCGTCGGTGAAGTGCCGGCCGGCTTGCCGAGTCTGACAATTCCCGATGTGGGGCTGACGGACATCTTTGCCCTGTTGCCCGCTGCCCTGGCCCTGACCGTCCTGATCTTCGCGGACGAAATCCTCACTGCCCGCGTCTTTGCGGCAAGACACGCGCAGAAGATAGACGCCAACCAGGAATTCATTGCCCTTGGTATGGCCAATATCGGGGCCGGACTGTTGGCCGGCTTTCCGGCCGGGCTCAGCGCGTCGCGCACAGCCGTCGCCGACCAAATGGGCGGCAGATCGCAGTGGGTTGGGCTGTTCGCCGCAGCGATGACCGTCATCTTCTTGCTCTTCTTAACGGCGCTACTGGAGCCGCTGCCGACTGTCGCGCTGGGCGCGATTATCATCGTCGCCTCGCTCGGGCTGATTGACCTGGCGGCGTTTCGCTACCTGCGGCGAGTGCAGCGCGCCGAGTTTGTGCTGGCGCTGGTAACGGCCTTCGGCGTGCTCACCGTCGGGGTGTTGCAGGGTATTCTCGTGGCCGTGATACTGTCGCTGATCAAAATCATCTATCACATTTCGCGGCCGCACGACGCGCTATTGGACGTGGTAGATGCAAGCGGCGGCACGGTCTATCGCGGCGTCACCGAAAAAGAGACGGTAATGACCGAGCAGGGTCTGATTGTCTATCGCTTTGACGCGCCGCTGGTGTTCGCCAACGCCACCTATTTTTCCGAACGGTTGGAGGAGGTGGTCGCCGACGCCGGCGCTGAGTTGAAATGCGTTGTGCTTGATTCGGAAGCGATCAGCGATTTCGATTCGACTGCGGCCGAAGCCCTGGAGAATCTGGATACGGACCTGCAGCGGCGCGGCGTCGAGTTATGGATCGCCCGCGCCAACAAGCCGCTGCGTGAGTTGCTACAGGCGACAGGGCTGACGAGCCGGATTGGGTCGGAAAACCTCTATCCATCAGTCCGCGCAGCGGTAGCAGCGTATCAAGAACACTTTGCTGCGACGTAGCCTTGCCGGTGATATGATTGCCACTGGTGAATATCCCCCAGTCAACGGCCCGCAGAGAGAGAAATCATTATGCCGATTACGCAAAAACGGGCAGCGCCTGAAGCTTTCCACCTGCTGGCCAAGCCGGCCGGGGCTATCTGCAATCTCGACTGCAAGTATTGCTTTTTCCTGTCGAAGGAGATGCTTTACCCCGGCAGCCGCTTTCGCATGGCCGATGAGCTGCTGGAGACCTACATCCGGCAGTTGATAGAGGCGCACGCCCGCGCGCCGGAGGTGACCATCGCCTGGCAGGGCGGCGAACCGACGCTGATGGGGCTGGACTTCTTCCGGCGCTCCGTCGAGCTGGCTGAGAAGTACCGCCGGCCCGGCCAACGCATTGCCCACACAATCCAGACCAACGGCACGCAGATAGACGATGAATGGGCGGCTTTCTTCAAGGAGCACAACTTTCTGGTCGGATTGAGCGTCGACGGGCCGCGGGAGATGCACGACACCTACCGAGTGAACAAGGGCGGGGCCGGCAGTTTTGAGCAGGTGATGCGCGGCTGGCGCTACCTGCGGGCGCACGCCGTCGATGTCAACATCCTCTGCACTGTCCACGCCGCCAACCAGGAGCGGCCGCTGGAGGTGTACCGCTTCTTCCGCGACGAGCTGGGGGCAGAGTTCATCCAGTTCATTCCGATTGTGGAGCGGGTGGAAGCGGCGATGATCCCGCTGGCCAACATCGGCTGGAGTGAGCGGCCGGGCGGAGAGCGACCGCTCTACAAGCAGCAGGGGACGCTGGTTACGGAGCGCTCGGTTGGGGCGGCAGCTTACGGCCGCTTTCTGATCGCGATATTCGAGGAGTGGGTCCGGCGCGATGTGGGCCGGGTCTTTGTGCAGATTTTTGATGTAACCCTGGGCAGTTTCCTGGGCCAACACAGCCTGTGCATCTTCTCGCCCACCTGCGGCAACGCCCTGGCGCTGGAGCATAACGGCGATCTCTACTCCTGCGATCACTACGTGGAGCCGGATTACCTGTTGGGCAACATCCAGGAAACGCACATGATTGAGCTGGTCAGCTCAGAGCGGCAGCGGCAATTCGGCTGGGACAAGCTGGATACGCTGCCCCGCTACTGCCGGGAGTGCGAGGTGCGCTTCGCCTGTCACGGCGGCTGCCCGCGCAACCGCTTCATCAACACACCGGACGGCGAGCCAGGTTTGAATTACCTGTGCGCCGGGTACAAGCAGTTTTTCAACCACGTGCGCCGGCCGATGACCATGATGGCTGACCTGCTGCGCCAGGGACGCTATGCGGATGAAGTGATGGCGCTGTACGCGGCGGAGGAGCCAGGGAACGCCGGGGAGTCCTATGCAAGGGTCGGCCGGAACAATCCCTGCCCCTGCGGCAGCGGGAAGAAGTATAAGCAGTGTCATGGGGCGCCGTCGCTCAAAAGCTAATAGGAACTCGCGGGGGAAGGGCCGGCAACCGTGCAAGATAGCCTGGTGCGTGTCCTCGAAAGGCT